>JBJEQR010000016.1:0-3654 GCA_051881855.1 Oscillospiraceae bacterium
AAATCTGTGCGGTGCGGCGGGAGCCGCTGTCCGCTTTTGCACCCCATATCCGTTTCTCTCGTATCGTATGGAACTCTTTTAGCACGCTTTTGTTGAGAGCGTCCCCCTGATGGGGGACACCGTTTGCGGAAGCAAACGTCAGGGGGCGACCCAAGTTTCTCTGGCGGGTACCACCGTCTCTTTCCGCAGAAAGAGATGGGGGTACATATCCCTCGGAACGCCCCGGACGGCGTTTCCTACGGCAGAACGTGCCGTGCGGGCAGACGGTCGGGCAATACCCGCCCCTACGGTTTGCGGTGCGGTTATCCGGAGCGCGGGGCGGCGTTTTTTTGCATTTACGGCGGATATACGGGCGGAAATGTGGAAAACTTTTATCGGTGCTCAGCATGATGCTCATGCGGTTTTTTGCGGGGAGCAAAAAAGTTTTCCACAATTTATGGCAGGGGACTTTTCTTTAATTATTTCTTTTCTGTCTTGAGTTCTGGGTTTTGAGTTTTGAGCCTTGAGTCTTGAGTTAGGGGCATGTTTGCTAAAACTAACCTCCCTGAAAGGGCTTGCATGCACGCTTTTTCAAAATGGCATGTGCTATTCTGTCATGCGCCGGCGCCCCAGCGGGCAGAGGCGCCCTTTTTGCCTGCGGCACGCTTCTTTTCGACTATGGCCTCGTATTTCACCCTGTCAAAGTCGTCGAACAGCTTCATGAAACCGAAGGCCACGGCCACGGCCGGGTCCGTGAGCTCCGGCTCAGGGCCGCCGCTGGAGTAGTCCAGAAAGGCGAACATCAGTTCGCCCATCTGCTCGTTGCTGAGATGCCTGAAATTGGCTATCATATCGTAATAAATCATCACGCCCCTGCGGGCGCTTTCTCCGTCCTTATTCATATTTTTTCCATCTCCTTTTTTGGCTTTATAACGCCATTTTAGAGATTATTCGGATTCAGCAGCGGTGAAGTTTAAAAAAAAAGCGCCGCTTAGGCGGCGCTTTCAGTTCTGTTTTTTACAATATAGAATTATTCCTCGGGCAGGCCCTCGAGGGCGGCGTTGGAAAGCTCCTTCAGCTCCTGCTCCGCAAGGTCGTCGTCGCAGACAAACTCGGCGTAGACCTGATAGTAATTTCCGTCCTCGTCATAGCAGTAGGTGGAAATGCGGTAGGTGGTGCCGTTGTCCAGGGATTTGGCGAACAGCTCTATGTCGTACCGGGCGAGGCTCTCGGTGTGGGCCTCTATGCCGTGGCAGTAGCTGGTGTTGAACTCGGCCTCGCCCAGCTCCTTGACCACGTACCATTCGCCGCCGGAGCCCAGACGCTGGAGCTCGAAAACGTCGTCGAAGCGGATGTATCCGTCGGTGCCGTTGTTCCAGGAACAGAGCATATAGGGCTCGTCGCTGAAATAGTAGCTGTATGTGGGCGTGAGGGTTATGAGTTCATTGGTGCTCTCATAGAATGGCTCTGCTTTTTGGTCGCAGCCGCAAAGGAGAAACGCCAGGCAGAGCACCAGCACGATAAGTTTTTTCAAGATGTCTTTCCTCCCAACACGAGGTTAGTTATTCACATATAGAATATAGTATATCACAATTTACCAAAAGTTCCAATAGTATTTTTGAAATTCGTCAAAAAAAGGCTTTTTTCAGGCCCTTGCGGCGATTTCGGCGACGTCCATGGGGCAGTTTGCCAGGTAATCGGCGCCGGCGGCGGCAAGCTCGCCCGGGGCGGCGTAGCCATAGGCAGCGCCCACGGCCCGGACGCCGTTTTCATGAGCACCGATTATATCCATGTCCCTGTCCCCCACCATGAGCACGTGCTCAAGGTCCGGGCCGGAAATGCCCAGACGGCGCAGAGCCTCGGCAATTATCTCCGGTTTACGGTCGAGGGTCTTGTCCTCCGTCGCGCCGGTGACGGTGTCGAAATATTTGAGCACGCCGTACTCGCCGAGGATAATTCTGCAGGCGCCCTCGGGCTTGCAGGAGGCAAGCCCCACCCGGCAGCCCTGCTCCTTCAGGGCTTTGAGCATATCCTCCATTCCGTCGTAGGCGACGTTTTTATGTATCCCCTCGGCGAGGTAGAGCTCCCGGTATTTCGCCACCAGCTCCTCGCATTTCTCCGGCCCGAAGCCGTAGAGGGCGAAGGTGTCCCGCAGGGGCGGGCCGATATAGCTGCGGAGCTTCACCGGGTCCTCCTCCAGGAGACCCACGCTCCCGAGGGCATATTTTATGCAGGTTGTAATGCCCTCGTAGGGGTCCCCGAGGGTGCCGTCAAGGTCAAAAAGCACACAGTTTATCATATTTTTTCTCCTAATTTTTTTGCTGCGGAAAGGGCCAGCTCAAGGGCGGCGTCCGCCGCCTGTTCCCGGACCGCAAGGCGGTCCCCCTCGAAATGATTTTCGAGCACCGCCGAATAGGCGTCGCTCGAAACGCCCACGAATACGAGCCCCACGGGCTTATTTTCCGAGGCGCCCGGGCCGGCGTTGCCGGTGACGGAAACGCCTATATCCGCGCCCATGGTTTTGCGCACGCCATCGGCCATTTCCCGGGCGGTCTCGGCGGAGACGGCGCCGTGCTCACCGAGGGTGGCGGCGGAAACGCCGAGCACGGCGTGCTTTGCCTCGTTGCAGTAGGTGACTGCGCCGTACCCAAAAGCGCCGGAGGCGCCGGAGACGGAGGTCAGCCGGGCGGCGACCATGCCGCCGGTGCAGCTCTCCGCCGTAGAAATAGTGGCGTTTTTCGAGAGAAGTGTTTCAATGAGTTCAAATTCTGCTGTGGACATTTCGGGAACCTCCGGGGGAATTTTTATTTTAAGGCGGGGAGCGCGGGGGCCTCCCCTCCTGTCAATGGTTTTTAAAAAATTTTTTTGATTTTTCAAAAGTTCATGTCTGCTGAATGGTCAAGTGTGAGAAAATGGCTTTGCGGGGCGGAAAAAGGGGATGTAAAAAATTTCAAGATGCTGGGAGTGAAAGCGGAGCTTTGGGGGAATTTTGAGGCGGCGGAGGGCCTCAGAATTCCCATTGGATGGGTCCTTAGCGCGGAGCGCGCCAAGCGCACCAAGCGGGCGGACGTTTGACGCGCGGCTGATGGCATTGCGCCTTATTGCGGCGTGGAACGCCGGGCGGGGCGCTCCGCGGAATAGGTGCCCCCATCTCTTTCTGCGGAAATGAGGGTGAGGCGGCCCCACCCTGGGCCTCGGCTCAGGGTTTGCGGCCCTCGGGGCCGCGGGGGCTTTTTCTCAAAGGAGGGGCGCTCGCCGCCCCCTCCTTTGTATTCTCTCCAGGCGTTAAGGGAGAGGCGCTGCGCTACCTCCCTTAACAATCCCACCCCGCTGGAGAAAGCTATATAACTTTAATAAAGCCCGCAATGCGAAATTTGCACAGAACTTATTGCCCCAGATTTGGACGGAAACACGCCGTGATTCCGTCGCGGAAGCACATTGCTGACTCGGCGGAAGCTTTACGCGGAGCGCAAAAGGTCGTGACGTCTTGGTACACTGAAATCTGCTGTCGGCCTGAACGACAGCAGTTGAGATTAGAAATATGCCCTTTCACGGCGAAAGTTTCTCCCCCTTGAGGGGCGTAGCCTGCGAAGCGCGCCCAGTGGGCGAAACAGCGAGCAGGGTACGGCGCCGCGGTCAAAAATTTCAAGGCGCATGCCGCAGAAATTTTTGGGA
>JBJEQR010000017.1:0-3589 GCA_051881855.1 Oscillospiraceae bacterium
CGGCAAAGCCACCTTCCCCAAAGGGGAAGGCTTCCTCATCCGTCGCCTGACGGCGCCGCCTTCCCCAAATGGGAAGGCTCTCAGGCGGGCGGATAATATCCGTCCCTGCGGGTGAGTGCCGGGTTCCTCGTCATGAGGAAAAATCGGAGCGCCGCTCCCGGCGTTCCCACGAAAATGCCGCCGTGCTCAGTCGTCGTCCAGCTTGAGCACCGCCATGAACGCCTCCTTCGGCAGCTCCACGGAGCCTATGCGGCGCATTTTCTTTTTGCCCTCCTTCTGTTTTTCAAGGAGCTTTTTCTTTCTCGTGATGTCGCCGCCGTAGCACTTGGCCAGCACGTCCTTCCGGAGCGCCTTCACCGTCTCCCGGGCGATTATCTTGCCGCCGATGGCGGCCTGAATGGGCACCTCGAACAGCTGGCGGGAGATGTTGTCCCGCAGCCGCTCCACCATTCTCCTTGCCCGCGGATAGGCGTTGTCCGCAAAGACCATCATGGACAGGGCGTCCACCGGGTCGCCGTTCAGGAGCACGTCCAGCTTCACCAGCTTGCTGGGCTTGTAGCCGCAGGGCTCGTAGTCAAAGGAGGCGTAGCCCCTTGTGCGGCTCTTCAGCGCGTCGAAAAAGTCGTAAATGATCTCCCCGAGGGGCAGCTCATAGCGCACCTCCGCCCGGTCGGCCTCCAAATAATGAGTGTCGCGGTAAATTCCGCGCCTCTGCTGGCATAAGTCCATAATGCTGCCGATATACTGGGTCGGGGTGAAAATCGTCGCCATGACGTAGGGCTCCTCGGTGCGCTCAATGGTCGCCGGGTCCGGGTAGTTCGTGGGGTTGTCCAGCTCCATGACCCTCCCGTCCGTCAGATAGAGCTTGTAAACGACGCTGGGAGCCGTGGTGATGAGGTCCAGGTTGTACTCCCTTTCCAGCCTCTCCAGAATGACCTCCATGTGGAGAAGCCCCAGGAACCCGCAGCGGAAGCCGAAGCCCAGCGCCGCGGAGGTCTCCGGCTCAAAGCTCAGGGAGGCGTCGTTCAGCGTCAGTTTTTCAAGGGCGTCCCGCAGATCCGGGTATTTCGCGCCGTCCAGGGGATAAATTCCGGCGTAGACCATGGGGTTTACCTTTTTGTAGCCGGGCAGAGCCTCGGCGGCGGGATTCTCCGCCAGAGTTACGGTGTCGCCCACGGCGGTGTCCGCCACGGTTTTGATGGAGGCGGTGATGTAGCCCACCTCTCCGGCCCTGATGCTCTCGGAGGGCACCAGGTGCTTCGCGCCCATATAGCCCACTTCCACAACGTCGAACTCCGCTCCGGTGGCCATCATTTTTATGCGGTCGCCTGCTCTGACGGCCCCATCCATAACGCGGACGTAGACGATGACGCCCCGGTAGCTGTCGTAAACCGAGTCGAAAATGAGTGCCTTGAGGGGTGCCTGCTCATCGCCCTTGGGGGCGGGTATCCCCGCCACTATGGCCTCGAGCACCGCGTGGACGTTTTCGCCCGTCTTTGCGGAAATTCTCGGCGCGTCGAGAGCCGGTATCCCTATTATATCCTCAATTTCCTGGGCTACCCTTTCAGGGTCCGCCGCGGGAAGGTCTATCTTGTTTATGACCGGCACTATCTCGAGGTTGTGGTCCACCGCGAGATAAGTGTTGGCGAGGGTCTGGGCCTCGACCCCCTGTGAAGCGTCCACAATGAGCACCGCCCCCTCGCAGGCCGCGAGGCTCCGGGAGACCTCATAGTTGAAGTCCACGTGTCCGGGGGTGTCAATGAGGTTGAAAACGTACTCCCTGCCGTCGTCGGCGGCGTAGTTCAGGCGCACCGCCCTCGACTTTATGGTTATGCCCCGCTCCCGCTCAATGTCCATGTTGTCGAGGAGCTGCTCCTCCATTTCGCGGGGCGCCACGGCGTGGGTGTTCTCCAGTATCCTGTCCGCCAAAGTGGACTTGCCGTGGTCAATATGTGCAATAATGCAGAAATTCCTTATGTTGTCCTGTGGCAAAAAAATTCGCACCTCCGAGGGAAATAAATTATACCATTTTGTATTTTACCACGCTTTTTGTAAAAATACAATTATTTTTCTATTAAATATATATTAAAATACATCTAATGGCGATATTTCTTCCCTCCCGCCGAAAGTTCACCGCCGCTGAATCCGGAAAATCTCTAAAATGGCATTATAAAGCCAAAAAAGGAGATGGAAAAAATATGAATAAGGACGGAGAAAGCGCCCGCAGGGGCGTGATGATTTATTACGATATGATAGCCAATTTCAGGCATCTCAGCAACGAGCAGATGGGCGAACTGATGTTCGCCTTTCTGGACTACTCCAGCGGCGGCCCTGAGCCGGAGCTCACGGACCCGGCCGTGGCCGTGGCCTTCGGTTTCATGAAGCTGTTCGACGACTTTGACAGGGTGAAATACGAGGCCATAGTCGAAAAGAAGCGTGCCGCAGGCAAAAAGGGCGCCTCTGCCCGCTGGGGCGCCGGCGCATGACAGAATAGCACATGCCATTTTGAAAAAGCGTGCATGCAAGCCCTTTCAGGGAGGTTAGTTTTAGCAAACATGCCCCTAACTCAAGACTCAAGGCTCAAAACTCAAAACCCAGAACTCAAGACAGAAAAGAAATAATTAAAGAAAAGTCCCCTGCCATAAATTGTGGAAAACTTTTTTGCTCCCCGCAAAAAAAACGCATGAGCATCATGCTGAGCACCGATAAAAGTTTTCCACATTTCCGCCCGCATATCCGCCGCAAATGCAAAAAAACGCCGCCCCGCGCTCCGGATAACCGCTCCGCAAACCATAGGGGCGTAGGGGAGGGTATTGTCCGACCGTGTTGCGTGTATCGTGACCCACTCCGGTAGGGAACGCCGTCCGGGGCGTTCCGGGTGGATTGCGTACCACATATCTTTCTGCGAAAATATGGGGTAGGCGGCCCCACATTGGGCCTCGGCTCAAGGTTTGCGGCCCCCGGGACCGCAGGGGTTTTTCTCAAAGGAGGGGCGCTCGCCGCTCCCCTCCTTTGGATGCTCCCCGGGCGTTAAGGGAGAGGCGCTGCGCTTTTTCTTGCCGTCAGCGTCTGTCCGCTTCACTGTTCGCTCGCGTCCAGCCGACGGCTGCGTCGTACCCTACTCGCTTTTTCGCCCACTGGGCGCGTTTCGCAGGCTACGCTCTTAACAATCCCACCCCGCTGGAGAGAACTATGTAGCTTTAATAAAGCCCGCAATGCGAAATTTGCGTGCAACTACTGCCCCAGATTTTGACGGAAACACGCCGTGATTCCGTCGCGGAAGCGCATTGCTGACTGGGTGCGAAATGTTTTTTCCCCCCTACGAGGGGCAGGGGGTGGGTCGCGGAGCGCAAAGGGTCGTGCCGCCTTGGTACACTGAAATCTGCTGTCGGCCTGAACGACAGCAGTTGAGATTAGAAAGATGCCCTTTCCCGGCGAAAGTTTCTCCCCCTCAGGGGGAGCGTTTGCGGGAGCAAACGGTAGGGGTGAAGCGCTTTTCTCTGGAGGCGTACCCCCGTCTCTTTGCGCAAGAACAAAGAGATGGGGGTACATATACAAAGCGAAAGGCGGTGGGGTCAAACCTCACCCT
>JBJEQR010000018.1:0-15049 GCA_051881855.1 Oscillospiraceae bacterium
TCATGCCCTTGAAGGGCTGGTGCATACCACCGGCTCAGCCGGTGGTCATGATTTTTTAAGATATTCAAGTATTTCAGCGGCGTTGGTGTCGGGCTTCACCTTCGGCATGACCTTTTCAATAAGGCCGTTTTCGTCGATTATATAGGTGGAGCGCACGACGCCCATGCTCACCTTGCCGTAGAGCTTTTTCTCCTGCCAGACGCCGTATTCCTCGATGACCTTGTGCTCCGGGTCGGAGAGGAGGATGAACGGAAGACCATATTTTTCTGCGAATTTGCGGTGGGATTCGGCGGAATCCTTGCTGATGCCGATGACGACTGCGTCGAGCTTTTTGAATTCCTCATAAGAGCCGGCGAAAGCGCAGGCCTGGCGGGTACAGCCCGGGGTGTTGTCCTTCGGGTAAAAATAGAGAATCACTTTTTTGCCCCGGAAGTCCGACAGGCGGACGGTGCTTCCGTCCTTGTCGGAAAGGGCGAAATCCGGTGCGGGAGTTTTAATTTCAAGCATGGCAAAGCCTCCTTCAGTTAATTGCTTATGTGTTTGTCAAGCCTCCGCTGGCGAGCGGGGCCACTGCCGCCCAAATATTCGCCAGCAGAGGTGATTTTTCCGTTTTCGTTTCAATCAATGAGACCGCGTGAAAGAAAACGAGGTGCTCTGCAGAATGGGCACGGGTGACGGTAATAATTAAATCGCAGAGGATATAATTTCCGCTCTGTCTTGCCGTACCATTTGCCCGGATATTCGCAGTTCCCGCGAATAAATTCGGTGGCGGTGCTCATCGGTGCAGCGCCGGTTAACACAGGCGCTCCGTATAAAGCTGCTTATTGCGGTTTTCCGGCCTCCGCCAGCTCCTTGAGCACGCGGTCAAAATCCGGGAATTGCTTTTTCAGTATAATGGGTCTGCCTTCCCTGTTTGTGAAACAGTGAAGGGTTTTGCCCGTGAGCACCGGCTCACCAGTTGCGAGGTTTGTCATGGTGTAGCTTATGACGAGCTTGACGCCTCTGAACTCCTCCACCCCGACCTTTATGCTCACTCTGTCGTCAAAGACAGTTGGGTGCTTATATTGGCACTCCACTCCTATGACAGGGGAGATGATTCCCTCCTGCTCCAGCCTTGCGTAGCCGTAACCGATTTGGTCGAGAAAGTCAACTCTTGCCTCCTCCATCCACCTTATATAGTTTGAGTGGTGCGTAATGCCCATTTTATCCGTCTCATAGTATTGCACTTTGTGGATATATTCCTGCAAGCTGCATCATCCCCTGAGGTTTATATTTTACAATGTTTAGTATAATATTTATACCGCATGAAATCAAGCTGATTTTCCGGAAGTACAGCAGAGTATGAATCAAAAAGCACACCTTCCGGTGTGCTTTTTTGGTGATCAACCTTAATTTAAACAGAAAGCTGAAGCTGATGTGATTCTCAAAACGCGTTTTTTAGTTCCCTTTCCAATACATCCGCATATCTTTGTATGTCTTCACTGATTGTTTCAGCATAATCGAGAACGTCAGTATCATTTTTATATTTGTCCGGCGCCGATCTGATCTCCACTGCTTTGGCGAGCACATGTTCACACGGGCAGAGCTTCTCTTTAAGCGCCCATTCGCCGGCGGCGGTTTTTGCGATGATTTTTCCGGTGCGTAGCGTATAGATACATCTCGAAATGTCCAAAAGCCAGCCATAAGTATAGAAACTACGTCCGGTTGTTCCGGCATATTTGCGGATGGTCCCATAGTGCCGCTTTACATTATCCCTCAGCGCATCAAAATCAGGGTGGGAAAAGCTGTCCCGGATATCTTTCCCATAGAGAAGAACGCCGCTGTCAAGCAGCTCGCTCATACAAAAAGCGTCGAAGGCATACTGAGCCGCAATACGCTCGCCGCTAGTTCCCCAGTATATAACTCTGCCCGCGTTGCCGGAAAGGAACGAGCTTAATGTAAGCATACCGCCTTCAAACAGACGGTAATATCTGTTTTCCGGTTCCTCTTTGAGCATTTCCTGACGGAGAGCCACAAGCCGCAGGGCCTGCGTTTCGGATATTTCCCGCTCTGTCAGCACAAGAATATCAATATCACTCCAGCCGAATTTGAAATCATTCAGCGCAGCGAAACCATATAGATAAACGGATGGTGAACACTGTTCAAGGGTTCCGGCTATGCGATGTGTCATTGTTTCAATGGCCGTTTTTAATTCGTCCATTATATATCAGTCCTCCAATACGAAAAAGTCCACCGCAATTTTTTCAAAATTGCGGTGGACTTTTGGCGGAGAAGGAGGGACTCGAACCCTCGCGTCGCTTTTAACACGGCCTACGCCCTTAGCAGGGGCGCCTCGTCACCACTTGAGTACTTCTCCATATGGTAGCGTTCGTAAAGAACATATTAACTTTTTTATGAGGGCTTTTGAAGAACTGCGGTGACTTCAGCGCGCCCTATTGCCGTTTGCGCTTGACTTTAAGAAAGGTGGCGGAGAGGATGGGATTCGAACCCATGGCTCTTTCGAGTCACTGGTTTTCAAGACCAGCTCCTTAAACCGCTCGGACACCTCTCCACGGCTGACTTTAAATATATCATAAAAACCCGGCTTCTGTCAACAGTAATTTTATGTTTTTCCCGCATTTTTATACTTAAATCCGAAAAAGGCTATTGACAAATACATACTGTTGGGTGTATTCTGTATATACTGTTTATATACAGTTCGGAGGCACCACGTGGACATAATCATCAGCAACGCGGACCCTCGTCCGATCTACGAGCAGGTCACCGCGCAAATCAAAAACGCAATAGTTTCCGGCGAGCTTTCCGAAGGGGACGCTCTGCCTTCGATACGCAGCCTTGCCAAGGATCTCCGTATCAGTGTGATAACCACCAAGCGAGCCTATGACGAGCTTGAAAAGGAAGGTTTTATCAACACCGTAGCAGGCAAGGGTTGTTTCGTTGCGCAGAAAAATCTGGAGTTTATCAGGGAGCAGAACCTACGTCAGATAGAGGACTCCATAAGAAAGATAATCGAACTCGGAAAGCCCATAGGAATATCAAAGGAGGAGGTCTTTGAAATGTACGACCTCATCTCAAAGGAGTGAACGGAAGAATGAACGCCATTGAAATATCAGGGCTTTGCAAATCCTACGGTGACTTTGAGCTGCGGGATATAAACCTTGTGCTGCCCGAGGGCAGTATTCTCGGCCTTGCAGGCGAGAACGGCGCGGGCAAATCCACCACCATAAAGCTCATTATGAACGCAATTGAGCGCGATCGCGGAAGCGTCACCGTACTCGGAGTGGATAACCGTGCGAAGGAATTTACGGATTTAAAAAACGATATAGGCGTAGTTCTCGACGAAGCCTATTTCCCGGACGTGCTGACCGCTAAAAAGGTCTGCACCGTCATGCGCAATACATACAGAAACTGGAGCGACGCGGCTTTTTGGGATTATATCGAACGTTTTTCCCTGCCGAAAGAGAAAAAATTCAAGGATTTTTCCCGCGGAATGAAGATGAAGCTCGCCATTGCCGTGGCTCTTTCCCATGACCCGAAGCTGCTGGTGCTCGACGAGGCCACCGGCGGCCTTGACCCGGTGGTCAGGGACGAAATACTCGATATTTTCGAGGAGTTCACCCGGGATGAGCACCATTCGGTACTCCTGTCCTCACACATAGTCAGCGATATGGAAAAAATATGCGACTATTTTGCGTTTATCCATAAGGGCAGGCTTGTGCTCTGCGACGAGAAGGACAAAATCCTCTCAGATTACGCTGTAATAAAGCTGCCAAAATCCGGGCTTGCGGACCTTCCGCAGGAGGCGATACACGGGGTAAAGGAGACGCCCTATGGAGCGGAGGCGCTGGTGGAGCGCAGCAGGGTTCCCGAAACTTTCAGCTTTGAGCACACCACCCTTGAGGACATTATTCTTTTCCTGGCAAAGGAGGGAAAAAGATGAAAGGGCTTTTTACGAAGGATTTTTACATGGTCACGCCCCAGATAAAAATTTTCCTCGTCATGGGTATTATCATGGCGCTCGTAACTTCAGGAGAGGTGGTTCCGTATATAGTTCTCTATGCCTCCATGCTTTCGATGACGGCAATGGCCTATGACGAGCAGTGCAAATGGAACGTTCTCGCGAAAATGATGCCGTACTCGTTTTTTGATACGGTTTTCTGCAAATATCTGCTCGGAGGAGCGGCCGCCCTGATAATGGGAGCGCTATGCTTTGTTTCACAGTTCTTTTTCGGCGTTGTCATGGGAGGAGAACCCTTTGCTGAAGTACTGCTCATGCAGGCTCTCTATATCGCAATAGCAATGATACTGCAGGCCATAAATCTCCCGCTGATGTTCCTTTTTGGGGTTGAAAAGGGGAGAATATGGTTCATGCTGTTCAACATCGCCGCGGTGGTGTTTTCTTTCCAGGCAAGCGAGGAACTTGCCGAGAGCGCCGCGGGGATAAGTATTCCGTTTCCGGCGGTAGTGGGCGCGGCGGCGCTTCTGGCGGTTTTGCTCAGCGTCCTTTCCGTTTTTCTTTCTGTAAAATTTTATAACAGAAAAAATAGGACATAAGCCAGAGCGGAGTTTACGGAGGCAAGAAACTATGAAACGCTGCAATAGATGCGGCAAGGAATTTGATACGGAAGAAAACCTGTGCCCTGTATGCGGCTCTAAATTGCAAGAGGAAACGGATAAAGAGGAGCCGGGCGCAGATGAAATCGTGTCAGCTATGACTTTGACCGGAATATTATAAATCTGGTTTTGCCCGCGCTCAAGGCGCTTTGAGCGGGCAGAGCCCGCAACGGAAAAAAGCTGCCATTTGCAAAAAGGGCGGCCTTTTCATATCAGCCTATAATTTCGATGATTTTTCCGATATTTTCGTCAGAATACTCGATCTCCGAGGAATAGAGCCTTGCGATCTCGCAAAGTCCGCCAAAACCGGGGCTTTTCCCATTCTGAGCCCAAAGTGCGCAGAAGATCCTGCGGACAATATAAAAACTAAGTACCGCGAAAGCGCCCGTCTCGGCGGTAGATTCCGGCGAAAGATGACGGAATATAAAATATGTGAGCAGCTGTTCAAAGGGAATTTCAAGCTCACCGTGCTCAAAATTTTCCATGCTCACACCGCCGCAAGTCTTGAGCACCGAAAGATATTTATCCCACTCCGGGTCCATTCTCTCAAGCGAAAAATATATATCCGCCCACTGGGCAGGGCTCTTTTCCGGCAGCCTTGCGCCGCAAAGGGCGAGAATATCTTCAGCCCTGCTTAAAACGGGCCTGCGGCGGTCCTGAGCCGCCCGGAAAACCTTCTCACGAAGTTCAAAAAACCCGCTTTCCTCCGGAAGAAGCTCCTCCGCCTCGCCGCAATCCGAAATTACCTCGAGGCGGAAAGGCTCACCGCGCCCGAGGATAAGCTCTGCCGCTGCCTCGCAGCAGAGGCCGAGGCCGATTTCGATCCTGCCAGAATAGAAATTCCGAAAGCGTGGGTGGTCGTCGCAGATTTGGCAGAGGCTCTCCGGGCCCAGAGCAAGGATTATGTCGCAAAGCCCCTGCTCATTAAGGAAGGGACAGCGTTCGTCCGCCGAAAGCGCAAAATGGGCGCAGCCGCCCTCCCCGGAGATATTCTCCGCAAGGCGCTTCCCAAAAGGGCCGGGAACGTTTTTGTAGTATTCGAGGCTTTCGTCGTCAATGTCTATCTCCCACCCGGCGCAGCAGGTGTGGCGGCAGGCGCCCGCAAGGCAGCAAAAGCTTCCGTAATAGTCCGGCGCGAAAAGCTTCATGGCGCTCAGTCCTCGGTGATGCGCACGTTGACGCCGTTTATCATGACGCCCTCGTCCGCCGGAATGAGTATGTATTTGCGCCCGTTTATGATTTTCGTCTCCACCATGTAGCTGGCCTCCGGCGCGACGGTGATTTTGACGTTCGGCGTCACAAGCTCAAACTTTTTGCTGTCTATGATGTTCTTCGGGTTGAGGGATTTTTCGCTCCCGAAATGCTCGGTGCATCTCTCCTTGAAAGCCTCGACGCGCTCTTTGGCTACGCCGCTGCTCTCGAGCATTTCGCCCACTTCCCTCTGGCTGAACTCCAAAGGAGCGGGGTCCCGGCTCTCCTTGTGCTGTTCAAGGCGCTCCCGTATCTGCTCATGGACGGACTGGAGCACATCGAAACAGCAGTCCTCCTCGAGGGATTCCGCCAGAACGCTCTGGAAAGCCTCCTTCTGCTCCTCCGCGGGCATGGGCGGCTCGATATGGAAAAGGGCATCCACAAATTCCTGATGCGCTTCCCCTGCGTCCTTGGTATACATGAGGGCGTTATAGATATTTGCCGCCCGGTCGTCAAAGGCGGGGAACATGAAGCCCAGCTCCGGGGCGGACACAGTCTGGGGGAAGGTGCAGTTGTGAAAAGCGTTTTCGCCCACCACGTACCCAAGCTCCGTCTTGCTCTCGTTCACAGGGCATATGGAGCAGATGAAATAGGAGAACATGGTGTCCGAGGCGTCCTCAACGCCGAGGCCGTCGGTACCTTTGAACGGCACGTCGTAAACGTCCGCCGCAAGAAGAATCACGTAGTTGCTGTCACCGAAGGAAACGGAGTCAATTACCTTTTGATAAAAACTCTCCCTCAGCTCTCTGTCGTCGATATTGGCGCGAAGCCCCATCAGGAGGCTGTGTTCCTCGCTGTCCGCCACCTGCTGAGTGGAAAATTCTATGTCCACGAGGTTGCGGCCGAGGCCGCCGGACAGGGCTTTTTTGAAAAGCCCGAGGTAGCGCTCTGCCTCCGTCTGTGGCATGACGGAGAGGGGCTCCTCAAGGTAGGAGATGACCTCCTTTGTGCTGCTCACAAAGCAGCCGTAGATTTTGTTTATGCAGTTTTTATCGAACGCCAGCCGGCGGCGGATTTCGTTAAGTTCTTTCTGGTTCATAACGTCCTCGCTTTAAATTTTTTGTTACCCGGTAATTATATCACAAATGCCTTGTCTGCGCCACCAAAAAATACGCTTTGTTTTATGAAAGAATTTTAACGGCATATCCGCTTGAAATCATCACAGCGTGTCTGTATACTATATTTATAACGGCTCCCGCCCCTTGGGGGCGGACCGGAGAGGAAAGATGGTGACAGAATTGGAAAAACGTAAATATCCAAAGGGCTTTTGGCCGGCGCTTGTGATTTTCAGCCTCGCGGGCCAGGTGGCCTGGGTGGTCGAAAACATGTATTTCAACGTGTTTGTCTATAAAATGTTCAATGCCAGCGCCGCCGCCATTTCGGCAATGGTGGGAGCCTCCGCCGTGGCGGCGACTCTGACCACAATTTTCATTGGCGCCCTGTCCGATAAAATAGGAAAGCGGAAAATCTTCATCTGCGGCGGATACATAATCTGGGGCATCTCCATAGCGAGCTTTGCCCTTATCCGGACGGACGTCATTGACGCCCTGTTCCCTGCAGCGGTTTCATCCGCCTCCGTGGGCGTCTCCCTTGTCATAATTATGGACTGCGTCATGACCTTTTTTGGCTCCTCGGCCAACGACGCCTGCTTCAATGCCTGGCTGACTGATTCCACCGATGAAGCCGGCCGCGGCGCCGCTGAGGGCGTCAACGCCATGATGCCCCTTTTGGCGATTCTGGTGGTTTTCGGTGGATTTATGGCTTTCGACCTTGACAGGGCTGAAAGCTGGACGGCCATTTTCCTTATTATCGGCGCCGTGGTGTTCGTCATAGGAATACTCGGAATTTTCCTGATAAAGGAGAGCGCCGTGAAGCGCCCGGAAAATCAGAATTATTTCGGGAATATTTTCTACGGTTTCCGCCCATCCGTTGTGAAAGAAAACCCGGTGCTCTACGTCACCCTGATGGCCTTTGCAGTTTTCGGGATCTCCATACAGATTTTCATGCCATACCTGATACTTTACTACAACGTCTCCCTCGGCATGGACAACTACGTGCTCATAATGGCCCCGGCTATCGTCCTTGCGGCTGTTGTCACGGCGGTTTACGGAAGGTTGTACGACAGGGCCGGCTTTGCAAAATCCGTTGTCCCATCCCTTGCCATGCTCTGCTCCGGGTATCTGGTGCTGTATTTCTTTAGGAGTACCGGTTTTGTTTTCGTCGGCTCCCTTCTGATGATGTGCGGCTACCTCACGGGAATGGCTGTTTTCGGCGCGATGCTCAGGGACTATACGCCGAAGGGCAAGGCCGGAATGTTCCAGGGGCTTCGCATTGTGGGCCAGGTGCTCATTCCGGGCATCATAGGACCTGCTATCGGAGCGGCGGTGCTCAAAAATGCAGAGACAGTGATGAACGATGACGGCACCACATCCTTCATACCGAATGAAAACATCTTCCTTGCGGCGCTTCTGGCTGCGGCAGTCCTGGCAGCGGTGCTCATCTGGGAATTCAAAATACTTAAAAAGGAAGAAAAATAATTTTATGGGCGGTTCATCGCCCATATTTTTTGCTAATAAAGTAAAATATACTTGACATTTAGTAAAATTCGTGATACTTTATTTTTCAGAGGTGATTGCATGGGCAAGAATATCGCAATAAAGGTCGCCCGGACAGAGCGGGACATGACGCAGAAGGATTTGGCGGAGGCTGTGGGTGTTTCACGCCAGACCATAAACGCCATTGAAAAGGGAGAATATAACCCAACGATAAAACTCTGCAGGGCTATCTGCCGTGTCCTCGACAGGAGCCTTGACGAACTTTTCTGGGAGGATGAAAACGATGAAAACTAAAACCGTTCTTGACGAAAGGCAGGAAAGGGAACTGCTCGAGCTCGAGCACAATCTCTGCTGGCTTGCCTACGGCGGGATTTTTGTACTGCTTTTAATTCAAGCCGCGCTGGAGACCGGAGGGGTGCTGAAAAATATTCCCAGTTTCCTTGGCGAATGGCTGCTGCTGATGCTTCTCAGCATATATGGAGTCGTCGGCTGCCTGAGACGGGGCATATGGAGCCGGGGATTCAAACCCAGCCGGAAAACAAATATTATAACGAGCATAATCTGCGCCGCGATTGTGGGCGTATTCGTGCTTGCCGTGGCGCTTTTGCGGGAAATGGAACTGAAAACCACGCTTTTGCTCAGTAGCGGTTCCGCCGCCACAGGATTTTTTGCCGCTTATATTCTGCTTGCTCTGTCCGCGAAAAAGTTCAAAAAGGTGGAGGAAAAATTTGAGGACGGGGAGGAATGATACTATGTGGGAGGAACTCGGCATAAGCGGCGGCACCGCCATAATAATTCTTATAGCTCTTTATTTTGTGGTGAAATGGGCGGTCAAAAATGGGATAGAGGAAGCCTATCGTGATATAACGGGGAAAAAGGCAAAAACCGACGAGGAGCTTGAAAAAATCACAGCTTCCTATACAAAAAGTAATAACAAAGAAGAAAATAACGAAACGTAAAATAATTTGGATAAAAAACAGTTTTAAAGGGGGCGAGATTGGTGGAGCTTCCGAAGGAAGTCAGATACGCCATGGAAAGGCTTGAAACTGCGGGCTATAAAGCCTATGCGGTGGGCGGCTGTGTGAGGGACGAAATCCTCGGAAAGATGCCGACGGATTGGGACATTGCTTCGTCCGCCCTGCCGGAGGAGACGGAGAGCGTTTTTGCCGGTGAGAAAATAATTGAAACCGGAAAAAAGCACGGAACTGTGACGGTTATCATTGGCAAGACCCCGCTTGAAATAACCACTTTCCGGGTGGACGGCGACTACCGGGACAGCCGCCGTCCGGAGCGGGTCAGCTTCACGAAAAGCATAGAGGAGGACCTTGCCCGCAGGGATTTCACCATGAACGCCATGGCCTATAACGAAAGCGAAGGCATTGTGGACCCATTCGGAGGGAAGTCCGATGCAGAGGCGGGCATTATCCATGCCGTAGGAGACCCGACAAAGCGTTTCCGGGAGGACGCCCTGAGAATAATGCGCGCCCTGCGCTTTACTTCGGTGCTGGGATTTGAGATCGAGCCGGAGACGGAAAGGGCGCTCTTTGAGTGCCGGGAGCTTTTGAAAAACGTGAGCCCGGAGCGCATTTCATCGGAGCTTTTGAAGCTCCTTTGCGGGCAGAACGCCCGCAGGGTGCTGTTAAAATATACGGAAATTTTGGGCGTGATCCTGCCCCAACTTCTGCCGATGAAAGGATTTGAGCAGAGGAATCCCCATCACGTTTACGACGTTTTGGAGCACAGCGCCGCCGCGGTGGAAAATGTGCCGCCAAGGGCGGCTCTGCGCTTGGCGGCGCTGCTGCATGACGCTGGCAAGCCAAACTGCTTTACAGTGGACGAAAACGGTACAGGGCATTTTTACGGCCACGCTGAGATCAGCGCCGCCATGGCGGAAACAGCAGCGGAGCGCCTCCGCCTCGACTCCGCTATGAAAAAAGAGGTGGTGAGCCTTGTGAAATACCACGGGGCGCAGATCGAGCCGAACAAAAAATCGGTGCGCCGCGCACTAAACAAATTTACTCCGGAGCTTTTCTCCGAGCTGTTGCTGCTGAAGCGGGCGGACGCCGCGGCCTGTGACCCGGAGCGCCCTGTGGACGAGGAGTATTTTTCCGCAATTGAGAGCATGGCGGAAGAAATCATTGAAGAGGAGCAGTGCTTCTCGCTTAAAAATCTCGCGGTCAATGGCAATGACCTCATAGCCGCGGGCTTTGCCCCGGGCAGGGAGCTTGGAACAGCGCTCAGAATCCTTCTCGACAAGGTTATGAACGAGGAACTGCCGAATGAGAAGGAAGCTCTTCTGAGCTTTGTTTTGAAGCAGGAGCTCGATGCGCGAAAAAGCGCGGAATAATGCGCTTTTTCGCAAACCCTATAATTTGAAGTCGAAAGAATTGTATAATTAAAAATATAATAATATAGATTGTTATTAACTTTTCGCGCTTGAAGTGGAGTGGCTGTTTTGTCATAAATGTGGACTTTTTCCGCGGTGAGCGATATAATAAAGACGAAAAATGCCGACCCGAAGCGGCGCCATTCAGAAAGGTGATTTATAAAATGAACAACGAACAGCTTGCGGCAGCAGCCCTTGAGGAGGGCTTTTCCAACGCCGCCGTTATTGATACCGAAAAAATTGTTTTTAATGAGGCTTTTCGCCCCTACTGCGCGGAAAATCTCTGCGGGAAATACGGGGCGAACTACTCCTGCCCGCCGGACTGCGGAACACCCGCGGAGATGGAGGCGAGGGTGAGGGCCCATAAACACGCCCTGGTGCTCCAGAGCATCTGCGACGTGGACCCCGCAGACAGCAAAGCCGTCAAGGCGGCCAAAGCCGTACATAACGCCTCAGCTCTCCGCCTTATGAAAAAGCTCAGAGCTGAGGGGCATGACGGTTTCGTCATCGGCTCCAGCGGCTGCGCGCTCTGCAGTCCCTGCGCCATCACCGAGGGAAAGCCCTGCAGCTTTCCGGATCTGCAGTATTCCTGCATGTCCGCTTTCTGCGTATATGTAAAGCAGCTTGCGGAGGACTGCGGCATGGAATACTGCTGTGAAAAGGGCAGGCTGGCTCTTTTCGGCATGTACGTCTGCGACTGATATAATGATATAAATTGGATAAGGGGGCGCGGGAAGTGAAAAACCTCGGGAAAAAAGGAAGGAGGCTGCTTCTCTGCGTCCTTTTGCTTTTTGCGGCGCTGGCCGTATGGACAGCTTGGGGCAACAAGGCTGTCGAGGTGAACGAATTTGCAGTTTCGAGCGGAAAACTGCCGGAGAGCTTTTCCGGTTTTCGCATAGCGCAGATTTCAGATCTGCATAACGCAGAGTTCGGTGAAGGAAGCGGGAAGCTCATAGAGCTACTCAAAGGGGCGGAGCCGGATATTATAGTTATAACCGGCGACATTGTGGATTCCCGCCGCACTGACATTGACACTGCCTTGTCCTTTGCGGCAAAGGCGCAAAACATCGCCCCGTGCTACTATGTAACGGGCAACCACGAGGCCCGCATAGAGGAATGGACGGAGCTGGAATCCGGCCTCGTCGGCGCGGGGGTGACTGTGCTCAAAAATGAGAAGCTGTATATTGAAAGAGGCGGGGAGCAGATCTGCGTTGCGGGGCTTTCGGACCCGTCCTTTTATGCCCCGGAAAGCGACCCTGCCTCCGGGAAAGAATGGATTTCAAAAGAGCTGGATAGGCTTTTGAATGGTGAGGAGAGCTTTACTGTCCTGCTTTCCCACCGGCCGGAATATTTTGAACTCTATGCCGAAAGCGGCGCTGGCCTCACTTTTTCCTGCCATGCTCACGGCGGGCAGATACGCCTGCCATTCGTTGGCGGGCTTTTCGCCCCGGGGCAGGGGCTTTTCCCGAAATATGACGCGGGGCTTTATTTTGAAAACGGCTCTTATATGGCGGTGAGCCGGGGCCTTGGGAACAGCCTTTTCCCTTTCCGATTCAACAACCGCCCGGAAATAGTTTTGGTTGAACTGAAAACAGAGGAGTGACAAAATGGAATTTATAATTGAGCATCTTTCAAAAAAATTCGGGGAAAAAGAGGTGCTGAAAGACGTAGATTTTTCCTTTGAAAGCGGGAAGATCTACGGCCTTTTGGGGCGCAACGGCGCGGGCAAAACCACCCTTTTCAACTGCATAAACCGGGATATAAAATTTGAAAGCGGCAGTTTTTATATAGCGGAGGAGGGAGCAAGGCGGGAAGTCCTGCCCGAGGATGTTGGCTACGTCCTTTCCACTCCCACCGTCCCCGAATTTCTCACCGGCAGGGAATTTTTGAAATTTTTTCTCGATATAAACGGAAAAAACATTGAAAATCCGCGTCCTTTGGACGAATATTTCGACTATGTGAGCATCGCCAAGGAGGACCGGGACAAGCTTCTCAAGGATTACTCCCACGGCATGAAAAACAAAATGCAGATGCTCATAAATATCATTGCGAAGCCCAACGTGCTTTTGCTCGACGAGCCCCTGACTTCCCTCGACGTAGTGGTGGCGGAGGAGATGAAGGAGCTCCTGCGCTCCATAAAAAGCGGCAGGGTCACCATTTTTTCCACCCATATACTGGACCTTGCGCTGGACCTTTGCGATGAAATTGTGCTTTTAAACCACGGCGAGCTTGAGACCGTGGATAAGGAAAACCTCGGCAGTCAGGAGTTCAAGGAGAAGATCATAGCCGCCCTTCGGGAGGAGAACCCATGACAAAGACCCTTGAAATATCCTTTGCGCTTAAAAATGCCTACCGCGTCAACGGGATACTCTATTCCATAAAGCAGATACCGATAATCAGGAAGCTCCTGCCGGATTCCGTCTATCAGGTGGAGGGCCTCAAGGTTTTTGCGAATGTGCTCTCAATGCTGTGGGAAGTGATCTCCGCCTTCGGCGGGAAACTCATCTATTTTGCCTTGATGCTTTTCGGAGCCACCCGGATCTACGATTTGGAAAACAAGGGCGCGCTTTTCCTCCATATACTGCTTTTCCTCACCATAACTGGCGCTGTGGACAATACCTATATGTTCAACCCCACACGGGATAAGTATTATGCCATGATACTCATGCGCATGGACGCGAAGAAATATACCCTTGTGAACTACGGCTACGCCATGATGAAGGTTTTGACGGGCTTTCTGCTCTTCGGGCTGATTTTCGGCCTTCTGTCCGGGGTGCCTTTCTGGGCGTGCCTGCTCATTCCGCTTTTTGTGTCCGGGCTCAAGGCAGCCGCCGCGGCCCTGTCCCTTTTGGACTATGAAAAAAGGGGAGTCGTTCCTAACGAAAACAAACTCGGCGTGCTCAAATGGGTGCTGATGTTTGGCTGCCTTGGGGCGGCCTACGGCCTGCCGTTTTTCGGGATAGTGGTGCCGATATGGCTGTCCGCGGCGGTCATGCTCCTTTCCGCGGCGGCAGGGGCGCTCTCCGTCCGGAAGATACTTGCCTTCGATGATTACAGGGCGGTATATAAGGAGCTTCTGACGGCCAATATGGGCCAGGTAGAGGCCGCCAAAGCCGCTGCGAAAACCCAGAGCCAGAAGGTCATTTCCGCGGACGTCAGCATCACGAGCAGCAAAAAGGGCTTTGAGTTTCTCAACGAGCTTTTCATAAAGCGCCACCGGAAAATACTGTGGAAATCCTCCCAGAAAATATCCTTCATAGCCCTCTGTGCCGCGGCAGTGGCCATTGCTGCAGTGCTCCTCTTTCCCGAGGCGGCGGCGGACGCCAACGAGATACCACTGCGCTTTCTGCCATATTTCACGTTTATCATGTATATCATAAACAGGGGCACGGGCTTCACCCAGGCACTGTTCATGAACTGCGACCACAGCCTGCTGACCTATTCGTTCTATAAAAATCCGAAATTCGTGCTCCATCTTTTCTGGATAAGGCTTAAGGAGATAATAAAAATAAATCTGCCGCCGGCGGTGATAATCGGCGGCGGCCTTGCGGGGGTCCTCTATGCCTCCGGGGGCACGGACGACCCGGTGAATTATGTCGTAATTTTTGTGTCCATAATCTGCATGAGCGTATTTTTTTCCATGCACTACCTGACTATATATTATCTTCTTCAGCCCTATAACGCCGGGACGGAGCTTAAAAGCGGCACCTACCGCATAGTCATGTACGTCACCTATTTTGTGTGCTATTTTATGATGCAGGTTAAAATGCCGACTAAAATTTTTGGTCTCGCGGCCATAGCCTTCTGCATTATCTATTGCGCGGCGGCGAGCGTCCTCGTATATAAATTCGCGCCGAAAACCTTCAGAATACGCACCTGATATTAAATAACGAAAAGCCGCCGCCCTTTGGGGCGGTGTTCGTAAGATAGTAAAATAGGCAAAAGGCGTGACGAAGTGGTCACGCCTTTTGCCACAAGAGGATAGCCGCTTTCGCGGCGCAAGGGATTCCGTCCCTTGTTCGGAACGAAGTGATGTAAAACGCCCCGGACTTTTGAAGGTACCCGAGGCGTTTTCTATCGCAGATCGCACATATAAGGTTCCCCCGTATAGAAGTGCGCACTTGTATCGGTTCGACAAACTGGAAGTATCTTTCCTCTTTTTCTACATTTTTTATTTCAAGGGAGTGTATAAATTAGCATATCCGACAGAATCAACATGAATACATACTTCCATATAGGTAGT
>JBJEQR010000019.1:0-14132 GCA_051881855.1 Oscillospiraceae bacterium
CAACGCCGATAACGGACTCAGCGCCGGTGTTGGGGTTCTCTTCGCCTTCGGGAGCAGTAGGAACTTCAAGAACTACTTTGTACTCGCCGAGAGTGGAGCCAGCTTTACGCTCGATCTTGAGAACAACATCTTCATCGATGTCATCTTTCATGTAGTCGACAGTGAACTGGCCAACAACTTTGTCACCCTCTACTACGTAGTAGGTGATGATGTCTTCTTCTTCAACTTTCTCGCCGAACATCTCGCGGAGCTCGTAAGCATCTTTGCCGAGGTTGGCTTCAACAGTGAAGTCAGAAGCGATGGTCTGGTTGCCATAGAAGCCGAATACTACTTCGACAGCTTCGCCTCTTGCAGCAACTTTGCCTTTAGCGTTGAGGTAGGTTACGCCGTAAGCGGAGAAGTTTACACCTTTCTGGCCGGAAACGACTTCAGGAATGGTTACAAGGAGGCCGTCGGATTCAACGGAAACACCGTATTTAGCTTCTCTGAGCATTCTGAAAGCGGTGGTAGAAATAACGGTGGCTTCATCATAGCGAAGGTCGTTCTCGTTGTAAACTTTGCCATAGCCGGAGAGAGCAGTGAGGTAATCGGAATAGCCTTTGTCAGCGCCGACTACAAGCTCATTGCCGGTCTTGCCAGCCCATTTAACCATCTCATACTCGAAGATAGCAACGTCGCTGATGATGTCGATAGAGCCGGAAACGTTCTCAGTAACGTCTCTGCCGTATTTGTCGGTAGCAACAACTTCTTTAGCGGTAACCTTTACGGAGCCCTCTTTGTAAGCGGCGGAGTAGTTCTCAGCAACAGTAAGCTCGATTACATAAACGTTGTCTTTGTTGTAGTTGACAACTTCAAATTTGCTGGTCTGGTTTTCATTGTTAAGAGCAGCAGCAAGAGCTTTGTTGTAGTTGTAAGTGGTGGTGTCCACATCGTACACTTCAGTTACAGCACCATAGCCACCAAAGTTAGCACCAAGAGCTTCAACTACTTTTGCCTCGTCAAGATCAGCTACTTTAAGTTTGTTGTCTGCAAGATATTTGGCAAGAACTTTACCGTTTTCGCTGCTAGCGTCAAGAGTATATTCGCCTGCACCGGCATTTGCGAAGTGATATGCTTTGAGATATTTGAAGCTTTCGAAGAGTTTAGCAGCTGCGTCAGCGGAAAGGTCAGCAGAAGTGTAAACAGCGCCGTTTTTCTCTACGCGATAAATAGTCTCAGCGCCGGTGAACTTCTCGGGATCGTAGTCAACAAGTTTTGCGGAAACGATACCAGTACCGGAAACTTCGATATCTTTATACTCTTTATCGCCGTCAAGGGTGATGTAGAATACGCCACCCTCAGGTCCTACGAGATATACATCTTTGTATGCTGCATCTTCGCTAAGCTGGTAAACTTCTTTGGAGATGTCAACAACAGTTGCTTTGCTGCCGGAAGCAGGAGCAAGGTCAACTTTAACAAGTTCAAGAGCAAAAGCAGAAACGCCGAGGCTCAGTGCAAGAACAAGAGCAAGAACAAGAGCAAGTGCTTTTTTCATGTTAGTTTTCCTCCTAAAATATTTTTTTGAGTACGGAGGAAAAGGGAGGGGGAGACGCCGAAGCACGGCGTTGGACAGAATGAAACAAAACAGCGTAATAAAGCGTAAAAAGCCGCTTTGGGCTTTTTACGCTTTGTGGGGAACTGTATTCATGCAGAGTTGGACAAATCTTGGACTTTCGGAGCTTTCGGAGGCGTTTTTTGGCGAAAAAACGCTGAAAAATGGAATATTAGGGAAAAATGAAAAAAATACAAAACTGTTACAAAAAAATTTCATTGAGCACGGCGTGAGCACGCAAAAAAAACGGCGGGCCTTTCGGCTCGCCGCTTAATCGATCTGTCAGAATTGCTCGGAAACTAACATCTCTCTTGCTCTGGTTATATAGTACCGCCCGTTTATGACGGGTTTGTGATGAAGCGGATAAACTTTAGTTACAGCTTATAACCAGTTTGGTAAAAATTCCGGACGGAAAAATTACAAATATTTTAAACCGGGGAAATTCCCGCCGTTTCTTTGCTGCGGCGGCGGGATATGTCCGAAAATGAAAAAAATATGGCCTGAAAATGCCGCCGCTGTTATTGACCGGAAAAATTTTTGATGTTATAGTATATACAACAGTCCGCAGTCAGGAAACACAGCACTCAAACAGGTACCTTTAAACAGGGGAAAGGAAGAACATGGAGCGCAGACAGAAACTAACCGCCCGGGAGCTTATAATTTTGGCGAGCATGCTTTTCGGCATGTTCTTTGGAGCAGGAAACCTGATTTTTCCGGTATATATGGGGCAGCTTGCCGGGCAGAACGTCTGGCAGGCCAGCGCCGGATTCATAGTCACGGGCGTGGGGCTTCCGCTCCTCGGCGTGGCGGCGCTGGGCCTCAGCCGCAGCAGCAGCCTTATGGAGCTGAGCGGCAGGGTGGGGCGGCGATACGGAATATTTTTCACCTGCGCACTGACCCTCACCATAGGGCCGTTTTTCGCGGTGCCCCGCTGCGCCACCGTGTCCTTTGAGGTGGGCGTCGCGCCGCTGATGGGGGAGAACCTGCCGGGGGCGGCCCTGGCGGTATTTTCCCTGGTGTTTTTCGGGGCGGTGCTCTGGTTTTCGCTGCGGCCCAGCGGGATACTCACCTGGATAGGGAAGATAATCAATCCGGTGTTCCTGCTGTTCCTCGGCATGCTCGTGGCGGCGGCGCTGATAAGCCCTCTGGGCTCAGCCGCCGAGATCCAGCCGGAGGGCACCTATGCGGAAACGCCCTTTTTCAGCGGCTGTCTCGAGGGCTACAACACCATGGACGCGCTGGCGGCGCTGCTTTTCGGCGTGGTTGTGGTGGACGTCATCCGGGGACTTGGGGTGAAGGACGAGGGCGCCATAGCCATGAACACGGTAAAGGCGGGAATTTTCAGCTGCGCGCTGATGGCGCTTATCTATGCGGCGGCGACCCTTGTGGGCGCCCAGAGCAGGGGAGCGTTCCCGCTGTTTGCAAACGGCGGCGCGGCGCTGGCGGCCCTTTCCAACCACTATTTCGGCAGGGCGGGAGGAATTATCCTTGCGGTCATTGTGACCATGGCCTGCCTCAAAACCTCCATCGGCCTTGTGACAAGCTGTTCGGAGACCTTCCGGGCCATGTTCCCGAAGGGCCCGTCCTATAATTTCTGGGCCGTCAGCTTCAGCGCGGCGGCGTTCCTCATAGCAAATACGGGGCTGAGCACCATTCTCTCCTATTCGGCGCCGGTGCTGATGTTCCTCTATCCTCTGGCCATAACCCTGATACTGCTCACGCTGGCGGGGAGGTTTTATGAGAACGACCGGGCCGTTTACGTCGCGGTGACGGTCTGCACCCTGCCCGCGGCGGTGCTGGATTTCCTGCGCTCCCTGCCCGGGGAGCTGAAAACGGCGGTGGGCCTCGGGCCCCTGCTCAGTGCGGCGGAAAAATACGTCCCGCTTCTGGATATGGGCTTTGCCTGGGTCTGCCCGGCGGCCCTGGGCCTTGTCATCGGGCTGGCGATACATTTTTATAAAAAGAGCCGCCGGAGGGCGGCTTTGGCGGAATAAGCAATGGCGGCGGGCCGGGTTTTCCCGGCCTGCCGCTTTTTGCGGAAAAGCGCACAAAAAAGCGGCGGGCCATCGGCTCGCCGCTTGCTTGTTTCGATTCGTGTTAGAATTGCTCGGAAACTAACATCTCTCTTGCTCTGGTTATATAATACGGTTCGTTTGTGATGAGTTTGTGACGAAGCGGATAAACTTCGGTTACAGCTTATAACCAGTTTGGTTAAAAAATCGGCTGCGGCGCGCGGTTTTTTGTAACAATATCCTGAAAAGGGGCGGCATCAGCCGCTGATGAGCGCCCGGTTAAGCTTTTCGGCGGTCTCCACGGGAATTTTGCAGACCCTGCGGTCATAGGTGAGAAGGCCGTTCTGTTCGTCCTCCACGTCCGAAAGCTGGGTGTATACGCTGGCGCAGAGGCCCTGGGCCTTCGCCGGAATGATTTCCTTTTCGTAAAGTGCCCTGAACGCCGCTGTGAGGGCCTCCAGGCTCTTGAAACGGCGGTAGCCGTAATCAGCGTCGTTGAAGCAGTGCCCCTCCACGTGGCAGTTGTAGCCCCCGAACTCGCTGAGGACCACGGCCCGGCGGTCCCTTTTCATTTTGAAGGGGCGGAAGTAGACGTGGAGGCTTAGAAGCTCGCCGCCGCCCTGGTCGTGCCAGCCGCTGGCCCTGTCCACGGTGCGGGTGGCATCAAGGGAAAGGAGCCTTTCGGCGGCCTTTTCGCTGTCGAACTGGCCCCAGCCCTCGTTGAAAATGACCCAGAGGGCGATGGACGGGACGTTATAGAGGTGGAGGACGGTCCTCTCCATGTCCCGGTAAAACTCCTCCCGGCCCGCCTCGTCGGCGCGGCCGAAGAAGCGGTATTTGTTGTCTTTGAGCTTCGTCACGCCGGCGGTGCTCAGAGCGGATTTCAGAAGGAAGCCCTTCATGCGCCCGCCGCTGACCATGTCCTGCCAGACGAGCATGCCCAGCCTGTCGCAGTGGTAGTACCAGCGCAGGGGCTCGATCTTTATGTGCTTGCGCAGCATGTTGAAGCCGAGGCGCTTCATGGCGGAGATGTCGTCGATCATGGCCCTGTCGCTGGGGGCGGTATAGAGCCCGTCGGGCCAGTACCCCTGGTCGAGGACTCCGCTGTGGAAATACTCTTTATTGTTGAGGAAGAGGCGCTTTTTCCCGTCGGCGGCGGTTTCCACGGAAAATTTCCTCATGCCGAAGTAGCTTTTCACCCTGTCGCCGCCCGCGAGGTTAATCTCAACGTCATAGAGGAACGGGTCCTCCGGGCTCCAGGGGCGGAAGGCATGGAAAACGTCCATTTTGAGGGTGACGCTGCCCTTTTCGTCGGTCCAGTCCTCGGCGATGACCTCGCCGCCCTCGCGAATAACTATATTCGCGCCCTCGGGATTTTCCGCAAAGAGCTCAAAATGGACCTCGGCGTTGTCGAAATCCGGCGTTATACGAAGGTCCTTAAGGTAGTTTTCGGGCACGTTTTCGAGCCACACCGTCTGCCAGATGCCGCTCTGGGCGGTGTACCAGATGCCGCCGCGCTTTAAGGTCTGCTTGCCGTTTGCGTGGTAGGAGGAGTCCGAATCGTCCGCGACGGAGAGGGTGAGCACGTTCCCGCCGCTTTTGAGCAGGGAGGTTATATCGAAGGTGAAGGGCAGGTAGCCGCCCCGGTGCTCGCCCAGGGGCTCGCCGTTAAGGAACACCCTGCACCTTTCGTCCACCGCACCGAAATGGAGCAGCTCCCGGCCGGAAAAGCCGTCCGTATCAAAGTCAAAAACCAGCCTGTAATGCAGAAATTCCCCGGGCCGGAGCTGGCGCCCCACGCCGGAAAGGGGCGCCTCCGGCGAGAAGGGGACGAGTATCCTGCCGTCGTAGCATTCGGGCTCCGCAGGGCTCTTGTCAATGGCGTAATCCCAGTATCCGTTGAGGCAGCGCCAGCTCTGGCGCTCAAGCTGGGGGCGGGGGTACTCGCTGAGCACGCAGCCCGGGTCGAGGTTTTCCCCCTCGGGAGTCAAAAGAGGTTTTCCGTTCATTTCATATCCTCCGTAACAAAAAAGGGACGCAGGGTCCCTTCAAATCTTTTTTATTAACCGCCGTTTGAAATCACCAGGGCGGCAATGGCAAGCCCTATGACGAGCACGAGCACCAGCTCCTTGCCGTGGGGCTTTTGAAGCCTGAATTTGAGCACGAAAGCCGCGGCGGCGCAGAAAAGGGCTGCCTGATATATGACCGGCATGGCCCCGCCGAGGACGTTCTGGAGCCCGTAGATAAGCGGGAAAATCAGCGCCGCCAGCGTCACGGGCAGGCCGTAATATATTTTGCGGCGGGTGCTCTCGCCCCGCTGGCGCTGGGCCTCGTCCACGTTGAAATATCCGAGTCGGATTATGGCGCAGAGCAGGTAGAACACGGCGGAGATATAGAAAACCGCGCCGGAAAGGCCGATGCCGTAGCCGACGGCAATGGGCAGGACGCCGAAGCTGATGAGGTCGCACAGGGAGTCGATCTCGATGCCGAAGGCCTTTTCGTCTTCGTTCCGCTTCATGGTGGAGGCGACCTTGCCGTCGAACATATCCGTAAGGCCGGCAAAAAGCAGGCAGATGACGCCCCAGAAGGGGTAGCCGGAGGCGGAGAAGAAGACCCCGCAGATGGCGGCGGCGGCGCCGGCGTATGTAAGGACGACGGTGTAGTTGTAATAGCCCAAGAGTTTCATAAAATGCCCCTTCAAAAGTTGAAATGTTCACAAATATGTACTATAATTTATTTATTTTAATAATTAAACAACAAATATCTAATAATTTAATAAAAAAATTGTGTAGAATATTTATATGTGACTATCGAGCATTATAACACAAAACCCGACGAAATACAAATAGTTTCTATATAAATATACAAACAAGGGGGAACCGATATTTTGGAAAGCTTTGTGAGCCTCAAGAACGTCTGCAAGCGGTACACCATGGGTGAAGTGACCATCACCGCCTCTGACCACGTGAGCTTCGACATTGAAAAGGGTGAATTTGTGGTCATAGTGGGCCCTTCCGGAGCGGGAAAGACCACCATTCTGAATATTCTCGGCGGAATGGACACCTGCGACGAGGGCGACATCATTGTGGACGGCAGCAACGTCGCGAAATACAATAACCGCCAGCTCATAACCTACCGCCGCCACGACATAGGCTTTGTTTTCCAGTTCTATAACCTCATCCAGAACCTGACCGCGAAGGAAAACGTGGAGCTGGCCTCCCAGATATGCAAGGACCCCCTGGACCCGGAGACGGTGCTCAAAGAGGTGGGCCTCGGGGAGCGCTCGAACAACTTCCCGGCCCAGCTTTCCGGCGGCGAGCAGCAGAGGGTCGCCATTGCGAGGGCCCTTGCCAAAAACCCGAAGCTCCTTCTCTGCGACGAGCCCACCGGCGCCCTTGACTACGTGACCGGCAAACAGATACTGCAGCTGCTCCAGGACTGCTGCAGAAAGGACGGCATGACCGTCATAGTCATCACCCACAACCTCGCCCTGACCCCCATGGCGGACAAGGTAATACATATAAACAGCAGCAAAGTGACGGGCATTGAAATAAACGAAAACCCGCTGCCCATTGACCAGATAGAGTGGTAACGCCATGGGAATTTTGAGGAAGGAAGGGGCTGCGCTTTGAGGTCCGCGTTTTTAAAAGACATATTCCGGGAAATCGGCCGTTCCAAAAGCAGGTTCCTGTCGATTTTCGCCATAATCGCCCTGGGAGCGGGCTTTTTCTCCGGGCTCAAAGCAAGCTGCCCGGACATGCTTGCCACCCAGCAGCAGTATTTCGTGGATCAGAACCTTATGGATATACGCCTCGTGTCCACCTATGGCTTCAGCGACGAGGACATGGAGGCCATAAGGGCCATGGACGGAGTGCGGGGGATATATCCCACCTACTCCAAGGACGTTTTCGTCGAAAACAATAACAATACCAACGTCATAGCGAAGCTCATTGCCCTGCCGGACGATTCCACCGCCGACTACGCCGACGGGAGCATAAATTCCCCGGTGGTGCTCGAGGGCAGGCTCCCGGAAAACCCCGGGGAGTGCGTCGTTGAAAGGCACGCCCAGCTTCGCACCACATTTGATATAGGGGACACGGTGACGGTCTTTACCACCGACCCGGACGACCCCATAGAGGACAGCCTCAGCAGGACCAGCTGGACGGTGGTGGGCATCGTCATGAGCCCCCAGTACATCAGCTATGAGCGGGGCAACACCACCATAGGCGACGGCAGCATCGACACCTACATAATGATACCGGAGTCGAACTTCTCCTATGAGGTATATACCGACGTTTACCTCACCTTTGTGAGCACCGCCGGGGCAAAGGCTTTTACGGACGAATATAACTCCGCCGCCGAGGCCGAGACCGCGAGGTTCGAGGCCCTGGCCGACGTGCGCGAGACCGAGCGCTTCGACGAGATAAAGGCCGAGGCCGATGAGAAGATCGCGGACGCCAGAAAGGAACTGGAGGACGGCGAAAAAGAGGCGGAGGAGGAGCTGGCGGACGCCAGGCAGGAGCTGGACGACGCCTATGCCGAGCTGACCGACGCCGAAAAGGAGATAGCCGACGGCTGGAAGGAGTACCGGGACGGACAGAAGGAGTACGCCGACGGCAAGGCCGAGTTTGAGCAGAAGATTGCCGACGCGGAGGAGGAGATAGCCTCCGCCGAGGACGAGCTGGCCGCAGGCTGGAGCGAATACAGCGACGGCCTCGAGGAATATGAGGCGGGACGCAGGGAGTTTGACGACGCCCTCGCCGCAGGCGGCATGACCATGGAAATGGTCTATGCCCAGAAAACTGCCCTTGAGCAGCAGGCGGAGAGCCTTAAAAGTACGATAGCGTATCTGGAGCAGCTGGGGCTCACCGAAACGGAGGACTACGCGAAAGCCGTCGCGGGCCTCGCCCAGGTAAACGCCGGCCTTACCCAGATAGATCAGACCATTTCCGCCTATGAGACGCTAGCGGCCGCCGAAAAGGAGCTCGACTCCGCGTACCTTGAGCTGAGGGCAGGTTCAAAGCAGCTTGAAAATGCCAAAAAAGAGCTGGCGGACGCCAAAAAAGAGGGCGAGCAGGAGCTGGCGGACGCCGCTCAGGAGCTTTATGACGCCTATCACGAGCTGCTCGACGCCGAGCAGGAGGTGGCGGACGGCTGGGAGGAATACTATGAGGGCCTCGCGGATTACGAGGAAGGAAAGCTCGAAGCTGACGAGGAGATAGCCGACGCCAAGGCTGAGCTTGCGGACGCTGAGGCGGAGCTTGAGGGCCTCAAAAAGCCCGTGTGGTACGTTTTCACAAGAGAGGATAACCCGGGTTACAGCACCTATGAGAGCGACGCCCACCGCATTGAGAGCGTCTGCAAGGTGTTCCCCGTGTTTTTCTTCATGGTGGCGATACTCGTCTGCCTCACCACCATGACCAGAATGGTGGAGGAGGAGCGCACCCAGATAGGCACCATGAAAGCTCTGGGCTACGGCAAGGCCGCCATAGCCGCGAAGTATATCGTCTATTCCTCCCTGGCGAGCATCAGCGGCGCCGTGGTGGGAATAGCGGCGGGCTCCTATATTTTCCCCACCGTAATATACAGCGCCTATGAAATGATGTATAAGACCCCGTCGCTGAAGCTGGTGCCCATGCCCGGCGTCTGGGCCGCGGTGACGCTCTGCTGCCTGCTCTGCACCACCCTTGCGGTCATAATGGCCTGCATGACGGAGCTCCGCTCCGTGCCCGCGGCGCTGATGCGCCCCAAGGCGCCCAAGGCGGGCAAGCGCGTGCTGCTCGAGCGGGTGACCTTCATCTGGAAGCGCCTGAGCTTCACCTATAAGGTGACGGTGAGGAACCTGTTCCGCTACAAAAAGCGCATTTTCATGACCATTCTCGGCATTGCGGGCTGCACCGCCCTGACCCTGACGGGCTTCGGGCTCTACTCCTCCATATCCGTAATTCTGGAGAAGCAGTACAGCGAGATATTTAACTATGATTTGATCGTCGCCCTCGACAGCGACGCCGGAAGCGCCGCTGCAGAGGAAGTGATGACCGAGCTTTCGGAGAACGACGATTACGTAAAAAATCTCGAGCTCTATATGAAATCCGTGGACTATAAGGGCATAGGGGACGTCTCCCTGATGGTACCTGAAAATACGGAGACCCTCAGCGAAATGATCCAGCTCAAGGACCGGGTCACCGGTGAAAAATATGAGCTGACGGAGGACGGAGTCATCATAACGGAGCGGTTCTCCCAGCTTTCCGGCCTTTCGGCGGGGGACGAGTTCACCTTCATCTGCGGCGACGACCAGTTTGACGTAAAAATCGACGCCGTGACGGAGAACTACACCCTCCACTTCATCTATATGACGAAGGAGCTCTATGAGGAGATATGCGGCGCCGCCCCGGAATATAACACTGTGTTTACGCTTCTGGCGGACAACAGCCAGGAGGCCCAGGACGTGACGGCCTCGAGCCTCATGGAGATGGACGGGGTGCAGGCCCTGTCATTCGTCAGCACCACAAAGGCCTCCTTCCGGGATACGGTGGAGAACCTGAACTACGTTGTTCTGCTGATAATTTTCTCCGCCGCCATGCTGGCGTTCGTTGTGCTCTATAATCTCACCAACATAAATATAACCGAGCGTATCCGCGAAATTGCCACCATAAAGGTGCTCGGCTTCTACGACGGGGAGGTTTCCGCCTACGTTTTCCGTGAGAACGTGATACTCACCCTGATAGGGGACGCCATCGGCCTTGGCCTCGGCGTGTGGCTGCACAAGTTCGTCATAAACGTGGCTCAGACGGACTCCGTCATGTTCGGCTGCGACCTGCCATTCTGGTGCTTCGCGGCGGCCTTTGTAATGACTGTTATTTTCGCGCTTCTGGTCAATTTCCTGATGTTCTTCCGCCTCAAAAAGGTGAGCATGGTGGAATCGCTCAAATCCGTGGAATAATTTTCAAAAATATTTATAAAAAAAGCGTTTTTCATCTTTTAATTTGCATTAGCTTGTGTTATAATATCTACATCTGAATATACAGGAGGGTATTGTTATGCTCAGAATTGAGGACCAGATCGAAAATTCCACCGCTATGATAAAAACCGTCGACTACATTGAATCCCAGATCCGCAAGATTAACAGCGACGACGGCACCGCGGACGCCTTTGTGACCGAAGCAAAAGCCGCAGTCGAAAAACTCCGCGCGATCATGAAAGACGGCGGGATCATCAGATAATAAACCTTTTTGAGCACCGGCCAGAAGCCGGTGCTTTTTTTATATGTCTTTATATGTCGAGCCGCCGGTGAACAGTCCATTTCATAGCGCGGGGGGAGGCCGCCTGTCCTCCCGCCCGGTGCACGGCTTTTGCCGCGTGTATGAAAATCCGTGCTCGCGCGGTGCGCCACCTTTTGCGGAGGGAGCGGGAAGGCTTGGGCCCGTTTTTATGAATGGCTGGTGCTCAAGGCGGCAAAGGCGCCTTTGCGCACACGAATCTTACGGCAAAGCGGCCTTTAGCCCGGCAAAAAATTTCTGCCCTTTTGTTTTCCGGCAATCTGCCCCGAAACCGCCTCCTGCCCGGAGAGGGGAGCCGCCTGTCCTCCCGCCCGGCGCACGGCTTTTACCGTGTGTGAAAATCCGTGCTCGCGCGGTGCGCCACCTTTTGCGGAGGGAGCGGGAAGGCTTGGGCCCGTTTTTATGAATGGCTGGTGCTCAAGGCGGCAAAGGCGCCTTTGCGCACACGAATCTTACGGCAAAGCGGCCTTTAGCCCGGCAAAAAATTTCTGCCCTTTTGTTTTCCGGCAATCTGCCCCGAAACCGCCTCCTGCCCGGAGAGGGGAGGCTATTGAGGCTCCCGCCCGGTGCACGGCTTTTACCCACACGCGCGTGAAAATCTGTGCTCACACGGCGTCACGCTCTTTGCCCGGCAAGGGGAGGCCGCTGGCGCTCCCGCGCAGTGCTCTCCCTCCGCCCGGCGCAAAAAACGGCTCCCGCACATTTCCTGCGCGGGAGCCGTTCTCCGAAAACAACCCAAGCCGGCGGCCAAAAGGCCGCCGGCAGTTTTATATCATTCTTTAAACCCGAGGAGCCCCGCGCCGATTATGCCCGCGGAGTTGCCGAGCCGCGCCTTGATGACTCTCGGCGGCTCGATGCCGCCGGAGGCGTAGCACATGGAGCGGACTTTTTCGTTGAGTGGGTCGATGAGGGACGCGCCCTGGTTGCTGACTCCGCCGCCGAGTATGACCACCTCCGGGCGCAGGACGTTCACAAGGCCGGAAATGCCGTCCGCAAGGTAGCTTATGTACTGCTCGACCACGGCGGCGCCGGTCTCGTCGCCCATGTCCGCCGCGTCAAAGGCGGTGCGCCCGCCGACGTTGTTGAGGTCTCCCTTGCACATCTCCCAGATGAGGGATTCAGGGTGCTCAGCCGCAAGCTCCCTCGTCTGGCGCTTCAGCGCAATGGCGGAGGCGTAGGCCTCGAAGCAGCCCCGCTTCCCGCAGCCGCACTGCACGCCGCCGTGCACCAAGGGAATGTGCCCGAATTCGCCGCCGAAGGGCCCGAAGCCGGAGAACAGCTCGCCGTCATAAATCACGGCGCCGCCCACCCCGGTGCCGAGGGTGAGCATGAGCATGCTCTTAAATTGTCTCCCGAAGCCCCGGCGGTATTCGCCAAGGGCGGCGCAGTCCGCGTCGTTGCCGAGGAGCACCTGGATGCCCAGCTCCTTTTCGAGCGCCGCCGCTGCGTCTATTTCCTTCCAGCAGATATTCGGCGCAAAAATGACCGGTCCCTTTTCGCTGCGGCAGACGCCCGGGATCCCCACCCCGGCGAAAAGCATATCGGAAATCTCCTTTCCCATATCAGAGACGGCGAGCCTCGCCGCTTCGGCGACTTCGTGGAGAAGCCCCTCGATATTGCCGCTGTCCGCCACGGGAACGCTCACTTTTGTGAGGAGTTCGCCGTTTTCATCGACGACTCCCGCGCCGATATTCGTTCCCCCAAGGTCGATTGCAACAGAATATAACATTTTATCAACTCCGCATCATGAAAATCAGTCTGAGAAAATTGTCCTCCGCCGGTGAAGATGTACGCTTAAAACAAGACCCACGCCCAGATAGGTTATGGAAATGGAGGTGCCTCCGGCGCTGAGGAAGGGCAGGGTGATGCCGATTACCGGAATGACGCTCAGGCACATGCCAATGTTTACAAAGCACTGGAAGAAGAACATGGCGAAAAAGCCGTAGCATATGTACGCACCCAGAGGGTCCAGGGCCGTCCTCGCGCTCATAATGGCGCGTATACAGATGCCCGCCAGCAGCGCCACCACGAACATCGCCCCGACGAAGCCCATGGCCTGGCCGATGAAGGCAAAAACAAAGTCGTTGTGCAGTTTGGGGACGTACCAGTAGTCCTCCTCAAAGAGCCCCTTGCCCAAAAGCTGGCCGAGGCCGATGGAAATTCGGCTCAGCCTCTGCTGGTAGTCGGCCCCGAGGGGGTCGGCGTACTCGGCAAAATATACCGAGAGGAAGCGGTTCCGCTGGTCGTCCGACAGGAAATACTGCCACGCTATGGGTATGGCTATGGCCGCGGCGGCAATGCCCGCCACAATGTATTTCCAGTCCAGCCCCGCGGCGAAAATCATCACTATGAAGATAAAGGCAAAAACGAGCGCAGTTCCGTCGTCGCCCTGAAGATGTATGAGCAGGACGGGAAATCCGCCGTGGAGGCAGAGCAGCAGGAAGTTCAGTGGCTGGTTGAGCTGGTCCTTCACCTTTGAAAGGTGGTAGGCAAAGCTCAGGATAAAGCAGATCTTGAGAAGCTCCGAGGGCTGAAAGGTGAGGCCCATGGGAAGGCGGAGCCAGGCCTTGTCGTCAATGTCCTCGTCCACCTGCATTCCGATGAAGAACGTGAGTATGACGAGGAAAACCGAAACCGGCATATAAAGCTTCCATAGCTTCGCCATGAAATGATAGTCTATATTTGAAATGATGACCGCCGCGACAATTCCGAGCACGGAGGCGCCTATCTGGACCAGATAGGTGCGGTTGGAAATGCCGAGGGTGCCCGCAAGGTCCGAATTTACGAGGGTGTACTGCACCATGATACCTATGACTGAAACGCATATACAGAAAGCCAGCGTCCATTTGTCCACGTACCGGAAATATTTCTTGATTGCCTCATGGATTTTTTTCAGAGCCTGCGCCCCCTTTCCTTAAAAATAGAAATACAAATTTATTATAGCATCATATTTCGTTTCTGTAAATGCAAAGAAATCTCCTTTTTTGTCCATTGTTTTTTTAAGTTTTTTGTTTGTTTTTCGGTGTTGTAAAAACGGTATTTTTACAAAAGCCTTTATATAACCTCACAAATGGCTACATAAGGCCATTTTTTGAACATTACAAATTTTTACATTATAACGTAACCTCACGTATTTTCACGCATTTTTTGTTTCAATTGGTGTAAATTTTGGTGTAAACTTTGAGAGGTGTTTATCCAGTTCTGATGCGCCTTTTTGACGAAGTTCCTGGGAGATATCTGTGTACACAT
>JBJEQR010000020.1:0-9190 GCA_051881855.1 Oscillospiraceae bacterium
ACTCTCTCCACTGATCGCCAAGAAGGCTGGTCACAGTCTGTTTCGCTGCTTGTATAAGTCCCATTTATGTACTCCCCTTTCAAAACAATGCTTATACAGTTTATTATAAATTCATTTGCGCAAAATTGCAATAGCGCTTTTAAAAACCGATAATATTACTGAAAAGAATATTTTGCTGCAACGCAAGCAGAATTTTCCTCCACTTAATATACAGAGCGAAGAGAAAGGCGGCTTTGTCTTGAAAAAGGGAGTAAAGATAATTTTAGTAATCGGGGCGGCGCTCTGCCTTGCCGCCGCGTTTTTTGCCGGAAGGCTGACGGCGCCGAGTGAGCCCGGCGAGACCTTTTACGCCGAGATAACCGAAAAAAGCGGGAACAGGTTCACCGTTTCGGGCCTTTCGGTAAATGACGTAAACAGACGCGGCGAATTTGCTTTTACCGCTGACGAAGATACGAAACTCCTTTGGCACGGAACGGAAATAACCCTTGAGGACCTCGAAAAGGGCGACACCGTCGCAATAACGTACTCCGGAGAGGTGCTTGAAATCTATCCGGCAGTGCTCACCAAGGTCCTGCGGATAGAGCTTCTGGACGACGAAAAGTAAGGGGAGGGGAACGCTTTGAAAAAATATTTCGTGTTTGCTTTGGCCCTGGCTCTGGCGGTGCTGTTCTGGGGCTGCGCCGAAGGGCCCCGGGCGGAAACGGAAAATGAAACCATGCCGGAGGATTTTGCTTTCAGCATCGTCTGGAACACCTACGGCATAAGCTCCTATGACAGCGCCACGGGGAGACTTGTAAAGACTACCGACGCCACAAACCCGGACGACTATATGACGACGCTTGAGCTTTCCGGAAAGGATATGGAGGAGATCTGGCATATCATAAATAACCTCGGCATGGAAAATTATCCGGAGGAGTACAACCCCGTTGAGGGAGCAAGCTCAGTTCCGTACCAGACCATAATTTTGAGCACCGTTACTGACGGTGCTCAAAAGGAGATACGCTGCGAGGATATAGCCATCGCCTCCGAGAGCGCCACCAAAAAGGGCAGAGCCTTTCTCACCGCGGTCAGGGACATTATAAACATAATCGAGTCCACCGACGAGTGGCAGTCCCTGCCGGACTACGAGTTCCTGTATGACTGAGCGCGGTTTATTTTAATCTTCCGTTGACAGCTTTTTGCCTTTTGTGATATACTTTTTAAAAGTTTTCAGAAAAGGAGGGCGGTCAGGTGAGAAACGGATTCGGTCCAGGAAAGCTGCCCATGGGCGCTTTCCGCCCCACGCATAAGAAATATCACGGGAACCTGGCGGGTACCTCGCTCATAGGGGGCCTCATTGGGAGCGCCCTCGGCACGGTCATCACCACAGCTCTCAGCGATACGGTGGAGGGCTGCGCCGAAACGGCGGAGCGCGCCCGCAACGAGGAGCAGGAGAGAGCCCGCATCCGCAGTGAGTATAACAAGAAAATGGCAAACCTCCCGGCAAACTGCCCGAACTGCGGCGCGCCCACCTGCGGAAAGATGTACTGCGAGTACTGCGACTCGAAACTTGTCTGAAAAGGGCTTGACAAGACGGCCCAAAGCGTGTATCATATACCCTACTGAATTAAATATTTTTATTGCCTTATCAAGAGCGGCTGAGGGACAGGCCCTGTGAAGCCCGGCAACCTGCGTTTAGCGTGTGGTGCCAATTCCTGCGGATTTAATCCGAGAGATGAGGAACGGCAAATGTTTTCAAAGCGTCCGTTCTTCGGGCGCTTTTTTTACTGGCGGAAAGGACTAGAATGAGCAGATACCTTTTTACCTCCGAATCCGTGACTGAAGGGCACCCGGACAAACTCTGCGACCGCATTTCCGACGCGGTGCTCGACGCATACCTTGAAAAAGACCCCTTTGCGAGAGTCGCCTGCGAGACCACCTGCACCACCGGAATGGTCTCCATAATGGGTGAAATAACCGCAAACTGCGAAGTAAACGTGGCGGAGATCGCCAGGAAGGCCATAGCCGAGGCCGGATACGACAGCCCCGCCGCGGGTTTCGACGGGAACACCTGCGCCGTGCTCACCGCTATCGACGCCCAGTCCGCGGACATAGCCCTCGGGGTGGACAGCGCCCTCGACGACAGCGGAACCGTCGGCGCGGGGGACCAGGGAATGATGTTCGGCTTCGCCTGCGACGAAACGCCCGAGCTCATGCCCATGCCCATAAGCTGCGCCCATAAGCTCGCCAAAAGGCTGGCAAAGGTGCGCAAGGACGGCACCCTGCCTTATCTGCGCCCGGACGGGAAATCCCAGGTCACCGTGGAGTATGAAAACGGGCGCCCGGTGCGCATTGAAGCGGTGGTGGTCTCCTCCCAGCATGACGAAAGCGTCTCCCTTGAGCAGATACGCAGGGACATAAAAGAGCAGGTCATAGGGCGGGTCATTCCGCCGGAGCTTATGGACAAAGACACTAAAATCTACATAAACCCCACCGGGCGTTTCGTGGTGGGAGGCCCCGCGGGGGACAGCGGCCTCACCGGCCGCAAAATAATTGTCGATACCTACGGCGGCTATTCCCGCCACGGCGGCGGCGCTTTTTCCGGCAAGGATCCCACGAAGGTGGACCGCTCCGGGGCGTATGCCGCCCGGTGGATCGCCAAAAACATTGTGGCAGCGGGCCTCGCGGAAAAATGCGAGGTGCAGCTTGCCTACGCCATAGGCGTGGCAAGGCCCGTTTCCGTCATGACCGACACCTTCGGCACCGGAAAATATCCTGATGAGGCGATACTCGCAGCGGTGCAGAAGGTCTTTGACCTTCGCCCCGGGGCCATAATCGAGGCCCTCGACCTTAGAAGGCCAATTTATAAGGGCCTTGCCGCCTACGGCCACATGGGCCGGGAGGACCTCGGCGCGCCCTGGGAGAATACGGACAGGGCAAAGGAGCTTCTGGCGGCCATTGAAAAATAAAAATCCATTTCATATTGAACTGCCCGGGACTTTGTAATATACTTTAACTGGAAACAAAAAGCAAAGCCGGTGATTCTATGGGAAAAGTAAAGCTGACCGTGACAGAAAGCCGCTGCAGGTGCGGTTACTGCAAAAAGGGCGACGAATTTATAGTGGAGGATTTATGCCCGCCGCTCTGCCACGAATTGTGGAATGTAATTTATCCGTATATATATGCCCTTCAGAACGGCGCCGTGCTCGATTACGGCGAGAGCCGCTCAAGGCAGTTCGACGCCAAATGCCCCGACGGGGGCAGGGTCAGCATCCACGGGGAAGCGGTGGACTAAATGAAAAAAGGCAAAGCGCAGAATTTGTGCGCTTTGCCTTTTTTGTCGGATTTTTCTGCTTTCAAAGTGGTGCTCATTTTTCGAGGGAGAGAAAATGCTCCTTCATGCAGGCGAAGGTCTTTTCGCTCAGGTCGTGCTCAATTTTGCAGGAGTCCTCAAAGGCGGTCTTTTCATCTACGCCGATAGCCATGAGGAATTTCGCGATTATCACATGGCGCTCATAGATGCTTTCGGCAATGGCGCGGCCCTTGTCCGTGAGGGTGATGAGATAGTCGCTGTCCATGGTGATATAGCCGTTCTCCCGGAAATTTTTCATGGCGACGCTGACCGTCGGCTTTGAAAAGCCCAGCTTGTTGCAGATGTCAATGGAGCGCACCTGCCCGTTTTGCTTTTGTATCATAAGTATTGCTTCGAGATAATCTTCTCCGGATTCACGAATCTGCATTCAGCCGGCCCCCTTGTCCTAAGTATAACTGTATAATACTACTAAAACTGAAATTTTGCAAACATTAAATTTTGGCCTTATGAAGCGCAAAAAAAGAAGCAATTTAATGCTTAAAAGTCTGAAATTGCTGTTTTTTGCCGAAAACGCCCTGTCTTTATTGACAAAGAAGCCCTTGGGTAATAAAATAGGAATCGCAAATTGAATATTCAGCATGCAGTGCCCCGGTTTTTGCCGGGGGTAATAGGGAATCGGGTGAAAATCCCGAACGATCCGGTCACTGTGAGCGGCGAGCAGACCACAGAATGTCATTGCGAAAGCGAGAAGGCGTGGCGAGCTATGACCCGCGAGTCAGGAAACCTGCTGTGTGTATTGTGGATAGGCACTTCCGAAGAAAGCATCCTGTCTGATACCAAGCCGCAGTATTTTCTGCGGCGTCTGGCTCCGTTATCAAGGCTCCGCTTCCGAAAGGAAGGCGGAGCCTTTTTTGTATGCAGAAAAGCAAAAAACAGTTCGTTTACGGGCAAAACCCGACGATGATAAAAGCAAAAAAAAGAGGAGAACAAAAATGAAAAAAGTAATCGCATTGATTTTAGCCCTTGTTATGTGTCTCGGCCTTGCGGCCTGCGGCAATAACGAAACCCCCGACGTATCCGACAGCAGCGAACAGCAGTCCTCCGAAGCGGAGAGCTCCGTTCCCGAGGAGCAGGAAACTGACAGCCACTATCCTGTGACCATCACCAACTACAATTACGCCGGCGAGCCGGTTGAATACACCTATGACAAAGCCCCTGAGCGCGTCATCTGCGTATATCAGGGCTGCATTGAAACCATGATCGCTCTCGGACTTGAGGACCACGTCATCGCCTCCTACGGCCTCGACAATGAGGTAAAGGACGAGTGGAAAGCGGGCTTTGAGAAAATGCACTATGACGACTCCGTTTTCTCTCCCGACAAAGAGACCGTCACCATGCTCGAGCCGGATATGATTTTCTCCTGGGGCTCCTATTTCAGCGAGAAGAAGCTCGGCGACGTGGGCGCATGGAATGAAAAAGGCGTAGCCACCTATATGAGCTCCAACACCGCTCCCGGCCAGTCCCGCACCCTTGAAAACGAATACACTGATATTCTCAACATCGGCAAGATCTTCAACGTCGAGGACAAAGCCGAGGCACTTGTAAACGAAATGAAAGCCCAGGTTGCCGCCACTCTCGCCGCCGCTGAAGGACAGGGCGCCGTCCGCGTAGCGGTTGTGGAGCCTTTGGGCGGAAGCATCAGCAACTACAGTGCAAAATCCCTTGCGGGAGATATGGTTGTCCAGCTCGGCGGCGAGCTTGTTAAACCCGAAGGCAGCGAAATGGGCAAAGAGGACCTCATTTCCCTCGACCCCGATGTCATTTTTGTAGTATACATGGCCTACGCAGGCGACGACCCTGAAACTGTCATGGCTGAACAGCTTGCAGCTATCTGCGACGACCCCGCGCTTGCAAGCCTTTCCGCAGTGGCAAACGGCAGAGTACATCTCATCATGCTCGGCGATATGTATGCCAGCGGCCCCCGCACCGTGGACGGACTTTCCGTGCTCGCAGAGGGAATGTATCCCGGCATTAACGGTTAATAGCGCGTTATGAGCTCAGGTACGATCAAAGGCGGCCTTTTCAAAGGAAAGCCGACCTATATTGTAACTGTTTTCGGCCTTTTGATCGCTCTGCCTCTCTCCCTCATGGCTGCGGTCACCTTCGGAACGATGGACCTCCCCATCGGAGACGTATATCAGGTGATAAAATACGAGCTGGCCCATATTCTTATGGGCCGGCCCTTCCCTGAGGCATGGGCGCCGGGAACAGCTATGCATGACGTTGTGTGGCTCATACGCCTGCCGAGGCTCGTGCTCGCCGGCGCCGTGGGCACAGGGCTTTCGGTCAGCGGCGTAATAATGCAGGCCATAGTCAAGAACCCACTGGCGGACCCCTACATTCTGGGTATTTCCTCCGGCGCCTCTCTCGGCGCAACTCTGGCGGTGCTCCTCGGCATAGGCGTGAGCCTCGGCTCCAACTATGTGGGGATCATGTCCTTTCTGGGAGCTTTTCTGGTGTCCATGGGCGTCATCGCCCTTGCCAATGTCGGCGGGCGGGCCAACTCAGTAAAGCTGCTGCTGGCGGGTTCCGCTCTGTCGGCAATCTGCGGAGCTTTTTCAAATTTTGTAGTATACATAGCCGACGCGGACCACGCCACGACGCAGGTGGTCCGCTGGACCATGGGCAGCCTTGCCTCCGCAAACTGGTCGAACAACCTGACGATCACGGCGGTAGTGATAGTCGGAACGCTGTTTTTCCTCACCCAGCACCGCACCCTCAACCTGATGCTTCTGGGCGACGAAAGCGCCATAACCCTCGGAACGGACCTGCACAGCTGGCGCATACTCTACCTCGTAGTGTCCTCACTCATGGTGGGCTTTGCGGTTTATAACGCGGGCGTCATCGGCTTCGTGGGCCTTGTGATTCCTCACGGGGTGCGCCTGCTTTTCGGCACGGACCACAAGAAAATGCTGCCCATCTCCGCCCTGGCGGGAGCCATTTTCCTCATTTGGGCGGACGTGCTCTGCCGCACCATACTCCCGGGCAACGAAATGCCCATAGGAATACTCACTTCCATGCTCGGCGCGCCGGTATTTATCTACCTCATGGCCCGCAAGCGCTACGGATTCGGAGGTGGAGACCGATGAATATTGAGTCAAAGGCTGTTGAGTCCGTTCTCGGCGGGAATCAGATACTCAAGGGAATAGACCTCAAAGTGAACGACAGGGAGCTTCTGGGCATTATCGGCCCGAACGGCAGCGGAAAATCCACTTTTCTGAAGTGCCTCTACCGGGTGCTTAAACCCACCGCCGGGGCCGTGTATCTGGACGGGCGCTCCCTCAGCGGGTACAGCTATAAAGAGTCCGCCAAGAGCCTTGCGGTAGTTGCCCAGCACAACTATTATAATTTCGATTTTTCCGTCAGGGACGTGGTGCTCATGGGCCGCGCGCCCCACAAACGGGCCCTCGACAGGGACAACGCCGAGGATTTCCGCATTGTGGACGACGCTTTGAAAACCGTGGGAATGTACGATTTTGCGGAACGCTCTTTTTCCACTCTTTCCGGCGGCGAGCAGCAGAGGGTGATACTTGCCCGCGCCCTCGCGCAGCAGACGCCCTGCCTCTGCCTCGACGAACCCACGAACCACCTTGATATTAAATACCAGCTTCAGCTCATGGACCTTGTGCGCGGGCTTGACCGGACGGTCATCTCCGTAATACACGACCTCAACATTGCCGCCATGTACTGCGACAGGCTCTATGCCCTGAAGGACGGCGAAATAGTCGGGGAGGGGACCCCCCGTGAGCTTCTGACCCCGGAATTTATCCGCAGGGTGTATGAGGTGGATTCCGAAGTTATCACCGACGGAAACGGGATACTTCATATTCTTTTTCACCCGGCGCAAAAAAAGGAGGTTTTCGCATGAAACAAATTGCTGTTCTGACCTGCCTTGATGCCTGTAAGGTCTGCACCGGAGCCTCGTGTCTCAAAGCGTGGAACGCAAGGGAGAGAGGCTTTTCCCGCTATGCCGGGGAGGACGTTTCGCTGGCGGCTTTTTTTCACTGCAACGGCTGCGGCACCGACCCGGAAACCGACCCCGGCATGCTCGAAAAACTGGAGCGCCTTGAAAAAATGGGCGTCAGCACCGTCCACACAGGCATCTGCACGGTGACGGACAGAGAGAAGAAAACCGTCTGCCCGACCATTGAAAAAATCACCTCCATGCTGCGTGAGCGCGGCATAGAGGTGGTGCAGGGAACGCACTGAGCAATAAAAAATCCGGAAGATTTTATCTTCCGGATTTTTTGTGCTTTTAACATGTTCACAGGGGATATGACGCATAGCCCTTGTCGTTATTTCTGGCGGCATTCTGGCCTTGGAGCACAGCATCTTTAAGCACCTGCATGTCCGGCTGGATGTCGTCGGGGCAGATGAGTTTGCAGTTGTCGCGCTCAACCTCATAGTTTCCGGCAACGAGGCTTGCAGCGGCTGCCCTCGACTGCATGCTCGTGTGGCAGTGCGCCGTAAACATCTGGAGCAGGGCATACCATGAACTGCCGTGATTCCCGGATATGAGATACAGCAGCTGTCTTTTCTCCATGGGTGTGTTTTGCTTAATAAGACTTATGAGCACCGCTTCGGTACGCTTGTCATCGTCCTCGTCAGCATCGGAGGCAAAGGCCTCTGGATAAAGAAATTCGAGGTAGTAGTGCAATGGATTCAGTCCAAGCAGGCGAAACCATTCGGACCCCTGAAAAAGGTCCGGGGAAGTGATGCCTTTTTCCCAGTTCTGGATGGTTTTCTTGGATACGCCGAGCCCCATGGCCATGTATTCCTGGGATTTGCCTGAATCTGCCCGGGATTTCCACCAGATTTTTGAAAAGCGGGTTGCTCTCTGTATCCTTGATTCCATATCATCCAATGTGCATGCCCCCATTTGTATATAATTTATAAGAGAGAAATATTTCACTCTAAAAGCATTAGAGATAGAGTAAAATATTTCGTAACTTCCGCAAAAAAAAATATGGGTAAAAATATTTAACTCCAGTACTGGTAAAAAATGTTCTTTTCATGTCCTGACAAAATTTTAACGTTGTGTTAAGATAAAATCACCGGAACCTGTAGAGGATAAAGTGACAGTTTATTTACCTGCGCCGTTCGGAACAATCTAAAATCGAAGGAGATTCATTTATGTCGGAAACCAAAACCTATCAGCTGTCCCGCTGCTATTCCGAACTCGATGGATTACAGAGGGCTAAAACACTTACATGTTCCGTAATTGCCAAAAATGGTGGTTCGGTAATCGTCCTGACGAGCAGATCGAAAGAAAATGTAGATACGGAAACCTGTCTTCTGCCGGAAACACCATACGAAAAAGCCAAGGACATAGCCACAATGCTTGTGGAAAACAGCCTTGAAATAAGCATATGGATGGACATTCTGGAGGAGATCGGAGTTAAATATGTGCCCGTCGAGTCCTTACAAGTCCAGAGCAGCTGACGGCAAGAGCATGTTTTCAGAAACTCATGCGGTATTGCTGAATTAACTATATATTACTAACATTTCAAACAAAATATTATCTATATTGTCAGCGATATAGTAATAATATACTGCAAAAAAATGCATATGTCAATACATATATATGCATATAACAGAAAACGCAGGAGATATTCCTGCGTTTTTGTTATATATTTGAACTTCTATACAAGGCTTTATTCAGTATAAAAAATTTTTTCCGGGAAGGTCTGATTTCCGGCGCTTTTCAAAAAAAGTCGCCGCGAACGCATAAGTCCGCGGCGGTGTGGTCGAAGTGACAGGACTCGAACCTGCAGCATCCTGCTCCCAAAGCAGGCGCGCTACCAATTGCGCTACACCTCGAAATATGAAGTTTTTAAA
>JBJEQR010000020.1:9290-56825 GCA_051881855.1 Oscillospiraceae bacterium
TTTGACCGCGGCGCCGTAAACGCCTCGCTTCACCGCCCACAGGGCGCGCTTCGGCATTTACGCCCAAAGCAGGCGCGCTACCAATTGCGCTACACCTCGAAATATGAAGTTTTTAAATTTCACGAAACCGCGGCCTGTTTTGGTCGCTGGCTCAGTGGGCACGGACGAAGCCTGCCCAAAATCGGCCTCCCTCTTGCGGTTCCCAAAAATTTCGGCGGCATAGCGCCTTGAAATTTTTGACCGCGGCGCCGTAAACGCCTCGCTTCACCGCCCACAGGGCGCGCTTCGGCGTTTACGCCCAAAGCAGGCGCGCTACACCTCGATTTGTTCATAGCTTTTCTATTATACATTTATATTCCTGTTTTGTCAAACTTTTTGAATAAACGAATTCATACCGTCCAATACTTTGTCATAAGTATGAAACGGAGGCGAAAACTATGAATTTGCTTGAAAAACGTGAACAGAAAAAAATGGAACTCAGGCGCCGGGAGGAGCGGGAAAAGCTTCGCGAGGACATGGAGCGCCTTGAGGAAGAAATTCGCCGCAATGAGATACTTTTCAATTTCGCAACGGATGAGTATCTCATTGAATCCATAATTTATGAGCGCAACGCCCAGGCGGCGAAAATGAATTACCTGCTGAAACAGGCAAGAGAAATATAGCGCCGGAAAAAATAAGGATTTTAATCAAAAAGCCTTCGAGCCCGAAAGGGCTCGTTTTTTTGAATAATTTTTGCATTCCGTCAAAAAATAATAAAAAACGACAGGGGTGTTTAAAATGGATAAAACCGAACTTCCGCTGGGATTCGGCTTTGCGCTTGCGCAGAATACCGACGCCATGAAGGCTTTTGCAAACCTTTCGGCGGCGCAGCAGGAGGATATTGTGCAGAAAGCCCGGAGAGTCTCCTCCAAAAGCGAGATGCAGTCTCTGGTAAACGGCCTTTCTGAATAAGCTGAAACCGCGGGAGCGGCCGGCTTTTTTAAGCCGGCCGCTTTTTTGCGCTTTCAAAAAATATTTTGAGCATCGGGCATTGAAAACACAGTAAAAAAATGAGCACGAGCCGGGACGCGGCTGACCCAGCGCGTGCTCAAAATTTTTTGCTTTCGCTGTTTCAAATATAAAAATGCTGCCGCAGCTTCAGTAACCGCGCGGCTCATAGCTCCGCAAAATCAAACGGAGATCAAAGCATAAAAAATAAAAGAACTATGGACATTTAGCTCTGTATTTAGTAAAATAGACCTTGTAATTACTCGACAGAGAAAAGGGGAGCACATATGCTGAAAGACAATAAAATTTGGATGGCACATAACGGCGAAAGAATCTTCCTCGAGCCCTCCATGGCAAACCGCCACGGCCTCATAGCCGGAGCCACCGGAACAGGCAAGACCATAACCCTCAAGGTTATGGCGGAGTCCTTTTCCGACCTTGGCGTGCCGGTTTTCCTCGCGGACGTGAAGGGCGACCTCATCGGCATGTGCCAGCCGGGGGTGGACAGCGAAAATATGCAGAAACGCATTGAGCGCTTCGGCCTCGACGGCTTTGAGTACAAAAGCTACCCCACCCGCTTCTGGGACGTCTTCGGTGAGGGAGGCATACCCGTCAGGACCACCGTCAGCGAAATGGGCCCGCTCCTTCTCGGGCGGCTCCTCGGCCTCAATGAGACCCAGACCGGCGTTTTGAGCATAGTTTTCCGTGTGGCGGACGACAGCGGCATGCTCCTGCTCGACATGAAGGACCTGCGCAGCATGGTGAACTACGTCGGCGAACACGCGAAGGAATATACCACCGAGTACGGCAACATCTCCGCCCAGTCCGTCGGCACCATTCAGCGCAAGCTCCTGACCCTTGAGGACCAGGGCGCGGACAGTTTCTTCGGGGAGCCCGCTCTGGATATAAACGACTGGATGAAGAGGGAAAACGGAAAGGGCGTCATCAACGTCCTCCACTGCGTAAAGCTCATCAATAACCCCGTGCTTTACAGCACCTTCCTCCTCTGGATGCTCAGCGAGCTTTTTGAGCAGCTGCCGGAGGCAGGGGACCTGGAAAAGCCCAAAATGGTGTTCTTCTTTGACGAGGCGAGCCTCCTCTTTGACGACGCGCCCAAAGCCCTGCTCCAGAAAATCGAGCAGACGGTAAAGCTCATCCGCAGCAAGGGCGTGGGCGTATATTTCGTCACCCAGAACCCCTCCGATATTCCCGATGAGGTCCTCGCCCAGCTGGGCAACCGGGTCCAGCACGCCCTGCGCGCCTATACCCCCAAGGAGCAGAAATCCATCCGGGCTGCCGCCGAGTCCTTCCGCCAGAACCCCGAGTTTGATACGGAGGAAGTGATCACCCAGCTCGGCACCGGCGAAGCCCTCGTATCCTTCCTCGACGCCGAGGGCCGCCCCCAGATGGTGCAGAAGGCCAATATCCTCCCGCCCCAGAGCCTTATGAAGGGCGCGGACGAAGAGGTAAAAAAGGACCTCATAGCAAACGACATTCTCGGCGCGAAATATTCCACCCCCGTCGACAGGGAGTCCGCCTATGAGCTGCTCACAAAGCGGGCGGAAAAGGCCGCGGAAGAGGCTGAAAAGCAGGCTGAGCAGGAGAAAAAGGCCAAGGAAGAGGCCAAAAAAGCCAAGGAAAAATCCAAAACGAGCACGAGCACGAAGAAAAAGACCTCCTATACCGAAAGGGCCGCCAACAAAGTTGTGGACACCTTCGGCAGGGAAGTGGGAAAGAGCCTCTGCCGCGGACTTTTGGGCCTCCTCAAAGGGAAATAATATCTGCTGTAAAAGGGCGGCTTTGCCGCCCTTTTTTGCGCTCCCTTGACAAAAGCCAGAAACCGTATTATACTGATACAGTACGATTTCGGACTGAAAGGGAGGCGCGGCCTTGGAACAGGAGATAAACAGCCAGTATGCCAGACTTATTTCCATAGGGCATCAGATTGACGAGCTTTACCACGCCGCGGCGGAGAGAATGGGGCTGTCGGACAGCGCCTTCACCATAATGTACGGGCTCTATGAGGCCGGCCGCCCCTGCACCCAGAAGGAGATATGCGAGAGGTGGGGCCTAAATAAGCAGACGGTCAACTCCTCCGTAAAAAAGCTCGTTGAGCAGGGGGTGCTCAGGGCGGCGCCCTCCGGTGAAAATTTCCGGGAAAAGCTCATATTTTTTACGGAAAAGGGCGGCAGCCTCGCTGACAGGACCGTCGCAAAAATCATGGATGCGGAGCGGGCGGCCTTTGAAAAATTTTCCGAGGAGGAGAGGCAGGCCGCAGTGGCCCTTTCCGAAAAGCAGCTTCGCTTCATGCGAGAAGAATTTTCAGAATTTATTGGAGAAATCAAATGAACATAAAGCTTTCCGAGCATTTTACATATAAAAAGCTGATGGCCTTCGTCTTTCCCTCGATAATGATGATGGTCTTTACCTCCATTTACAGCGTGGTGGACGGCTTTTTTGTCTCAAACTACGTCGGGAAAACGCCCTTTGCGGCCCTCAACCTGATATATCCTTTCATACAGATAATTTCCGCCATAGGCTTCATGATGGGCGCAGGCGGCAGCGCCATTATCGGCAAGACCCTCGGCGAGGGGGATAACCCCCGGGCCTCCCGGTACTTTTCCCTCGTCGTCATTGCGACGGCGGTTTCCGGCGCTCTCTTTTCCGCTGTGGGAATACCCTTTCTGCGCCCCATTTCGCTGATCCTCGGCGCCGACGAGGGCATGCTCGAATACTGCGTGCTCTACGGCAGGATACTGCTCATAGGCATGGTGCCCCTGATGCTCCAGTGCCTTTTCCAGTCCCTTCTCGTGACGGCGGCGAAGCCCCAGCTGGGCTTTGGGGTGACCGTCGCCGCCGGGGTCACCAATATGTTTCTGGACTGGCTTTTGGTGGGCGTCCTGGAATACGGCCTCGCCGGGGCCGCCTGGGCCACGGTCATGAGCGAGCTCGTGGGCGGAATTATTCCACTCGTCTATTTTCTGCTCCCGAACGGGAGCCTCCTGCGCCTCGGAAAGACGAAGTTTGAGCCCAGGGTGCTCTTAAAGGTCTGCACCAACGGTTCCTCTGAGCTTGTGAGCAACATTTCCGCCTCCGTCGTGGGAATTTTATATAATCTCCAGCTTATGAAATACGCCGGGGAGGACGGGGTGGCCGCCTACGGCGTCATCATGTATGTCAGCTTCATTTTTGCGGCTATCTTCTTTGGCTATTCCATAGGCGTAGCCCCGGTCATAAGCTACCATTACGGGGCAAAAAATACGGAGGAGCTCCGGAGCCTTTTCAGAAAGAGCATAACGGTGATGTCGCTTTTCGGGGTGCTCATGACCCTTTTTGCGGAGATTACCGCTCTGCCCCTTTCAAAGCTCTTTGTGGGGTATAATCAGTACCTGACGGACATGACCTGCCGGGGGCTGATGATTTTCTCCTCAGCTTTCCTCATAGCGGGCATAAATATTTTCGGCTCGGCGTTTTTCACCGCCCTCAATAACGGCGCCGTTTCCGCGCTCATTTCCTTTTTGAGGACCCTTGTGCTCCAGGTGGCGACGGTCATGGTGATACCGCTCATCTGGGGGCTGGACGGCGTCTGGTTTGCGGCGGTGGCGGCGGAGGTCCTCTCCTTTGCTGTAACCGTAATTTTCCTCGCTAAATACAGGAAAAAATATAACTATGCTTAAGCACAAATTAAACCGCCCCTTGTGCAATATTGTGCAAGGGGTGTCGTTTTTTTGTGTAAAATGACAAAAATGAAAAACGGAAAAAATAAGAGCAAAAATGGTGACACAGACAGCCGAAAATATGTTATAATGTGAAAGCTATATTTTTAAATATACGAATGGAACAGGAAAACAGAAAATGGAGGAGTACCGAAATGTTTACTCAGAACGCGAGAACCGTCCTTGAACGGAGATACCTTGCCAAGGACGAAAACGGTAAAGTAGTAGAAACCGTAGAAGAAATGTTCCGCCGCGTTGCCTCTACTATCGCAGCGGCAGATGCTGCATACGGCAAGAGCGAGGACGAAATACAAAGGCTCGAAAATGAGTTTTATGAAATGATGACCGAATGTGAGTTCATGCCGAACTCACCAACTCTTATGAACGCGGGCCGTCCTCTCGGTCAGCTTTCCGCCTGCTTCGTGCTTCCCGTGGGCGACAGCATGTCCGAAATTTTTGATACTCTCAAATATGCCGCTCTGGTCCACCAGTCCGGCGGCGGCACCGGCTTTTCCTTCTCGAGGCTCCGCCAGGAGGGCTCCATAGTCCGCTCCACCGGCGGCGTGGCCTCCGGCCCTGTCAGCTTCATGAAGGTGTTCAACTCCGCGACGGAGGCCGTAAAGCAGGGCGGCACCAGAAGGGGCGCCAACATGGGCATGCTCCGCATTGACCACCCGGATATTCTCAGGTTCATCGACTGCAAGGAGAACAACAACGAAATCAACAATTTCAACATCTCCGTTGCTATAACTGATAAATTTATGAAGGCTGTGGAAAACGGCGAAAAATACGAGCTTATCTCTCCCCATAACGGCGAAGTGGTGGACACCCTTGACGCCCGGGAGGTTTTCGAGAAAATCGTCGACGCCGCGTGGAGAAACGGCGAGCCCGGCGTTGTTTTCATCGACGAGATGAACCGCCACAACCCGACCCCCGCCCTCGGCGAAATCGAGAGCACAAACCCCTGCGGCGAGCAGCCCCTGCTTCCCTATGAGGCCTGCAACCTCGGCAGCATCAACCTGAGCCTCTGCGTCACCGAGGAGGACGGGATCCGCTCCATCGACTATGATAAACTCACCGAAATTGTACATAAAGCGGTGCACTTCCTCGACAACGTCATAGACGTGAACCACTATCCGCTTCCGATAATCGACGAAACCACCAAAAGGACCCGCAAAATCGGCCTCGGCATCATGGGCTTTGCGGATATGCTCCTTAAACTCGGCGTTCCCTATAACTCCGTCGAGGCGGAGCAGGCCGCGGAGGAGGTCATGAGCCTCATCCAGTCCGAGGGAAGAAAGGCCTCCTGTGAGCTTGCAGCTGAGAGGGGCGTGTTCCCCGCATGGGAGGATTCCGTATTCGGAAAAGAGGGCCTTGCTATCCGCAACGCCACCGTCACCACCATTGCCCCCACGGGCACCATTTCCATAATTGCGGACGCCTCCGGCGGCTGCGAGCCCCTTTTCGCCTATGCCTTCACCAAAAACGTCATGGACGGGGACAAGCTTCTGGTATGCAACGACCTGCTTGTTGAAAAACTTAAGGAGTGCGGCGTTTATTCCGAGGAGATCATGCAGCGCATAGCTGACGAGGGCACCCTTGCCCACATTGAGGAGATCCCCGCGGAGATCAGACGCGTGTTCGTCTGCGCCCATGACATCAGCCCCGAGTGGCACATCAGAATCCAGGCGGCGTTCCAGAAATACACCGACAACGCTGTTTCAAAGACCATCAACTTCCCGAACTCCGCCACCAGAGAGGAAGTCAAAGAGGCTTACCTCCTTGCGTATAAGCTCAAATGCAAAGGCACCACCGTCTACCGCGACGGCTCCAGGGACAGCCAGGTGCTCACCACCGGCAGCGCGAAGAAGGAGGAACCCGTTCCGGCTCCCATTCCCGGCGTGATAGTTCCGAGGCCCCGTCCCAACCTCACCTGGGGCGCCACCGAAAAGATAAAGATAGGCTGCGGCAGCCTCTTTATCACCGTGAACCGCGACGAGCAGGGCATCTGCGAGGTGTTCACCAGCACCGGCAAGGGCGGCGGCTGCCCGTCCCAGTCCGAAGCCACCGCAAGGCTCGTTTCCATCGCGCTCCGCGCCGGAATTTCCCAGGACGAGATACTCGCCCAGCTCAAAGGTATCCGCTGCCCGAGCACCGTCCGCCAGCCCGGCCTTAAGTGCACCTCCTGCCCGGACGCTATCGCAAGGACCATTGCGAAAATGAGCAAAATGCTTGACAGCGCCGGAAATATCAGCATTGAGGAAGAGGAGGAGACTCCGCCAAAAAAAGCTGAGGGCGGAAAGCCCGCCGGAAACAAACCCGTAGTAGGCCCGGATGATAAGCTCCACTGCCCCGAGTGCGGCAAGCTCCTTCGCCATGAGGGCGGCTGCACCATCTGCGACTGCGGTTTCAGCCACTGCGGCTAATAAAAACAGTTAAAAAGGCAGCCGGAAGGCTGCCTTTTTTCCGGAACCTTTGCTTGACAAATTCAGAAAAAATGATAAAATATTTTTGTCATTAGGGAGTAGTTGGCGCTTATTTAAGCGTTATGTTATTCGTCATCACGCCGAAAGGCCGGATAATGTATCAAACAACAAGACTTTTGTCACAGAATTTTTGTGGCAGAGGTCTTTTTTTATACTCTGCTTCAGAGAAACGGAGGTTTTCTGTATGATGTATATTCTGCTTATTCTGGGCTTCGTGCTGCTCATAAAGGGTGCGGACCTTTTTGTGGACGGCTCCTCGTCGGCGGCGAAGCTGCTAAAGGTGCCGTCGGTCATAATCGGCCTCACCATTGTGGCCATGGGCACCAGCGCGCCCGAGGCTTCGGTCAGCATCGCCGCCGGCCTCTCCGGAAACAGCGACATAGCGCTGAGCAACGTGATAGGCTCAAATATTTTCAATCTGCTCATGGTGGTGGGCGTTTCGGCCATAATTTGCCCGGTGGAAACCGAAAGAATCATCATAAAGAGGGACATCTGGTGGAGCCTCGGCGCGGCGGCGGCTGTGTTCGTGATGATGCTCGACATGAAAATAAGCAATATTGAGGGCGTGCTCCTCCTCTGCGCAATGGCGGCGTACATAATAATGCTCATAAGGTCCGCCCGGAAAAACCGCGTGGAAGGGGAGGAGGTAAAAGCCCTTTCTCCGCTCAAAAGCGTGCTTTTTATCATCATGGGCCTCGCGGCGGTAATTCTGGGCGGGGATCTGGTGGTCGACAACGCCTGCCTCATAGCGGAAGCCGTAGGCATGAGCCAGACCTTCATCGGCCTCACCATTGTGGCCGTGGGCACCTCACTGCCGGAGCTTGTGACCTCCATAGTGGCCGCCCGGAAGGGGGACAGCGGCCTTGCCCTCGGGAACGTCGTGGGCTCGAATATTTTTAACCTGCTGTTTATTCTCGGCTCCGCCTCCGCGCTGACAAGCATCAACGCCTCGGCGCAGCTCATAGCTGACACCGCCGTGCTCATAGCCGTCACCCTCGCCATGTATCTGATATGCAGGACGCAGAACAAAACCACAAGGCTCGAGGGGCTCCTCTGCGTCGGAATATATGCCGCCTACGCCGCCTATATCACAATAAGGTAATAGTATAGAAAAAAACGGGCGGCGCCTTAAAAGGGCGCCGCCCAAATTTTATATACTCAGCTTTCCGCCATCATCTGGAGATTATAGTAAACTCCCTTTTTCGCCATGAGCTCGTCGTGGCTGCCCTGCTCAACAATGCCGTTTTCATTGAGCACGAGAATGACTTTCGCGTTCCTGATGGTGCTCAGGCGGTGGGCAATGGTGAACACGGTCCTGCCCACGGAGAGACGCTCGAGGCTGTGCTGGACCATGCGCTCGCTCTCATTGTCGAGGGCGGAGGTGGCTTCGTCGAGAATGAGCACCGGCGGGTTCTTGAGGAATACCCGGGCGATGCTTATGCGCTGCTTCTGCCCGCCGGAGAGCTTGACGCCTCTCTCGCCGACGTAGGTTTCGTAACCGTCGTCAAGGGAGGTTATGAACTCGTGCGCGCCGGCAAGCTTTGCCGCCTCGATGACCTCGTCATAGGTGGCGTCGGGCCGGCCGTAGAGAATGTTTTCATAGATGCTGCCGGAGAAGAGGTAGACGTCCTGCTGCACGACGCCGATGTTGGAACGCAGGCTTGCGAGGGTGATTGTGCGGATGTCGCGCCCGTCCAGCAGTATGCGCCCGTCCTTCACGTCGTAGAAGCGGGGAATGAGGTTTGAAAGGGTGGTTTTGCCGCCGCCGGAGGGCCCGACCAGGGCGACGTTGTCCCCGGGCTTCACGTGAAGATTTATCTGGGAGAGCACGTCGCCGTTGGAGTCGCTGTAAGCGAAGCTGACGTTTTCAAAACGGATGTCGCCCACCACGTTCTCAATGGGGGTGGAGCCGGGAAGGTCCACGACCTCCGGCTCCACGTCCATAATGTCATAGAAACGCTCTATGCCCGTGAGGCCCTGCATAAAGGTCTCCGTAAACTGGGCGAGGCGGCTGACGGTGTTGAGCAGAACGGTGGTATAGAGAAGATACGCGGCGTAGTCGCCGGCGGAAATCTGTCCGTTCATCAGGAAAATGCCGCCGAGGGCCACGACGGCGATATACATGCAGCCGTCGAAAAGCCTTATGACGCAGTGGAGCTTGCCCAGCGCCTTATAGGCTGTCCGTTTGATGCCAAGAAAAACGTTGTTGCCTTTGTTGAACTTGTCTTTTTCAATGTCCTCGTTGGCAAAGCTCTGTACTACGCGTATGCCGAGGAGGCTGTCCTCGATCTGAGCATTTATCTCGCCGATCTGAGCACGCTCGCTGTAAAAAGCGCTTTCAAGCTCATGGCGGATTTTGAGCACCGCAAAGCCAAGGACGGGAATCATGATGTAAATGAACAGGGTCAGCGGCACGTTTACGCCGAGGAGGATTATGAAGGACGCCACAAATTTGACAATGCCTATGAGCACTTCCTCCGGAGCATGGTGGGAAAACTCCGTGACGTCGAAAAGGTCCTTGGTAAGGCGGCTCATGAGCTGGCCAACCTTGGTGTTGCTGTAAAAGCTGAAGCTCATATCCTGGAGGTGGGAGAAGAGGTCCCGCCTCATGTCTGCCTCAATGTGCGCGCCCATCATGTGGCCTATGTTGACCATGAAATAGTTGGCGCAGGTGTCGATAATGCGAAGCACGATATAAACCCCGGCGATACCGAGAATGAGGCGCAGGGTGAGATTCTCCGGTGCCTCTTCAGCGGTATTTGTGATGGTGCGGACGATCACGGGGAGCACAACGTCGCAGACAGTTGTCAGAACCGCGCAGAAAAGGTCGAGGAGAAGGGTGGGAAGATAGGACTTGTAATAGGGAAGGAACCGATTGAGGCATCCCTTTTTGTTTTTTGCTTCTGTCATTTTAAACCTCACTGGAGAAAAAGATTTATAAAATATAAAACCGCCAGGTGAACGGGGTAGAAGCCGTAGTTCACGGGACGAGGGATTTTTATTTTCGTGTGCGTATTTATGAGCATCAGCGGCAGGGCCAGCACGGCGAAGCCTTGGGGGTCCACCGTGACGCCGAGAATGGTGTAAAACCCGTCGTTCAAAATGAACGGGGAGATGAGAAACAGCCCGACGATAATTCCGAAGCTCCCTTTCGTGGTGCGGCTGAAAATATACATGACGATTATCAGCCCGACGCCGTAAAAGCTGTATTCAACGGCCGAAAAGCAGGAGAGAAGCGCCGCCGCCACGGTCCAGAAATATTTCCGCTCACGGATACCGTACATCGCCAGAAGCCCGAGCAAAAGCGTAAAACCGATGTTGAGACGAAGGTTTGCCGCAGCGTTTACGAGGGCCACCCGGAAACTGCCGTAATATATGGGGTCGAAAAGGCGCTTCGCGCTTTCGGCATAGAAGGCGAGGGAATAGAAGGGCTGGGAAACCACGCTGAAAATGATCAGGCGCAGGGCATATTTTTTCACGCTTTTCGTGTAAACGAAGCCCACCGCGAGGCAGTAGGCAAAGAGCGGGAACCCGAGCCGCCCGATGATGCGGAGCCACATGGCAGACGGGAAAAAGATGTACCCCACGTGGTCGGTGAGCATGGCCAGAAAGGCTATGGCCTTGAGAAGCCCCGTATCGGTGTTGGTGCAGATCCTGTTATCCATGGAGCCTGCCGTTCGCCTCGAAAACGCAGTCCCTGAGGTACCCCTCAAGGCCGAAGGATTTTCCTGTGCCGACGGCAACGCACTCCTCCGGATTTTCAGCAACGGTGCATTTCAGCCCGAAGCGGCTGGAAAAATACTGGTCGAGCCCGTGGAGCAGGGCGCCGCCCCCGGTCAGAGTGATGCCGTTTGATTTGACGTCGCCTGCAAGCTCGGGAGGGGTCTTTTCACAGACCTTCTGCACCGCCGCCGCAAGCTGGGCGCCGAGGTCATAGAATACGTCCGAAAGCTCCTGCCAGGTGAGGTTGACCCTCCCGGGCAGGCCCGTGAGCAGGTTGCGGCCCTTCACCTCAAAGGTGCGGTCGTCGTCAAAATTCCAGCAGGTGCCTATGTTCTTTTTTACCTCCTCCGCCATGCGCTGGCCGATGAGCAGGCCGTGGCGCAGGCGCACGTAGCGGATTATCTCCTCGTCAAAGCGGTTCCCGGCAATTTTGACCGAGTGCTTGCAAACGACGCCCGAAAGGGAGAGGAGGGCTATATCCGTGGTGCCGCCGCCTATGTCCACTATCAGCCTGCCGTCGGGCTTTGAAATGTCGAGCCCGGCCCCGAGGGCCGCCGCCACGGGCTCCTCAATGAGGAAAACCTTCCTCGCGCCGGCGGAAATGGCGGCGTCCACCACAGCGCGCTGCTCAACGTCGGTGATGACGCTGGGCACACATATGGCGACCCGGGGTTTTAGGTAGCTCTCTCCGCACACCTTTTTGAGGGCGTAGCGTATGAGGGCGTTGGTCAGGCGGTAGTCGGATATGACGCCGCCGCCCATGGGGCAGACGGCGGATATGTAGCCCGGGGTGCGCCCGAGCATTTCGTATGCCTTTGCGCCGACGCAGATTATCTCGCCGGTGTCGTTGTTGACGGCGACAATGTTCGGCTCCCTGAAAAGGACGCCGCGGTTCGGCTCGTAGGCTATTATTTTTGTTGTTCCAAGGTCTATTCCAATATCTGCGGGCATTTCATCCTCCGTATATATGATATAAATATAAGATTAAAACTTATTTTTCCGATTGTCAAACTAAAATATCATTTTTTGCGCATTTTCTTCGCCGTGGTGAAAAGGAGCACGGCAAGCGCCGCCGAATCTGCAATTCCCGCGGCCCTTATGACAAGGTCCCGAAGCCCGAAATCCGCAAAAAGCGAGATAAATATGACTGCCGAAGAAATTCCGGTGCAGATGAGGCCTGCGCCCCAAAGGAAGGTCAGCTTTTTTTCGTCCATATTTCCTCCGTCTGGGATTATTCCCCGAGCATGTAGCGGAGATTCGTAAACCTTCCGCTTTTGCGGTTGTTGTCCACCATGGCCATGACGGCTCTGGCGTTTCCGACGATGATGAGCAGCTTTTTGGCCCTCGTCACGGCGGTATAGAGCAGGTTCCGGTAGCAAAGCCGGGAATTTACCTCCATGAGCGGGATTATGACCGCCTCAAACTCGCTGCCCTGGCTCTTGTGTACCGTTATGGCGTAGGCGTGGTCCAGCTCTCCGGCGCTGTCGTAGGGGTAGTCCGCCACCCGGTCATCAAAGCGCACCGCCATCATCCGCATGAGGGGGTCCATTTTTTCGATGATGCCTATGTCGCCGTTGAAAACGCCCCGGCCCATCTCGCCGTCGTCCTTTTTCCAGACCATGTCATAGTTGTTTTTGGTCTGCATCACCTTGTCACCCTCCCGGAAGAGGCTGCCGTTTATGCGGAACTCCTTTTTGTCCCTGGAGGGAGGGTTGAGCCCCTTCTGGAGCTCGTTGTTGAGGTTCCAGGTTCCCGCTTCGCCCCGTTTTCCCGGGCAAAGCACCTGTATATCCCAGACAGGGGAAAAGCCGTAGGCCTTCGGCAGGCGCTTTTCGCAGAGCTGGCAGACGGTTTTTGCGCACTCGTCCTCCGTCGTCCTCGGCATGAAGAAAAAGTCGTTGTCCCTGGACTCGAGGTAGGGGTAGTCCCCGTTCACAATGTCGTGGGCGTTGGTGACTATCATGCTTTCTGCCGCCTGGCGGAAAATGGTGTCGAGCTTCACTGAGGGGAACACGTCCGATTTCAGAAGGTCGTGGAGCACGTTTCCGGGCCCCACGGAGGGAAGCTGGTCCGAGTCCCCGACCATCACAAGCCGGCAGGAGAAATTTAGCGCCCGCAGAACGCAGTCAAAGAGCACGCTGTCCACCATGGACATCTCGTCTATTATGAGCGTGTCGCACTTGAGGGTGTTTTTCTCGTTTTTGCGAAACACCGGGCGCAGCTCGTTGGAGGAGTAGTCCACCTCCAGAAGCCGGTGGATCGTCTTTGCCTCGTGGCCGGTCAGCTCCGTCAGCCGCTTTGCGGCGCGCCCGGTGGGCGCCGCGAGCATGACCTCGTCCCCACGCTGCTCAAGGAGTTTTATCAGCGCGTTGAGCGTCGTTGTTTTGCCCGTTCCGGGCCCGCCGGTGAGCACGAAGGCGTGGCTCGTGACAGCCTTTTTGAGAGCTTTTTTCTGCAGGTCGTCATAGGTTATGCCCAGCTCCTCCTCCAGCAGCTCTATGGACTTTTCAAGGGAGGCGTCGCTCTCAAAGGCAACGTCGTGGAGCATCATTTTGAGCCGTCCTGCGGCGGTGGTCTCCGCCACAAAGAGGTCGGGAAGATAGATAAAGCGGCGTTCCCCGCGGTAGTATTCGTCCAGCTCGTGTTTTTCCACCAGCTCCTCCAGAGCGTCCGCCATTTTGTCCGTCTCCCCGAGAAGCCCGAGGGAGGCGGATATAAGGCTCTCCGCCGGGAGGCAGGTGTGCCCGTTGTCGAGGTTGTGGGACAGCACGTATTTTATGCCGGCCTTGAGCCTTCTCAGATCGTCCGGCTGGCCCTTTTTTGTAAAAATGGCGTCCGCCTCGGCAAAGTCGAGCCCCACGTCCGGGTCACAGAGGATATACGGGTTTTCCCTGACGAAATCCATCGCGGAGACGCCCCATTTTTTCCATGCCCGGACGGCTATGGCCGCCGGGAGCCCGAACTCCTGGAGGGAGGTCATGACCTTCCTCGCGCCGAAGGCGCGCTTGAATTCCTCCGAAATTTCGAGGGCGGTTTTCTCCGAAATGCCCTTGACCCTTGCAAGCTGTTTCGGGTCGTTTTCAATGACGTCAAGGGTGTATTCGCCGAAGGCGTCCACTATGCGCTTTGCAAGGGCGGGGCCCACTCCCCTGAAGGAGCCGCCGCCCAGATATTTGCGTATGGCGCCGAGGGAGGCCGGCAGCCGCCGCTCGCAGACGGCGGCACGGAACTGGCTGCCGTAGGTGGGATGGGACGAAAAACTGCCGGTGAGGGTGACTTCCTCGCCGGCTTCCACCGCGCCGAGCTCCCCCACAACGGTCACAAGCTCGCCGTTCATATCAAGGTCGAAAACTATGAAGCCGCTTTCCGGCTTGTAGCATACGATCCCGTCAACGGTGCCGGAAATGCGCTCCGGCTCCGCCTTTTCGTTTTTGTCCATCATGAAAACGTACCGTCCCATATTTATTATATAAACATTATAGCGTTTTTTCGTCCTTATGTAAACCGGAATAAATAAAGCTTAATAATTCTTTTTCGTCAAAAACCGCTATGCAGTCGAAACGCTTTTCAAGATTGAGCGAAATTTCCTTCGCCATGCCGGAGGCACCGCGGCAGTCCAGTATCAAATCGCGGCTCATGCCGTCCGTCTCCGCCAGGAGGCAGCGCACCGCGTCCTCAAGGTCATTTTCCGGCACGGAGGAGACGTCGGCCACGGCGTATACCTTTTTGGATATGTTTTTTCGGAAAGCGTGCTTCAAAAGCCAGTCCGCCCCCTCGACCATGCCGAGGGCGGCAAAAAATGTGAGCAGCAAAACGGCGGCTATATCGAAGAACATTGTGAATCCCCCTTTCAGCAATGTTATCCTATGGCGGCGGGGCCTTTTTCGTTACTGTGTCAAAATCCCGCCTTTTCGCATAGCATGAAGCACAGAAACACTTTGGGGGTTTCGCCAATGAAGAAATATTCATTTTACATAGCCGGCGGCGACCTTAGGTCGGCGTACCTTGCCGCCGCCCTCAGCCGGGAGGGGAACCGCACGGCGGTTTTCGGCCTTTCCGGAATGGAGGAAATTTTGAAGGGAACGGAAAAGAGCGAAAGCGTCTCGGACGCGGCGGGCTTCGACGTTGCGGTCCTGCCCCTGCCCTGCTGCGACAGGGAGGGCTTCATAAAAGCCCCGCTTTCCGAGGAAAAAGCAAAGCTCGAGGACCTCATAAATTCTCTTGAGCACGGCTCGGTGCTCATGGGCGGGTTTGTGCCCGAATGGGTTTACAGGCTTGCCGAAAAACGGCGCGTCGCGGTCTATGATTATTACGAGCGGGAGGAGTTCGCCGTCCGCAACGCGGCCCTGACGGCGGAGGCTGCGGTGGCTCTCGCCATGGAGATGCTCACTGAGACTATCAGCGACATGCCCGTGCTCGTCCTCGGCCACGGCAGGATAGGGCGCCTGCTTGCGACGATACTCAAGGCCCTCGACGCCAAGGTGTCCGTCGCCGCAAGGCGCTTTTCCGACCTTGCGTGGATACGCTCCGAGGGGCTCACGCCCATTGAGTTTATGCGCCTTGGGGAGCATATATCAAAGTTCGGCGTGATTTTCAACACCGTTCCGGCAATGGTGCTCGACGAGGAGCTTCTGCGCCTCGCAAACAAAAAAGCTGTGATAATCGACCTTGCCTCTGAGCCCTGCGGCACGGATTTTGACGCGGCGGAAAAGCTGGGGCTGAACGTCCGGAAGGCCCCGGGCCTCCCGGGCAAATTTGCCCCCAAGACCGCAGGCGAGGTCATAAAGGACACCGTGCTCAATATACTCAGCGAAAGGGAGGAAGATAGCTGTGGCTGAAAAAATAAGACTCGGCTTCGGGCTCTGCGGCTCGTTCTGTACGTTTAAAAAGGTGCTCGAGGAAATGGAGGAGCTTTCCAAAGAGTACGACATAATTCCCATAATGTCCGAGGGGGCGGCGAATACGGATACCCGCTTCGGCGCGGCGGAGGATTTTCGCCGCCGCATTGAGGAAATAACCGGCAAAGAGCCCATAACCACCATTAAGGATGCGGAGCCCATAGGGCCGAAGGCCCTCCTTGACGTGCTGCTCATAGAGCCCTGCACCGGTAACACCCTCGGGAAGCTCGCAAACGGCATAACGGATACAGCCGTCACCATGGCGGCAAAGGCCCACCTTCGCAACGGGCGGCCCCTGGTCATAGCCGTTTCCACAAACGACGCCCTCGGGGCCTCCGCCAAAAACATCGGCATGCTCATGAACGCCAAAAACGTATATTTCGTCCCCATGCGACAGGATTCCCCGGCGGGAAAGCCCTGCTCCATGGTGGCGGATTTCACAAAAACGGGCACCGCAGTGAAGGCCGCCCTGGAGGGACGCCAGACCCAGCCTACATACCTTTGAATAAAAGCTCCGTTTCTTTCCAATAATCATTTCGCTCTCGCAGAAAAGAAAGGAAAGGAACGGAGCTTTAAAAATGAAAAAAATTTTGTCAATATTTTTATCAATCATAATATTTGCGGTATCCGGCCTTCCGGCATCGGCGCTGACTTTTTCGGAGGCCGCCGGAATGGACCTTCGGACTCCCAGCGGCCTGACGGCGGAGGAGCTGAGAAGCGGCCTAAAAAAGGACCTTGTGGAACTTGCGGAGGACTTCATAGCCGCCGAGGAGAAATATGGGGTCAACGCCGTTTTTCTTGCGGCTCTCGCCGCCTTCGAGTCCGGCTGGGGCCGGCACTGCTTTAGGGAAAACAACCTTTTCGGCTGGGGAGGCAAGAGCTTTGAAACGAAAAGCGAGTGCATTGATTTCGTGGCATCAAAGCTCGCTGAGCACTACCTCTCTGAGGACGGGAAATATTACCACGGCATGAACCTCTACGGCGTGAATCATTCTTACAACGGAAGTGATATATGGGTGGAGAACGTCGCCGCAATAATGGCTAAAATAAGCGAAAATGCGGCTGTCCTGCCCGCTGAGGCAATTCCGGATTTGCCGGAGGAAACCGGAACCGTAAGAATTATCCTCGGCCCCGCTTCTGCAAAGCCGCCGGCTGAGGAGCCGGAAATTCAGGAGGAAGAGGCTGAAGAAACCGGAAACGGGAGCGAAGAAGAGGAAAATGAGGAGGACCCCGCTGAAAACGGATATGAAAACCGCGTCACGGGCGGAGTCATAGTCATTGGCGCTCACTGAAATCAGTAAAAATATTTTTCCGGCAGCATTCCGGGGAGTACTGCCAGCGGTCAATATGTCCCTCGGTGACATAGTAGCAAAGGGGGGAGGGCTCGCTCTCCTCCTCGAAAGCGTCCACAATAATGAGCTTTATCTTCATTTTTTCGGGGATAAGGCTCTTTATGTATACGGAGGCGGCGTCTCCGGGCCGAAGGGTGGAGCAGGGCTCCGCGAGCCCCGCAAGATTCGGCGTCAGCTCCACGAAAACCCCGTAATCCTCCACGGAACGTATGGTCCCCGCAACGGTCTCGCCCGGGGCGAAGCCCGCGGCGTTTTCCTCCCAGGTGCCGAGGAGCTCCTTGTGTGAAAGGCAGATGCGCCCCGCCTCATCCCTGCCGGAAACTATGGCAAAAATGCTCTGGCCGCTTTTGAACCTGTCCGACGGGTGGCTTATTCTCGAAACGCTGATGTTGTCAATGGGAAGCAGGGAGGAGATGCCGCAGCCTATGTCCGCAAAGCAGCCGAAATTCTCCATGTGGGTGACCACCGCCGGGATTATGTCCCCGGGAATAAGTCTGCTAAGGTAGTTTTGAGCACAGTCCTCCTGCACTGCGCGCCTTGAGCATATGGCGGTGAGCTTGCCGTTCCTGTCGTGCTCAAAGCCGGTTATCCGAAAGCATACGGGTTTGTTTACCCGGGAGATTATGGCTATGTCCCTGGTCTCGCCGCTTTCAATGCCGACGGCGCCCTCCGTCCTCGGGATTATGGCCCGCATGGGCCCAAGGTCAAGTATGAGGTCGTGTTTCGCGGAGCAGACCGCGGCCTTCGCCTCGAGCACGGCGCCGTTTCTGTAAGCCTCCTGAAGCGAAGCCGCGCTTGCGAGGGCGGCCCTGTTTGCGGCCGTATCTATAATTTTGCCTTCCGGCTGAAATTCCGTCATTTGTTTTTCCTCCCCAAAATTTTGTAATTATTTATATTCAGCCGAAAGTGCAAATATGAAAAAGCGGCCTCCCAAAAGGGAGGCCGCAGCTTTTATTTTATGTATTTGGTTTTAACGCCGTTTTTTTATTCCTCCGTGCTCAGTGTGTCCTTTACCATAATGGCCGTGCTCAGAGCCATAATGGCGAGGGCAACATAGAACCGGGCGCCGGGCACTTCTCTGAGAAGCACCATGCTGAAGCCCACCCCGAGGAACGGCGCCACGGAGTAGTAGGCGCTGGTTTTCGCGGCGCCGAGGTCCTTCTGTGCCATGATGTAGAAATTGATGCTCAGCCCGTAGGCCACAAAGCCGAGCAGAAGTATCAGTGCGATGTATTTCAAAGCGGGGAGGCTTTCGCCCACTATGAACGCCACAATGAGGCTCCCGAGCCCGGAAAAACAGCCTTTGATCGTGACTATTTCAACGGAGCTTTTGCCGCTTATCATCTTTGTGCAGTTGTTTTCAAAACCCCAGCAGGTGGCCGCCCCGAGCACGAGCAGGGAGCCGGTGTTGAAATCAAAGCTGCCCTCGCCCTCAAAGCTCAGAATGACGCTGGCGGCGGCCACAAGGATAATGGCGAGCCACGTGCGCTTTGAGATTGCCTCTTTGAAAACGAGAAGCGCGATGAGGGAGGTGGCGACTATTTCAAAATTGTTGAGAAGGGACACGTTTGCGGAGCTCGTGCGGGCTATGCCGAGCATCAGCAGAATGGGGGCTATTATGTCGAGCACCACCATGCCGACGGTATAGGGCAGATCGGCTTTGGAAAGGGGCTCCGCCTTGCCGCCGCGCCCGGCGGCTTTCTGCACTCCGCCGCAGATGAAGAGCCCGATTCCCGCCCCGAGATAGAGAAACGCCGCCATCATGGTGGGCTCTGCGTGCTGCATGAGCAGCTTTGAAAGGGGCACGTTTATGGCGTAAAGCGCCGCGGCGAGAATGGCGAAGGCCGTTGCTTTAAGTCCTCTGCTCACTTTTCCTCCTCAAATTTCCGGCGGTATTCCTCATCAAAATCCCGGCCCATATTTCTTTCATGCTTCCGGAGGTAGACCTCCGAAAGCTCCTCCGCGGTGATGCCGTAGCGGAGGAGAGCGTCGCTGAAATACATCAGAACGTCGCACATCTCCTCACAGAAAGCCTCCCGCACGGCGGGATTTTCGGCAATGGCCCTGTCGCCCTTTTTCTTGATTATGGCGATACATTCGCCGATTTCCTCCACCATATAGAGGACGAAATCCCGCCCGTATTCAGGCTCCATGGGGTGCCATTTGTCCTTGTGCGGCTCAAAAAGCTCCCTTTGCATTTCGAGCATTTCGGAAATTTTAAGGTCCGGCGTGGCTCTCACTCCCAAAAAAATATTACGGAAGATATTATAATTCTTTTTAATCCCATAAGCAAGCCGCAAAAACAATCCGTATTTGCCGTATTTTTATCGGAACGGTTATGTGACCTTAAAAAGGCTTAATTAAACTGTTTTTGAGCGTTACAATTTTTAAAATTATTTGTTAACTACGATTCCGTAAAATAATCAGTAATCATTTTCGGGGAAATGATCGTTATATCTGTTGAGCGTGTAACCCCTGCCGAGAACACTGCGCGTTTCGCCAATCACCACAAATGCAGTTGGGTCAACATCCAAAATGATTCGTTTTATCGGTACGACTTTTTGAAAAGGAACAACGGAAAAAATGACCTTCATCTGTTTCTGGAGGTAACCTGTTTCAGCGCTGAAAGAGGTCATTCCGACGTCAAGCTCATTGAGCAAGGCATTTCTGATCGCAGTATGGTGTTCGGAAAAAATTATGATCTGGCTTTCACCGGTTCCCATCGTAACAATGCGGCCGACAATTGCCGCACTGATGGTGATGACTATGATACCATAGATTGTCTGACTAAGCGGCTGATTCAGTGACTGCATTAAAATTACTGCGGCGTCACAGATATTCATTATGGTGGCCACAGGCATTTTGAACTTTTTGTTCAGAATTACCGCAAGTACATCGAAACCGCCCGAGGATGCGCCGCTGCGCAGGATCAGCCCGGAGCCGATGCCAAGCATCACGCCGGCAACGGTTGCGCAAAGCATGGTATCTTTCGCAATGGAATTCATCGTGTAATGTGAAAAAAACTCAAGCATGACAGGGAACAGAACGCTGATGGAAACTGTTTTGGCAACAAATTTCTTGCCTATAAAAACGAACCCAAGAATCAACAGCACCATGTTTAATATAAAAACCATCACAGACAGCGGAATAGGGATTATATTCACAATGATTCGTGAAAAACCTGTTATTCCGCCGGCGGCAAAACTTTGCGGAACAATAATGAGCCCGAAAGCCGCGGCGGTCAGCATAGTTCCAATCAGCATTTCAATAACGGCCGACAGCGGCCTCAGATACTTGTCCATTTTCAAAATCACCTGAAAATAAGTTTTTATAAATTATAATACGAGAATTATATGGTGACAACCGGAATAATTGTATGATATAATAAGAAAAACTTATATTATAGGAGCGAGTTATGCACATAAATCAACTGAGATATTTTGTGTCCGTAGCATCATACCACAGTTTTTCCAAAGCTGCCGAGTGTCACTACATTACACAGACTGCAATTACACAGCAGATCAAAGCATTGGAAGACCAACTGGATCTGCAGCTTATCAACCGCCAGAAACGCCCGATAGAGCTGACACTGGCAGGAAGTGTTTTTTATCAAGAGGCAAAGGCGATTCTTGCCAGAATTGATGAAGCAGTGGCAAAAACACAGGAGGCTTCAACGGGTGCCGTAGGCACCATACGGATCGGATATGAAAAAGGTTACGAGCGGTCGGACCTGTCGGATAGGCTGCGCACGTTCCATCGGGCCTATCCGAATATCCTCTTTACCTGTGTCCGGGAGGGAACGGATGAGCTGGCAAAAAAGCTCCTGACAAACGAACTTGATGTCATATTTGCCTGGGACAGCACAAACCTCCGGTCAAATGAAGAGATTGCGTGCAGGCTGGATATGCGGTCGAGGCTCTGTGTTGCGCTGTATGCGGGGCATCCGTATGCCACACGAAAATCTCTGCGGCGCGAGGATCTCCGGGATGAAACCATTCTCTATATGAGCCCGTCCGGCGGCTGTGACTCCTTCGGCGATGCACATTTTATGCAGCTTTATGAGAAGGCAGGCTATAAGCCTAAGATTCTGCTCCATAGTAATGATATAGAAAGCTTGCTGATTATGGTTGCTGCAGAAGAGGGGATTACCGTTCTTCCTTCATACAGTGTTAAAAAGCTTAACAATGCGGATAATTTGATTTTCATTCCTATGAATGCAAAGGGTGAATATGAAGATATTTATATGTTCTGGAAGAATAAACAGAACAACGCCGCGCTTCAGTGCTTTTTAAATTTTACAAACGAGAATCGTAATGAGGTATGATATACTGATAGCTGCGGAATGTTCGGCGTCCGGCAAAATGCCCGGGCGCTTTTTTTGCACTTGCGAAAAAAGCGTAAAAATCACCTGTTTGGGTGATGTGCGAATTTCGGGAATTATTATAATTATAGTTGGAAAGGGGTAACTATGCCCATTGAACGGAGTGACAAATGCGGCGGATTTTTGTAAGTATGCTGTGCCTTCGGATTAAGAACGTTCTTACAGAAATCCCCCGACTAAGCATAGGCTGCTGCTTTTTGAAAGACTGCGATAGATGATTGGAGGAGACATCATGGGCAAGAAAATGTATGCTTTAATTTCAGTCCTGCTGATTATGGCGTTGCTGTTTTCCGGCTGCATCAATATTGTGTATGAAAACGGCAGCAGCGAAAGACCGTCTGATTCTGAATCTGAGAATATATCGGACGTGTCCGAATCCGAATCGGAGGACGTATACCTCGAATTTGAATATGAATACGTTAAGGCAATCCTTGACGGAAACACCCTTACGGTCACAATTCTTTCCGGCATAGTTACCGACGAATATCTTGATCTTTCCGGTATCAAATATGACGAGCCGTACCCTGTATCAGGTCTTGAGGGAAAATACACGGACCTTTTTATAGGAAGCATGGGAAACAGCGTTTCGCCTTTTATTTTCCTTTTAACTGACCGCGGCACGGTGGAGTGCGTTCCTGTGTCGGATATTCTCTATTACTGGGTAATCGGCGAGCGGGATGCGGACCCTGTGTTTGCCAGCATAGGTGAGCTTCCGAACTTAGACAAGGTAATATCGTTTTATGAAAAGACCGAGTCGTACGAATACGGCGGATACGTGACGGTGTACGCCGTGACCGCCGACGGGGACGAAGTCGATTTGTCCTTCCCTTATTATTACGCGCTGTATCCGCAGGAGGCTCCGCCTACTGAGGAGAAGGCAATTGAAATACTTAAGGACAATGACCGCTTCACCAACATTGAGTATTGGCTCAGACAGGGCATGAGCATAGTTGTAACCGGAGAAACGGAGTACATATGCAGGGAGCATTGTCTGCGGGTGGAGGTCGGAACCGGAAGCGAAGATAGCTTTGTGCGGGAGTTCGTCTTTGCCGTGGGCTCCTCCGGAGCAATCTATTGGTATGATGCGACCGTGGACGAATGGATTCCCCAGAATATGATGGCGAATATTTTCAGCGGCAGCGAGGACTATATGAATTTGTTCGCAATTATCTGTGAGCCGGACGGAACCGAGCTGGAGAATATCTATTTCAGCGGAAAAATGGAAGAAGTGGTGGTCTCCGACCCGATGCTGTACTCTGAAACTCCGATGCTGCTAATTCCGCTCGAGAACAACGTAAACGTCAAAGTTGAGATGATAGATTTTAACTTCGACGGCGAGATTGAGTCGGAAACAGTTATTGCCGACCTTACTCTCTCCCGGGGGGACGTATGCACGATTTACGCGAAAATGATGTATGATACCTCTCCGCTGATTATTACCGCCGCCTGGCAGGACGGACCCACCGAATGTAACGCAGTCTGGTGGGCTGTCGGCGGCGGTGAATACGGAGAAACCTATATATCGTACGTCACGGGTTACTATGAGGACTTCGCCGGGGAAGCCATGGGCTAACGGCTGTATCTTAAAAGGGCATAGCTAAAAATTAAAAGGTATTGAAATCCCGCTGTTTGTCGTGTATAATGAGTATGTAATATTTTACCCTGTCGTAGCTATGCCCTTTTTTGGGGCAGAATGAAAATTTAAAGAATATTCGGGGAAAGGAGTTGACAAATATGACTGCGTTTGCGACAATTGCCAAGCAAGCAAGCAAGCAAGCAAGCAAGCAAGCAAGTAAGCGGTCATAGTCTGTCTTTTTCTCAATATAATACCGGATATTTACGCATTGCTCTATAAACTTTTGTTTATGGGGCAGTGCGTTTTTGCGTTTTAAGGGTAATTTTTACGGAAAGACGGTGGTCAATGTCGTGAACGAAAGGCTGAAGTGGTGCGGTTGGAGCTTGCCGAAGCTTCCCGGGTTTTCCTATATGACCGATTATTCCGAAGTAATGCATTACCACTTCCTGTTTGTAAATACGGAAGATAACGGCATATCTTTGAGCTCGGAATATCCGTTCAAAAATTGGAACAGCGAGCCGAGCGGTTCATGGAAGCGTTTCGACTGCGTTCAGAACGGCGTCCGGCTTGACGGATTGTATCGGGAACAGCAGGAAGATTATGGGCTTAAACCGTTTATAATGTTCCGGGTTACGGAATGTGACGAAAAAAATCCCGACCGGAATTTTTTCACCGGTCAGTTCAGCGTCGGCAGGGCGCTTACGGAGAAGGAGAAAGCTTCGCTGCTTGCCCTGCTGTATGGAATCGCAAGAGAAAAGGAGGCTGGCGCTGACGGAATAATATGAATGTCAAAAGTGATGCGCCGTTCCCCGAAAGGATAAAGAACGGCAAAAGCTCTCCTTGCCGTGTGGGGGAGCGGAAAAATACTTCCACACGGTAAGATTACCCGGCAAAGCGCCGGAAAGAAACGAGGAGGATTTTCTGATGAAAAAAATGAAACTGAAAAAGCTGCTGAGCTTCCTGCTCTGCTGTGTAATGGTTTTTGGGCTGATGCCATTGACAGCGTTTGCAGAGGGTGAGGAGACACCGATTACGGCTGTTGAACTTACACTTGAGAACTATGCTGTTGGCAAAAAAGCCGGAGAAATTTCCGTCGAAATCACTACAGAAAATGTAGTGTTTACTGATGGACCAACTTATTGTCAATTTGATGAGGAGGGCCGCTGGAAAAGCGGCAGCTACTTTATTATCTATTACGACGAATATTCTGAATATATACTTGGGCCGGAGGATACTTTAGAGGCGGGCAAACCGTATGAAATCATAATTGATATTGAGCCTGAAGCAGGTTTTACACTTGAGGACCTCACGCATGAAAATGCAACGTTAAACGGCACAAAGGCTTGGCAAATAGGGTTTAATGAACATACTGGCCTCGTAACATTAGACTTCAAGCTTGAACCGCTTGAAATTTCGATCACGGATGTTGAACTTACGCTGGGCAACTATGAAGTTGGCAAAAAAGCCGGCGATATTTTCGTCGGAATTACAACGCAGAATGTAGACTTTTTGGATGGTGCAAGCTATCTTCATAAAGTAGACGGTGATGTAACGGGCAGCTACTATATTTTCTATTTCGACGAACCTTATTGTTATGAACTTGGGCCGGAGGATACTTTAGAGGCGGGCAAACCGTATGTAATCACAATTTATATTAAGCCTCAAGAAGGTTTTACACTTAAGGACCTTACGGAAGCAAATACAAAGTTAAACGGCATCGAGGCTTATGAGGTAAATTATGATGATTACGAAGGCATCGCAGAGTTGTATTTCAAGCTTGAACCGCTTGAAATCCCTGAAACCGATTCTTCGGGCGGCGATAACTCCGGAATAGTTCCCGTCCGCGACACCGCTACTATTGTAATCGGCGGCGAAAAAGAGGAAAGCAAACCCGTTGAAGAGAACCCGAACACCGGCGCTCCCGTTGCCGCAAGTTTGAGCACCATCTCCGTGCTCACCCTTGCCGCCGCTGCCGCCGTGCTCAAAATGAAAAAACGCTGATACTCATTGATATTCTCAGTTTTCAATCAGAAGCGCAATAGCCGGCCGGGCCTAAGCCCGGCCGGCTATTGCTGTTTTAAGCAGCTTCTCTTTTTCAGTTTGGCGCAAAACTGATGCAAGTCCCGTTTTTCTCTGATTTCAGCTTTCAAAAAACGCATAGGTAAGCCGCTTTTCAAACGCAAAAAAAGATATTGTAAAAACAGGCTGATTATGCTATATTTATTATTTGTAGAAATATATCCGAAAGGAGGCGGGCCCGTGGACGTCCGCGTAGGCGACATACTGGTTATGAAAAAGGCCCACCCCTGCGGCAGCGCGAGATTTGAGGTGCTCCGCTCCGGAATGGATTTCAAGCTGCGGTGCGAAAAATGCGGCCACATGGTGGAGCTGCCCCGGAGCAAGGCCGAAAAAAATATAAAACAGATAATAAGGGAGGCCTCTCCCGATGTTTGACAAACTGGCGGATATCGAAAAGCGCTGGGAGCAGGACGGGCTGCGCCTGTACCTGCCGGAGGTCATAAACGACAACGAGCTGTATACCTCCCTGCTCAGGGAGCACCGCTCCCTGACCCCGATAGTTGAAAAATATAAGGAATATAAATCCGCCAAGGCGCATTTTGACGAGGCGGAGGCGATACTCTCCGAGGAGACGGACAGGGAGCTTCGGGATATGGCCAAGGAACAGCTGGAGGAGAGCCGGGAGCAGATGGCGAAAACCGCAGAGGAGCTCAAAATCCTGCTTATACCGAAGGACCCGGACGAGGAACGCTCGGTTATCGTCGAGATACGAAGCGGCACCGGCGGGGAGGAAGCAGCCCTCTTTGCCGCCGACCTTTACCGCATGTATACCATGTACGCGGAGAGCAAGGGCTGGAAAACCGAGGTCATCTATTCCAACCCCACGGAGCTCGGCGGATACAAGGAGATCTCTTTTTCCGTGGAGGGGGAGGGCGCCTTCGGGCGCTTCCGCTTTGAAAGCGGCACCCACAGGGTACAGAGGGTGCCCACTACGGACTCACAGGGCAAGATACAGACCTCCGCAGTCACCGTCGCCGTTTTGCCGGAGGCGGAGAACGTGGAGATCGAAATTGACCCCAGGGACCTGCAGATAGACACCTTCCGCTCCAGCGGCGCCGGCGGCCAGCACATAAACAAAACCAGCTCCGCCATAAGGATAACCCATATCCCCACGGGCATGGTGGTGGAGTGCCAGGATGAGCGCAGCCAATATAAAAACAAGGATAAGGCCATGAAGGTGCTGCGCAGCCGCCTTTATGAGCAGAAGCAGCGCGCCGCGGACGAGAGCCGCGCCGCCGACAGGAAGGCGCAGGTCGGCAGCGGCGACCGCAGCGAGCGGATACGCACATATAATTTCCCCCAGGGCAGGGTCACGGACCACCGCATAGGGCTGACCCTCTATAAGCTGGACTCGGTGCTGAACGGCGACCTCGATGAGCTCATTGACGCGCTGGTGGCCCATGACCGGGCGGAAAAGCTCCGCACCGGCGGGGAAAACTGAGAATTTGGAGACGGAATGGAAACTTTACTTTTTGACGCGAAACAGCCCGGGGCGACGGACGCCGTGGCGGAAATACTGAAACGGGGCGGCCTTGCCGCAATTCCCACCGAAACGGTCTACGGCCTCGCCGCAAACGCCTTTGACGGGGAGGCCTGCGCCAATATTTTCAAAGCCAAAGGCCGCCCGGGGGATAATCCCCTCATAGTGCACATCTGCGACATTTCCATGCTTTCGGATATTGTGTCGGAGGTGCCGGAGGGGGCAAGGCTCCTGGCGGAAAAATTCTGGCCCGGGCCTCTGACGATAATCATGAAAAAAAGTGACAAAATACCTATGGTGACCAGCGCGAACCTTCCGACTGTGGCGGTGCGTTTTCCCTCCCACCCGGTGGCGAGGGAGATAATCGAAAAGGCGGGCCTGCCCCTCGCGGCGCCGTCGGCCAACCTTTCCGGCAGCCCAAGCCCAACCACCTTTCAGCACTGTGTGAACGACCTTATGGGCAGGGTGGACGCCATAATCGACGGCGGCCCGTGTTCAGTGGGGGTGGAGTCCACGATAATTTCCCTTGCGGGGGAAAAGCCCGTCCTTCTCCGCCCGGGATATGTGACCCTTGAGCAGCTGAGGGAGACCCTTGGCGAGGTGGAGCTTTCCAAAGCCGTGCTCGAAAAGCTCGGCGAGGGGGAAAGGGTGCTCTCCCCGGGCATGAAATATAAGCACTACGCGCCGAAGGCAAAGGTGAGCCTTGTGAAAGGCCCATCAGAAAAATACGTGAATTTTGTCAATGAGCACGCAGGGGAGGGCGTTTACGCCCTCTGCTTTGACGAGGAAGCTCCCGTGCTCAGGGTAAAGACCGTGCCCTACGGCTCGGAGTTTTCCGACGCCGAGCAGGCGGAGCACCTTTTCGATGCTCTGCGGGAGCTCGATGAGCTGGGCGCAGAACGGGTCTTTGCCCACTCCCCGAAAATAACCGGCGTGGGCCTTGCGGTATATAACCGCCTCGTGCGCGCCGCCGGTTTTGACATAATCGAACTTGACTGACAGAAAAGGGGGTTTGAAAAATGGCGGAGATAATCGGCCTTACAGGCCAGACCGGAGCCGGCAAAAGCTCTGTCCGGGAGATGCTCAGAAGCCGCGGCATGGAAGTCATAGACGCTGACACCGTTGCCCATGACGTCGCGGACAATGAGCTTTGGTGCCTTGTGGACATAGCCGAGCACTTCTCCTGCCTCGTGCTCAACGATAAGGGCAAGCTCAACAGAAAAGCCCTCGGCAGGATAGTTTTCTCCGACAGGAAAAAGCTCCTGACCCTCAATAAGATAATGTTCCCCTATATTGTCGACGCCATAAAGCGGGAGGCGGACGCCCTTGAAAGGACCGGCGCCAGAAGCATAGTCATAGACGGCGCGACGCTTATCGAAAGCGGCTGCGCCAAAATGTGCGACTGCATGATTTCCGTCACCGCCGATGAGGAGACGAGGACCCAGCGCATAATCATGCGGGACGGCCTCACAAAGAGTGACGCCCAGCGGCGGGTCTCTGCCCAGCACCCGGAGGAGTTTTACACCGGGGCCTCCGACTTTGTGATAAGGAACGACGGCACCCTCGGGGACCTGGAAAGAAAGGTGGACATTGTCGCCGGAGAAATAGCAGCCAGACGCCAGCCCATAACCATGGAGGAAGAATTTTGAGCAAAGCCATAAAAAGCGCCGCGGCGCTCATTTCTATCATAGCTTTCCTTGTTTTCGCCGGAATTATGATGAACAGGGCTTCAAAAGCCCTTGAGCACTGGGCGTACCCCATAGAATATGAGGAAATAATCACTGAAAAGGCAGGGGAATACGGCGTTCCCCTTTCCGTAGTTTACGCCGTTATCCGGCAGGAGAGCAATTTTGACCCCATGGCTGAAAGCCGGGTGGGAGCCCGGGGGCTCATGCAGATAATGGAGACCAGCTACGAGTGGATAGATTACTACCGGGGCGCCTCCGGCGCCCAGTGGGCGGATTTCTATAACCCCGAAGTGAACGCAGACTACGGAGTGTGGCTCCTTTCCTACCTCTATAAGGAGTTCGGAAACTGGGAGACCGTCTACGCCGCATATAACGCCGGGCCGAACATAGTCAAAAAATGGCTCCAGGACCCGGAATATTCCGAGGACGGGGAGACCCTCTGCAATATTCCCTATGAGGAAACCTCAAAATACGTTGAAAAAGTCAGCTCCTACCGCAAGGGCTATATCGCCGTCTACGGCATAGACTGATTTTTAAATAAATGAAAAATATTAAATATAAAAGGAGAAAAACCATGAGCGAAAAAGAAAAAACTCCGGGACAGCTTCTCAAGGAAAAGCTTCTCCGCAACCCCAAGAACGCCGGACGCACCCTTTCCGACGAGGAGATCAAAGCCGCTTTCGACTACTGCGAGGGCTACAAGGACTACATCAGCAAATGCAAAACTGAGCGTGAGTTCATTGACTGGTGCGTTCCGCTGCTCGAAAAACAGGGATTCGCACCCTTTGAGCCCGGCAAAAAATACTCCGCCGGCGACAAAGTATACATAAACAACCGCAACAAGGCTCTGCTCTTTGCCAAAATCGGCAGAAAGCCTCTGGAGGAGGGCATGCACATTGCGGCGGCCCATATTGATTCCCCCCGCCTCGACCTCAAGCCCAACCCTCTCTATGAGGATGACGAGCTGGCTCTCTTCAAAACCCACTATTACGGCGGAATCAAAAGGTATCAGTGGACCGTGATTCCCCTTGCCCTCCATGGCGTAGTGGTCAGGAAGGACGGCACCTCCGTCACCGTGACCGTCGGCGAGGACGAAAACGAGCCCGTTTTCTGCGTCACCGACCTTCTGCCCCACCTTGCCAAAGAGCAGATGGACAGAAAACTCGGCGACGGCATCAAAGGCGAGGAGCTCAACATTCTCATAGGCTCCATGCCCTTTAAAGATGATGAGGTCAGCGACAGAGTGAAGCTCAACATCGCCAATATTCTCTTTGAGAAATACGGCATTGTGGAGGAGGACTTCCAGTCCGCGGAGCTCACCATGGTTCCCGCAGGCAGAGCCCGGGACGTGGGCTTTGACAGAAGCCTCATCGGCGCCTACGGCCACGACGACAGAGTCTGCGCCTACGGCGAGCTCACCGGCATACTTGCCTCCGACCCGGAGTACACCGCCGTTGCCTGCTTTGCCGATAAAGAGGAGACCGGCTCCGACGGCCCCACCGGCATGAACAGCAAAATGCTCTCCTACTTCGCCATGGACCTCGGCCGCCCTTACGGCATACCCGGCCATATCATTCTCAGCCACAGCAAATGCATTTCCGCCGACGTGAACTGCGCCGTGGACCCCACCTTTGACAGCGTGAACGAGAGAAGAAATGCCGCATATCTCAATTACGGCATTGCGGTAACTAAATACACCGGCTCCGGCGGCAAAAATTCCACCAACGACGCCCCCGCCGAGTATGTCGGAGAGATCCGCAAAATTCTCAACGACGCCAACGTAGTATGGCAGACCGGCGAGCTCGGCAAGGTCAACGAGGGCGGCGGCGGCACCGTCGCGAAATACATCTCCCGCCTCGAGGTGGACACCATCGACGTGGGCGTGCCGCTTCTTTCCATGCACGCACCCATGGAGATCGCCGCGAAAATCGACGTATACATGATGCATAAAGCCTCCGAAGCGTTCTATAACGCAAAATAATTTAAATTTTATTGCAAAAGGAGCAGGGCAGAGCCCTGCTCTTTTTTTACGGATATATCCGCCCGCTTTTGACAAAAAGATTGCAATAAATATAAGTTTATTATACACTATATTTTAAAGGGAGGGATTTCCATGAAAAAGACCGCGAAAATATTGCCGTTTCTTATGGCGGTGCTCGTTCTGCTCGCTGCCTGCGGCGAAACGCCCGGGTTTGGAGAGAGCGAAAGCGGGCAGGAGAGCCTCCAGAGTTCAGAAAACGGACTTTCCGAGCCTGTGCAGGAGGAGATTTCTGAGAAATTGCCGAATGGAATATATAAAGATGAAAACGGAAAATACGGCATGATTGACGGAGAAGCAAATATAATCGTTGAACCGATTTACAAAAAGGCTTTGGCATACGATAACGTAGCGGTATTTATCGCCGAAGACAATACGAGCGTCATTATCAATTATTCAGGCGAAACCGTCGGTCAATATGATCGCGTAGTTAAAGAAACCGTCGGAAGTGAAACCTTTTTTCACGCCTGTAATATAGACGGAACGCGGAAAGAACTAAATATTGCTGACGACGGGGCCCTAAGCCTTGTTGACGTCGAAAACACAATATGTTTCCCTCTCGATGAATTTGGAAATCCAATCCTTGAAGAAACATTTGACAATCTCATATTTACTTTTAATAATATAGACGAAAAGCTGCCCTGTATTGCTGCAGTTCAAAGCGGAAGATATTATGAATACGTAAGAAACGAAAACGGCTGGGAACTCGTCAAGAAAAGCCCCTGCGGAGAAACGGGGTTTGAATTTTTCGGATATAAAGAAATTCAGTATCACTGGAATATCGGAAAAGTCGGTTACGGGCTTATTGATGCCGAAGGCAGTACTGTTTTTGAGCCGATATATGCCCGTGTCCGAATGTTTTTTGAGGACAGGGTCATTATTTATGAGGGCAGTCCATACGACTTCCAAACCGGCGAAAGCATTTGTAATCTCATAACGCTTGACGGCGAAAAGCTGGCTAAATTTGCAAATATTGACTACACATTTTTTGAGGACGGAAGCTATGTGGGCATCGCAAACGCTACCGAAAGAGCGGGGAACTTTGCTCCGGGTGATTCGGTAAGCTATGGCAATTATTTTATAGATAAAGACGGAAATATTATCAGCGAGCTTTTTATAAATCTGAACTTCCGGAAGGAAGGGGATAAATTTGACAAGACCTATCCTGATGGACCAAACGATACTTTCACTGCTGTCACAGAAAGCGGAGAAACGGTAACTCTTTCGGTAAGCGATTATATTTGTGAGCCGTAAGGTTATAAATCAATATTTTAGAAACAAGTCAGTTTTGTATTTCTCTTTTGCCGGAAAAGCTATCCAATGGCGCTTTTCGGAACCGGGTTCCAAATCGCCTAAATTCCTATAAAAGACTATATCCGAACGCCATAAACTAAATAATTATAATACAAAGTAATATAATTTATATTATAAAGGCAGCCGCAATTTGCGGCTGCCTTTATCTTTTGTTTTTTTTGAAAATTCCTTTAGTAAAGCCGAAAACTGTGCCCGAAAGGGCCAGCAGCGCCCCAAGGTTCGGGAACACCATCAGCCCGTTGAAAACGTCCGACAGGTTCCAGACGAGCGGCAGGCTCATGGCGGAGCCGGCCGCCGCACAGAGGCAGAATAACACTCTGTATATTATGACCGCTTTTTTACTTTTTGCGATGAAGCCGAGGGCTTTTTCGCCGTAAAACGCCCAGCCTATGACCGCCGCCAGCGCGAAAAGAAACATGGAGATTGCCAGGAAGTAGATTCCCGCTTTTCCGAGGTACGCGCCGAAAATTTCTGACGTACTGTTTTCCGTGACTTTGGCTATGCCGGAGGAGAGTATCACTAACGCCGTCAGCGTGCAGACGAGAATAGTGTCCGTAAAAACCTCGACTATCCCCCAGCAGCCCTGCACCGCCGGGTTTTCCTCCCGGCTCTCCGCATGGGCGAGGGAGGCGGAGCCCATGCCCGCCTCGTGGGTGAAGGTGCCCTTCGCAAGCCCGGTGCGCAGGGCGTCGGAAAGGAGCAGCCCTGCCGCTCCGCCCCCGGCGGAAACGGGGCGGAACGCCCCTTCAAAAATGGAGGCAAAAGCCCCGGGAATATTTTCCCGGCAGATGAAAAGCAGCTCCCCACAGCCAATTATATAAAACGCCGCCATCAGCGGCACGAGGAGGGAGGAGGTCTTTGTAACGGCTTTCGCCCCTTTGAAAAGCACCGCCGCCGTCAGCAGGGCCACAGCTCCGCCGATAAAAATTTCCGGAAGGCCGAAGGCCTCCCGGCAGACAGCGGCGGCGGCGTTTGTCTGCACCATGTTGCCCCCGCCGAAGGAGGCCAGTACACACAGGGCCGCCCAGAGGGCGGCAATTTTTTTTGTGCCGAAGGCTTTTTCAATATAGATCAAAGCGCCGTCGCCCTCTTTCCTGAATTTCACCGCCAGGGACGCCTCCGCAAACTTGAGCATCATTCCAAGGAAAGCCCCGACCCACATCCAGAAAACCGCTCCGGGCCCGCCTATCGATATGGCGGCGGCAACGCCCACAATGTTTCCGGTGCCCACCGTGGCTCCGAGGGCTGTGGCCATGGCCTCAAAGGCGCTTTTGTCCCGCTTTTTGAAAAGGGTTATGACCGTCGAGCGCAGCACGAAGCCGATTTTCCTGAGCGGGAAAAATCCGCTCCCCACCGTGAAATAGGCCCCGGCGCCCAAAAGGAGCACCAGAAGCGCCGGGCCCCAGACAAATTCCGCCGCTTTTTCCGCGGCAAGTTCGAGCTTTTCCAAAGCGCAGCCCCCTTTCTGAAAATTTTACGCGTAAAGGGGGAGGTATATTCTGAAATTTCAGCATAAAAAAGGCCGGACAAAATGTCCGGCCAGGGTTTTGCACCAAAAATTATTCCTTTATTTTATCCGCTATTTTTTCAAGGTCCGCGGGGGTCTCCGCCGCAAAGACGTTGCCCTCCCCGGCGACGTTTTTGACGGCGGAAATAAGGTCCTTGTCCTTTCCGAGAACGACAAAGCAGTCGTAGCCGTCGTCCACAGCGAGCTTCACCGCTTCGTAAAAACGTATGGCGTTCACCTGCTGTTTTGCAAAATAGTCCGAAGGAAGAATCATATTGTCCACCTTCTTGCCATATAAAGTGGAATAAAGGTCAACGGAGAGCTTGTTGTGCGCCAGGGGACGCAAAGCGTCCTGGAGCTTTGCCACATAGGGGAAAACCATCATGGAGTGAAGCGGCAGGGAGTCCCGGAGCTTTGCGGGCTGCACCTTGTGCTTCGCAAGCTCGGTGAGAACTGTCTTGAGCCCGTCCTCGTCGCCGATTATAACGGTCTGCTCCGCCGCCTCGACAGCGGTCATCTGGACGAAGCCAGCCATGCACTTGTCGGAGGCGAGGCTGACAAATTCGTGCTTCACGTTGCGAAGCCTGTATGTATCGAGCTTTCCGGCGGCGACTGCCTCCTTCCTCATGTCCCGGTAGGCGTTGGCGGCGGTGAGCCCGTCCTCCACGGAAAAAACGCCGCCGGCGGTCATGGCGGTGATTTCTCCGGCACTGTATCCGATAAATGCCTCCGGCGAGGGAAGAATATCCTTTGCCGCCTCATAAAGGGCAAGCTCGTGCATGAGCTGAAGCTGGAAAGAAACCTCCGGGTCGGTGACCTCGGCGGCCTTTCCCTTGGTGGAGAGAAGCGCGGCGTCAGTGCCTATGGCCTCTGAGCCTTTTGAATAGATTTCCCTGCAAATATCAGAGTGGTCCCAGACTCCCTTTCCGATGCCGGCGTGGGCGCAGCCGTATCCCGGGAAAACAAAAGCTATTTTTTTCAAAAGCGTGAACCTCCGTAAGCGGTAATAATAATAATCTAAACTATAATATAGCATAAAATTCCCGCGGTTTCAATGAAAACAATAAAACAGAAAGCAAAAATATGACGAAAAAATATTGACAATACAAACTCTTTTGGTTATGCTTATCTAAGACAAAATAAGGACGGTGGGACTGCCGTCGTTTTACAGGAGGTTTTATTCAATGGTATTTGAGAAAGTAAGAGAGATCCTTTGCGATCAGCTTGATGTTGCAGAAGAGGATGTTACCCTTGATACCAATATTGTTGAAGATTTAGGAGCCGATTCCCTCGACCTCGTAGATTTTGTGATGTCTCTTGAGGACGAATTTGACAGAGAGATTCCGGACGAGGATATTGAAAATATCAAAACCGTAGGCGACATCGTTTCCTATATTGAAAATTCAATCTGACCGGTAAAAATTTAAGGAATAACAAATTCTGAAAAATAGCGGAACGGTTCGTTCCGTTATTTTCGTTTTCAAACTAATGAGGAGTGAATAAAATGGCAGAACAGAAAAAAATGGTCGAGGCCATAACCTCGATGGAGGACGACTTTGCCCAGTGGTACACGGACGTAGTCAAGAAAGCTGAGCTTATAGACTATTCCAGCGTCCGGGGCTGCATGGTGCTCCGCCCTTACGGCTACGCTATCTGGGAGAATATTCAGAAAATTTTCGACGCCCGCTTCAAAGCTACGGGCCACGAGAACGTATATATGCCAATGTTCATTCCTGAAAGCCTTCTCCAGAAGGAGAAGGACCACATTGAGGGCTTCGCCCCGGAGGTCGCATGGGTGACCGTCGGCGGCGGCGAGGAGCTTTCGGAGAGAATGTGCGTCCGCCCCACCTCCGAGACCCTTTTCTGCGACCACTATTCCCACGTTATTAAATCCTACCGCGACCTTCCGAAGCTCTATAACCAGTGGTGCAGCGTCGTGCGCTGGGAAAAGACTACCCGTCCTTTCCTCCGCACCATGGAGTTCCTCTGGCAGGAGGGCCACACCATGCATGAGACCGCCGAGGAAGCAATAGCCGAGACCGAGCAGATGCTCAATATCTACGCCGACGTCTGCGAAACCAATTTCGCAATTCCGATGATAAAAGGCCAGAAGACCGAGAAGGAGAAGTTCGCCGGCGCTGAGGCGACCTATACCATTGAAGCCATGATGCACGACGGCAAGGCCCTCCAGTCCGGCACCTCACACTATTTCGGAGACGGCTTCGCAAGGGCTTTCGGAGTGCAGTATACCGGACGCGACAACCAGCTCCACACCCCCTTTGAGACTTCCTGGGGCGTTACCACCCGTCTCATCGGCGCTATCATAATGACCCACGGCGACAACAACGGCCTTGTGCTCCCGCCGGACGTGGCCCCCATTCAGGTGGTCATAGTTCCCGCCGCCCAGCATAAAGAGGGCGTCCTCGAGGCGGCTAACGCCGTCAAGGACCGCCTTGCAAAATTCTGCCGCGTGAAGCTCGACGACAGCGAGAACTCAGCAGGCTGGAAATTTGCCGAGTACGAGATGAAGGGCGTTCCGCTCCGCCTTGAGATCGGACCGAGAGACATTGCGCAGAACCAGTGCGTGCTCGTACGCCGGGACAACAGAGAGAAATATTTCGTCTCCCTCGACGAGCTTGAAACGAAGGTTCCGGAGCTGCTCAAAATGGTGCGCGACGGTCTTTATCAGAGCGCCCTTGAAAACCGCGAGCGCAGAACCTTTGTTGCCCATAACCTTGACGAGTTTATCGAGCTTGCGAACACCAGGAGCGGCTTCATCAAATCCATGTGGTGCGGCGACCGCGCCTGCGAGGAGAAGCTCAAAGAGGTGGCGGGCGTTTCCTCCCGCTGCATCCCCTTTGAGCAGGAGCACATTGGCGACGTTTGCCCGGTCTGTGGAAAGCCTGCGGACAAAATGGTCTATTGGGGCAAAGCGTACTGATAGAGTGAAAACTGAAAGAGGGAGCAATGCTCCCGCTTTTATACAATAAATAAAACAGGCGGCCCAAAGTGTTTGGGCCGCTGTTTTTAATAATAATTCCCGATTTTTTTGAAAATACTTTGACTATTGGGAACAAATCATTTATAATACTATACGGTATTATGCAAAAGTGGGCTTTCTGCCACGGAAAATGCCGCTTTTTAGTTTGATTCGGAGGAATAAATATGCTTGAATTAGAAGAACTTCGTCTGCGTCTCCTTGCCATGGAGCCCCAGATAAAGGATTTGGCGGACGCCCTCGGCCTTGAGCAGTGCCGGGCGGAAGTCAGAAGGCTCGAGGCTCAGCAGGCTGACCCGGATTTTTGGAACGATGTTGAAACCTCCTCAAAGGTTCAACGCAAACTCAGCCAGCTCAACGGCAAAATCAACTCCCATAAGGACCTTGAGACCCGTTACGACGACGCCATGACCCTCATTGAAATCGGCATGGAGGAGGACGACGAGTCCGTATATGAGGAGGCCCTCGCGGAGGTAAATAAACTCGATGCCGATATAGAGGAAATGAAGCTCACCACTCTCCTCACCGGGGAATACGACGACAACAATGCCATTCTCACCTTCCACGCCGGTGCCGGCGGCACCGAGGCGCAGGACTGGTGCCAGATGCTTTACAGAATGTATACCTCCTGGGCCACCCGCCACAACTTCAAATATACCCTTGTGGACTGGCTCGACGGGGAGGACGCGGGGCTCAAATCCGCCACTATCATCATTGAGGGACCCAACGCCTACGGTTTCCTCAAATCGGAAAACGGCGTTCACCGCCTCGTAAGGATTTCGCCTTTCGACGCCTCCGGCCGCCGCCACACCTCCTTTGCCTCCCTCGAGGTAATGCCGGAGATCGAGGACGACAAGTCCATTGAGATCCGCGAGGAGGATATAAAAATGGACGTTTACCGTGCCTCCGGCGCGGGCGGCCAGAAGGTCAACAAGACCTCCTCCGCCGTGCGTCTCACCCATATTCCCACCGGCATTGTCGTGTGCTCACAGATCGAGCGTTCCCAGCATCAGAACAGGGAAGTTTGTATGAACATGCTCCGCTCAAAGCTCATTGAGATAAAAGAGCGTGAGCACCTTGAAAAAATCGAGGATATAAAGGGCGTCCAAAAGGAGATCGCCTGGGGCAGCCAGATACGCTCCTACGTTTTCATGCCCTACACCCTTGCTAAGGACCACCGCACCGGATATGAAATGGGCAACATTCAGGCCGTCATGGACGGCGACATCGACGGCTTCATCAACGCCTACCTCAAACAGATGAGCAAGGGCCATTTTGAAGGCGACGGAGAAGATATAGAGTAAGAGACAAAAGGGCGGCCTTGAGCCGCCCGACGCATTTTCAGAGAAATGATCAAAGCAGTATTTTTGGATATTGACAACACCCTTCTGGATTTTGACCGCTGTGTAGCAAACTCCATGAAATCCGGTCTCGAGGAGCACGGAATTGAGTTTTGTGAGGAGATGTTCGGGACCTTCAAAACCATAAACGACTCCCTGTGGCTGAGAATCGAGCAGGGCACCATGACGAGGGAGCGCCTCATGGAGATACGCTGGAGAATGGTTTTCGAAGAGCTGGGCATCGGCCTTGACGGCCCGGAGTTTGAAAAATATTTCCGTGCCGCCCTTTATGACAGCGCCGAGCCAATGCCCGGAGCCGCGGAGGCTCTGGCTTACCTCGGGCCGAAATACCGGATTTTTGCCGCCAGCAACGGCCCCTATGAGCAGCAGCGCCACCGCCTTGAGAGGGCGGGCATGCTCCGCTGGTTCGAGGAGCTTTTCGTCTCCAGCTCCCTCGGCTTTTCAAAACCTATGCAGGAGTTTTTCTCCGCCTGTTTTGCCCTTGCGGGGGATGTCTCTCCAAAGGAGAGCGTCATGATAGGCGATTCGCTCACTGCCGACATCAGGGGCGGCGCGGCCGCGGGGATGAAAACCGTCTGGTTAAATCAGAGCGGCGCCGCTTTGCCGGAGGATTTGAAGCCGGACTGCGTAATAAGCTCGCTCTATGAGATAAAGGATCTGCCTTTGTTTAATGAAGGCTGAAGCGCCGTTTCGGCGGGAGCGAAAGAAAAATGAGCGGCAGATTTAGCCGGAAAAGTCCTCCGCGGAAATTCCTGCCGCAGCGCTGAAAAACTGGCCCTTGCGGGGCGGGAGCACCGTTTATCCCGCTGAGCTTTGAATAGGTATAATAAAAATCCTCCGTATGGCCGCAGCCGTACGGAGGATTAACTTTTTTCAGCGCGCTTATATATCAGAGATTTTTCTCAAAAGCTACTCTCGGGTCGCCGTTTGCAAGGTGGATGATGCCGCGGCGCTCAAAGCCGCATTTTTCAAGCAGGTGTATCATGGCTGCGTTCTGCTCGTGGGTGTCCGCGCGTATAGCGGATACGCCGTTTGCTTCGCAGAGCTTGTCCGCAAGGCCCATGAGCGCCGCGCCCATGCCCATACCGTGCCAGTCGGGATTTATGCCGAAGCGGTGTACCACAGCGTAATCGCCGTCAGCTTTCCAGCTTCCGCCCTCGATTTCGGAATAGGTGGGTTCGGGGCCGAAGCCCATGCTCGCAAAGCCCACGAGGCATTCGCCCATATACATCACAAAGAGCCTTTTCGCCTCAAGGTCGGCGGAGAAAACCTCCCGGGAGGGGTAATCCCCCTGCCACTGAGGAATGTTGTTTGCCTCAAAATATTCTTTTTTGAGGCGTTTTACGCAGGTCATAATGTCGCCAAGGTCGTCCTTTGCTGCCGGGCGGACTCTCATATCAAAAACTTCCCTTCAGATTTTATTTTTGAGGAAACGTATATCCTCGCCGAGGAAATAGAGCTTGCGGTATTCGCCGAGTATGCGGCTCGCAGTCCTCTCGGTGTACCGGGCGGTGAGCTCGTTTACCATAAGGTTTGTACTTATTATTGTGGGCCGTTTTTCAAAAAGTCTTTCATTGATAAGATTTCCAATGGCGGCCGTTGTGAACTGAGTCGGAAATTCTGCGCCGAGGTCGTCAATGATGAGCAGGTCGCAGGTGGAATATTTTTTCTGCATGACGCTGCTCCCGGAGCCGGAGAAATGCTCAAGCTCGAGGCTCGATACCAGCCGCTGGGCGGGAGCATAAACCACGCCGAACTCCTTTTTTACCGCGGCTTTGGCAATGGCGAGGGAGAGATGCGTCTTTCCAAGTCCGGTTTTGCCCATGAGCACGAGGCTCTCGGCATTTTCGGAAAAACCCCCGGCATAGAGCTTGCAGAACTCGAAAATGTTGCTCATTTTGCGCCGGGGATTGGTGCCGTCGGAAGCGCCGGTGTCCGGGTAAAAATCAAGGCGGAAATTCTCAAAGGAGCAGTTCGCGGAGCCGGAGCTTTTGTCAAGCTCCTCCATGGCTTTCTGGAGGCACACTTCTTTGTAGCATGAGCACAGGACGCCGCCTACTCTGCCGGTGTCATTGCATTTGCCGCAGGTGTAGTGAGGCTCGAGGCAGTCCGCCCTGAAGCCGTTTGCGACGAGCAGCTCCGCTCTGCGCGACTGCATATTTTCACATTCTTCATGCATTTTTGAGAGCGCGGAATCAAAGCTCGCCCCGCCGTTCATAACGAGCATGGAAATGTTGGAAAATTCCCTTGCGAGGCTTTGGTCAATCTCCTCAACCTCGGGAATTTTGGCATAAACAGCAAGTTTTACGAGGTTTGCTTCGTGCTCGGCGCTGCGCCTGCGCTCCTCAAGGACGAGATTCGCAGCGGTGTAAACTTCGGAGGAATAGGGCATTTTTAAAGCAGCCTCCTATTCATAAATAATTGTATATAATACTGTGCGCATGGCGCAGCCGTTTTCCGTGCTCAAATGACGGAATCCTCGAGCATCATTCTGCGCTCAAGCTCATCAATATCAAAGGAGGGCTTGTCCGCCCTGGGCTTCGCCTTGGTCTCAATGGCGGCCTCCTCCGGCGTTTTGATGCCCTTCTGCTTCCAGCTTACGAGTATCTTGTTGAGATAGGGGAAGGAGAGCTTGCCGGTCTGCTCAACGGTGCGCTCATAGGCGGCGTGTATGAGCTCCGGCGAAAGCCCGAGCATGCGCCAGCTTTCGCAAAGCTCCCTTTCCTTTGAAACGAGGTCCCGATCCCGGATGCCGAGGAGGGATTTTATCTCGCCCTCCCAGCTTTTCGCCTCGTTGAGGGCGCGTATGCGCTCCTCCGCCTTTTCAACGGTATCTATTTCGCAGTCAAGCCACTCCAGGGCGACCTTCTGTATGTATCTCATGTTCTTTTTGCCGAGGGTGCTGCAGTACTCTATGACCATCACGAGCACCTCCGGCGTGATTCCCGCCCAGGAGACGAGCCAGACGAGAGTCACGGTGTCCGAGCTTGTGAAGGAGGTGCCGAGTATCCGCTCGGCTTCATGCAGGACGAAGGCTATGCCCGGGTCCTCCTTCTGGAGGCGCTCCACCTCTTTCATTGTCATTTTCATCTCCGGAGGCTTCGGCGCGGGCTGTGCCGGTGCGGGAGCAGGTGAAGCGGCTGCGCGGGCTTCGCCAGCAGTCGCAGTCTGTACTGCGGGGCAGGGGACGGAGACGCCGTCGCGCTCAAGAATGCCCCTGTTTACCCAGTAGTCCAGAAGGTCCTTGGCGTCGTCCTGGGTGAGCCCCAGCTCCGCCGCGGCGATTTCCGGGGTCATTTCCGCAAAGCCACGGCTGAGGGTGAGCAGAAGGACGCGGAGCTGCGCCGCCGTGCACAATTTGAGATTTTCCGCCGCTTCGTTGGGTACAAAAAACGCCCCGCCGCCGCATTTGACAATGACACGGTAAGCCAAACTCTCCGCCTCCTTAAGTTTCGTAATCTTTATTATAACAAAAAAGGGTCCCTTTTGCACTATATTTTTAAAATAATTTTTGCCGCACGTGCCGGCATAAAAAAATCCCGGAAACTTTCGTTTCCGGGATTTTGTGGAGCGGGTTACGAGGCTTGAACTCGCTACCTCGACCTTGGCAAGGTCGCGCTCTGCCAGATGAGCTAAACCCGCATTTCTTGGGCACGTCTGATATTATATCAACGAAAAGCGTTTTTGTCAACAGCATTTTTAATTTTTTTGCGGAGGATTTTACGTTTTACGGGCTTGAATATTGGAAAGAGGTGGTGTATAATATTCTCGTAGTATTGTTGACAGAAAAGGGGGGAACCTTGCAGTGACAGGTGATCTTCATTGCCACAGCTCCATGTCCGACGGCTCGACGCCCGTTGATCAGGTCGTAGAGTACGCCATTGCCGCCGGTATGGACTTCATTTCGCTCACCGACCACGACACCATGGCCGGAGTCGAGAGGGCTGTGAACCTTGGCAAGCGCAAGGGCCTTCGGGTGATTCCCGGCCTCGAGATAACGACCCACGACAGCAAAACCGGGAGAATGGCGCATCTTCTCTGCTATATGCCCCGTAGGTTTGAAAAGCTCGAAAAGCTCACAAAGGGGATTTTGGAGGAGCGCAACCGTGCTATCGTTCCGGTCATTGACGAGATTTCAAAAAATTATCCCATTACATACGACGACGTGGTAAAGGCCGCGGGCCCGGCCCAGTGCCTCTACCGCCAGCATATAATCCGGGCTCTTATGGACAGGGGATACACCTATGCTGTGTTCACCGACCTTTACGGAATCTTCCGCGAGATACCCTATGAGCCCCGCTTCCCGGACGTCAGGGAGGTGGCGGACATCATACGCCAGTCCGGCGGAATTGCCTGCCTTGCCCATCCGGGCCACTATGATTCCATTGACCTTGCCTGGGAGCTTGCGAAGGACGGCCGCATACAGGCCATTGAGCTTTCCCACCCGCGCAACAGCGAAAGCGACAGGGCTGAAATCGAGAAAATAATCAAAGAATATTGGCTTGTTCCCACCGGCGGAAGCGACTACCACGGATTTTACAGCAGCGTTCCGCACCCCATCGGAACCTGCACTATGCCCGGCGAGGCTCTTGAAGCCCTCATAAAGGTAAGAGACGAGCTGAACAAATAAGAAATTTCGGGACAAGGTGCTTGAGCATTTTGCCCCGATTTTTGTCATAAATAATATGAATGTGCCGCCGGAGGCGGCAAGAATAAACCCGCGCGAGGAGGCGAGAGAATGTATAAAACCGACGACAGCGATATGAAAATCGTGGGAGCAGACATGAAAGTGGTCGATGAAAGCGACGCGGAGGCGAGGCTTTACAGCCACGAGCGGGAGAACGGGAACCTTGAAAAGGCCCATGACATAGGCAAGGCTCTGGCAGCAGCCCTTTTGAATGAGGGAGGCGTTGCCTATGAGAAAAACGTGGCTTCCGACTTTGAGGCCAGAAACAGGAGCATTCTCTACGCTTTCACGGCGGACAGGGTGCTCGACACCTTCATGCCGAACCACATAATTGCCCGTTCTGCCCAGAACGAGTTCTTTGACGAGGTGCGCCGCCGCAATATCGGACTTTACGAGTCCATATCCCGTTCCGGAGCCTTCTCCATGTATCTGCTCTGCCGCAGGAGCGGCGACGGCAGGTATGTCGGAATAGGTAAGGTGTACGCCGGGGTGGTGCGCCGCCCGGAGGATGAGAAAATCGAAAAAGAGGGCGACGAGCTCTATCGCAAATATTTCGATTATTGCATTGAGCACATCAAAAATGTGGAATTTGCCTTCTGAGCACTGCAGGAAAAAATGCAAAAAACAGCGAAAAGAGCCCCGTGGGCTCTTTTTTATACTCACGAGTATATATGCGTGCTCAAAAATTAACAAAAAGTTTACAATTTGAAGCCGGTGCTCAAAGGCCCCGAAATGATGCTCAAAAAGGCACCGATTTGCTTTAGTTTGCTAAAATGTCAACAGTAAAACTGAAAAAATACTTCAAAACTTCTAACTATTTTTTCAGCTTTGCCCTTTACAAACCCGGGCGATGCTTGTATAATATTAGATGTGTAAGAGTTGGTCTGTCTATAAGTGCGCGTATCTGCACGTAGGGGACCGATTTCGGAAACAGGAGGATAAACGTATGTCTCAAGCAAATGAATACTCTTTGCCGCCCCGTTCGATACAGGAATACGTTCCCGGAAAGCAGGTGACCCTTGCTCACCGCATTTCCAAACCGGACAGAATGATCTACAAGAAGCTCGGACTTACCGATGAGTTCAGCGAAGCCATAGGAATCATCACTATCACCCCTGCGGAAAGCGCTATCATCGCTGCGGATATCTGCACCAAAGCTGCGAGGATCAAGCTCGGCTTTGTGGACCGCTTTTCCGGCGCGGTAGTGTTTGTGGGCGAAATCGGAGCAGTTGACTCAGCGCTGCGCGCGGTTATCGACCGCTTTGAGGATATGCACTATACCACCATAGGAATCACGAGGACTTGAGCATGGGCTCTGAACAGTCCGGCAAAAAGCCGCGCAAGATAATTCTGATGGGGCGCTCGGGAGTTGGAAAGACCACGCTCCTTCAGGCAATGCATAACGAGGTCATCGAGTACAAAAAGACCCAGGAAATAATCGTGCACGATGACGCGATAGACACCCCCGGCGAGTACATTGACCAGAGCGGCCTCTGGCGCGCATGCATAACCGCCGCCTGCGACGCTGACATAGTCGTGCTCGTGCACGACGCGGGAAACGGCATGGGCCGCCTCCCGCAGATGTTCAGCATGACCTTTGCGAAACCGACTATTGGCGTTGTAACGAAGATTGACGGCAAAAGCGAGGAAGAAATCGAGGTCGCGGAAAACTTTCTCAGGATGTCAGGCGCCAGACCGGTGCTCAGGACCAGCGCGTACACCGGAGAGGGGATAGACGAGCTCATAGAGTTCATCGAAAATCTGGATTTGACAGATTACTGACCAACGGCAACTTTGCAATAGCTTTCTATAAATGACAAGAGTAAAGGGAGATATCAGGGAATGAAAGAAAAGATATTGAGTGTAGGTATCGATATCGGTACTTCTACTACGCAGGTTATCTTCAGCAGATTCACCATCGAGAACACTTCTGGCGAGTACATGGTTCCTCGCATTGAGATCACCAATAAGGAGATCGTGTACCAGAGCCAGATTTATACCACTCCTCTCCTCAACGAAAGAACTATCGACGAGGAAGCAGTACATAAAATCGTCGTTGATGAATATGCTCGTTCCGGATTCAAACCGGAAGACGTGGACACCGGCGCTGTCATCATCACCGGTGAAACCGCGAGAAAAGAGAACGCAAGAGGCGTTCTCAACGTAATGTCCGGCCTTGCGGGCGACTTCGTTGTAGCCACCGCGGGCAACGACCTTGAGGGCGTTATCGCCGGACGCGGCGCAGGCACCGCTTCCATGTCCCTTAAAAAACATGTGGTCATGGCCAACGTGGATATCGGCGGCGGCACCTCCAATATCGCCGTATTCAAGGAGAACCACCCGGTGGATACCGGCTGCTTTGATATAGGCGGACGCCTTATCAAGCTGGACAGCGCAGGAAAAGTCCTTTACGTTTCCGACCATCTTGGAAAACTTTGTGCAAAGCATGGCATAGATATTAAAGTCGGCAATAAACTTGAGTATAGCGAGATATACAAAGCCTGCGTGCTCATGGCACAGGTCCTGGCGACCACCCTCGGTCTCAAGACCTTCGACATGGATGACCTTGCTATCATGACTACCGACCATCCGCTCCGCAACGTGGAGGAAATTCAGTATGTCACCTTCTCCGGCGGCGTCGGAAACCTCATTTATCATCCCTATGAAGGAAACGGCAATTTCCCGTACAATGACATAGGCGTTGTGCTTGCAAAAGCGGTGAACGACGTGTTTGAACCTTTTAAAGACAGAATCGTTGAGCCTGTGGAAACAATCCGCGCCACCGTTATCGGCGCCGGAACCCAGACTATGGACATCTCCGGCTCCACCATTGCCTTCTCCGAGGACACCAAGCTTCCCCTCAAGACCATTCCGGTCATAAAACTTGAGGAGGACGCTGAAAAGTTCAGCCCTGAGGAGTTTGCTAAGCACCTTGCCCCGATGCTCGACTGGTACAACGACCCCGATGAGGGCCAGGAGCTTGTGGCCCTTGCTCTCAAAGGCGCCAACTGCCCGCTGTTCAAAGAGGTTGAGCGCTATGCCGACCTCATCATCGCAGGTATGCAGCCGATTATCAAATCCAACCATCCTCTTATTGTCATCCTTGAGGAGGATATGGGCAAGAGCCTCGGACAGAACATCATGGTCAAGCTCAACAGAAGCAAGGATATAATCTGCATTGACTCCATCAAAGTAAGCCAGGGCGACTACGTTGACATAGGCGAGCCCCTTATGCACGGAAGAGTTCTTCCCGTAGTAGTCAAGACCCTCGTATTTAACTAAGGAATAAAAAAGATTTATATATTTTAATAAGGTTTGGGAAAGGAGGAAATTCTGCAACAAATATTGGCCCCAAATTTTAGGCATCCAAATTTTACAAAGGAGTGAGAATTTTTGATTCTGAAAGCAAAATTATTTGGACAAGTCTATGAGTTCAAAGATGTCAAAGACGTCCAGGCTAAAGCTGCTGAACTCAAATCCGGTGACCAGCTTGCTGGTATCGCTGCAGAAACCATGCAGGAGCGTATTGCTGCAAAGCATTGCCTTGCAAACCTCACCATTAAGGACATCTATGAGAACCCCGCAGCTCCTTATGAAGAGGACGACGTAACCCGCCTTATCCAGGACGGAATCAACTTCACTATCTATGATGAGATTAAAAACTGGACTATCGCAAAACTCCGTGAGTACATCCTTGATGACCATGTCTCCGGTGATGAGATCCGCAGAATTTCTGCCGGCCTTTCCTCTGAAGTCGTTGCTGCTGTCACCAAACTGATGTCCTCCCTCGACCTCATGATCGGCGCAAGAAAACTTCCTATCTACAGAACTTGCGTTACCACCTGCGGCGCACCTGACAGACTTTCCTTCCGTCTCCAGCCTAACCATCCTACCGATGACGTTGAAGGCATGAAGGTTTCCTACTGCGAAGGCTTCTCCTACTGCACCGGCGACGCCCTCTTCGGCATGAACCCCGTTGATGATACCCTCGGCGCTGTTGAGAGAACTATGAACAGCTATCAGGATTTCGTAGAGAGATGGGAGATCCCGACTCAGTCCTGCTGCCTCTGCCATGTAACTACCGCTATGGAGTGCATCAAGAACGGCGCAAGAGAAGCACTCTGCTTCCAGTCCATCGCTGGTTCCCAGATTGCTAACGAGAGCTTCGGTATCACCATTCCTATGATGGATGAAGCTATCGACCTCATGCTCCACTATGGCGTAGGCCATGGTCCCGACCCCATGTACTTTGAGACCGGCGAAGGCGCAGAGCTTTCCGCAGACGGCCACTGGGATTCCGACCAGCTCGTAATGGAAGCACGCTGCTATGGTTTCGCAAAGAGATGGCATCCGTTCCTTGTTGACTCCGTTGTTGGTTTCATCGGACCGGAATACCTCTACGATGCAAAACAGGTAACCCGTGCAGGTATGGAAGACATGTTCATGGGCAAACTCAGCAACATCTCCATGGGCTGCGATGCTTGCTACACCAACCATATGAAGATGGACCAGAACGACAACGAGAACCTCGAGATTCTTCTTGCTGCTGAAGGATGCAACTTCTTCATGGGCGTACCTTGCGCAGACGACTGCATGCTCATGTATCAGTCCACTGGTTATCATGACAACCATGCAACCCGCCAGGCTCTTGGCAAAAAACCGCTTGCTGAGTTCGAGAAATGGGCTCAGAAGATGGGCTTCCTTGAGGAAGACGGCCTCACCCTTGGCCCGAACGCCGGTGACGCTTCCGTACTCTTTTAATTTAAGTTAAAATAGTACTAAATATATTTGACGGGAGGATATACAAATAATGGTATCTGATGACAAACTTAAAGAGATTATCGCTCAGGTCGTCGGTGAAATGATGAAAGACGCTCCCGCTGCCGCTAAAGCCCCCAAAGCTTGCTGCTGCGAAGGCGTTGAGAACGTCAGCGATGATGATCTTGAGGATCTCACCTCTTACGAACTTAATGAGTGGTACCAGGTCCCTAACGCAAAAGATGAGGCAGAGTACAGAAGACTCAAACTCACTACTCCTGCACGTCTTGGCGTATGGCACTGCGGCCCTCGTGAGATGACCAACACCATGCTCCGTTTCCGTGCTGACCACGCTGCTGCACAGGACGCAGTTTTCAATGAGTTCCCGAAGGAATTCCTTGAAGAGCGCGGAATCCTTGAGCTCCAGTCCCGCTGCGACAGCAAAGATACTTATCTTACCAGACCTGATCTTGGCAGACGTCTCAGCGAGGATTCTGTTGAGAAAC
>JBJEQR010000021.1:0-13560 GCA_051881855.1 Oscillospiraceae bacterium
GTTACAAAAGAAATGGGGTAATAAAATATTTTCCTTTTTCTCAGAAAAAGATGGGGGTACATAATCCCCTCGGAACGCCGCGGACGGCGTTCCCTACAGTAGCAAGGTGCGATATGGGCAGACGAAAGCGATACCCGCCCAATTGAGGGTGCGATACGGGCGGATATTATCCGCCCCTACGGTTTGCGCAAAGCGCGCAAGGCGCCAAGGTGCAATATTGGCGGACAGGCGGGCCCTGCCCGCCACGAAAAATTTATCTCTTTCCCGAAAGGAGACAAAAAATGAAAGCAGTTCTTCAGCGCGCGGCCGCGGCCTCCGTGGAGTGCGGAGGTGAAATCGTCTCGGAGATCGGCCGGGGCTTCATGGTGCTCCTCGGCGTCACGAAGGAGGACACCCAGGCCGAGGCCGACGTCCTCGCCGCCAAAATCGCGGGACTCAGGGTGTTTTCCGACGAAAACGGAAAAATGAACCTCGGGCTCGGGGACGTGGGCGGCGGAGTGATAGTCGTCTCAAACTTCACCCTCTGTGCCGACTGCAGCCACGGACGCCGCCCATCGTTCATAAACGCCCAGCGCCCGGTGCAGGCCAATGAACTCTACGAATATTTTATAAAGCGCCTCAAATTTTACGGCGTACCCGAAGTGGGAACCGGGGTTTTCGGCGGGGATATGCAGGTGCGTATCCAGAACGACGGCCCCGTTACGATAATTCTCGACACTGACGATTTGAAATAGGAGATGTTTCAGAATGGAAATTTTTGAAATGGCCGTAGGCCCCCTTAAAACCAACTGCTACATTGTGGCAACGGAGCAGAAAAACGCCGTGGTCATCGACCCGGGCTTTGAAGCGGAGAAGATAATCTCCAAAATCAGGGCCGAGGGCCTCTCGGTGGAGTATATCCTGCTGACCCACGGCCACTATGACCACATCTGCGCCGTGGAGGGCGTGAAAAAGGCCTTCCCGGGCTGCAAATCCGCAGTTCTGGAGGAGGACTTGGAGCTTTGCCGGAATCCCGGCCTCGCTTTCCCGGGGGTGCCCGGGGGCATTGAGCCGGATATCCTTCTCAAGGACGGGGACGTTATCAAGGTGGACGAGCTGAGCTTCAGATTCATGTCCACCCCCGGCCACACCAAGGGCTCCGCCTGCATCATCTGCGGCGAAAAAATGTTCAGCGGGGACACTCTTTTCTCCCGGGCCTGCGGGCGCATTGACCTCTACGGCGGCTCCGCAAAGGAGATGCGCGCCTCCCTCAAAAAGCTCGGGGAGCTGGACGTGGACTACGAGATTTTCCCGGGCCACGGAGTCGGCACCACCCTCGCCATAGAGCGCTACGCCAACCAGTACCTGCGCAAATCCATGGGTCTCGAAGTGCTATGAACCTGCTCATCGACTCCCACCCCTATCACTATGAAATAGAGGCTCTCTGCCGCATGTTCCTGCGGGGAGGGGAGCTTAAAATATCCGAAAGCGCCGAAATCCCAGCGGGGGAGGACTATGTCTATACGGGCGTTTCCGGGGATAAAATTTCCGTTTCGGCCTCCGTGGAGGGGAAAACCCTCTCCGCGGAGGATTTTTCTGCCAAGGAGCAGTGCGGGAAAATGGAGCGCATGCTCTATAAGCTCCTGTCGGAGCTCACCGGCATCGCCCCGAAATGGGGCACCCTGACGGGAATACGCCCGGTGAAGCTGGCCCTGTCTTATATGGACGGGGGCATGACGGGCCCGGAGATACGCCGGAAGCTCAAAACCGAGCGCCTTGTGAGCGACGAAAAGCTGGACCTGCTTCTGACCACCGCCGAGCACGAAAAGGCCATACGCTCCCTGTCCCGGCCGGAATCAGTGAGCATGTATATCTCCATTCCCTTCTGCCCCAGCCGGTGCTCATACTGCTCCTTCACCTCCCACTCCATTGAGAAAGCCGCAAGGCTCATTCCGCAGTACGTGGAACTCCTCTGCGAGGAGCTGCGGGAGACCGCAAAGCTCATTGACAGCCTCGGCCTGCGGCTGGAGACGGTATATATGGGCGGCGGCACCCCAACGGTGCTCACCCCTGAGCAGCTGGACATGGTTTTGAGCACCGTAAGGGAGAATTTCAGCATGGAAACTGTCCGGGAACTCACGGTGGAGGCGGGCCGCCCGGACACCATAACCCCGGAAAAGCTCGAGGTAATGCGGAAAAACGGCGTCGGCCGCATCAGCATAAACCCCCAGACCATGGACGACTCCGTCCTCCGGAACATAGGCCGGAGGCACACCGCCGCGGACGTTGTCAGCGCCTACCGCCTGGCCCGGGGCTTCGGCTTTGACAGCATAAATATGGACCTCATTTCGGGCCTTCCTGGGGACGACATGGAAAAATTCAGAAGGACCATATCCTCCGTGCTCGAAATGGAGCCGGACAATATAACCCTCCATACCCTCACCGTCAAGCACGGGGCAAACCTCGCCCCGGAGGCAAAGACGGTGCTCGGGCGCACCGCCGACGAGATGAATGAGCACGCCTTCGGCGAGTTTGCCCGGGCGGGCTATTTCCCGTACTACCTCTACCGCCAGAAGGGCACCGTCGACAACCTTGAGAATACCGGCTTCTGTAAGCCCGGCAAGGAGGGCATTTATAACGTCTTTATCATGGACGAGACCCACTCCGTCCTCGCCGCCGGGGCCGGGGGCGTCACGAAGCTGAGAGCGCCCCACGGCCCGAAAATCGAGCGGGTGTATAACTTCAAGTTCCCCTATGAGTACGTGGACAGGTTTGAGCTCATAAACGAGCGCAAGGCGGCGGTGCTGGATTTTTACGAAAGATACCCCCTCTAAATTTTCGGTTTTAGTTGATTTATACTTTTTAGAGGTATATAATTATAAAGGAAAATTTTGCGGAAAGGGAGGATTTCCATGTCCAATTTTGATAATTTGCTTGACGACCTCAGGGCTGTGACCGACGAAGTCGGGAAAAAGGCCGGGGAGACCCTGGAGATTTCAAAACTCAGCCTCGAACGCACCAGAATAAGAGGGCGTATTCAGCAGAACTACCGCCGCCTGGGTGAAGTCATCTACGGCGGCTATAAAAACGGGGAGGACGTCAGCGACGTTGTGGCTGTCCTCTATGAACAGCTCGACGAGGATTTTGAGCGGGTGGAGGAGATTTATAACGCCATCTGCTCCATAAAGGCCGGAGTGGACGTCGTCATGGACGAGGACTTTTCCGGTGGGGAGGAGCCCGAGGGCGAGGTCGTGGCCGAGCTCTATGCTCCGGAGGAGGAAAAAGCCCCGGAGGAGGCTCCCGAGGTTCCCGAGGAGGAGGAAGCCCCCGAGGCTCCCGAGGCGGAAGAGGCGCCCGAGGCGGAGGAACCCGCCGAAGCTCCGGAGGAGCAGGCCGCGCGGCGCGCCGCCTTTGCGGGCAAGGCCCAGAAAAGCAACGAAAACGGAATCGACGTGGACGCTGACTGAAAAGGAAAATGGAGGCAGCTTAAATGACATATAATCAGGTAAAGGGTTCCGCGGAATATATAATGGCCCAGACGAGGCTCCGCCCGAAAATTGCCGTGATACTCGGCACCGGGCTGAACCCCCTGACGGCGGACCTCGAAAACGCCACCCGCATACCCTATAAAAACATACCCCGCTGGAACGACACAGTGAACAAGAGCCACGAGGGCGTGCTCATCGTGGGCACCCTCGACAAAGTGCCCGTGGCGGTCATGTCCGGGCGGCTCCACTACTACGAGGGCAACTCCTTTGCGGAGTGCGCCTACCCCGTGGCGGTGCTTAAAGCCATGGGCGTTGAGAAAATAATCCTCACCAACGCCGCCGGCGGAATAAACAAAGAGTATAATCCGGGAGATTTTATACTGATTTCGGACCATATCAAGTTCTTTGACGACAGCCCCCTCCGGGGCGAGGACGCCACCATGTTCGGCACCGGGCGCTTCTTTGACATGAGCGACACCTATTCCGAGTATCTGAGGAACCGGGTGGCGGGCGCCTTTGAGGACGAGACCGGCGCAAAGCTCAGATCCGGCGTCTATGCCTACATGCCCGGCCCCCAGTTTGAGACCCCGGCGGAGATAAGGATGCTCCGCACCCTCGGGGCGGACCTTGTGGGCATGAGCACCGTGCCGGAGGCCATAATGGCCGCCGCCTGCGGCGTCCGGGTGCTGGGAATTTCCGTCGTCACCAACATGGCGGCGGGGGTGCTGGAGCGCCCGCTGACCCTGGGCGAAGTGGACGAGACCTGCTCCGCCGTGGCCGGAAATTTCAAAAAACTGCTTCACACCGCCGTGAGGATTTTAGAGGAGGAAAAATAAAATGCTGTTTAAAGACATAACCTATATTGACGAGAATTTCAACGTCGTGGAGCACGCCTATATCGGCACCAAAAACGGCGTCATTGATTACATTTCCACCGCCAATGAAAAGACCGACTGGGGCTACGGCGAGGTCTATGACGGCAGGGGAAAGGTGCTCATTCCCGGCCTTGTCAACAACCACACCCACGCCGCCATGACCCTCATGCGCGGCTACGGGGAGGACCTGCCCCTCCAGCGCTGGCTCAACGAGAAGATTTTCCCCTTTGAGTCCAAATGGGACCAGAACAGCATCTATTGGGCCGGAATGCTCGGCATGGCCGAGATGATGGCCTGCGGCACCACCTCCTTCACCGATATGTATTTCTTTGACAAGGTGGCCGCCTCCGTCGTGGCCGACTCCGGCATGAAGTGCAATTTCTGCAACCCGCCCGTGGGCACCGACGGCACCCCCCTCAAAAAAATGAGCTATTTCCCGGCGGTCTATGAGATGATCCAGAAATACGGCCGGGCCAACAAGGGCCGCTTCACCGAGGAGTTCGGCCTCCATGCCGAGTATTCCTCCTGCGAGTCCCTGGCGAGGGAGACTGCGGAGTTTGCCAAGGAGAACAACCTCCGCCTCCACGTCCACATGTCCGAGACGAAGCTCGAGCACGAGGAGTGCAAACAGCGCCACGGCGGCCTCACCCCGGCGAAATACCTGGAGGCCTGCGGCGTCTTTGAGAACCCCACCAACCTTGCCCACTGCGTCTGGGTGGAGGACGAGGACATTGAGGTGATGGCGAAAAACCACGTCACCGCCACCCACTGCCCCTCCAGCAACATGAAGCTGGGCTCCGGCTTCGCCCCGGTGCGCAAAATGCTCGACGCGGGCATAAACGTGGCTCTGGGCACCGACGGCGCCTCCTCCAACAACAACCTCAACATGTTTGAGGAGATGCACCTCGCCGCCATGATAGCAAGGGGCAACTCCCACAATGCCGGCGAGATCTCTCCCAAAGAGATACTCAAAATGGCCACCGTCAACGGCGCCCTCTCCCAGGGCAGGACCGACACCGGACTCATCAAGAAGGGCTACAGGGCGGACCTTGCGGTCATCGACTTTGACCGTCCCCACCTGGTTCCCTGCTATGACGTGCTCGCCAACATAGTATTCTCCGCCCAGGGCTCGGACGTCGTGCTCACCATGGTGGACGGGGACGTCCTCTACCGGGACGGCAAATACAAGACCCTCGACATCAACAAGGTCTATGACAAGATAAGCTACTATCTTCCCAAAATCCTCGAGCAGCTCTGATTCGAGGAACGGGGGAAAGCGGCTTTGGGTGACCGGAAGGATTTCCGGTCACGATTTTTAAAAATCCAACGAAGCGGAGGGCTGCATGAGCTCCAAAAAACAAAATTTCCTCCAGGGCGCGCTCATTCTGAGCGCCGCCGCCATAATTGTAAAAATCATAGGCGCAGCCTATAAGATCCCGCTGATGAACATAATCGGCGGCGAGGGCTTTGGCTACTATAACACCGCCTATACCATTTTCACCCCCCTTTATACCATTGCCACCGCCGGAATACCCGTGGCGGTGGCCCGGATGGTCTCCGAGTGCGTGACCCTCGGGCGCTACCGGGACGTAAGGCGCATTTTCCAGATCTCCATGACCTGCTTCCTCGTCACGGGCACCGCCGGGAGCCTCATAATGCTCCTCGGGAGCAAATTCCTGGCCGGCACGGTCTGTGACAACCCCGGGGCGGCCCTCGCGGTCATAATGCTCTCCCCGGCGGTTTTCTTCCTCTGCATGACCAGCGCCTACCGGGGCTACTATCAGGGCCTTCGGAACATGTACCCCACCGCCGTATCCCAGATAATCGAGGCTGTGGTGAAGGTCTGCGTGGGCCTCGGGCTGACGGTACTTGTCATGAACTGGGGCATTGCCGAATATGAAAAGAACGGCAGCTTCTACGGCATTGACCTCGGAATCTCCATGGAGGGGGTCTCCGCCGCCAGCGCCGTGGCGCCCGTTGCGGCGGCCGCCGCCATCGGCGGAGTCATGATCTCCACCATGGTGGGCATGCTCTATATGATGTTCCACTACCGCTTCAGGGGCGACGGCATCTCCCAGGCGGAGCTTTACGACGCGCCGGAGGCCCAGCCCCGTAGCACCCTGCTGAAGACCCTCATTGCCATTTCAGTGCCGGTGTGCCTTGCGACCCTCTCCACGAACATCACGAACCTCATCGACCTCGTGTCCCTGATGAGCCGCATGGAGTACGCCATAAGGCTGGACCACGAGACGGTCCTCGCCATGTATGAGGGGCTGCTGCCGGCGGACCTCGGCCTGGACGGCCTGCCGAACTACCTCTACGGAGTATATTCCGGCATGCCGGTGACGCTCTTTAACCTCGTCCCGGCCATTGCCACCACCTTCGGCACCGCGGCCCTGCCCAGCGTCGCCGCCGCCTGGACCTCACACAACCGCCACAGAATAAAAAATTCCATTGATACGGTGCTGCGCCTGACCACCATTGTGGCCATTCCTGCGGGCTTCGGCCTTTCGGTGCTGTCAAAGGAGATACTGACTCTGCTCTATCCCATGCGCCTCACCGAGGTGGAGATTGCGGCCCCCCTGCTGAGGGTCATGGGCATCACGGTCATTTTCGTCTGCACCTGCGCCTCCTGCCACAGCGTCCTCCAGGGCATCGGCAAGGAACGCCTGCCGCTCTTCTTCATGCTGGCGGGAGCGGGCGTCAAGCTCGTGATAAACTATATTTTCGTCGCCATTCCAAGCCTCAATATCCAGGCCGCGCCCTACGGCTCTTTAATATGTTATATATTTATAATGGTTATGGATATTGCGGCCATAAACAGAAGCGCGGGGATAAGGGTCAATCTCTACGCCGTGTTCATAAAGCCGCTCTTTGCGGGAGCCATCTGCGCCGCAGGGGCAAAATTCGGCTACGTTTTCTGCAACATATTCCTTTCGGACAACATGTCCACTGCATTTGCCATAGTAATAGCGGTAATAATCTACTGTGTCACAATGCTCCTTATCAAGGGAATTACAAAAAAAGATTTTTTAATGGTTCCAAAGGGCGAAAAAATCGCTGAAATACTTGAAAAAATCCATTTATTAAGGTAGAATAGAGGAGGCCGCAAAATGCGGACGGATTTTAAACTTAAAGACAGTTATACTGTCGGGGACCTTGTCGAAATTATGGCCCTGCTGAGAGGCGAGGGCGGCTGCCCCTGGGACAGGGAGCAGACCCACGAGTCCATTCGTAAGAACCTCATTGAGGAGACCTACGAGGCGGTGGAGGCCATTGACAACAAAGACCCTGACCTTCTCAGGGAGGAGCTGGGCGACGTGCTGCTGCAGGTCGTGTTCCATGCCCAGATCGAGAAGGAGAACGGGAGCTTTGATTTTGACGACGTCTGCGACGGCATCTGCAAGAAACTCATTCTTCGCCACCCCCACATTTTCGGCGGCGAAAGCCTTTCCGATACGGGTGAGGTGGCCGACCGCTGGGATGAGATAAAGAAGGAGTCCAAAGGCCAGGAAACGGCGGTATCGACACTGCGCGCCGTGCCCAAGCAGCTCCCTGCGCTGATGCGCAGCGCCAAGCTGCAGCAGAGGGCGGAAAAGGCCTGCGGCACACACCATGACGTTATCTGGTCCCTGCGCAAGCTGGACGAAGAAGTTGTGGAGCTTAAAGAGGCCGTCCGCGCGAATGATATCGTTCGCTGTGCTGACGAAGTGGGCGATGTGCTCTTTTCAGCCGTGAATGCCGCCAGAGCTTTGGACCTCGAGCCGGAACAGTGCCTTTTCGCAGCCGGCGAGAAGTTCATACAGCGGGTGGAAGCTGTGGAGCATATCGTTACCGAGTCCGGCAGGGAGCTTCCGGAGCTGACAAATGCCGAGCTCTCTGAAATTTGGCTTGAAGCCAAGGAAAAAAATTCGTAAAATGCGGGAAGCCCCCGCGGAATAAAAAATTGGAGGTATTTTAAAATGACCAAATCCGATCTCATCGCCGCTGTTGCAACCAAACTCGGCTCTTCCAAAAAGGACAGCGAGAAAGCTGTTTCCGCAGTTCTTGCTTCTGTTACTGAGGCTCTTGCAAACGGCGAGTCCGTTCAGCTCGTAGGCTTCGGCACCTTTGAAGTAAAAACCCGTGCCGAAAGAAAAGGCATCAATCCCAGAACCGGAGAGGAAATCACCATTCCTGCTTCCAAACTTCCCTCCTTCAAAGCAGGCAAAGCCCTCAAAGAGGCTGTCTCCGAATAATTGGCGACGTAAAATTTCCCCTGCCCTCAGGCGGGGGATTTTTTAAAATGTGCGCGGCGGGAAAAGCCCACCGCGCCGCAGAAAATTACCTCCGAAAATTTTCAGAAAAGGAGCATACCATGCGCTTAGATAAATATCTCAAAGTGACCCGCCTTATAAAACGCCGCACCGTCGCCAACGAGGCCTGCGACGCGGGGCGCGTCCTCGTCAACGGCAAGCCCGCCCGGGCCTCCTACGAGGTCAGGGAGGACGACGTGATAGAAATCCAGCTCGGCCAGCACCCCCTCAGGGTGCAGGTTGTCTCCGTCGTGGAGTCCACCCGCAAGGAGGACGCCGCCCAGAACTACCGCGTGATAGAATAAAAGGAAATATAAGAAAAAGGCGGCCCATAGGGCCGCTTTTTTATGGTCTGAAGAGCGGGTGGGAGCGGCCCCGGCATGCGCCGCGGCATGTATCCGTAGGGGCGGATATCATCCGCCCGTAAGCCTTCCCCCTTGGGCAAGGTGTCGCCGTCAGGCGACGGATGAGGAAGCCTTCCCCCTTGGGGAAGGTGTCGCCGTTAGGCGACGGATGAGGATGCCTTCCCCTTTGGGGAAGGTGGCTTTGCCGGAAGGCAAAGACGGATGAGGAAAAAAACCGTAGGGAACGCCGTCCGATGCACGCGCATCGCAATCCATTACAGTAGGGAACGCCGTCCTCGGCGTTCCGGGGATATGTACCCCCATCTCTTTGATCTTGCACAAAGAGACGGTGGTACCCGCCAGAGAAAAGCGCTTCACCCCCACCGTTTGCTACCGCAAACGCTCCCCCTCAGAGGGGGAGAAACTTTCGCCGGAAGAGGGAATCTTTCTAATCTCAACTGCTGTCGTTCAGGCCGACAGCAGGTTTCAGTGTACCAAGGCGGCACGACCCTTTTTGCTCCGCGACCCACCCCCACCCCCCCTCAAGGGGGCGCGCGGCGCTAAATCCAAGCATATAACGCAGAGCGAGCACGCCAATGTGACATATCGTGCTAAAATCTGTGCGGGGCGGCGGTAGCCGCTGTCCGTTTATGCACCCCATATCCGCTTTGCTCGTATCGTGTTACGATTTTTTAGCACGCCTTTGCCAAGAGCGTCCCCCTGATGGGGGACACCGTTTGCGGCAGCAAACGTCAGGGGGCGACCTAAGTTTCTCTGGCGGGCGTAGCCTGTGAAGCGCCGCCTGTGGCGGAAGAAGCGAACAGGGTACGGCGCAGCCGTCGGCTTTACGCAAGGCGTATGCCGCAGCGGAAAGACGCTGACGGCAAGAGGAGGTCTTTCCGCAGAAAGAGATGGGGGTACATATCCTCAGCGTTCCCTGTAGCTAAAAAGGATATAAAAAAAGCGCCCGGTGGAGAGCTCCGGGCGCTTTTTATTAGGTTAAATTATTGTTCTATTGTCCGAACAAGAATTATTTCTTGAGGGAAACAGCAGCAGCTGCAGCAACAGAAACAACAGCCATAGCGGCTACAACGCCGATAACAGACTCAGCGCCGGTGTTGGGGTTCTCTTCGCCCTCAGCAGGATCTGCAGGAACCTCAAGAACGATCTCGTACATGCCAAGAGTATCGCCGGCTTTGCCGTTGATCTCAAGTTCTACTACTTCGTTGTAATCAACAGTCATGTAGTCAACAGTGAAGCTGTCATATACTTTGCCGTCTTTGAGGACGTAGTAGGTGATGACGTCTTCTTCTTCAACTTTTTTGCCGAAGAGCTCACGGAGCTCGAAATAGCTGAGTTCGGGAGCAACGGTAACTACGAAGTCAGAAGCGATGGTCTGATCGCCAACGAAACCGAACTGGATACCGATAACGTTGCCAGCTGCATCTACGTGAAGATCAGCAAAAGGAAGGAAGTTTACACCTTTCTGGCCGGCTGCAACGGATTTGATAGTAGCAGAGAGAACATCACCAGCAGAAACGGTGAGGTCTTTGCCCTGGATTGCACGGAAAGCAGTAGTGGAAACTACCATTGCGGCTTCCTGTCTGATTTCTTTGTCCTGGAGGTCAGGAGTCTTGTAGCCGTAAAGAGCGGTGAGGTAGTCGGAATAACCTTCAACACCAACATAGAGAACTTCGTCTTCAGTGGCGCAGTATTTTACTTCTTCGTAATCGAAGATGGTAACGTCGATAACGAATTTAATGGTTGCGGAAACGTTGGTTTTCTTCTTGCCAACAACTTCAACACCGGTGATCTTTACAGAGCCCTCTTTGTAGGAAGCAGAGGTGTTTACCGGAACAGTAAGTTCAACGATAACAACTTCTTCATCGCAGAAAACGCCGTAGTTGATGTTTCTGTTTTCATCTTTGTACTCTTTTGCGTATTTAACAGCGTCCTCATAGAAAAGTCCAGCAAGAAGAACTTCTACCTCTTTGCCGCCTTCCATTCTGGAAACATGGTAGGTGAGGGGCTGGTCGTCAGCGCCGTAAACGACATATTTTGCGGGGTCATAATCGAAAACTTTAGCAGAAACAGCGCCGTTTGCGGTAACTGCAACGTCCTCAAGAACTGCTTCAGCATCATGGGGACCTACTGCAAAATAGTAAACATCAGGGTCGGGATAGTTTTCAAAATCGCCGGCATAGAGAACAACAGTGGGGTTCTCTTCAAAGCTGATAAGATCAACTCTGATAGGATCGGAGCTGCCAGAGGGTGCAGGGTTGAGCACTACGATGCCGTCGAGAGCGAAAGCAGAAACGCCGAGGCTCAGTGCAAGAACAAGAGCAAGAACAAGAGCAAGTGCTTTTTTCATGTTAGTTTTCCTCCTAAAATATTTTTTTGAGTTTGTTTCGTGCTCACAATTTCCATGAATTTTCGCAAAATGCTCAAATTTCCATATGAGCACAGGCGGAGGGAAACCAGTTTGTAACCGCTTTGTAATTTTTAATTTTTGTTACCGAATTTTAATAATTCCCAGGGCTCCACCTCCAAGGCCCGGGCGATTTTGAAAACGGCCTCAATGGAAATGGGCCGCGCCATGTTGGGCGATTCTATGGCTCCCAGATGCTGGCGGCTGATTTCGGAAATTTCCGCTAATTTGGCTTGCGAAAGCCCTTTTTTTCGTCTATAATATGCTATGGAGAGACCCAGCTCACGAAGCTGCTCCCGGCAATAGGCTTCATTTTCCAGATTCAAAATTTCACCCCCTGAATAAAATTGTTACAAAATGAAATAATTTTATGAAAAACTATTGACAAACAAATTTTAGCATGGTATATTATAGCCGTGATAAATGTTACAAAATGGTTAAAAAGTTTGTAACCCTTGAAAAATCTCTCCCGGGTGTGCAAACCCATTTATCACCACTAGTGGTTAGAATCGGTTAGGAGGAGAGCCTTTCCGCTTCTGATAAATTGCTCAAAAAAATATTTTAGGAGGAAAACTAACATGAAAAAAGCTCTTGCTCTTGTTCTTGCTCTTGTTCTTGCACTGAGCCTTGGCGTTTCTGCTTTTGCTCTTGATCTTGTAGAGCTCAAGCCCGTAACTACTGCCGGTTCTTACAAAGACACTCTTGAAGACCTCAGCGCATTCGGCTATGACCTCAAGAATACCTACCGTGCACCCGCAGAGGGCGGCGAGTTCTATTTTGAACTCGATGCTGACGGCAAAGACCTCAAAAACATCGAAGTAACCGCTACCGGCGCTGTTTCTGCTGAAATCGTTAAATACAACCCCGAAGAAGCAGACAACAAAAACGCTTCCGGCTGGTTCGTAACCAAAGACGGCGTTGCATACGACGGTTCCAAACACACCGCTGAGCAGTCTGCCGCATATGGCAAACTTGCTGCTAACACCAAATATTTCACCAAACCTACTGGCAACTATGTATGGGTCAACGAAAAAGGTGAATCCGCAGGATATGTATCTGCTGTTGCGGTAAACGGACTTACTGTTTACGGTGAATTTATCATTGATAAAATTGTCAACGAGAAGATGTCTCCTGCAAAAGCACTTGAGGCAGCTCTTGCTAACTGGGACAGCCTTGAAAGCGGTCTTGAAGAACTTGGACTTGTAAGCGTTAAAGCTGAAACCGTGCTTGCTCCTGACTCCTATGAGTTCTGCAAAGCTGTTGCCGACGCATTCAATACCATCGACAAAACCGCTAGATACAGCGTTTCCAATGGTTCTGAGAACTACATGGTAAAACTCACTGTTGAGCCCAACTACACCGCTGCATACAAATCCGGTTCCTTCAAAGTAACCGCCACCAGAATCGACGCTGTTGATGAAAAAGGCAGAGTTACCGAGTCCACCAAAGTTACCTACGAAGGCAAAGTTATCAGCGACGTAACTATCTTCGAGTATGAAGAAGTTAAATGGGCAGGCAGAAACGAAGAAGCTCTCTATGTTGGCGACAACGGCTACTCCGACTACCTCACTTCTCTTGACGGCTACGGCAGCAGCTACAGCGAAGACGCTCTCCGCACCTATGCTGACGCTTCCGTTATCTCCACCACTGCTTTCCGTGCACTCCGCGAAGCAAAAGACGGCATCAAAGTTAACTCTGAAGACCTCGTTGTTTCCATTCCCGAAATCGGCGCTGGTCAGAAAGGTGTCAACTTCGCTGCTTACGGCGTAACCTACCTCAACGCTAAAGGCGTAGAGACCGCTAAAGACGACGTTGCTAAAGTTGTATTCGGCTTCTATGGCAACCAGGTTGTCGCTTCCGACTTCACTGTTGAAGTAGACCTTGGTGTTGACGCTTACGAACTCCGTGAGAGATTCGGCGAGAAGGTTGAAGAAGAAGACATCATCACCTACTACATTGTAGAGGACGGCAAAGTTGTCGGTCAGTTCACTTATGACTACATGAAAGACGACATCGACGAAGTCATCGTTCTCGAGATCAACCGCAAAGCTGGTTCCACCCTTGGTGAGTACGAGATCGTTCTTGAAGCTCCCGCAGCTCCCGAAGGCGAAGAGAACCCCAACACCGGCGCTGAGTCCGTTATCGGCGTTG
>JBJEQR010000022.1:0-55372 GCA_051881855.1 Oscillospiraceae bacterium
AATAGAGTCGTCTACGACATCACCGGCAAGCCCCCGGCAACGATAGAGTGGGAATGATTTCACACCTGAGAAAAAAAACGTAAATAAAGGCTTTCGCCGTGTTTGCACCCTTTGTGGCAACAAAACGGCAACATTATTTGAATTATTGTAAAAGTAAAGAGCTAACTGATTTTTTGAAATTCTGATAGCTCTTTTTGTTTTCTCAAACAGTATATCAATACCCTCGTAGATTATGCAACTTGTCTGAAAGCTGTTGATTAAGCCCTATGAATTCTAAAAGGTATTCTTCGGTTATATGGAATTGGCGATTCCCGTCTTTCATTTTTTCTTTGGTTGCTAAAATCTGTTCTCCTTTTCATCTGTAATACGAAAACTATGAATTATACGATTTCGCATATTCACAATGGTTACAAACAAATCCTCTATTTCAGTTCCGCACCTTGAACTAATCACTTCATGTACGCTACCTTTTAGTTTACCAGATTCAAGGTCAATTAGGTGATACCAGTCATACTTCCCGATTTCATCACATCTGAGTATGTTCTCAACCAGAAAAGTATTATTAGAATTAAAAACACAAATTGCGCTGCCAAGTAATTCTCTATATTGTCTGGTAGGTAGAGATTGTCTGGTGTAGTTTTCATACATTTTTATTCTTCGCTCTCTTTCAATGCCTCAACCAGCATATTACTAAGTTCCTGTGGCGGCAGTTTTACATAACCGGAAGACTCATCATATTTCGGATAGTTATAGAGCAACTTATCGTCGCCCTCACGGCTGATGTCACCGTTCCGGCATTTTTCAGTCTGTTCTGCCTACGCAGAAAGTATTTCTGAAAGCTCAACAGCATCTTTCCCCTTGCTAAGCCCAACATGCATGGAACGCCGTCATCGTTTCTTTTCAGTTGCGAGAAAACTCCGCTGGAAGGGTGGCAGAAACTGCATTCCGGCAGAGCGGAACGCAAAACCCGGTCAGCTCTTTTCGTGCTGACCGGGTTTTCTCATATTTTTTCAGACGTCAGCTTTGCTCCTCAGCCAAGCGCATCCCGTTTTCCATGGCGTCTGTACTCGTCAATCAGCAGCGCCAGAAGCCCCGTGAAGGACAGCAGAACAAGCGACGCGCCGCTCAAAAGAAGGCCGCTGTTATTTATTTGCCCCGTCTTTCCGATATCAGAGCCGCCGGTGCCGCCGCCGGGTTTGGTGTTTTCTACGGTGACGGTGACGCTTACGGAATTTAGGGCAACGGTTGCGCCCTCGCCCTCAACGCTTACGCGGCCGTCCTCGCTTATGGTGAGCTTCCAGCCGCTTATCGGAATCTTATAGCCGTTCGGCGCCTTTGTCTCCGAAATCGCATACTGGCCGGGCCTCAGATATATCGTATCCGTGTTTCCGGAGGCGTTGGTCTTCAGCGTATAGGTCCTGCCGTTCCCGCTGATTGTGAACTCCGCTCCGGACAGAGCCTTTGCGCTCGAGCTGTCCTGCTTATGAAGGGAGACAGCTACGCTTACGGGTGTGTTTTCGATTACATAGGTAAACTTCCTGAGCTTCACTCCGTCAATGGTAATGCCGTTTTCGGATACTTCAATAATGTGTCTGCTGCTATCCATGATATATCCGTTTGGAGCTATCAGCTCTTTGAGCACGTATTCTCCGTAGGGCAGGCTCAGCATTGCGGTTCCGTCTTTTCCTGTGGTTACGCGCCAGGACATCCCGTTTCCTGTAACAGTAAAGGTTGCTCCGGCGAGAGCCTTTCCGGTTTCGGAGGACACCTTTTTAATCTCAAGGTCCTGAAGAACAGAGGTATTTACAATGCCAAACATATTTATTTTGTCCTTTTCCGGAAGCTCCGTCCTGTCGTTTCCGACAAGCACTTTGCCCTCAGCGTCCACCACGAAGTCAATGGGATTGGACAGCAGTTTGAAGCCATAGGGTGCCTTCGTTTCCACTATGCGGTAGTTTCCCATAGCAAGGTCCGTAAACACGGCCAAACCGTTTTCATTGGTCACCGCCGTTGTCAACGCGCTTCCGACAGTTCCGTTCTCCACGGGATACAGCGTAAATTCCGCTCCGGCAAGGCGCTTTGTCCTGTCCTCACTGTCCATTTTGATGATTCCGACAGCCACCTTGCGCAGGAGGTTCTCGATTTCAATTTCAATAAGCGCAGGAGCTGTTCCGGCGTTGACGCTAAAGGTTCTGCTTTCGTCGAGGATAACATAACCGTCGGGCGCTTTTACCTCGTTAATGGTATAATCTCCGGCGGGAAGCCCTGTGAGCTTCACTTCTCCGGCGCTGATGACGCTTTCGCCCTCGTCGCTCAGCAGATACCCGTCCTCGGTCTTTTTCCAGAGCAGCAGATTTCCGCTGCTGTCGCTGACCGTAAATTCCGCATTCAGAATTTTGTCGTGATTTTCAAAATCCACCTTCCGAAGGAGAACGGAGCCGATAATCATGGTGTCCGGCACCTCTATCCTGACGGCCTTGCCGTGAACCAGCTCGTCCTTCGTGACGGTAAAGACCTGGTCGTTCAGGTAATATCCCTCGGGTGCGGTGATTTCCCTGATGGTATAATCGTCATAATCAATATCATTCAGCCTTGCGATGCCATTCTCGTCGGATTTTACCGTAATCGTATAGCCGCGGCTGTTGGTAACTGCAAATTCCGCTCCGGCAAGTCCTTTGTCCTTCTGCTCGGAGTCATATTTGTAAATTTCAAGGTCGTATACGGTCTTTTCGTTGGAAAAGGTGTAAGTAAACTCGTAGTCGTCCGGCGTTTCGTCATTGTAGCTGAATTCCCAAATCTGCGTCTGGCTCAGCTCATAGCCCTCGGGAGCTCTTGTTTCAACTATGGTGTAGTCGCCGTAGGGAACCGTAAACTCAGCTTTGCCGTCATACCCGGTGGTCACCTCCGATATGAAAACCGGAGCTTCATTCTCCGACCTGCGGTACAGCGCAAACACCGCGCCTATAAGGTATTCCGGGGTCTCCCCGGCGCTCTGTTTGAATACCTTGACTTTCCGGACGAGCTGCTCATCTGCAACGTCCACTTTGAGAGTCTCGTCCTGTTTGGTGAGCTTAACCTCGATCCCCTTTGCGTAAAGCTCATAGCCCTCGGGCGCGAGCACTTCATAAACGGTGTATTCTCCGAAAGGCAGCCCCTCCAGCAGCGCCTGACCCACTTCATTGGTGGTCAGCACGTTGCCCGCGCCGGAGGCGTTGGAATCGGAAACGTAATATATGCCATTTTTGACGGTGAAAAATACAGGCTCATTGTCCTCGTTCAGAACCTGGAACTGCGCTCCTGCCAGCGCTTTGTTCCCGTCGGAGGAATCGTGCTTATAAATCAGAAGGCTGCCTTCGGTGCGCTCGTTGGTAAGGGTCAGGAGCAGCACGCCGTCGGCGTAATCGTAATCCGCTCCGCCGGTAACATTCGTCACTGCAAGCGTGCCTTCAGCTACTGTGAAGCTCCAGCCTGTCAGCGGCACATTGTAGCCATCCGGGGCTTTTGTTTCCGTCACAGCGTATTTCCCGGGCTTGAGGGAGATGACGTCCGTGCACCCGTCGGCGCCAGTGGCAAGCGTAACTTTGCTGCCGTCCTCTCCGGTCACGGTGAATATCGCTCCGGAAAGAGGCTGCCTGCCGGTGCTGTCCTGCTTCAAAATGGAGAAGCGGAAGGATTCCGGCTCATTTTCAAAGGTTATGACCGGGAAATCGCCGGTCAGCGCTTCGCCGTCCAGTTCAATTCCGTCCGCCCTGACCACCAGGTAGCGGCTTCCCGGGTCGGCAGCGTAGCCGTTTGGAGCCTTGACCTCCGTCAGCATATATTCGCCCACAGGGAGGCTGATAACGTCGGTAAGCCCGTCCTTCCCGGTGGTATATACCTTGTTGACTCCGCTGCCCAAAATACGGAACTGAGCGCCCTCAAGCGATCCGCCGCTTGCCGAGCTTACTTTTTTGATCCGGAACTGTTGCTCTGTGGGCGTATTCGTCAGCGTAATTACGTAGAAGGGATCTTCTCCTCTGCCGTAGTTTACAAAAGCATGCTCGCTTTGAAGCTCTCCGTTTTCATCAATTTGGAAATTGAACCTTGTGTCGATCTTCTGATACCCTTCGGGAGCGGCGGTCTCCACAATATAATAACTGCCGCTTCCGAGATCATTAAACACCACGTAGCCCGATGCTCCAGTCGTCACGGACTGCAGTTCGTTTCCGTTTTCATCATAGAGGGTGAACACCGCCCCGGCGAGGCGGACTCCGCTGCCGTTTTCCTTACATACCGCAACGCCGCGCTGATAGGGAAGGTTTTGCGCAGTAAGGGTAATCGCCCGGTTATAGGAGCTCGGGGAGACGGTGAAAGCGATATCGCCGAGAATCATATATCCGCCGGGCGCTTTCGTCTCCCGTAGCACATAGCTTCCTTCCGGCAGGCCCTTGACCAAAACGTCGCCCGCGGCGATATCAGCATTATTTGAATCGGTAGAATACTGATAGCTGCCGTCGCCATTTGCTTCAAACGTCATCAGTTCCTCGCCGTTTTCGGTGACGTGGAAGATTTGGAACAAAGCGCCACCGAGCGCTTCGTTGTTCTCGTCCACCTTCAGAATCCTGATTTGAGTGGGATAGTCCTGTGATACGAACTGCGCCTTTATTTCCGCGCCGGAGGGAGTGTGTCCGTTTACCTCCACCATATAGGTATCCGGATCAATGGTATAGCCTTCGGGTGCGGCAATTTCCGTCACGTAATAGATTCCCTCCGCCGGCACTTCTACGGTGATCTTTCCGTCAGCGCCGACCTCAACCTCTTTATAGAAATTTGAGGAAGATACGGCAAATTTCGCGCCGGACAAGGATTCTCCGCTCTCGATATCCACTTTTGAAATTTCCAGAACATAGCGGGATTTTTCATTCACAAATTCCAGCGTCACTTCCCCGGAAACCGTTTCGTCCGATTCACTGATGCTGAAATACTGGGGAACAGGGCTTAGCTCATAGCCCTTGGGCGCTGCGGTTTCCACCACGACGTAATCGCCAAACGGAATGTCCTTAATTGTAACGGTACCGTCGGAATTGGTGGTGACTGTATAGAGAGCCACGGCGTTTTCCGCGCCGTTTTCGTAGTCGCTTCTGGAATATACCTTAAATTCCGCGCCGGAGAGGGGTTTTTCCGTTGTCTCCTCGCTCTTGACAATAGTCAGCGACCCGGTGACCGGTTTATTTTTCATAACCACTTCAACGGGGCTGCTTCCGCCCTCTGTTACGCTGAAGGGGATAAGCTCGGTATTTAAAACGTAGTTTGCGGGAGCTTTGATCTCTTTCAAATAGTATGTACCGACGGAAAGTTCAACCCTTTCGCCCTCCGTACTGTTAATTGCAAGCGCGTCAACAACCACGTTTTTGTTTTCATCAAGTATCTGGAATACCGCCCCGGTCAGGGCAGTGCCGTCAGTGCCGGCTTTCTTAAACACGACGGAAATTTTGTTGTCATTATTGACCCAGTCGGCAAGCTCATAGACTTTGAGAGTGCCGTCAACTGTTACGGTGCGTTCCTCGGTGCTCAGCGTTTTTCCGTAAGGCGCGAGATACTCCGTGATTTTATATGTTCCGTAGGGAACATTTTTGAACGTAACGGTGCCGTTCTTGTCAGAAACAGCGTAGCGGGGCTCAGTTTCGGAATAGCCGTTTCCTTCCACAAGCTCCAGCTTGAAAACCGCTCCGGAAAGCGGATCTCCGCTTGAATCCACCTTTTTGAAACTGATTTCCCCGACTTTGCGGAAGTTCACAACGGAAACCTCCAGGGTTTCACCATGCTTGACCGAAAGAGTAAAGTCTCCGCTGGGATTGTCAGCCACTACCTCAAAGGTTATTCCGGTGACCGGAGTCAGCCCTTCCGGAGTTCCGGAGACCTCATCCAGGGTATAGATCCCCCAAAGCAGCCCGTCTATGCTCAGGCTTCCGTCAACTCCGGTGATTAAAACGGTGCTTTCTCCCATTTCATCCGAATACCCGGTGAAGGTATAGACGCCGTTTTTGCCTTCTGCGGTCACATAGCCGCCTGCGGTATTAAGCGTAAAGCCCACTCCGGGCAGGAGCTTGCCGAACTCGTCAGTCTTGACAACGTTCAGTTTCGCTTTGATTTTTGTGTTTCCCACGCTCACGGACTGCTCCGTTTTGCTGATTGCAAAAGTTGTTTCTTCTGTGGAAATGACGTAGCCGTCGGGCGCTCCCACTTCAATCAGCTTATAGCTGCCCATGGGCAGGTATTCCAGTGTAAAGATACCGGCATCGGCGGTCACGAACCGCGTCGCATCTTCCTCGGAGGAAACAAGCCCGGTATAGGAATAAACGCCGTTTCCGCCCGCCGCAGTCACATATTTGCCGTCCGCTTTAATGAGGAATGTTGTCCCGGGAAGCCCGACGCTTTCGTCATGGTCGTCCACTTTCAGCACCGTCAGCTTTGTGCGGCTGTCGTAAACCTTGCCGTATTCCACGGTCTGCCCATATTCATAATCCACATATGTATTTTTTTCGTTAATCTCAACATAAAAAGACTTCGCAAGAGCGTAGCCGTCCGGGGCCTTGATTTCCGTAACCGTATAGTTGCCAAAGGGCAGATCGGAAAATTTCACAATGCCGTCAGGACCGGAAACTCCGCTGGTTTTGTTGATTTTGTTTCCGCAAAGGTCCGTTCCGGAAAGAGTGAACTGCGCGCCCGCAAGGTTCAGGCTTCCGTTTTCATTTGTCTTGACAAGCTGCAAATTATAGAGCCGTTTGCTGTTTTCAACGGTCCTGTCCAGACTCCAGAGCGCATTCTCCCCTGTTCCGAGATTAAAGGTGAAAACCTCATTATTCAGCTGATAGCCCTTGGGAGCCGAAATTTCTTTCACATAGTAGGTTCCCGCCTCAAGGTTATCAAAGGTACAGGTTCCGTTTTCACCTGTAATTTTTGAATCAATCAGACTCTCATTATTGCAATCCGCACTGGAGTAAAGACCAAAGGTAGCGCCGGAAAGTTTCACGTCATTCTGCTCAGCATCAACCTTAGTGATTTTAATGCTGCCCTTCTGCGTATCATTCTTATAATTGCGCTCCACTGTGCCGGTGGATTCAATTTTTACAGAAACACCGTCCGTAAGCTCCTGTGAAACCACGTACCCCGCCGGGGCTTTGGTTTCTTTCAGAATATATTCGCCATAAGCAAGACCGGTAAACTCCAGGACTCCGTCGTTCCCTGTCGTGCCCCTTCTGACCTCATTGCCCTGGCCGTCGTACAGCGCAAATTCCGCCCCTGCCAACACGGCATTGTTCAAACCTGTTTTAAAGATTTTTATACTGCCGAACTGCTGGGTGTTGACCCAGTTGATAGTGATCTCATTGCCTATGGCTGTCGCGCCCTGTGCGGCGTTAATTACCTTTGCTTCTCCCTTTTCATCAATGGTCACGACTATCGGACCGGAAAATCCGGAATAACCGTACGGGAGTTTTTCGGTGATGGTATAGTCGCCGGCAGTAAGCCCGGAAAAGGTCACGGTGCCGTCCGCGCCCGTAGTTTTAGTTTCCGAATTTCCGCCCGCGGTCAGTGTAAACTCCACGCCACTCAAGGGTTGATCATTTTCGTCGACCTTCTTGATGATGATTTTGCCGTCTTCAAAGCGCTTATTGACAAGGCTCACGGTCCCATGAGGAGCCGTTTTGCTAAGTGTTATCCGGTCAGTGGTGTCTCCTTCTATGACATAGCCTAAAGGCGCGGAAATCTCTTTTACGTAATAAGTACCGTATTTAAGATCGGTTTTTACGTATACGCCGTTCGCGGTGGAGAAAGTGTCGACCAACTCGTCAGTTTCGCCCTCGACCACGCGGTAAAGCTCATAGGTGCCGCCGTCCAGCAGGTTGGATTCCTCAGCGCTGCCGCTGTATTTCTTAAACGTCAGAGAGCCCTTGCCGGAATCCGGCTCGTTCTGCACCGTGACCTCAGCCGAACCGCTGTTGTACGGGACGCCATCAATGGATACAATAGTTACCTTGTCGGTTTTCTTGTCATATTTGATGATGACCTCCATCTCTTTCGCGGCCATATATTCGCCGTTTTCAGCCACATATTCTATCAGCCTGCATATATTTTCACCTTCAGCAAGCTCGTCTGCGTGAAATCTGAGCGTAAATTCATCCCCGGTAGACCAACCTGTTTCTGCAATCTGGACGCCATCATAGGTAAGCAGCTCAAACTTGGCGCCGTTCCCCTTTTCAGCGGACGTTCCGTCTTCCTTATTCAGCCACTCCTTATTGATGGTCAGCTTCGCCTTGCGGCGAATAAAAACGGTATTACCAACGGTATTCTTTGCTGACTCACCGTATTCCCACTTTTCAGGATCGATTGTCACTGTAAAATATATATTATATGTCCCCGCGGGAATGGGATCCTCCCCGTTCTTCACAATATAGATGACCTGTTTATCATCCTCATTATTCTCTACCTTAATTCCAAAGAGATCCTCATGCTCATTATCAACCTTGTCGGCATCAAAAACAAAGCAATTTTCCAGAACGTCAAAAGTGATCTCATCACCCAGAACATAAATATCGCCGACGCCATACTGAGTCAGCGTAATGCAGAAGGTCACTTCTGTAGTTCCTTTATCAATATAGATAACCTCGGCGCCGTCTCTGCCAACACTTTTGGTAGCATAGAGTGCCGCATTATCGTATTTGCGGATAAGAGATGAACTTGAGTACTCTCCGACTCCGTCAATGGCCAGCTCAACTTTATTGTTAAAATAGTCATTTTCGCCAGCTTTAGCATAGTATTTTACAACGACACTGACCGGACCCACATCGGCACCCGTTGTGTTTTGGCAGGCCATGGTGAATCCGCCGTTTTCGGTCTTTTCAATTGTGATTTTACCCAGACGCGTACCTTCAAAGACCAGAGAACTGTCTTTAAGCGTTCCCCCCGTCAACGTTGCGCCTCCGACAACGATTGTAAATACATCAGATAACGATGCATTAATATTTCCGGCTGAATCACAAAGAACCAGATTTCCGTTGCTAAGGTTGTCCGTGAGTGTAGCCGGCTGACCCGCTTTCAGCGTGGCATTGAAGCTGACGGAATAGCCGATGGGCTCCTTCGGGTCGCGGATTACGAGACTTCCGTCATCGGATTCTTTGCTGTTGCTCCAAATTCGTTTATAGAGCTTCGGCTCCGTTTCTCCTTCGCCTTCCCCGGAGCCGTCTCCGCTGCCGGTGCCGTCGTCTATTGTAATATCCCCATCGGTGGAACCCTTGCTGTCATCCTTGACCGTATCACCAATTTTGATTTCGATACTGCCCTGTCCATCGCCATCGTATCCAATGGTATCTATGACCATGGAAAATTTAAGGGAGATATATAAATTGCTGCCCGAAAATTCTTTAAATGTGAGCTGGAGCACGTGATTGCCATTTTCATCATCTGAATATACCGGGTTTTCAAAATAAGCGTCGCAGTTGTTGAGCCAGCCTTTCTCATCCTCCGGCTTCATAAACTGGGGCATTGTAATAGTCAATATATCTCCGGCTGTAATATTTGGGGGAGTATCAAGGTCATCGTCTCTTATGACCACGGTAAATGAGCATTTTTGACCGTCCTGGAGAACGCCATTTTCCGGGCTCACTTTAACAGTTACAGAAAGACCGCCGTTGCCGTCCGAAAGGTAATTCGCGCTGCTGTCAGGCAGAACCAGCGGTGCGGGCGTGTAGTAAACAGGGGTGTCCTCCTGGGTGCCGTCCTCCCCATCAGATACTCCGTCTTTAGAAAAGTCAATAGTATTGTTTCCATCGTCCGATATAATCGGAATGTCATCGGCATCCGTAGCGTAGACCACGTTTACCATAACCTGTCCCGCCAGCATAGTGCAGACAAGAATAAGAGCCAATATTCTTCTCCAAAATCCGTTTTTCATAGTTTACTCCTCCTGTTTCTTTGTCTCACTAAGATTTGCATATATCATAAGACGATGTGTGTAAGTGCCCGTCGGTGTACAGGTTACAAGCGTCAGGCTGAAGCCCTCGTTATGCTCACGGAGGGTATCCATCAGGATACCGGGCTCGATAATCTCACTTCCCGTGACCTCATAAGCGTAGCTGCTGCCGTCCGTACCATATAGGAAAATAGTGTCTCCCTCTTTGAGCTCGTCCAACCGGTTGAAATGGCGTCCGTAGCTGTTCATGCGGTGCCCGAAGATAACGCAGTTTCCCGCTTCCCCCATCTCCGCCGACTCCGGATACCAGCCGGCCGCCGCCCGGAGAGAATAGCTGTCCGCTCCGCGGACCACGGGCATTTTCAAATCAATGGCCGGAATCACAATAATGCCGTATCCCGTGATCTCGCCTGTGTCTACGTCCGGGAACTCCACGCCGGTCTGCTCCTCCATTTCCGAAAACTCCATTCCCTCGCCCTCCATTTCCGGGGCTGAGAAATCCTCAATGGCGGTGCGTCCTTCCTCAATCATGGCAATAAGCTCTTCCTCTGCCGCGGCTCTCTGCCGGTCAATGATTGCCGGACGCGCCAAAAACAGCGCTCCGGCCAAAGCAATCATCAACAGCAGAACCGCTGACATAATCACAATAACCTGTCTTTTTTCCATAATATTCTCCCCGTTAAAACCACGGTGCAACGTTAAAGTTAAACCATTCGTATCCCAAATCTATCTGCGGAATGAAGCCCATATCCATAAGAAGCCCCAAAATGACCCAAAGTGCAGCCGCCATTCCCAAAAGCAAAAGCGCCGCGCAAAGCCCGAAACCGAACCTCCCTGTCCCTGAAGCGCGCCCGGCATTTTTTTTGGTTTTCCTACGCTTGGAAACCCGGGTTATTTGCGTTTTTTCGCTCTCCCCGGCTGTTTCGGCAGCGCCCTGCTGCATCTGCTCCATTTGGTCGCAGACGTTATCCGCGCAGGCAAGCAGCAAATATTCCACGGCATCGCTGCCATTATAATTTGTCAGGATGCTGCAAAAGTCCGACAGCGTTTCGTGAAACGCGGCATTTGCTTTGTCTTTATCATTAAATCGTTCACGAATGTGGGAATACAGCTTCTGGCCGTAATTTTCCGTCAGCTGGCAGTATGCCTTGAAATCCTTCGATTTCAGCCGGTTGAGCATCTCAATAGTATCCATGGTTTCCTCTTTTCATAAGTAAAAGCGCAGCGGCGTATCAAAACGCGCTATTATGTACAATAATAATGCAATTATATTATTTTTTCAACAAGAAATTGCATTTTCCTGTAAAATTCACCATTCCATCATAGCTGTACCTGTTAAGTAAAATCTTTTCCTGCCTTCCGCAAAAAAAGCACCGCCCAAGCGGTGCTTTTTTCTTGATGCTCATGGGGTTTTACGGCTGAGAAAGCGAAAACGTCGGAAAGCCCCTTTCCCCAAAAAAGTTTCCTTCATGCGGCCGGCCTGCCGCAGCTTTTCAATAGTGTATGACAACGTTCAGGGCCTCGTCCACACACGAGGCCTTTTCTATTGCCTCGGGGAGCTGTTCCCAGGGGTACTCGTGGGTGATAAGGGACTCAATATTCCACCTGCCGCTGGACATGGCGGCCATGACGTCTCTTACGTCCTCGGGGAAATAGCCGCCCGAGCCTATCAGAGCATGCTGGGAATAGGTCATTTCAAGTATATCCACCGGCCGTTTCTCTGCAAGGACCGCTACCACCACCATGCGGCTACCGATTTTGCCCATGGACTGGTACAGCTCGAGGATCTGCTCCGCCCCGGCGGCGTCAATATAGATGTCCGCGTCCGCCGTGGGCCCGAAGCGGGACGGCGCTGTTTTGAAATACTCCATGGCCCTCGCTTTAAGGTCCTCCCGGCCGTTGTTGCATACCTCGAAGCCAAGGGCTTTGGCCTTTTCGAGCCGGAGATCCGAAAAATCGCATATCATGACCTTTTCACAGCCGAAATACCTGAGCCCTATGGCGGCGGCTATGCCTATGGTGCCCGCTCCGAAAACCACAGCGTTTTCACCTTTCTTCGGGAATGAGCGTCTCGCCGCCCTGAAGCCCACAGTGAAGGGCTCGATGAGGCAGGCGGCTTTTGAGGAAATGCAGTCCGGCACCGCATAGACCTGCTCGTTCAGCCGGGCGCCTGGAATGAGCATATATTCCGAAAATCCTCCCATAGTCCCGGCCCGCTTCGGGTCGCCCTTCGCGAGGAGGGGGTAAGGGTACACCCTGTCTCCCACGTGAATATCCTTCACGTTTTTACCGACCTGCACCACCTCGGATACAGCCTCGTGCCCGAATTCTCCGCCCACTGTGACCTTGTGGCCCGTATTCGGGCCGTGCTTATACACGGCAACGTCGGTGCCGCAGATGCTAGCGTAGATATTGCGCACAAGTATGTCATCGTCCCCGGCTGCGGGAGTTTCAAGCTCCGTCAGCTCTATATCTTCCTTACCGTTATAAATCGCTGCTCTCACTGGCGTTTTTTCTCCTTTTTACAAAAACAATTATTCCCGCCGCCAGGGCTGCCGCGGCGGCGCCTATGCCGATTATCAGTTTCATCGTTCTTTCTCCTTCAAAACGCTTGTCAAAGTGTGGCGAATTTTTCTCCCTCCTGGATTTCGTCGCTGTAAAGCTCCCGGGGCAGTGTGTTGGGGTACGCGTGCCACTGGCGGATGGAGAGGACGCCGCGCCCGCCGGTCAGCTCCTTAACTCTGCCGTCATTATAGGCAAAGCGCCCTTCGACAGTGTCAAAGGTCAGCGTGGCCACGGGGTTGTCCGGCACCTTGTGGGTGACACCCCAGGTGGTGGCGTTGCAGACGTGGGCCCTGACCTCATATACTCCGTCCTCCACTTCAATTTTTATCCTGTATAACGTAGGTATGAAGCCGTCCAGCTCGCGCATGAAGGCCCAGTCCTCATGCTCAATGGTCATTTTGCCCTCCGGGTAGTGTTTCCCGCTCTCCAGGTCATAGACCGAGAAATCCTTCATGCCAAGGCGCATATCATAGAGGGAGGAGTGCACCTCGTTGAAGGCCACCCAGCCCCAGTCCTCCCAGCCGCCAAGCTCCGCGGCGCAGGAGTCCACCGCCACATAGCGCTCCCGGATCCCCATGCCCTTCACATGCACTGCCTTGCCGTTTATATAGAGGGTGCCCTCCGTGTCGCCGGCCCAGTTGTAGCCGTAGGTGACGGAGTGCTGGGTCAGGAACGAGGGTTTTTCCCGTCCGTACCAAAGGGGGTAGCCTTTCGGCCTGTGATAGAGGTCAGCCCTGTACTCCCCGTCAAGGGAATCGAGCATCAGATGCCAGGTGTGGTCCTCAAAGCACTCCACCTTGTATTCCTCTCCGCAGCTGACGGTGACCTTGTGCTCCTCCTTTACGATTTTGAGGGAACCCTGGGGCTTCCGCAGAAGGCGCTCGAAGCACATTCCCGGGAAGCGTCCTATTTTGTAAATGGTTCCGGGCACCTGGTCCACCCTGCCCTTGCCCTTTGTCCAGGTCATGGAAACGACGTCCAGCTTCTCCTGCGCCATGGAAAGTATGGAGCCTCCCACGGAATAAAGCTCCCCGTCGTCGCCGGTCATGGAGAACTGGAACAGCCAGTCCAGAAAGCCGGAGCGCACCTCCTCCTGAACTCCGTTTCTGGCTTCGTCAGCCAGGGTCACTGCCGGATTTTCAATTTTCATTCTAAAAACTCCTTTCTTTTGCTCTATTTTTATGCTGTCAGCAGGCTGTGCGCCTTTTCGCAGACAGTGTAAAGCTCGTCATATTTCTTATCAATGAGGGGCGCCACCGCTCCCGTCCTTTTCCTCTCCAGATACTTGAAAAGGAAATAGGGCAGCATCCACCCGGCAAACCCGGGCACCGCCAGCAGTACGCAGGAAACGACGTTTCCCGCCGTCACGGCGAATACGCTCCCGGCCATGAAAGCTGTCCCGGCTGCGCCCACGGCGTAGGAGACGACAGCGGCCTTTCCTCTTTTTGAAGCCTCAAGGGACTGAATCTCGGCGACACATGCGTCGAATTTCCTCTGGAGGCGGATGAGCTCCGCCTTGTTTATGATTTTGCGGTCCCTTTTGAACTTCATTTTTACTTTGTCCGCCGCCAGCTTTCCGTGACATTCCTCCGTCCCCTCCAGCTTCCAGCCGAAATTTTCATAGCCGTCGGTATATACTGGGACCATGCCCCGCCTTACCGGCACCTCTTTGTATTCATATCCTATAAAATCATTTTTCTCCATCTCTGTATCCTCCATGTATTCCGTCCCGCTCAGCCCAGTATCATATTCGGGAAGTGGCGCTCCATAAACGTGTCGTTGAACACCCTGTCCACCATGTTGAGCAGCGGGTCGCTGAAGAAAACTCCTCCTGCCCGCTGGGAGTAGCGCACTATGGCCACCAGGGTGACGGCGGCGTCCACCGCCATTATGACCACAAAAGCCGCCGCGAGCCTTTTTCTCACCCGGGGCGGGACTCTGTGCATCAGCCTCAGCAGGGCGGGAAACACAAAGCGTATGGCGAGATAGCACAGGATCCCCCAGACCAGCATGTACGGAACGGTGGTCCTGCCGTTTATGTTCAGAGGCCGGGCCGAATAGTCCCAGGAGCGGCAGCCCATGACATACTCCTGGAACAGGCTGAGGCAGTATTCCACTGCGCCGCCCAGCACCGCACCCAAAACGAAAATATGGAGCGGTTTTTTCATGCGCCACAGCAGCACGAACACCGCCGCCGCGCCAAAGCCGTAAACATAGTTTACGGGCGTGAGCACGGAGCCGCTGCGGTCCTCCAGCATGCCGTGAAAAGCCAGAGTCAGAATCACCTCATAGAGGGTGCCTATGAACCCTCCGGTGATAAATATGTAAACAAGGTCGCATAAATCATGGGACGGCATGGCCTGTATGTTCATAAACCAGGCCGCTTTTTCTTTTATCCACGTCATATAGTCTTTCTACCTCCGGCTGTTTTTGTCCTTCCTTCCGGGTTTATTTAAATAATACCGTTCCACTTTTGGCAAATGATTAAAAAATTGTTTATGCAATATTAAAGCCGGAAAATGGCGCAAAAAAGCCGGCGCAGAGCGCCGGCCCAAAGCTGCGGGATTATTTTTCTTCCTCGTCTGCGGGAGCGTCAGCTTCCTTCTTCTCAAGGAATGCGTCAGTGAAGGCGTTTTCCATGTTTTTATAGCCGCCCACGACGGTGTCCTCCACCTTTTTGTAGCCGCCCACAGCGGCGTCCTCGATTTTCTGATAGGCGGAGACGGCCTTTTCCGCTGTCGCCCCGGTTTTCAGGGTGCCGTCCTCATTGAGAAACGCATCGGTGAAGGCGTTTTCCACCTTTTTGTAGCCTCCCACAAAGGTGTCCTCCACTTTTTTGTAGCCTCCCACCACGGCATCCTCGATTTTCTTATAGGCGGATACGGCCTTTTCAGCCATATTTCCGGTTTTCAGGGTATATTCTTCGCCGGGAACTCTTTCCTCAGTCTTTACAGTTTCTTCCTCCGGCGCAGCGCCGTTTATTCTTTCTTCGCTCATGGTAAAACCTCCTTCTTTATTATGGCCCAATTATACAGGCTCTTTGTTTTCCTATTGCTTAAATTATGTTTTCGTAATGTTAAAAAAGCGCCGGCGCAAAACGCCGGCGCGGCGCTCACAGCAGTGAGTGCCCCTTCTCGCAGATTTCGTAGATTTCCTCCTGCTTTGCCTCTATCATGGGCTGCACTTCCTCCGTCCGCTTCTGCAGCATCCGGCAGTACACAAAATAGGGCGCTATCCAGCCCGCAAAGGCGGGCACCGCAAGTATGATGCAGAGCAGATAGAGCGGCGGCTGGTGCGTGACCGCGAAAACCGAGCACGCCATGAAAGCCGTGCCTACTACGCCTATGCCTATGGCCCAGGCCGACGCAACCGCGGCTTTTGACCGCTCCAGGGCATTTATTTCCTTTGCGCAGGCTTCAAAATGCCTCTGCAGGCGGGTCAGTTCCATTTTATTCATAATCTTTCTGTCCCGCTTCATGCGGATAGTCACGGTGCGGCGGCCGGGAGAGCCGGCTCTCTCCTCCGTTTCCCAGCCGAAGGAGCCGTAGCAATCCTCATACATGGAGGCCCGCTCCTCCGGGACAGTTATTTCCTCATATTCATATCCGACAAAGGGCTTTGCCATTTCTCGTCATATTACTCCTCTACTTCAAAGTTCTGGGATACGGGCAGCGTCACAGTGAAGGCCGAGCCCTTTCCCGGTTCGCTCTCCACGGTTATGGTTCCGTCGGAAAGCTGGAGAATCCTCTGTACCAGCGCGAGGCCGAGGCCGTTGCCCTCCGTCGCGTGGGAGGTATCCCCCTGATAGAATTTATCAAAAATGCGTTTTAAGGTCTTTTCGTCCATACCGCAGCCGGTGTCCGCCACGCGGACGGTGATTTTTCCGTCCCCGGATTTTTCCGTAATGGTGACGGTGCCGCCGTCGGGGGTGAACTTCACGGCGTTCGACAGGAGGTTCGTCCACACAAGGGCGAGCAGGCCCTCGTCCGCCTGGATCACGGCCCTGTCCTCCAGATCCGCCACGAACTCTATATCCCTCTTGTCCCACATATCCTCAAACTGCAGGGCGCACTCGCATAGCTGCGCGCAGAGGTCATAGCTCTCCGGCACGGGCTTTATGACCTGCTTTTCCAGCTTGTTCAGCTTCAGCATGTTGGCGATGAGGTTGGAAAGCCGCCTTGTGGCGTGGAGAATATTGTCCGAATATTCCCGGCGCTGCCCGTCGGTTATGCCGTCCCGGTTAAGGAGCTCCGCGTTGTTGTGTATCACGGCGAGGGGCGTCTTTATCTCGTGGGAAACGTTGGAGAAAAAGTCGGTTTTCAGCGTCTCAATGCTGCCAAGCTCCTCCACCATTTTGTTGAAGTCCTCTATCATAACGTCCAGATAGTCCAGCTTGTCAATGGTGTGCAGTGGCGGGACGTATACGGAGAAATCCCCCTGGGCCACCTTCGCGGTGGCCTTTGCCAGCTCCTGCATGGGCTCCTCATAGGCCCGGCGTATCCTCCAGCGGGTGTAGAGGGTCAGCCCCAATGCCACCGCCGCCCAGTAAATCATGGGTATCACCGTCTGGATTATCTCGTTCAGATTGATTTTATTTCCCAGTACGACGAGCCCCGAATGTATGCCGGACATGAGCATCAGCGTGCCCCAGAATACAAAAATCAGTGATACGGGAAACCGGGACTGGCGGACAGCCCTGTGGAAAAAATCCTTCTTTTTCACAGCAGCACCGCCTTATACCCAAGTCCACGCACCGTCTTTATGGTGAAGCCGTCGCAGGCGGAGAATTTGTCCCTCAGCTTCGTGATATATACGTCCACAGCCCTGAGGCTGGTCTCCGACTCTATCCCCCAGAATTCGTCCATGAGCTGGGCGCGGGAAAAGGTCTTGTTCGGGTAGGAAAGCAGCTTATAGAGAATGTTGAATTCGCGGGTGGTGACGGGCACGTCTTCCCCGCCGACGAAGGCGCTCATGCCGTCCGCGTCCAGCACAAGGTTCCCGACGGTCAGCCTGCGCTCCATCTCTATGTTTGCCCGTCGCAGCAGCGCCCGGACCCGCAGAAGCAGCTCGTCCAGCTCAATAGGCTTCACCATATAGTCGTCTATGCCCAGCTGAAAGCCCCTCTGTTTCGAGGGCAGGTCGTCCTTCGCGGACATGAACAGAATGGGTATGCGCTTATTCACTCTGCGCACGTTCTCCGCAAACTCAAAGCCGTCCGTTCCCGGCATCATTATGTCGGAAATAATGAGCTCATAGAGGTTGTTATAGAGCTCGTCATAGGCGCTGGCCGCGTTGAGGCAGCCCTTTGCCTGAAAGCCGCTGTCTTTCAGATAGGTGCACACCGTCTGATTCAGTTTCGCGTCGTCCTCCAATACAAGGATTTTTACCATTGCTGTTCCTCCTTTTCCTCATTGTTGCTTCTGAGCATTTTAAGCTGTTTCGTTGAGTGTACTATCATAAAAATTGCCGTGGTGAGCACGAAAAAGCAGACGCAGCCGCCGGTGACGCCGGTCATGACCCTTCTGAAAAGCGGGGAGTCCTCTTTGTTCCCGAACTGCATGAGCATGGCCGTTTCCAGCGACAGCATGGAAACCAGAGCCGCCGCAAGCTTTATGATTTTTGCCGCGGACATGACCGGGCTTTTGAATTTTCTAAACTTCACCGCGCCGATGACCGCCGCAATGACGTTATAAAAGGCGTACATTGCCACAACGTAGATGAAATATCCCGGGTAGCTGAAGCCCTCGTTCTTTTGAACGACGAGCACCACCACTCCGGAAAGGGCGGTGTTCATGAGCATCAGTATGACGCCGCATACGCGGTACCTTTTCCATTCCGACACCGGGTCCGCGCCTATGCTGTTCCTGTTCACATGGTGGAGCAGCAGAAAGTGCATCACCGCCAGCGTCATATAGTAGACCGCCAGGGTGCCGAACCAGACTGAGCGGTAATAGAGGCCGTAAAACAGCTTCACCGCGGCAAAGGCCACGTTGACCCCCAGCGAACAGTAGAGGGAGACGTGGGTCTTGAACAGGGCGTCCGTCAGGTAGCGGTGGACGTACTCGTTGCTGTGCAGGGTGTCGTGCACCTTCTCCTTCGGAAATTTTGTGAAGCAGGCGCAGAGAACGGTCAGGGCGTAGGTGGAAAATACGTAGGAAACATAGGCGACGGCGCTGTCCTCTGCCTTATACATGAATGTATAGGCGAGCAGCGCCGCAGCCACGGGCACGCAGATCGCCACCACGGCGGCGCCCGGAAAGAGCAGCCTTTTTACTATCCGCTTGAAACGCTCCATAAATTGTCCTCCCCGCCCGCCGGCCCTTTGCCGGATTTATTCATATCATAGCATATCCTGTTTTGTTTGCGCAACGTTTTGGATTTGTTAAAGAAATATTAATTTTACGCCAAACCCTCCGGCTCCCTCAAACAAAAAGCAGGCAGCAGTTCAGAAAGCAGCTGCTGCCTGCGGTACGGAATATCCGTATATGTTTATTTTATGCCTTTGAGCACGGGGATAAGGCAGATGAGCATGACGATACCCACAAGGCCTACGAGTACGCCCCAGATGAGCATATCCCAGACCATTACCATGCACATGCCTGCGCCGAGCACCAGAGCGCCGAGGATTCCGAGTACCGTTGCTCCGACGGTTCTTCCGCTGAGCTTGACAATGATGGATTTGCCCTCCATTTTGCGGCGGACGATGAGCATGACGAGCAGGACCACAAGGCCGACACAGCCGACTACTATGCCCTGGTTGAAAGCGTTCCATTCGGCTATCATAGCCATGCACATACCGAGTGCGAAAAGGATTCCTCCGACGGTTCCGAGAAGCAGGGAAATAAAGTTCTTTTTAGACATTTGACGTACCTCCAAAATAATTTTGTGTTCCCTCATAGGATGCCTCTATATTACCCCCGTTTTGTTTGCATGATGCTTGAAAATTGTTTGCGAATTATTAAAAAAGCCCTTTTTGCCCCGCACGGAGCAAAAAAGGCAAAAATATTTTCTGTCAGGCCAGATCGTTCCCGAAGCCCCAGCCGCTTTTCATTCAAAGCTCCCGAGCGCCAGCTCAAGCACAGTATCCTTTCCCATGATCCAGTCCTCTATGGAGGGCTCCGCAAAGATATCCGGCTTTATCCCGGTGCCGATAAAAGCGGTGCCGTCCGCCAGTTCATAGCCTACGGAACAAATCCTGGCACTGCCGCCGGAGGACAGCGGCTGAATGAGCGGCGTTCCGGTCGTGCCCTGGGTGCGGGTGCCGATGATTTTTGCCCGCTCGTTAGTGCGGAACATTGCGGCAAAATCCTCCGCGGCTGAGACTGTGTCCCTTGAAGTCAAAAGGACGCAGGGACCGTCATATATGGCTTTGCGCCCCGCCTTTCCGAACCTGTCCGTGTATTCCTCAAAATAAGCGTAAGCGGCGATTTTTCTGCATCTTTCCAATTTCCCGCGGTCATAGAGGCCCTCCTCCATATCCTTTTTCTGCCGTTCTTCGCTCCTTCCGAGTATCTGGCCTGCGGCTGAAACGTCGGCGCCGTTAATCGTCCTCGCGCGCTTTTTGCAGGCGTGAAATTCCCCGGAAATAAAGAGCTCCGCCACTTTTGCGCCGTACATCGTCATTCCGCCGACGTTGTCACGCAAATCCAATATAACTCCCTTTAAGCCGTGGGAAACGTTCAAAGCTGTGGCAACTTCCTTTGCAGCTTCGCTGTGCAGGAAATCGTCAAGTTTTACATATAAAACACCGTTTTCATAGAGGCGGGCGGTGAGTTTACCCTGGGAAACGTCTCTGAAAGGCATGGAAGCTGTCATTGCTTTGCCCCCGAGGAACTCCGGCTTTGATTTTTCAAGGTCGAAGCGGAACGTTCCCGCTTCGGTCTCCATAACGTTTCCGGAGGGGCTCAGCAGAAAGGGCAGTATCCGGCCCAGCCTGTTGGGAGGCGCATAATCTCCCACATGATAAATATAGCGGAACGCTTCCCGGAGTATCGCCCTGAAGGGTCTGCCGTTTATGCTGAGAATTTTTGAAAACAGATGCTGCTCTCCTCCGGGAGCCGCCGGGCCAACGTAATAATCCCCTCCGACGTATTTGAGCACGAATGGCAGGTAACCCGCCTCTTTGGCTACGCTCTCCGGGAAAACGTAACAGGTGTGCCCGTCGCCGAGAATATTCATAAACTCCGCCAAAAGAAGGTGAAAGTCCCTTCCGCTTTCCGCCGCTGTCACTTTGGGAATGTACTCTCTGTACTTTTCGTCCCAGTTTATCTCAAGCCGGTCGAAATACGGGAAAACCAGCGCTGCCTGTTTCCATATCACGGACAGATCCGCTATTCTTTCCGTCATTGTCATATAAGACCCTCCCCGCGTTCGGAATACAAAAAAGTATAGCGCCGCGGCACATTGATTACAAGACTTGAAAATATACGGAATTTCTGCTATAATATAAGTGCAAAAAAGAGCGCCGCTCAGAGGGCACCTTTCTTATGAAAGGTGCCCTCTTTGAGTTTTACGTAGATATTTCCGAAAACGGTTTTGAAAAAAACTAACTTTTCAAGTTATTGCCTAATTTAGCGCCTGACAATATAATTATATTGCAAACCGGATTGCAGGAAAAATACAATGAATTGGAGTTAATCATATGCATATTGACAACAAAAAAGTGGGTGAGCAGATAGCTTTGTTTCGCGCCGCAAAAGGCATAACGCAGAACGAGTTGGGCGAGCGTATAGGAGTGACTTTCCAATCGGTCAGCAAGTGGGAACGGGGTGAAACGCTGCCCGACGTTTCATCCTTGCCGGACCTTGCAAACGTTCTTGAAACCACCATTGACAATATCCTTATGGGCGGCGAGCATCACGCGATTTTTAAAGGCAAAATAAAAGTGCAGGATATGATCGAAGGAATAAAGTGCCTGAAAAGAATGGGCGAGCTCCTGGGCAAGCATAACATTATTTACCGTTACGCCATACAGGGTATTGATTCCGGCATGAATACGGAAATTGAACCTGCTTTTTCTGACGATTATATTTTTGAAGCCTTTTTTGCCGAAGCAACTATACAGAATTTAAAAGCAGGATCATACGTGGATATTACGGATATAAACAGAAATTTCAAACATGAGCACTTCCGGTCTCTGGTCTGCGAATATGCGAAAAAATACAACGTGATTTAGTCATTTTCCCATTGAACAGCTTCCGCCGCGTTGTCCGCAAGAGCGGCGGGCATCGGATTCTGCGCTGAAATCCACACCGGGCTAAAAGAAAAAGCTCCCCTTGTGGGAGAGCTTTTTTCTTTGCAATGCCCGCCGGCAGCATCTCTTTTACAAAGTACCTGCCGCGCGGCGCTTTTTTATTTACGAAACTCAGGCCAGAGCGCCCTCAAAGCCTACGATGAGGCCGCCCTTTTCCGCATAGAAGCTGCAGAGAGCGGCGCAGGGCTCAATGCGGACGCTGCTCCTCGGGAAGGCGGAAAGTATTTTCTTTCTGAGCTTTTCCGCCGCCTCAGGGTTGAAGCAGTGTGAAATGCTCACCTTTCCGCCGGAAAAGCCCCGGGATCTCATCTCGTCAAAAATGGTGTCCAGCGCCTTGGCTTCACCGCGGCATTTGTGGAGGGGCTGGATCACGCCCTCGTTTGCCGCGCCGATGACCCGTATGCCGAGAACTCCGGCCATTTTTGCAACGGCGGGATTCACCCTGCCGTTGCGGGCAAGGTTGGTCAGGGATTCCAGGCAGAAAAGGATCTTCGTTTGGCGCTGATATTCGGAAATTGCCTCCTTTATGTGCTCAAAGCTGTGGCCGAAATGCATGTGCTCATAAATTTTTTCTATTATAAGGCGCATTTCCGGGCCGGTAGAGAGGGAGTCGATAACAAGCACCTTAGCGCCGGGGTTTGCGGCCTCATACTCATCCGCCGCCTCCTTCGCCGCGGCATAACAGCCGGAGAGCTTGCTCGTTATGGTCACGGCGAAAATCCTGTCCGCGCCATCAAAGGCGTCCAGCCACTCCTGCACGTTCGGGCAGGCGGTGCCGGATCTTCCCTTAGTGTTCTTTATTTCATCCACCATTTTTTCAATATCAAGGCCCGGCTCGTCGACGTACTCCTTCTTCTCAGTGACTATTTTGAGCGGCACATAGGCGTAGTCCACCCCCGGGAGCGAAAAAACGTTTGATGAGGAATCGGAAACTATTCTGAATTTCATTGCTTTTCCCTTTCGTGTATGTTTTAGAAAACTTCGGCTCTGCCCTGATTTTTATAACCTATATGATATTCCGCCATTGTTTTTGGGACGCTTCAGAATCATTTGAAAAATGTTAATCCGGGCGGGGCGCCAGTTTATTTTTGAAAAACTTATAATCGGTTTTTTAAAAACCTCTATGACGCTATATTACTACCGTTTTACCGGCCAGTCAAGAGTTTTTCAAAAACTTATGTGGGGATATTATTGACTTTATCTTGGCAAAATGCTAAAATTTTTTCAAGGAAGTGATTCTATGGACGAAAACGCGAAGGAGAAAATCGCCCTTTCAATAAAGGATTTTTCCCTGCCGGGCTACAGCGAGATCCCGGAGGTGGGGCTCTACCTCGAGCAGGTCGTGAAGTACATTTCCGGCTATTTCGCCCCTCTCGGCAATTTTTCGCTCACCGGCTCCATGATAAGCAACTACGTCAAGAAAAAGCTCATAGCAAACCCGGTCAAAAAGCAGTATGACCGGGAGCAGATAGCCTACCTAATTTTCATCGCGGCGGCGAAAAGCGTCCTCTCCATGGAGGACATACGCCTGCTTTTTGACCTCCAGAGGGGCTCCTACTCCCCCCAGGTGGCCTACGATTACTTCTGCTCCGAGCTCAAAAATGTTCTGGACTACGTCTTTGGCCTCAAAGCCGAGCTTGACACCATCGGGGAGGACCGCTCCCAGACGAAAGAGCTGCTCCGCAACGCCATAATCACAGTGGCGCATAAGGTTTACCTTGAAAAATATCTGGCGGCGCTTCACGCCGAGGCTGAAGCCGCAGGCTCCAATAATTGATTTATAAAAAAAGCGCCCCCGCGGGCAGAGGAGGAATTTTTATGAATATTCACGGCAGAAACTGCGGCTCCATCGGAATGGTGGCGGGCGCTCTGGTCGGCTCCTGCGCCGCCGGGATTCTGGTCTACTTCACCGGGGACTTTTTCCCCGCCGCACTGGCTCCGGTGTGCCTGTTTTTCGGTGCCCTTTTGGGCAGAGTCATAGAAAAATAATCCTCCTGTCCCCGGCAGGAGCAGAAAAGGGACGTTTCCCCCCGCTCAGCCGAAAAACGGGCAGATTTTTCCGCCCTCCGGACCATGGCGGGCACTGAACAAGCTCTGAAAAGCGCCGCTTCAAGCGGCGCTTTTTTTGCGCCTTGTGCCCACTGTATTGATTTTTCCCGCCCCATCTGATAAAATAAAAAGATATAATAAGTCGGAAACGGGGGAATTGACAGTGGAAAAACAGACAGTGACCGACACCGGGATGAGGCTGCTCAAAAAGGGGCAGAAGGGCATTGTGCACGCGATCTTCAGCCGGCTTGGGATAATCATGCTGCTCTTTGTGGTGCAGCTTCTCTTTTTTGTGGCGGGGCTTTTCTGGTTCAATTCCTTCCTGCCCCAGATTTTCGGCGGGAGCACAGTCATTGCCATAGTCATGGTGCTCTATCTCATCAACACGAGGATAGACCCCACGGCGAAAATAACCTGGCTCATCATAATAATGCTGCTGCCGGTTTTCGGCTCCCTGCTGTTTCTTTACACCCAGCTTGAAATCGGGCACAGGGCCTTTAAGGAGCGTTTCAGCGAGATAACCGACGAGACCGACGGAGAGATACCCCAGGACCCGGAGGTGCTCAAAAGGTTTTACGAGGACGAGCCCGGCGGGGCCGCCCTCTCCCACTACATCCGCCGCAGCGGCTGCTTCCCGGTCTATGACAAAACGGACGTCTCCTATTATCCCGTGGGCGAAGATATGTTCGAGGACATGCTCAAGCAGCTTGAACAGGCTGAGCATTTCATTTTCTCCGAGTATTTCATCATTGACGAGGGAGTCATGTGGGGGCGGGTGCTCGAGATCCTCTCCCGCAAGGCCAAGGAGGGCGTCGACGTGCGGGTCATGTACGATGGCACCAACGAGTTCGTAAACCTCCCCCACGACTATCCGAAGCGCCTTGAAGCCCTCGGCATCAAGTGCAAGATGTTCGCGCCCCTTTCCCCCTTCGTCTCCACCCACTACAACTACCGGGACCACCGGAAAATACTCGTCATTGACGGGCACACCGCCTTCACCGGCGGCATAAACTTCGCGGACAGATACATAAACCGGGAATCCCCCCTCGGCCACTGGAAGGACACCGCCGTCATGGTGAAGGGCGACGCCGCAAAGACCTTCAGCCTCATGTTCCTGCAGATGTGGGGCGTTGACGAGGACGAAACGGATTTCAAGACTTTCCTCTCATATCCGACCTTCCCGCCTGAAACCGCCCGGGGCTACGTCCTCCCCTACGGCGACTGCCCCCTGGACAGTGAAAAGGTGGGCGAGCAGGTCTATATCGACCTTCTGAACAGGGCAAAGAGCTACGTCCACATAATGACGCCGTACCTCATCCTCGACGGAGAAATGGAAAACGCCATAAAATATGCCGCTGAGCGCGGCGTCGAGGTGGCGCTGATTCTGCCCGGGATCCCGGACAAGAAGATCCCCTATTCCCTCGCAAAGGGGCACTACGCCTCCCTCATGGATTCCGGAGTCAAAATTTACGAGTACGTTCCCGGCTTCGTACACGCAAAATCCTTCGTCATAGACGACCACGAGGCGGTGGTGGGCACCATAAATCTCGATTACAGAAGCCTTTATCATCACTTTGAATGTGCCGCGTACCTGAACGGCGTAAATTGTATTCCGGACATTGAGAAGGATTTTCAGGAGAGCCTCAAAAAATGCCGTCCCGTCAGCCGGGACACCATATGGGAGGGCCACCGCTGGCTCCGCCCGCTGGGCTTCGTGGCAAAGGCCGTGGCTCCCCTGCTGTGACGGCTTGGGACTCTTGAAAGGAGAGCGCATTTTGGAAATACTTATAACCTGCGCCGCCGTTCTGGCGGCGCTGCTTTTGGCTTTGCTCTGGATATTCAATACGGCGTTTTATTCCTCGCACAAAAGCCGGCGAAAGCCCCTTCCCCTGCCGAACGGCGAGCAGTACGCTCCCCACCGGGAGCTCATGGCCTCCCTCATAAAGGAGATGGAGGAGGTTCCCTGGGAGGAGGTCTGTATCACCTCCTTTGACGGCACAAAGCTCTTCGGCAGATATTTTCACACCGCCGACGGGGCCCCGCTCCAGATACAGTTCCACGGCTACCGGGGCACAGCCTTCCGGGATTTCTGCGGAGGGAACAAGCTGGCCCGGAAGTTCGGACAGAACACCCTCCTCGTGGACCAGCGCGCCCACGGCAGAAGCGGCGGCAGGGTCATCACCTTCGGCGTAAAGGAGAGGTATGACTGCCTCTGCTGGGCAAACTACGCCCGGGAGCGCTTCGGGGCGGAAACGCCCATAATTCTGGCGGGGGTCTCCATGGGCGCCGCCACGGTGCTCATGGCTTCGGACCTGGAGCTCCCGGAAAACGTGGTGGGAATAATCGCGGACTGTCCCTATTCCTCCCCTGCGGACATAATCCGCAAGGTGTGCGGGGACATGGGCTTTCCGCCGAAGCTGGCCTTTCCGTTCGTGCGCCTCAGCGCCCGGCTCTTCGGCCGCTTTGACCTTACCTCCGCAAGCGCAGTGGAAGCGGTCCGGAATACGAAGCTGCCCATACTGATACTGCACGGGGAGGACGACCGCTTCGTGCCCTGCGAAATGAGCGGGGAAATAGCAAGGGCCTGCAATGGCCGCGTCTCCCGGGCCACCTTCCCCGGGGCGGGACACGGCCTCAGCTATATGCTTGACCCAGAGCGCTACGAAAAGCTCACCGGGGATTTCATCGAAAAATGCACGGAAAAAATTCCGGCGGCCCTCTGAGGCCGCCTTTTTTCGTCCTTTCGGACCGCTTGGCCTCTTTTTCCGACAAAACCTCTGAATTTTCTTGCTTTTTGGCGGACAATCGTATAGAATTGTTAATATAATACACGATACAGAAAGGAAATGCCAAAAGTATGGAAGAAAAAACAAGAAGAGTCGGCACAGTTTCCCGCGGGATCCGCTGCCCCATTATCCGTGAGGGCGACGACCTCGGCGCAATAGTTACAGAGAGCGTGCTCGAAGCCGCAGAAAGCGACGGCTTCGAGCTTCACGACAGGGACGTTATCTCCGTCACCGAGTCCATAGTGGCCCGTGCTCAGGGCAACTACGCCAGTGTTGACGACATTGCCGCGGACGTTCGCGCAAAGCTCGGCGGGGAGACCGTCGGCGTCATCTTCCCCATTCTTTCCCGCAACCGTTTCGCCATCTGCCTTCGCGGCATCGCGAAGGGCGCGAAGAAGATCGTGCTCATGCTCAGCTATCCCTCCGATGAGGTTGGCAACGAGCTTGTCAGCCTCGACAAGCTGGACGAGGCGGGCGTTGACCCCTATGCCGACGTGCTCACCCTCGAAAAATACCGTGAGCTTTTCGGCGTCAACCGCCACCCCTTCACCGGAATCGACTACGTCGACTACTACCGCGGCCTTATCCGCGAGAGCGGCGCTGAGGTCGAAGTGATATTCGCAAACAACGCGAAAGCCATACTTGATTATACCGACCGGGTGCTCACCTGCGACATACATACCCGCGCCCGCACCAAACGCATACTCAAAGCCGCGGGAGCAAAAGTGGTCTGCGGCCTTGACGATATTCTGACCTCCCCGGTAAACGGCAGCGGCTACAACGAGAAATACGGCCTCCTCGGCTCCAACAAGTCCACCGAGGACAGAATCAAGCTTTTCCCGAGGGACAGCCAGCCCCTGGTGCTCGATATCCAGAGGCGTATCCTTGAAGCCACCGGCAAGCACGTGGAGGTCATGGTATACGGCGACGGCGCTTTCAAGGACCCCCAGGGCAAGATCTGGGAGCTTGCGGACCCGGTGGTCTCCCCCTTCTTCACCGATGGACTTGTGGGCACTCCCAACGAGCTCAAGCTCAAATACCTCGCTGACAACGACTTCAAACACCTCTCCGGCGAGGAGCTCAAAGCCGCCATTTCCGACAGCATCCGTGCCAAGGATGGCAGCCTCGTGGGCAACATGGCAAGCCAGGGCACTACTCCCCGCCAGCTCACCGACCTCATAGGCTCCCTTTGCGACCTCACCTCCGGCTCCGGCGACAAGGGCACCCCCGTGGTGCTCGTGCAGGGCTATTTCGACAACTACACCACCTGATAAAATCCTCCGGCCCTGCCCCTTGGCAGGGCCTTTTGCTTTGCATTTTTTCGGGCTGCCCGCGGGGCGGCCAATTTTCTGTTGCGCAAATTCTTTTTTCGTTCTATAATAGCAATTATAATTTCACCGACAGGAGATATTTATATGAATCAAAAGCTTTTTGACTATATCAAGGCGAGCCCGACGCCCTTTCACGCGGTGGCCCGCACCAAAGCGGAGCTTTCCGCGGCTGGCTACACAGAGCTTCAGGAGAGCGGCAAATGGGCCCTGGAGGGCGGAAAGGGCTATTTCGTCACCAGAAACGGCTCCTCCGTCGTGGCTTTCTTCCTCCCGAAGGGGGATTTCCCCGGCTACATGATGACCGCCGCCCACTGCGACAGCCCGGCCTTCAAAATCAAGGAGAACGCCGAAATTCCGGATAAATACTACCTCCGCCTCTCCGTGGAGCGCTACGGCGGCATGCTCTGCTCCACCTGGATGGACCGCCCCCTCTCCGTGGCGGGGCGCGTCACGGTCCGCACTGAAAAGGGCATTTCCGTGCGGCTTGTGGACCTTCGGGAGCCCTGCGCCATCATTCCGAACGTCGCCATACACATGAACCGCAGCGCCAACGAGAACGCCTCCTATAACGCCGCCGTTGATATGCTTCCCCTTTTCGGGACGAGCGAAGCCGCCGGCAGCTTCAGGGCGAGGGTCGCCGATGCGGCGGGCGCAAAGCCGGAGGATATCCTCACCACCGACCTTATTGTCTATAACCCCCAGGAGGGTTACAGCTGGAACGGCTATATCTCCGCGCCGAGGCTTGACGACCTCCAGTGCGCCTTCGGCTCCCTCGAGGCTTTCCTCGGCGCAAAGGGCGGCGCCTCCGCCAGGGTCTACTGCCTCTTTGACAACGAGGAGGTGGGCAGCCAGACCAAACAGGGCGCAGCCTCCACCTTCCTCTCCGACGTGCTTGAACGCATAGGCGAAAGCCTCGGCCTCTCCGCCGGGGAGCAGAAACGGAAAATAGCGAACAGTTTCCTCCTCTCCTGCGACAACGCCCACGCCGTCCACCCGAACCACCCGGAATATATGGACAAAAACCACCCGGTATATATGAACAGGGGCATTGTCATAAAGTATAACGCCAACCAGCGCTACACCTCCGACGCGGTTTCTGCGGCCCTTTTCCAGCTGGTCTGTGAGGAGGCCGGGGTGCCCTTCCAGCGCTACGCCAACCGCGCCGATATGGCTGGCGGCTCCACCCTCGGAAACATCTCCAACACCCAGGTATCTCTCAACACCGTTGACATCGGCCTGCCCCAGCTTGCCATGCACTCCGCCTTTGAGACCTCCGGCGGCGCCGACACCGAATATTTCGTCCGGGCGCTGACCCTTTTCTTTGAAAAATCCCTGAGCACTGAAAAGGACGGGGAATATAAGCTTGTGTAATTTTTGAGCATGCTCAAAAATTACACCCATTTGCGGTGCTCCAAGCGCCGCAGACATTCGGGAAATTTCAAATCTGGAGGTGCGCTGTGGAATACCGCCTTGGAACAGAGGACGACATAGAGGCAATGTGCGTCCTTCGCAAAAGACAGCTCGTCGACGAGGGGCTTGCCCCGGACGTTGACATTGACGCTGAGCTTTCTGAGTTTTTTGAGAAAAAACTCAGAAATGGAGAAATGGTGGAGTGGCTTTTGGAGGAAAAGGGCGAGATCATCGCCACCGGGGCCATAGTTTTCTATGAGTTTCCGCCCAGCTACTCAAACAAAAGCGGGGTCAAGGGCTATATCACCAACATGTATACAAAGCCGGAATTCCGGGGCCGGGGCATAGCCACTTCCATGCTCGCAAGGCTCGCGGAGGAGGCAAAAAGGCGCGGCGTCAGGAAGCTCTGGCTCGGCGCCTCCAAAATGGGAAGGCCGGTCTATGAAAAATTCGGCTTCAGGGAAGCCGGAGGATGGCTTGTAATGGATTTATAAATTATTTTATAAAAGGAGCGATTTAAAATGGCAGTTGACATCAAAGCAAAAATCGAGGAGCTTGCCGCAAAAATCAAGAGCGACAAAAAGCTCCAGGAAAAATTTCAGAAGGAACCCGTGGCAGCGGTCGAGGAGCTTCTGGGCGTGGACCTTCCGGACGACCAGATCGAAAAGCTCGTGGACGGAATCAAGGCCAAAGTTCAGCTTGATAACCTCGGAGACGCCCTCTCCTCCCTCGGCGGGATCTTCGGCAAAAAATAATCAGCTTTCCGCAAAAAGCCCCGCCCTCCGGCGGGGCTTTTAGTATATGCCTGTCATAATAAATTTACATGTTTGTAATTGAACTTTTCATAATACTGTGATAAAGTATAGGTTGCGTTATAATGTATTTTTTTGAGGTGAAGTATGGTTTATCCTTTTGTAATTCTGGCTCTCCTGCTCTCCGTCTGCACCATATATTTCGGCGGATTTGCCGGGCTCAGCGCCATCCTTTTCGGGATCCTCTTTTTTGTTTTATATTTTGTGGGGGCTTTCCTCCTGCTCTGCCTGATGCTCTTTGTCATGTCCCTCACCGTCAACATGGACGAGCACCAGGAAAGGGACAGCCGCTTTTTCCGTGCCATGACCGTCTTTACCCTTGGCTTTGTCATAAAAATCCTCCGGGTGAAGCTGGAGGTGACCGGGCTTGAAGATATTCCCGAAGGTCGCTTCCTGCTCATACAGAACCACCGCTCCATGTTTGACCCGCTCATAAGCCTCTGCGTCTTTGACAAATATCAGCTCGGCTTCATCACAAAGCCCGAAAATATGAAACTCCCCGTCATCGGCAAATTTGCCCACCGCATATGCTGTCTCCCCATTGACAGGGATAACCCGCGCAATGCTGTAAAAACTATAAACGCTGCGGTGGATTATCTCAAAAACGACGTCTGCTCCATCGGGCTCTACCCCGAGGGCAGGAGGAACCGGGGCGGCGACGAGGGAATACTGCCCTTCCGCAACGGCTCCCTCAAAATCGCCACAAAAGCCGGCGTTCCCGTGGTCGTCACCGCCATCACCGAAACCGACCGCATAAAATCCCGGGCGCCCTTCAGAAAAACCGTTGTCAGCCTCAAGGTATGCGGCGTTGTTTCGGCTGAAACCGTCCGTGCCTCCTCCACCGCGGAGCTCAGCGAAACCACCAGGAAGCTCCTCTGTGACGGACTGGGAGTGCCCTTTAAGGAGAATACTGATGAGTAAATTCTGGGTCTGCTTCATTTATCTCGTAGTCATCGGCCTGCTTTCAAACCCGGCGGCCAAGCTCATTGACCGGGAAAAAATCGATTACAGCAAATTCCCATACCGCTCCTACTCCTTTGAGCAGGGCGGAAAAATATACGAAAAAATGGGCATACGCCGCTGGAAAAGCAAGGTGCCCGACATGAGCCACGTGCTCAGTTACCTCATCAAAAAAGAGGTCCGTTTCCAGAGCTCCGCCGCGGACGTCCTCCGCCAGATACAGGAGACCTGCGTCGCGGAGACGACCCATGTGGTGCTGATTCTGCTTTCCCTGCCCATGCTGATATACTGGAAGAGCAAGTGGGCGCTGCTATGCGAGGCGGCGTACGTCCTCATCCTCAACCTGCCCTTTATTTTGATTCAGCGGTACAACCGTCCCCGCCTTATTTCCCTTTACCAAAGAAAACTGAATACGGAAGGTTTAAAAAACGAATATGCATAAAGGAATAAAGAGTGAAATCGTTGATTACCGCCGCCTTCGCCCGAGCAACATAAACTCCGAGGAGTTCCGCCACCTCTGGCTTTTGCTCTTCTGGGCTGTTTTCGGAATTTTCTTCGCCCTGGTGGAGCGCGGCGGCGTTACAAGCAATTTTCACATTATGTATTCCCCTCTGGACGACCTGATACCCTTTTGCGAGTTTTTCCTGTTTCCCTATCTTTTCTGGTTCGTCTATCTTGTGGGCATACATATCTACACTTTGCTTTTTGACGTGGAATCCTTCAAAAAGCTCATGTATTTCATTATAATAACCTACACCGTCACAATGGTTATTTACTTCATCTATCCCACCGCCCAGGAGCTGAGGCCCACGGAATTCGCAAGGGATAATTTTCTCACCCGGTTTATCGCCGGATTTTATCAGTTCGACACCAACACGAACGTCTGCCCCTCCATCCACGTCATCGGGGCCGTGGCGGTCTCCGCTGCGGCATGGCACAGCAGGCATTTCAGCACCCCGCTCTGGAGGATCGTTTTCTCCGTACAGACGGTGCTCATCAGCATATCCACAGTATTTCTGAAGCAACATTCCGTCGTTGACATAGCGGCGGCAATTCCCATCTGCGCCGTCGGCTGGATACTTGTCTACGGCAGGAGGCGCAGCAGGAAAGGAGCGTGATTTCCACTTGAAAGGCCTTATTCTGACCTGCAACACCGGCGGCGGACACAATTCCACCGCTGAGGCTATCCGTGAGCAGTTCGCGGCAAACGGCGAACGCTGTGACGTAGCGGACGCCCTTGAGTTCGTCTCCGAAAAATTCTCGAATTTCATCTCCCGCTGGCACAGCCGCATTTACCGCAGCGTGCCGAAGCTCTTCAACAAGGGCTATGCCTCCGTCGAAAAAATAGACTCAAAGCTGAAATTCCGCCCAAAATCCGGCCACCGGCCCGCATATAACGGCTCCTCGGCCCTGGGCAATTATATAAAATACGGAAATTATGACATAATAATATGTGTGCACGCCTTTTCCGCCCTGATGGTCTCCTCCATAAAGCACAAATACCTCCCGGATATTCACACCTGCTTTGTGGCGACGGACTACACCTGCAGCCCCACCGTCGCAGACAGCGACCTTGACCTCTACTTCATTCCCCATAAGGACCTCATTGAGGAGTTTGTCTCCTGCGGAGTGCCGAGGGAAAAGATAATTCCCTCCGGGCTCCCGGTCCGCTCCGATTTCTACTCCTCCATGGACAAGGAGGAGGCGAAGCACCTCCTCGGCATCTCCCCGGAGGTCAAAAATATCACTCTCATGGGCGGAAGCATGGGCTGCGGCCCCATAAGGGACATAGCGAAGGAGCTATCCCCCCTCCTGCCGGAGGACTATATCCTCACGGTGGTCTGCGGCACCAACCAGAAGCTATACAGGCATATAGAAAAATGTGAGCTTCCCAACGTGAACCTCATAGGCTATACCCGGGAGGTGCCCCTTTTGATGGACAGCTCGGAGTTTTTCATGACCAAACCCGGCGGCATCACCTCCACCGAGGGCGCCACAAAGCACATACCCATGCTCTTCCTCGACGTGGTGGGCGGCTGCGAGGAAAAGAACCTCGCCTTTTTCAAAGCCCACAACTGGGCGGAGGGCACCGACGACCCGGAGGAATTTATCCGCAAATGTCTTGCGCTTATTGAGAGCCCCGTCCACGCCGAGGAAATGAGGCGCCGCCTCTGGGAGAATTTCTCCCGGAATCCCGCGGAAATAATTTATTCCGAGTGCAAAAAGGCATTCTCCGGGAATTAAAACCCAAAGAAAGGACAAATTTATGAAGAAAAGGTTTTCAAGAAAAGAAATCCTTACTGTACCGAACTTTATCAGCTTTTTCCGCATTGCCCTCATACCGGTTTTCCTCTGGCTCTACTGCGCCGAGGAAAAGCCCTTCGCTGCCATAGCGGTGCTCGCGGTGTCCGGCCTTTCGGATATTGCGGACGGCATAATTGCCCGGCGTTTCAACATGGTTTCTGATTTTGGCAAGCTGCTGGACCCGGTGGCTGATAAGCTCACCCAGGCAGCTCTGATACTGAGCTTGTCGGTGCGCTACCCGGAAATATGGGCCCTTTTCTTCATTTTTGCCGGGAAGGAGATAACCATGGGCGTCATGGGGCTCGTGGTGCTTGAAAAGACGGACACCATGAACTCCGCCCAGTGGTTTGGAAAGGCCACTACCGTCATTTTCGAGGCGAGCATGGCCCTGCTCCTGCTCTTCCCGGATATCCACCCGAGCACCGCGGACCTTCTGTTCCTCCTGTGCGGGATAATGGTGGTCTTTTCGCTGACAAAATACCTGATTTTCTATTTCAAGCTGCTCAAAAAGCACGAAGACAAAAATAAATAATGAGTTGTGAGCACCGCTCTGCGGTGCTCATGTTTTTGCAGCAAAATCTGAGCACGGAGCAGGGCGCCGGGCAGCGTCCGGGCTTCGCCCGCCGCCCTGCCTTTGGCAAAACTGTCCGCGTTTATAACGCAAAAAATCGCCGCCCAAAAAGGGCGGCGATTTTCATTTTTTCAAAGCTTCAGGACATTGCGGAAGTGTAAAGGTCCGGCTGGAGGCTGATTGCGGCCTGGCAGTTGTTTATAATGAGGGCGTCGGTGACACCGTACTGCTCGATGACCGCGGCGGTGCTGTAGCCGCTCTTACGAATGTCGAGCACGACCACCTGCTCATAATAATCAATCATATAAGGGACGAAGGCATTGCCGTAGGACTCCTTGAAAATCAGCAGGGTCCTGCCGTTCTTGTTGGCGGTGGTGAAAACGGTCAGGGGCTGGTCCCCGCAGATGAACATTCCGGCGTAGCTCTTGGAGTTTGCGTTTATGGCCTTGCCGGTGTACCAGCTGCCGTCGGCCTTATATACCATGGAGTAGCCGGTCTGGGGATAGTGGCCCACGGTGTAGTCCGGATTTTCGAGGAGGCAGGACGGGTTCCCGGCGTAGCCGTAAAGGGTGCCGATGAAATCGGTGCGTATAACCGTGTCGTAAGTATCGAGAGCCAGGGGCTCAATGCCGTTGGCATTGCAGTAGGCGACGGAGCCGTAGTATGCTCCGAGGCTTGTCCAGTGGTGGTCGGTGCGGTAGAACATGTATTCGTCCTTGTGCTCAGTCATGACGCCGAGGCAGTCCGCCTTGGCAATGCCGCTGTTCATCATGGCGTAGGTGCTGTCGATGAACGCTTTGGTGCTGTCATAGGGGTCGGTGTAGCCTGCCGGGAAGTTGAAGGTACAGCTCTTCGGTACGAGCATGGCGGTGACGTTTATCTCCGGGTATTTCTCCGCAAAGGCGTTCACCGTGTCCGCATAGGCGGAGCTGCCGTTCTCGCTGGGGAGGAAATACTCAAGGCCGTAGTCGCCGCATACGAGCACCGCGCCGGAGTAGTATGCGTCTATGTTGTTGTGGTAGTGCCCGCTGTCGGTCTCCGCAATGATTCCGGAAATGTCGTCGGAGAGGTCCCCGCCCTTTCCGGGGGCAATGTATTTCTGTCCCTCCGGGACTATGCGCTCGCCGCAGACGCGGCATGCTCCGTCGGAGCCAACGTCGTGGCCCTTTGCGGGAACAAGTATCTCGCCGCAGACGGTACAGACCTGGGGCTCGGTGCAGGTGGCCTCCGGGCCGGGGGTGTGCTCGAGCTTCGGAGCGAGCTCAATGCCGCAGACGGTGCAGACCTGGGGCTCGGTACAGGTGGCGGCAGGCCCCGGAACATGGCCCGTGGCCTCCACGAGGATCTCCCCGCACTCGGTGCAGACCTGAGGCTCAGTACAGGTGGCGGCGGGGCCGGGGGTATGCTTATGGCCGCAGGCCGAAAGGCCCCCGACCAGTAAAATCACAGCAAGAAAAACTGCAAAGTATTTTTTCATGTCTTCCTCCAAAATTTCTGTTTTTATCAGGAACTTAATTATACCACCATTTCCCCGAAAAATATATCCAATTCGGAATAATTAAAAGATTTTTAATAGTTGGCCGGCGTTCATTTCCAAAGGCCGCCGGCAAATATAAAAACTGACCTTCCGTCGCAAAGTCCGAAAATGCCGCAAAAGAATTTGACTTCCCCTCCTATTGGGCTATACTGTAATTCAAAAGCGAATGAAACGGAGCACACCGGCAGAAAGGCGGACTGAAATGCGAAAAAATATAATCATTCTGGCTGCAGCCGCGGTTTTGATAACCACCGTCCTCGCTGCAGCAGCGTCAAGCGGAAACAGGCCCGGCAATTTCGTCATATATAACGGAAACTGCTACGCGGTTCTGTATGACCGGGTGAAAGAGGAGCTCATCGGCGGGAAACTGGGAGAAACGCAAAAAAGCTTTTTTAACAGCGCTGACTTCTCCTCCAACTGCCTTGACAGCGGGACGCCCCTCTATGAAATAAAGGGCTTTGACGGCGAAAGCCCGAAGGCAATTGCGCATTTCACCCATAACTCATTCCGCCTTGCAGTCCTGCCCGGCTCCGGAGTGTTGATTGACGACAGCTTGACGGAATAGAACGGCAAAAAATAAAGGCTGCCCGTTCATGAAAGACGAACGGGCAGCCTTTTTTATTACCTGCGGTATAAATTTGCTCACATTATACCGAAATAGCCGAGCACAATGCCCACCACGGCGCTGCCGCCGAGGATGAACACCGGGTGGGGGTTCCACTTCTTGATGACGAAATAGACCGCCGCCGCAAGGATGAGCCCCGGGATGCTGATGAGGTCGAGGATGGCCCCGGTCTCCTGGAAAAGAGGGATATTGATGAGCGAAATTTTGATTACGGACACGAGAGCCGCGCAGATAAGCGCGACGGAAACAGCCCGAAGCCCATAGAAGGCGCCCTTGACAAGCACGTTTTCGCTGAATTTCTTGAGGAACCTTGAAACAATGGTCACTATTATCACCGAGGGGAAGATAAAGCCCAGAGTGGCGACTACGGAGCCGAGGATCCCCTCAATAACGGAGCCGGTGGCCCCGGAGAGGGTCGTAAATCCGACATAGGTGGCCATGTTTATGCCAATGGGGCCGGGGGTGGATTCGGAGATCGCCACCATGTCCGCCAGCTGCTGATGGGTGAACCAGCCGGTGGTCTCCGCCATATCCTCAAGGAAGGGCAGGGACGCAAGGCCGCCGCCTATGGTGAAAAGGCCCACCTTCAGAAATTCAAAGAAGAGACGAAGATATATCATTTGGCTTTCTCCCCTTTCCCTTTGAGAATATAGACCACAATGCCCGCCGCCGCGGCCACTATGACGTAAAGGATCGGGCTGATGTCCACAAATATCGAGGCAAGGAACACAACCGCGAACAGCGCCAGGGTGAATTTATCCACCACGGCTTTTTTGAAGAGCTTTATAACTGCGTCCAGAATGAGCACGCAGACGCCCACGCGGATTCCCGCAAAGGCATTTTGAACCACCGGCAGATCGGAAAAGCTCTGTATGAAAGCCGCTATCGCAACAATTATCACAAGGGAGGGAAAAACCACCCCGAGGGAGGCGGCCACCGCTCCGGCGACGCCGTGCACCTTGTTGCCGACGAACACCGCCGTATTCACAGCTATGACGCCGGGGGTGCACTGGCCCACGGCGTAGTAGTCCATAAGCTCATTTTCAGTTGCCCAGCGCTTTTTTTCCACGACCTCGCGCTGAAGCATCGGCAGCATGGCGTAGCCGCCGCCGAAGGTCAGCCCGCCTATGCGGGCAAAAGTCAGAAACAAATCCATAAGTTCCTTCATTTGTCAAAGTTTCTCCTTAAATACAGAATTTTGAAGGTTCAGACTCCGGCAAAATCATTTCCCGATTTTGTCATAGCTTTAATCTAATCAGAAAACAGCCGATATGTCAACCTTTTTTAAATTAAATTTGCAAAAAATATTTACTCATTATGAATAAAATGATGAATAAATTCTTTAAAATTGCATTTTTTCATTTAATATGGGTGAATTTGACCATTCCGTTCCTGCATATTTTTTCGTTTTTCGTCAAAATATAAAACTTTAATGGTTTTAATCCTTAAAGTATTGCAAAAAGAAAATTTTTCTGCTATCATAGATTTAAAATTTTTTTCGGGGACCCGCTCGCTTGACTTTTCATGGGTCCCTGTATTCACATCTCTGGAGGCACTGAACATGCGAAAATACGTTCTGAAAAGAATACTCATGATGCTCCTGCTTCTTGTGGGCATGACATTCATCGTATTCGCCAGCCTTTATATTGCGCCGGGCGACCCCGCCGCTCTGGTTGCGGGCGCGGGCGCCACTGAGGAGGATATCGAAAGGGTCAGGGAGAGCCTTGGCCTTAACGAGAGCTTCCTCACTCAGTACATAATCTATCTAAAGAAGCTGCTGACCCTTGACCTCGGCACCAGCTTCACCACGAGGCAGCCGATACTTGACGAGATACTCGTCCGCCTTCCCAACACGCTGAACCTTGCCTGTGCCGCCATGATACTTTCGGTCATAGTGGGAATCCCCTGCGGAATCATTTCGGCCCTCAAGAAGGACAAGCTGACGGACAACGTGCTCACCACCACGGCCCTTGTGGGCATTTCCATTCCGAACTTCTGGCTTGGCACAATGCTTATCTACGTTTTCTCCGTACTGCTCAAATGGCTGCCTTCCGGAGGAATGACGCACTATTTCTGGACTCCCACCGGTTTCAGGGAGGTCATACTTCCGGCCATAGCCCTTTCCACCTCCACCATTGCGAGCTTCACCCGTATCGGCCGCTCCGCCATGCTGGACGTGCTCCAGTCCGATTACATACGCACAGCCAAGTCCAAGGGACTTAAAAAATTCACCATAATCGGAATACATGCCCTCAGAAACGCCATGATCCCGCTGCTCACCCAATTCGGCACCAGCTTCGGTGTGCTCCTCGGCGGCGCGATCATCACTGAGCAGGTGTTCGTCATAAACGGCATAGGCACCTACCTTATCACCGCTATTAAGAGCTACAACTACCCGGTGGTGCAGAGCACGGTGCTCGTCATTGCCGCCATGTTCATCATTGTAAACCTTATCGTGGATCTCGTCTACTGCGTCATCGATCCCCGTATTAAATATGAATAAAGGGGGGACGGAAAATGGAAAAAGTCAAACGCAAAAATCCTTTTGTCACGGCGTTCCGCAAGCTGACCAAGAACAAGCTCGCCACCGTCTGCTTCTTTGTTCTGCTGATTGAAATTATAATGGTGGTCTTTGCCCCGCTCATCGCTCCCTACGGCTATGAGGAGCAGGACCCCGCAAACCGTCTCCGCCCGGGCTTCTGGGCCATAGGCAGCGAGGACCCGAACCCCCAGAACCAGTACGCTGAGGGACATATCCTCGGTACCGACAACTATGGGCGCGACATTTTCTCCCGTCTGCTCTACGGCGGGCGCATCTCCCTTATGGTGGGCTTTGTCTCCACGGCCATGGGCCTTTTCGTTGGCGTTCTCTGCGGGCTTCTGGCAGGCTACTACCCGAAGCTCGATAACCCAATAATGAGGATTATGGATATACTCTTTACTTTCCCCGGAATCCTGCTCGCCATGCTGATTATCGCCATGTTCGGCGTCAGCACCTTCAACGCCATGCTCGCCATAAGCATCTGGTCCATACCGAGCTTCGCGAGAATGGTCCGCGGCAAGGTCCTCCAGCTCAAGGAGGAGGATTACATCATGGCGACCCGTTCCCTCGGCGCGAAGGACGGACGGATCCTCTTTATCCATATCCTTAAAAACTGCCTGCCCACCATCATAGTTATAGCAACCATGCGTATGGGCTCCTCCATCATCTCCATTTCCACCCTGAGCTACCTTGGAATGGGCGTAACGCCCCCGATGCCCGAGTGGGGGGGCATGATAGCCGCCGCAAAGGAATATATGTGGCAGCGCCCCAGCATGATTTTCATTCCCGGCCTCGCGGTCATGATCACGGTTATCTGCTTCAACATCCTCGGCGACAAGCTCCGTGACATTCTCGACCCGAACCTCCGCGACTGACGATTGTTTTGCCGCTTGCGGCATTTCAAATAGAAAACAAATAAAAAAGGAGAAATAAGCATGAAACTTTGGAAAAGACTTCTTTGCCTCATGATCGTCTGCGTCATGTGCGTAGGCGTTCTTGCAGGCTGCGGAGACGGCTCCACCGTTCCCTCCGACAACGGCGGCAACGGCAGCGAAGTTTCCGACGGCGGCAACACCGCTTCCACCAACCCTGAAGTTGGCACTATGTTCCAGATCGCTCTTACCGCGCCTTTCACCGGTTTTGACCCTCTCCGTACCAACGACAGCGCATCCACCTATGTAAACGCCCAGATTTATGAGACCCTTTACAGAATTGATCCCGTAACCGGCGAATACAACTGCCTCCTCGCAGCCGAGCTCCCTGAGTTCTCCGAGGACGGCCTCACCGTCACCATCAAACTCCGCGAGGGCATCAAATTCCACGACGGCACCGACTTCAACTCCGAAGCTGTAAAATACACCTTCGACCTCATCAGAGACCCCGATTTCGGCTCCGCCCGCGCCTCCATTGCTAACTCCATTGACAGCATTGAGTGCCCCGACGAAAGCACCGTAGTTTTCCACCTCAAATATGAGGACGGCGTTATCCTCGCGAAATTTGCCCACACCAACTCCGCTATCGTATCCCCCACCGCACAGCAGAATCAGGACCTCATGATCGATCCCTGCGGCACCGGCCCCTACAAATTCGTAAGCTCTGTTTCCGGCTCCAACGTAGTCCTCACCGCTAACGAAGAATACTGGGGAGGCGCTCCCGCTATCAAGGACGTCACCATGACCGTTATTTCTGAGGAATCCACTGCCATTGCCCGTATGGAGAACGGCGAAGCCGACTTCATGCCCAACCTCAGCGTTGAGCAGCTTGCCCGTGTCGACGCAATGCCGAACGTCACTTCCGCAACCTCTGACGCGGCTCAGATCTACTACATGGTCCTTCGTCCCACCTCCTATAAGAACTCCGTCATGGCTGAGCCTGAGTTCCGCAAAGCCCTCGCAATGTCCGTTGATAAGGACGGCTACGTTGAGTACATGATGCAGGGCTATGCAACCACTGCAAAATCCATTCTCGGACCCAAGATCTTCGGCTACTCCGAGGAATGCGAGGAGAGCAACATCGGCTATGATCCCGAAGGCGCAAAGGCAATCCTTGACGCTCATCCGGGCTGGGCCGATGAAGAAATTCTCTTCCTCGTTCCCTCCACTCCCGCTTATCAGAAGATGGGTGAGTACTTCCAGGCCAACATGATTGCCGCCGGTTTCAACGTCAAGATTGAGACCATCGACTGGTCCGCATGGCTCACCGAGTCCAAGAGCGAAAACCGTTTTGACATCACCCTTGCCGCATGGTCCAACGTGACCCGCGACGGTTCCGAGCTTATGGAGCCGAACTTCCACTCCGTAAACGGCTCCAAACGTATCCTTCTCCCTGCTGAGGACGCTGCAAAGCTCGATGCTTACATCGACGCCAGCAAGACCACTTCCGTCACTGAGGATCGTGTCGCAAACCTCCAGGCCTGCAACGCACTCCTCCAGGAGAACGCTTACATTCAGCCTATTTACAACAGCACCAACCTCTTCTGCTACAACACCAGCTACACCGGCATCACCAAGGATGCAGGCGGCCAGTTCTACATCAAAGACTTCGGCTATGCCGAATAATTAAAAATTTTCCGGCCTCCGGCCGGCATCAGAACACACAAACCGTGTGTTCTGAGCTGTGCTCTCCTCCCTTGGGAGGAGGCCGCAGCTTAGAACACACCCAGCTTCAGGAGGATGCTTCTATGGGGAAAAAAGTGCTTGAAGTGAAGGATCTTGTAACGACCTTCCGCATTGACAAAAAAGAATATGAGGTTCTGCGCGGCGTTTCCTTCGACCTTAATGAGAATGAGACCCTGTGCATGGTCGGTGAGTCCGGCTGCGGCAAGAGCGTCACGACGCTCTCCATTATGGGCCTTCTGCCAAACAACGGACGCATAGTCTCCGGCAGTATCAAGCTCAACGGGCAGGAGCTTACCACCATGTCCGACAAGGAGCTCAACACTCTCCGGGGAAAACAGATGGGCATGATATTCCAGGAGCCTATGACGGCTCTCAACCCCCTTCTGACCATCGGCCGCCAGATGACCGAGGGACTTATGCTCCACCGGGGAATGAGCAAAAAAGAGGCCCGGGATACCGCCATAAGCTACCTTGAGAAGGTGGGCATAGCAAACCCGGAGGAACGCCTCAAGCAGTATCCGTTCCAGCTCTCCGGCGGCCTTCGCCAGCGCATTATGATAGCAATGGTCATGTCCGTCCAGCCCAGCCTGCTCATTGCCGACGAGCCCACCACCGCTCTGGACGTCACCATTCAGAAGCAGGTGCTCGTCCTGCTCAACAAGCTCAAAAAGGACGTTTCCACGGGCGTCCTCTTCATCACCCACGACCTCTCCGTCGTCGCTGAGATCGCCGACAGGGTCATAGTCCTCTATTCCGGACGCAAGGTGGAGGAAGGCACCATTGAAATGATATTCAAAAATCCTCAGCACCCCTACACCATCGGTCTTATGGACGCCGTTCCCAACGTGGACCTTGATGATTTCGACATCAAGCCCATTCCCGGAACCTTCCCGAACATCACCGAGGATATAGGCGGCTGCCGTTTCCACCCCCGCTGCCCCTATGCCACTGAACGCTGCCGCAGAGAGGTGCCTCAGGAGCTTGAGACAGAGCCGGGCCACTTCGTATACTGCCACAAGGTTGAGGAGGAGCTCAAATGAGTAACGAGAACGATAAAAAAGTGCTTCTTGAGCTCAAGAAGCTGAAAAAATATTTTCCCGTACATCGGGGAGTATACATAAAGGCCGTTGAGGACGTCTCCCTCACCATCAACGAGGGCGAGAAATTCGGCGTCGTGGGCGAGTCCGGCTGCGGAAAATCCACCCTCGGCAGGGTCATTCTCCAGCTCTATCCCCAGACCAGCGGCGCCAGCATATATTACGGGCGCACCTTCGACGAAATGTGCCCCAAATATTTCGCCAAAGAGGTGTCGAAGCTCCCTGAATACCAGGAAAAGGCGGACGAATACTACCGCAAATCCCTCGCCGTTGACAAGAAAGCGGACTTTCTCCGCACTGAGCTTGACGCTCTCTCCGCCAGGGGCAGCGACAAAGAGGTAAGAAAGGAAGCCAGGCTCGCCAAAAAGCTCAGCAGCCTCGAGTTCAAATCCAAGGAGCTGCGCAAGGACGCCTCCCGCCAGCTCAGAGAGGGCTCCCGCACCGTGGGCTCCCTCATTCTCTGTAAGGACCTTCCGGCGGTACAGAGCCTTTTTGACAAGGCTCAGAAGGAGACTGCCTCCGCCGCCGAAGCCACCCGCAAATTCCGTGACCTTGAGCGTCAGTACGAGGAATCCAAGGTTGCCGGAAATCCCAGCGAGGAGCTCAAAAAGGCCATGGACGACGCAAAGTCCCAGGCGGACGCGCACGTGGCCGCCGCCAAGGGCTTCCGCAGGGAAGCCTGGGATAATTACCACGGCAAGGACATTCTCCCCATAACCGAGCTCTGCCTTGACCCTGAGTATCAGGCCAAGCTGGACCGCAACTATGAAAGAGGCATCAACCTCGGCAAGCTGACCAAGAGCGAAATGCGCGAGCTTCGCCGGGAGATGCAGATGATATTCCAGGACCCCGCCGCAAGCCTTGACCCCCGCCAGTCCGTGGGCAAGTCCATTGAGGAGGTCTATAAAATCAACACCGACTACTCCCCCCAGCTCCGCAAGGAGAAAACCATGGAGCTGCTCGAAAAGGTCGGCCTCAAACGTGAGCACTACTACTCCTATCCTCACGCTCTCTCCGGCGGACAGAAGCAGCGCGTCGGCATAGCGAGAGCAATAGCCCTTGACACCCGCTTCATCGTGCTGGACGAATCCGTATCCGCTCTGGACGTCTCCGTCCAGGCGCAGATCCTCCAGCTGCTCAACGAGCTTTCCGCTGAAAAGCACCTGACCTATTTCTTCATTACCCATGACCTTGGCGTTGTGAAGCATTTCTGCGACCGCATACTCGTCATGTACCTCGGCAGCGTATGCGAGCTGGCCGACAGCCATGACCTTTTCCATAATCCGCTTCACCCCTACACCGATTCCCTGCTTGCCTCCGTTCCGCGCCTGACGCTGAATCAGGAGCACTCCACCGAATCCGTGCTCGAGGGCGACGTTCCCAGCGCCATGCACCCGCCGAAGGGCTGCCCCTTCCACACCAGATGCTCCAAATGCATGGACATCTGCAAGGAGGTCAAGCCGCCCATTATCGAGCGTGAGCCCGGACATTTCGTCGCCTGCCACCTTTACAGCCAGAACTAAGGAGATAAGACAATGGAAACACCTTTCAACCCCACCTTCCAGCGCTATCCCTCCCAGCGTTATCCCATATACGCCCGGGGCGGCATGGTCAACGCCTCCAGCCCCCAGGCTTCCGCAGCGGGGCTTGAAGTCCTCAGAAAGGGCGGCAACGCCATGGACGCCGCCGTGGCCACGGCTTCAGCTCTCACCGTTGTGGAGCCCACCGCCAACGGCATAGGCGCGGACGCTTTTGCACTGGTCTGGTCGGCAAAGGACCAGAAGCTCTACGGGCTCAACTCCAGCGGCCCCGCCCCCATGGCGGCCTCCATTGAGGCCATTCTTGGCGAAAAGCGGGACAACAACGGCAAAATGCCCACCTATGGCTGGACCCCCGTCACCGTTCCCGGTGCGCCCAAGGCCTGGGCGGAACTCAACAGGCTCTTTGGCCGCCTCTCCCTCTCCGAGGATATGGCTCCCGCTGTGCGCTATGCCCGGGACGGTTACCCCTGCTCCCCCAACCTCGCGCTGATGTGGCAGAGGGCCTTCAACAAGTATAAACAGACCTGCACCACCGAGGAATTTGCTGAGTGGTACAGGACCTTTGCGCCCGAAGGGCGCCCCTATGAGGCCGGGGACATTATTAAGCTCCCGAACCACGCCAAAACCCTCGAGGCTATCGGCGCCACCGGCGCGGACGCCTTCTATTCCGGCGACATTGCAAGGCAGATCGACGCCGACAGCCGGGAATTCGGCGGATTTCTCCGCTATGAGGATCTGGCTAAGTTCGAGGCCAAATGGGTGGAGCCCATTAAGGTGAATTACAGAGGCTACGAGGTCTGCGAAATCCCTCCGAACGGTCAGGGAATCGTCGCTCTCATGGCGCTCAACATACTCAAGGAATTTGATTTCAAGGAGAAGGACAGCGCTGAGACTTACCACCGCCAGCTGGAGGCCATAAAAATGGCTTTTGCGGACGCCTTCCACTACGTCACCGACCCGGACCACATGGAGATAGATTATAATGCCCTCCTTGACCCGGCCTACGGCGCAGAGCGCGCCAAGGAGATGGGCGACACCGCTAAGGTCTATACCCACTCCGTTCCGCCCAAGAGCGGCACAGTCTATTTCTGCTGCGCCGACGGCGAGGGCAACATGGTCTCATTCATTCAGTCCAACTATATGGGCTTCGGCTCCGGAATTGTCGTTCGGGGCACCGGCGTAGCCCTCCAGAACCGGGGCTGCGACTTCTCCCTTGACTATAACGACGCCAACTGCCTCAAACCCGGCAAGCGCTCCTACCACACAATTATTCCCGGCTTCCTGCTCAAGGACGGCAAGGCCGTCGGGCCTTTCGGCGTAATGGGCGGCTACATGCAGCCCCAGGGGCACCTGCAGGTGGTTATGAACTACGTTGACTTCCACCTTGACCCCCAGCAGGCTCTGGACGCTCCCCGCTGGCAGTGGATGCGTGACAACTCCGTCACCGTCGAAACGAGGTTTGACCCGGAAGTGGCCCGCCTCCTCCAGCAGAAGGGGCACAATATCCGCGTGGACCTTTCCACCCCCAGCTTCGGCCGCGGTCAGATGATAGTCCGGCTCGAAAACGGCACCCTCGTGGGCGGCACAGAGTCCAGAACGGACAGCAACATAGCGTGCTACTGATTTCTCCCTGTTTTATAAAAAAGCGTTCGCCGCATAAGCGGCGAACGCTTTTTATTTATGGGAGTCAAAGCGGCATAAAAAAACGGGCGGAGCCAGAAGGCTCCGCCCACATTTTTTATCAGTACACCTGATAGAACTTATACATAAAGAACAACGCCGCCGCGAGGAAGAGGAGCCCGGATTTCCAGATGAAGCTGAAACCCTTTAGCTTGCTGTTCTGGCGCCTCTCCTTATAATCGTAATACTTTTCCATATCCTTTCCGACGAAGGGAAGGAGCATTTTTGCCGCCCGTTTGACGGCATATCCAATGCCGTCAAAGCCGCCGGCGTTGGATATTATGAAAAGCAGCGAAATCATCACGAGCACGACCCCCGGAATGGTGAAGGCGTCGCAGAGCACGCGGTAGCGCTCCGCTTCCGAAGAAGCAAAGGCGTAGCCGTGCAGGTCCAGAACAAGCCAGGTCACAAGCCCTCCGGGTATGATGCAGGCGGCGTATTTAAGGATAGTGCTGAGGATTTGTTTCTTTTTCACAGGCCAAGTTCCTTTTTGTACTTCTGCTCCTCCGCGTCATTGCAGTACACAAAGTGTCCGGGAAGAATCTCCCTCATGGAGGGTTTATCTACGCTGTAATCGTGCTCCGCAAGGGAGTTATAGACGATTCTGGTACGTTTTTTCTCAGCATGGGGGTCCGGAAGCGGAATTGCGGAAAGCAGAGAACGGGTGTAGGGGTGGAGAGGATGGGCGAAAAGCTCATCAGTCTCCGCAAGCTCCACCATTTTGCCGTAGTACATGACGCCGATTCTGTCGGAGAAGTACTTTACGACGGAGAGGTCGTGGGCGATAAAGAGAATGGTGAGGCCCAGGCGATCCCTCAGCTCGTTCATAAGGTTGATTATCTGCGCCTGAATGGAAACGTCCAGAGCGGAAATAGGCTCGTCGGCGATGAGCATATCCGGATTCATGATAACGGAACGGGCAATGCCGATACGCTGTCTCTGTCCGCCGGAGAACTCGTGGGGGTAACGGCCTGCGTGCTCACGCACAAGACCCACGAGCTCAAGTATCTCATATACTTTCTCATCAATATATTCCTTGTCCTTGATTCCGTTGATCACAAGTCCCTCGGCAATGATCTCTCTTACGGTCATACGGGGGTTCAGGGCGGCAATGGAATCCTGGAATATCATCTGGATATTGGTGACGAGCTTGGTGTTTTTGGCGATGCGGATATCGTCCTTATATTTTTTGTGGAGCTTTTTCAGCTCCTCGGGGTTGTCCTTGGCTGCCTCGAGGAGGGGAGCATATTTTTTCTCCACCTCTTTCACGCAGTTTTTGGCGTACTCCTTGTCGCAGTGCTCATGGTCGAATTTGGCCTTCTTGATGAGCTCGCGGTTCTCCGCGATCACCCTGTCGCACTCTTCCTTTTTGGCCTTGATAAGGGCCTCGTTCTGCTCCTTGAGCTCGGGATTTTCCGCCATCTCCTTTTCAAGGGCTTTTACGGCCTCCCTGGTCTCCTTCTTGGCGTTCTGAATGGCCTCTTTGTAGGAGAGGGTGCCGGCGCAGATGCGCTGGCCCTTGAAGTAGATGCTGCCGGAGGTGATGTCGTAAATTCTGATAATGGAGCGTCCGGTGGTGGTTTTTCCGCATCCGGACTCGCCGACGAGGCCGAAAACCTCGCCCTTTTTGATGTCGAAGCTGACGTCATCAACGGCTTTTAGCTTTCCGAAGTGCTGGCTCAGATGCTCAACCTTGAGCAAAACTTCGCGTTCATTATTTTCCATTCTGCTCACCTCCGGATTTGCTTAACATGCGCTGGATTCTGTCGGTAATGGCTTTCGGCGTCTCGACCTTCGGGGCGTCCGGATGAAGGAGCCAGGTTGCGGCATAGTGAGTGTCGGAAACCTTAAAGAACGGCGGGTGCTCCTCGAAATCTATCTCCATGGCGTACTTGTTGCGTTCCGCAAAAGCGTCGCCCTTAGGCGGATAGATCATGTTCGGAGGAGTGCCGGGGATGGCGTCGAGCTTCTCCTTGGTATCCAGGTCGGGCATGGAGGAGAGCAGCGCCCATGTATAGGGGTGGCGGGGATCATAGAAAATGTCGTCCGCCGTACCGTACTCAACTATTTTGCCCGCGTACATAACCGCAATGTCGTCAGCCATATTGGCGACGACGCCGAGGTCGTGGGTGATGAATATGACGGAGAGGTTGCGCTCCTCCTTGAGCTTATTGATAAGCTCAAGGATCTGGGCCTGAATGGTCACGTCAAGAGCGGTGGTCGGCTCGTCGCAGATGATAATATCCGGGTTTGCCGCCAGGGCTATGGCGATAACGATACGCTGTCGCATACCGCCGGAGAACTCAAAGGGATACTGATAGTATCTGGTTCTCGGCTCGTGGATACCAACTTCCTCCATGAGCTTTATGGCTTTTTCCTTTGCCATGCTCTTGGTCACGCGGTATACCACCTGGGAGGCCTTCTCCTTGAAGTAATCCACAAGGGATATGCTTCTGGCGGTGAAATCGACCTCTCCGGCTTTCTGAATATACTGGCTGTAACGCTCGATGAGACGGTCAATAACGCTTACGATGTTGGCTTTCAGCTCGTCAAGGTCAAACACGACCTTCGGGACGACCTTCCAGCTGACGTTCTTACCCTTTGCGATGAGGGCGTCGCGCTTTTTGGACTGGCGCTCAAAGCGCGCCTCCTCCTTCGGATTGTTTCTCTTATAGAAGAAGTACTTATCAATGGAGTTTGAAAGGGCGGTCCTGAAGGTATAGGCCACGCTGTCCTTGTTGATCTCAAGGCGGTCTATGGAGGCCTCCACCTCGGAGGCGAGGGATTTGCAGAGCTTCATGGCTTCGGCTCTGGTGAAGTCGCCCTCATAGAACTTCTTGGCCTCCTCCAGCTTCGGGATCACGGCTTTTTTCTTATCAAGGGCCACGTCAAAGGAGTGCTTCACTCCCCTGGTCTCAAGGGCGATGAACTCGTTCATGAAGTTCTCGTTGAGATATTTGAGGGCAAATTCGTCAAGCTCCTCCACGGGTCTGTCGGTGAGGTTGGCGTTGGGGTTCTGGAGCTTATAGTAGCCTATACGGAAGAAGTTGGGCGCTTTCTGGGAGGTTATCTCAGTGAGCACCGCTTTGAGGTTTTCGAGCACGGAAACGATCTCGTCCGTGAGCACGGTGGCGCTTTCGTCCTTTTTCTTCTGGGGAACGTAGTCGCTCTTTGCCTTGGCAAGCTCAGCTCCAAGCTCCTTCAGCCTGTCGTCGTAGCTTGCGGTGAGGAACTGGTTCTTCACCTTGCTGAGGCGTTTTTCAAAGTCAGAAAGGCTCTTTTTGACGTCGAGGCGCTGTTTCTTGCTCGCCATGAAGAGGAAATCCTCCACCTGGGCAAGGAGCTCTATAGCTTCGGTGCTCGCCTGGTTATAGCTGTTCTCGAGCTTGTTGCCCTCAATGCTCATTTTGTCAAAGGTATCGACAAATTTCTTGATTTTCTCAGCTTCAGAGGGGTCATTTGCCTCGAGCATATTCTTTTTGAGCACGGCGAGAAGGGAGTTAAAGTCCTTTTTCGCCTCTTTGCGGCTGGCCTTGTTCTTGAGGAGCATGGCCTCAGTGATCTGCTTGCCGATTTTCACTATGGGGTTCAGGGAGGAAAGCGGATCCTGGAAAATCATCGAGATTTTGTCGCCGCGGATTTTGCACATTTCGTCCTCGGAAATTCTCAGAAGGTCCTTGCCGTCATAGAGAATTTCGCCGCCCTCGATAATGGAGTTTCCGGCGAGGATTCCGAGGATAGCCTTACTGGTAACGGATTTGCCCGAGCCGGACTCGCCCACTATTGCGAGTGTTTTGCCGCGCTCAAGGTCAAAGGAGATGTCACGCACTGCCTTCAGCGTTCCGCCGGAGGTACGGAAGGATATTTTAAGATTTCTTACTTCAAGTATTTTATCCATAGCTTAATCCTCCACACCACGCAGCGACGGGTTGAACGCGTCGCGCAGACCGTTGCCGAAAAGGTTGAAACAAATCATCAAGAGGGAAATCGCGATAGCGGGCATTATCATCAGGTGCGGGTAGTTGGTCCAGATTTTGCTCGCGTCGGAAAGCAGGGTACCAAGGGAGGTCTGTGCCGCGGTGCCGAGTTTTACAATGCCGAGGTAGCTGAGCATGGACTCGCTGAAGATAACGCTCGGGATGACGAGGGCGCTGGAGGTAATGATAGTGCCGAGGGAGTTCGGGAAGATGTGCTTCCAGATGATCCTTCTGTCCCTTGCGCCGAGGGTCCTCGCCGCCATTACGAATTCCTGATTTTTAAAGCGGTAGAACTGAGTTCTGACACGGCTTGCGGTTCCTATCCAGCCTGTCAGAACGAAGGCGAACAGCAGGCTTGGTATCGCGCCCACCTTTGCCGACAGGTGTATCTGGAACAGCGTTGCCACAACCACAAACGGAACACCCGACAGAATATCGGAGACACGCTCCAGAATAAGGTCGATGGCGCCGCCGTAGTAGCCCTCGATAGCGCCGTAGATAGCGCCGAGCACGAAGTTGATAACGGAAACGCTGACAGCTACGAGAAGGCTGAGCTGGATGCCGCCGGCGAGACGGAGCATCATGTCATAGCCCTGGCTGTCCGTACCCATGAGGTATTCGGGCTCAAAGCCGTTGCGGTAAATATAATAGTTATAATAGAGAACGCGCACTTTGTACTGAGCGGTCTCCTGAGTGCCGCCGCCGGTGTACTCGTAGTACTTGAGGTTGCCGTCGGCGTCGCGTTTATAGTTGTCCTCCAGCACCATGCCGGGCTCGTACTTGATGGTCTTTACGCTGCCGTCAGAGGAAACGCTGACAGGCTGATTCTTGACCATTTTGTACCAGTTGTTGGCGTCGGTGGAGTCCGGGTTGTACTGGTTATCCTCGATAAGGGGATAGAGCACCTTGAGGCCGGTCTCCTCCTCGAAGGCGCGTATGCTCTGATACTCGCTCTGCTCGATGCTTCTGTAAAGGAAGCCCACTTCGAGGTAGGTGTCTATGCGGCCGGCGTAGGTGACGGTCTCCTTTTTGAGAGCGTCAAGGCTTGTGACGCCCTCGCCGATTTTGAGCATGGGCTGATAGTAGCTCTCCATGCCCTCCTCAAGAGTGGCGCCGTGGCCGTCCCAGTCCTCCGCGCCGATACCCACTGCAATGGCCCTGATAAGGCCTTTTTCGGAGAAGTTGCGGTTTGCGCCGCCGTCGGCAAGGCCGATTTCCCTGAGCACGAGATTCCTCGGTCCCTTTTTGGAATAATAGGTGTCAAGGAAACGGCTGTCATATCTTGTGTTCAGAAGCGGAGCAAGGAACGCGAAAAGAACGATTATCACGATTATGACCGTGGCGACAACGGAGGCTTTGTTCTTGCGGAAGCGTATCCAGGCGTCCTTGAAATAGCCTATGGGCTTATCCTCGAACTGTTTGTCGGTGAGGCGCTCGCCCTCATGCACAAATCTGAACTTTTCAGCAGGAATGTGTTCATATTCAGCGTTATTCACAGTCATATCACCTCTCTCCCATTCTGATACGAGGATCGATGAAGCCGTAGCTTATGTCAACAACGATACCCGCGAGAAGACCTACAAAGGTGTAGAAAACAGTATCCATCATAAAGACGTCGTAGTCCAGAAGGTTAATAGACTGTATATAAAGTTGTCCGACGCCGGGGATGGCAAAAATCTGCTCAATGATCATTGAGCCGCTGAGAACGCTGATGAAGCTGCCTATGATCATAGGCAGGATCGGCACCATTGCGTTCTTGAGCGCGTGGCGCACTGTGGCCTGCGCTCTTGTAAGTCCTTTCGTGCGGGCAAGAAGCATATAATCGGAAGTAAGTGTCTCGGTCAGCTCCGCACGGGTGAAACGGCAAAGTCCGGCGATTTCACCGAAGGACAGGGCTATGATAGCGCCTATCATACTGTAAAACATCTTGCCGGTGAACCAGCTTCCTCCGGCGTCAGCCAGAGAGTAGACCGTAATCGGAATCCAGCCGAGTTTGAAATAGAGAAAATACTGCACGAGGAATGCGTAAACGTAGCTCGGTACGGAAATGAAAATCATTACCGCCGTGCTGATGAAAGAGTCCCACCAGGTGTTCTTTTTGATTGCCGCAAAAACACCGGTCAGAATACCGATCGGCACGGCGACAATGAGGGAATAGAGGTTTACGAGAACGGTGGGAAGGAGCCTGCCCGTCAGAACGTCCCAGGCGGGAGTGCGGACAGAAATGTACCATGAGGTACCAAAATCCCAGCTTGTAAATATATTTTTAAGATAAATCCAATACTGCGTAAGTAAAGGTTCATTGTATCCGAGGGCCTCCCAGCGGTCCAGCATTACCTGCTGAAGCACCTTATCAGTGGGGAGCTCTCTCGGAAGGATTCTGATCAGCATGAAGCAGATAGTCATAATGACGAAAAGCGTAAAGACCATCAGAACCAGTCGTTTTACAACGTATTTACCCACTAAATCATCTCTCCTTAATCAAGGCTTATATAATAAAACAAAAATTACCATTCCTCCGTAAAAATTGCCGATCCATATGACGGCAAAATCCTTACAAAAGGCCACTGCGCAAAGGATTGGCAGTATTTACCGAAGAATAGTATGTCTCATAAAAGCCTTTAACATACCATTAGTGGCAGGGGAGAACATAGTCCTCCCCTGCCGACCATGATTTGAATATTCAAATTGCCAAAAGGCCTATTGATTATTCGTAAGCGATAGTGCCGCCCTGTTCTGCTACGAATGCAGCCCACTCAGCGTCGGTGTAGTTGTACTGCATGAGACGGAGGCCGCCGAAGTCATACATGATGTTGTATTCATCGGTGTAGTAGCTGCACTGATATGCGAGCATGAAGCAGGCAGTGGTTCCGCAGAGAGGAATACGATAATATTTCTTAAGGAATTCCTCTTCCATAACAGCAGTGATCTCGAGTTTGGTCTCGTTAGGTGCTGCTGCATAAGGACCGGAGCCGATGAGAGCGTTGGACCAATCTTTCCAAGTCATGGTGACGTCTTCGCCGTCAACATTGATGGTGAGGGTCTCAACAGCAGGATCCCAGCATCCGATTTCGTTTACGCTGTACTGGTCAGTGTTGCAATATACCTGCATGTTGCGGAAAGGATAGAATGCAGCGCCGCCCCATGCGCCATAGCCGATAGCGTACTCGCCGTTAGCGGTATCGCCATAACGGTCGTTGATGTTGCCGACTGCTTCGAAGGTGATCTTGCCGAAGCCGGAGCCTTCAAGAGCAGCGTTTACAAATTTGTTGAGGAGCTCTACGCAGTTGTTGTCGTCGGACTCAAGTGCGCCTTTTGCCCAGCCGATACGTACGTAGATGTCCTGACCCTCAGTGTAGAGGCCGGCTTCAACAAGCTCCTGGCATGCAACTTTCATGAGCTCTTTAGCTTCAGTGAGGTTGTAGCCGTTGATGGATTTGTAAGCCTCTTCAAGGGTTGCATATGCTTTGCCCTCGCCGTACTCAACGCCATAGAGGTTGCAGATAGCCTGCATTGCGGGCTCAGAGTTTCTATAGGAAGAGGTAGGATCATTGTATACATCGTAGAAGTAGAGGTTGTTCATGAGGGAGTATGCGGGTTTGTAACCGGTGGTTGCAGTTACGTACTCTGCTCTGTCGATGGAGAGGGACATTGCTTTACGGAAGTTGTCGTTGGAGAGAACGACGGAGTTGGTGTTGCCTTTGGATCTATCCATCTCCTGGAGGGCTTCAAGGCCGCAGTTGAAGAAGAAGGACATGGTGTAGGTCTCATCTACTTTGTAGAGCACGTCGCTGGTGGAGTAGGTGAGAAGGTCGTCAGCGGAAGGAGTCCACTCGGAGAGCTCGCCTTTGAGGAATGCCTGTTTTGCGGCTGCTTCATCCATAACGTCGATGACGATCTTGGTGGTCTTGTACTGCTGTACGGACTGGCCGTCAACCTCAAAGTTGGTCATGGAAAGGAGGGAACCGTCTTCCTGTTCTTCATAACCGTACCATTCGGGGTTCTGTACGAATACGATCTGTTTGCCGTCCTGGAGGGACTCGATCTTGTAAGGACCATAGGACATGCTGGTGTCTTTGGAGGTGCCGTAGTTGGTGGTTACAAGAGAACCGGTGGTGTCTTTGCCTGCCTCATAGAGATCCTCATATACAAGCCAAGTGCTGGTGCAGGAGGTGAGGAAGTAGTTGTAGTCCTGTCTGGACTGAGTTACATAGCGGATGGTGTAATCATCAACTTTGTAAAGACCAACGGTATCGAAAGTGGTCTCAGGATAGGATTTGCCATAAACGAGATAGTTGCATGCGTCAGCATCAGTCTCGCCCCAGTCGGGAGAGAAGGTGATGACGTTTACGAGAAGCTGGAGAGACTCATCGGTCAGAGCAACATATCCGTTCTCGTCTGCAAGAGCTACGAGGGCATCATAGGAAGCTACATCGAACATAGCGTCGCCATAAGCGCCTACATAGTCGCCGAGGGTGTTGCCGCCGAGCCAGTCAAGAGCTGCGGAAGGAGCAATTCTAAGCTCAGTGCCGTCTGCTGCTGCATAGGTGCCGTCCTCGCCAAGAACAAGGTCAGCAATAGCATATGCACCAAGAGAGTCAAGCCATGCGGTGCTGCCGGAGAAGTAATAGCCCTCGCCGCCTGCTACTGCGCTCTCACCGGAATAGTAGAGGTTTGCGCGGTAGTTTTTCATTTCGGGGTTGAGGAGCTGCTCCATGGAGTACATGTAAGAGTCAGCATTGATAGGCTCGCCGTTCTCCCATCTTGCTTCGGGGTTAAGAGCGATCTCCCAAACGAAACCTTCGGTGGTCTCCTCTGCGGTCTGGCCTGCAGGAAGGTTTACGTTGTATTTTACGAGGTCGTCCTGGTGGTCAGCGGTCACGTCAGTGATGCCGGTGGCCATTTCCCAAACCCACTGATATACGCCGTTCTCGGAGTCGAGAATGGACATGGTGCAGAAGGGGCTGGTGATGTAGCTCTGGATAGTATCATCAGCGTTGGTTTCCCAGGTGTGGGGGTTCCAGTTGTTGCCGAGAGCAGTGGAATAGCTCTTATAGGTATAAGTATCGGGTTCTGCAGTAACGGTAGGATTGTTGTCGTCGTTTCCGCCGTCATCCTTATTGCAGGCTGCGAAGCTAAGTACCATTACAAGAGCAAGAAGAAGACTCACTGCTTTTGTGAATGTGCTTTTCATTCTAAATTTCCTCCTATAATTTTTTTACTGACTTTTATCAACAGAGGTCTAAAACCGCCGTTTTTGCGTGCGGGCATCCTCTCTGTTATCAAAAATCCCAAAGACTCAACGTGCTATTCTGCGGTTTTCGGTTCCAAAATTGCGCACAATACCTCACGTTAAGTTTTAAACCATTTTAGCATAGCATTACTTTCTTTGCAAGTGTTAATTGAGTTTTTCCCGTTAGGAAACAAAATATTTTTCAATTTAATTCCAACTTTTGTTGCTTTTTGTAAATATATTGAAATTTTACACCCCGCCGCAGCCTCAGAACTCCGAACTGTTTTTATATTTATAATTGTATTATATTATTTACAATATTTAAATGTGATATATTGTTGTTTCCCCTGCGCTGAGAAATTCACCCAGCTTTCCCGGCCTGCATATCGCAATTTTTTTTGCAGATACTATGGTTGTCAAACCAAGTTTTAGCAGGAGGTTTTATATATGAAAGCAACCGGTATCGTCCGGAGGATCGACTCTTCTGTTATAATAGGGGCAAAGGTCGGAAGCCTTGAAAACACTGGGTTTT
>JBJEQR010000023.1:0-12626 GCA_051881855.1 Oscillospiraceae bacterium
GGGAAAACCGCTCTGCCGCATTCGTTTTTTCTCAAAAACACCCGCCATAAGGGCGTCCTGGTGGGGAGAGGAAGGTGCGCCTTCTGCGCACGGTGCTCCCGCACCATGCGATGTAATCGGGACACCCCCTACGAGGGGGCAGGGGGTGTTGCTCCGCAAAATCCAAACATATAACACGGAGCGAGCACTGTTTTGTAACATATCGTGCTCAAATCGGCGCAAAAAAAAGGACCGCAAAGCGGTCCTTTCAACATTTTTGCGCTCAGCCCGGAGGCCAGCCGAGCTCCCGGCCGGCGAGGACATGGAAATGGAGGTGCGGGACGCTCTGGCCGGCGTCGGCGCCGCAGTTGGTGACGACGCGGAAGCTCTCTATCCCGAGCTCCTTCGCGATTTTTGCGATGACCTCAAAGATATAGGCCACAATATCGCTGTTTTCCGGGGTAACTTCCCCGGCGCTCCCGATGTGCTCCTTCGGAATTACAAGGAAATGGGTGGGAGCCTGGGGGTCCACGTCGTAAAAGGCGAGCACCCTCTCGTCCTCAAAGAGCTTCTTGCTGGGGATTTCGCCCGCGGCGATTTTGCAGAAAAGGCAGTCTTCCATAAACGGCCCTCCTTTCGTAGAAATTCAGCGGGGCGGCGGGGCCGCCCCATATTATTTTATTTACTTTATTTATTTATGAGCAGGGTCTCGACAATCTCCGCGGCGGATGCAAGGGCCTCGTCGATCATGTCGGGGTTCGCGCCGCCCATGGCGCTGTCGGGTCTGCCGCCGCCGGAACCGCCCGCCATGGAGGAGATCTCCTTGACGATCTTGCCGGCGTGGGCGCCCTCTTTGAGGGCCTCGAGACCGCAGACCACGAGCACGCTGACCTTATCCCCGGTGACGGAGGCAAGAAGCGCGATGGCGTCGGGGGCCTTGAACTTCAGGTGGTCGCCCATGATGCGCAGGCTGCCGGGGTTCACGCCCTCCAGCTTAGCGCAGATGAACTTGAGGCCGCATATCTCCTTGGCGGAGCCTATGAGGCTCTCCACTCTGAGCTGGGCGAGCTTGTTGTTGAGCTCCTCGATCTCTTTGTCCTTGTTCTTGAGTTCAGCCATGACGGCGGCGGATTTCTGGGCCACCTCGCCGATGCCGTTGACCTTGAGGTTCGCGGCGGTCTCGCCGAGGGTCTCGTTCATCTGCTCAATGTACTCGAGCACGCCGGTGCCGGTGGTGGCTTCGATACGCCTTACGCCGGCGGCGACGGAGGACTCGCTGAGGATTTTGAAAAGGCCTATGCGGCTGGTGTTGCAGACGTGGGTGCCGCCGCAGAACTCAATGGAGCGGCCGGACACGTCCACCACCCGGACGACGTCGCCGTATTTCTCGCCAAAGAGCGCCATGGCGCCCATTTTCTTCGCTTCCTCAATGGGCTTTTCGCTGATGTCCACGTCCAGGGCGGAAAGGATCATCTCGTTGACTATCTTCTCAGTCTCGGCAATTTCCTCGGCGGTCATAGCGGAGAAGTGGCTGAAGTCGAAGCGGCAGCGGTGCTCATCCACGTAGGAGCCCGCCTGGTGCACGTGCTCGCCGAGCACCTCACGGAGGGCCTTCTGGAGCAGGTGGCAGGCGGTGTGGTTGCGCTCGGTGGCGTTCCTGATGGACTCGGTGAGGCGGGCGCGGACGGAGTCGCCGGTCCTGAGCACGCCGGAGCCCATGACGCCTATGTGCATATAAAGACCCGTGGGGGATTTTTTGCAGTCGGTGACGTTGAAAATGGAGGGACCCTCGGAAATTACGCCCCGGTCGCCCACCTGGCCGCCCATTTCGGCGTAGAAAGGAGTGGAATCGAGGATAATTACGCCCTCTTCTCCCTCCTCAATGTCCTGGGCAAGCTCGCCGTCCTTGAGTATGGCGAGCACCTCCGCGGCGGAGTCCATTCTGTCGTAGCCCACGAACTTGGTCTTTACGTCGCCGAGGGAGGCGAGGTTGTCCTCCACCCAGGAGACGCCGTTGGCGGAGGCTCTGGCGTCGCGAGCGCGCTTTTTCTGCTCGCCCATGAGGGCGTTAAAGCCCTCCTCGTCGACGGTGATTCCCTTGTCCTCAAGAATGTCCTCGGTGAGGTCCAGGGGGAAGCCGAAGGTGTCGTAAAGCCTGAAGGCGACGTCTCCGGGGAGCACCTTTTCGCCGCTCTGCTCAAGCTTTTCGGTGTAATCGTTGAGCAGCTCGAAGCCCTGGTCAATGGTGCGGCAGAAACGCTCCTCCTCGGAGAGGATGACTTTCTTGATGTAGTCTCCGTGCTCAACCAGCTCCGGATAGGCAACTTTGTTCTCCTCGATGACGGTATCTACGACCTTGTAGATGAAGGGCTCGTTGATGCCGAGGAGCCTGCCGTGGCGGGCCGCCCTTCTGAGCAGGCGTTTGAGCACGTAGCCGCGACCCTCGTTGGCGGGCATTACGCCGTCGGAAATCATGAAGGTGGTGGAACGGACGTGGTCGGTGATAACGCGGAGGGAGACGTCCTTTTCAGGGTCGTCGTGATATTTTACGCCGGCGATCTCGCCGATTTTTTTCATAATGTTCTGCACGGTGTCAACCTCGAAGAGGTTGTCCACCCCCTGCATGACGCAGGCGAGACGCTCAAGGCCCATGCCGGTGTCGATGTTCGGGTGCTCCATTCTCTCGTAGTTGCCCTCGCCATCGGAGTCAAACTGGGAGAAAACGAGGTTCCACACCTCGATATAGCGGTCGCAATCGCAGCCGACTGTGCAGCCCGGTTTTCCGCAGCCGTGCTCAGGGCCGCGGTCAAAGTAAATTTCCGAGCACGGGCCGCAGGGGCCGGAGCCGATCTCCCAGAAGTTGTCCTCTTTTCCGAAACGGAAGATCCTGTCCTCGGAAAGGCCGATGACGTTGTGCCAGATGTCGTAGGCCTCGTCGTCGTCCTCATAAACTGTGACGTAGAGCTTCTCCTTGGGGAGCTTTATGACCTCGGTGAAGTACTCCCAGGCCCAGGGAATAACCTCTTTTTTGAAGTAGTTGCCGAAGCTGAAGTTGCCGAGCATCTCAAAATAGGTGCCGTGGCGGTCGTCCTTGCCCACGTTGTCGATATCCGGGGTGCGGATGCACTTCTGGCAGGTGGTGACTCTGTGGCAGGGGGGTTCCTCCTGTCCCAGGAACCATTTTTTCATCGGCGCCATGCCGGAGTTGATGAGAAGAAGGCTCTTGTCGTCCTTCGGAAGAAGCGGAAAGCTCGGCAGCCTCTTGTGGCCCTTGCTCTCAAAGAAGCTGAGGAAGCTCTCGCGGATGTCGTTTACGCCCATCCATTCCATTTTTATATCATTCCTTTCAAATAAATAACTTTTTTGGGGCGGACCGTGGCCGCGGGGAAAGCTTCCGCCGCGAAAAATAAAAAAGCCTCCATCCCCGCCTTTAAAGGCGAAAGGGACGAAGACTGCTCCGTGGTACCACCCAAATTGCCGCCCTTGGGCGGCCGCTTTTGCGCCTCTTTAACGGGAGGCACCCGCCGGGATCTCTCCCGGTGGCTCCGGGGCGGCTTCCGAAGCCGCCTCACGCCGCCCTTTCAGCAAACGGGCGGCTCTCTGTGCCGGGCGCTTTCCGGTTGACCCCATCAAAGCCGTTTAAATATTTATAACATACCGATTATATACGATAATAAAGCGGTTTGTCAAGTGGGAAGTTTGCGCCGCGGCGCATTGGCGCAAAGCGCAGGGAACGCCGGGAAGGGCGTTCCGCTTCCTGCACATTTTACCCTCTGCGGTAGGGTGGGGTCTAAGCCCACCGCCTTTCGCTTTGTATATGTACCCCCATCTCTTTGATCTTGCTCAAAGAGACGGAAACGGATATCCCCCATCAATGGGAATCAAGGCAAAAGCTCCCTCTTGCGGTGCCCAAAAATTTCTGCAGCATGCGCATTATAAGGAAAAGAACCCTTTGCGTCAGACGGCTCGCATTTCGGCATAAAGCCTCATGCTTGCCGGACGCTGCGGTCATAGCGTCCCGCCTATATCTGCCACAGGCAGCGGCGTGCCGCTATGCGCCGTACCCCGCTCGCTTCGTCGCGGCGAACTCCGTTTTTTCGGTGTTTCGCTTTGCGAAACGCCGAAAGCCGCTTTGTTGCCGCTCCTCTTCCCCAAAAGTCTTGCGACTTTCGGGGTCCCCTCTTAACCACTGGGCGCGCTTCGCAGGCTACGCCCACCGTTTGCTCCCGCAAACGCTCCCCCTCAGAGGGGGAGAAACTGTTGCTGGGAAAGGTCATATTTCTAATCTCAACTGCTGTCGTTCAGGCCGACAGCAGATTTCAGCGTACCAAGGCGGCACGACCCTTTGCGCTCCGCGACCCACCCCCTGCCCCTCGCAGGGGGTGTCCCGACTACATCGCATGGTGCGGGAGCACCGTGCGCCGAAGGCGCACTTGCCTCTCCCCACCCGGGCGCCCTTATGGCGGGTGTTTTTGAGAAAAAACGAATGCGGCAGAGCGGTTTTCCCCCATTGCGAAGCTGTCTCCAAGCGGAAAACCGCTCCATGAACATAGGGCTTAGATTGCCGCGAGTTTTTTCGAGAAAATATCCGCCATAGGGCGAAAATAAAAATTTCTCATAATTTTTTCTTTTATTTTGAACAACTTTTCTTAAACGGAACGCCGCAGACGGCGTTCCCTACCGTAGTAGGTTGCGATACGCGCAACACGCCAGGCGTTCCCTGCCGAAATAAGACATAAAACGGGCAATTCGGGCGGCTAATACCCGCCCCTACGGATACATGGCGCGGCGCACGTTGAATCCGCTTCCGCCCGCTCTTCAGGCCAAAAAAAAACGGCGGCCCGGAGGCCGCCCAAAAATTTTATTTCAGAGCCTTTATCTTCAAAGGCCCTTCCGAAAGGCGCTTTTACTCCTTCGCTTCGTCCACCATGCTCTGGAAAACCGTCGAAAGCTCCTCATATTTGTCGATCATGGCGTTGAGGCGCGGGGAGTGCTTCGTGATGCCGTCCGCCTCGTACTTGTCCCGCAGCTCCCGCCACTCCTTCGGGTACTTCTCCGTCAGCTTCAGAAGAAGGGCAAAAAAGCCGTCGAGGTCGAGCCGGCCGGATTTCGCTCCCTTTTCCGCCGGGAGTATGTAGCCGAGAAAGACGTCGCTCACCTTCTGGCGCGCGGTGAGAAGCGCCGCTTCCTCCTCCTCCCTGCTCTCGAGCAGGGTCTCGAGGACCTCCTCATTTTCAAGCTTTTCACTGGCGAGATAGATGCGCATGTCGTCCGCCAGCCTCGGAATTGTTTTCATTTTCGTCCTCCTTACTTTATCCCCGCCATAAGATAGGCGCATTTGTAAACGTCGCCGCAGCCGAGGGTAATAACAAGGTCCCCGGGCTTCGCGTTCGCGAGGGTGTAGTCCGCCATTTCCTCAAAGGTATTGAACCAGACGCTTCCGGGAATTTTTTCCGCAAGGTCCTTTGTATATATATTGTAGGTGTTCTTTTCCCTGCTGCCCATGATCTCGCTCATGACCACGTGGTCCGCAATGGAGAGGGCCTTCACGAAGTCGTCCATCAGGAGATAGGTGCGGGAATAGGTGAAGGGCTGGAAAACCGCCCAGACCTCATTGAAGTCCATCTCCTTTGCGGCTCTCAAAGTCGCCGCCAGCTCCGTCGGGTGGTGGGCGTAGTCGTCGGCTATGGTGACGCCGCCGACCTCACCGAGCACCTCAAAGCGGCGCCCCGCTCCGGGGAACTTGTCAATGTGCTCAGCCACTTCCTCCGGCTTCATGCCGAGGTGGATGCACACCGCGGCGCAGGCCAGGGAGTTGAGCACGTTGTGCTTTCCGGGAATGGAGAGCTTTATCTCCGCCAGGGGCTCGCCCTGGTACATCAGCATATAGCCGGACTTCGCCCCGCCGAGGGAACGGGCATTCTCCGGGTAGTAGTCGTTTCTGTCGCTCCAGCCGAAGGTGATAATCTCCTTGTCGAGGCCCTCCACCGCCTTCATGGTGTTGGCGTCGTCGCCGTTGATGACCAGGAGCCCGGTGTTGTTCTCCGCAAATTTGCGGAAGGACTTTATGGAGTTTTCAATGGTGCCGAAATAGTCCAGGTGGTCGTTGTCAATGTTGAGAATCACCGAAATATCGTTGGAGAGCTTCAAGAAAGTGTCCACGAACTCGCAGGCCTCGACCACGAAAATGTCGCTCTTTCCGGCTCTGCCGCTGCCGCCCAGGGCCTTTACCTTGCCGCCGATGAAGGCGCTGGGGTCGTAGCCCCCCTCAAGGAGCACCTGGGCAATCATTCCGCTGGTGGTGGTCTTTCCGTGGGTGCCGGAGACGCAGACGGCCTTGCTGTACCGCCTTGAAAGAAGCCCGAGCATCTCGCTCCGCTCGAGGCAGGGCACGCCGGAGGCCCTGGCGGCGATGAGCTCCGGGTTATCCGCCATTATGGCGGCGGTATATACGATGAGGTCCGCCCCCTCGATATTCTCCGCCCGCTGGCCCATGGCCACGGGGATTCCCATTTTCCGCTCGATTTTGACCGTCTCGGTCTCGTTGTTGTCCGAGCCGGTTATATAGTAGCCCTCGCCGTGGAGTATCTGCACCATGGGGAACATGCCCGAACCGCCTATGCCGATGAAATGGAGATGCTTTCTCGTTTTGAGAAGATTTTCGTCTATATTCATTGCTAACGCTTCCTTAACGCTGTTTTTGCCGCCGGGGGGGCGGCCTGCCGTATCTATTATACGGCAAAACGCAGAAAAAAGAAATAGCTATTTGCATTTTTGTGAAAGGTTTGGAGGGTTCCTTTTTTGCATTATTGAATATGTATAATTCGCGAATTGAAAATATGGTAAAAATCGAAAATTTCTTTTTTCGCTGAAATTTCGGCATTTTGTACTATTCACAAATTGTTCAAATATGCAAATTGCACAAAGATAAAAATTTAACAACCCAAAAAGATGTAGAAAAATTAAATTTATTTTCATTTTACGAATTTTTTGTAGCAATTTTACACAAAATTTACAGACATTTTTTTACAGCCTCTCACGATTTTGAAAATTGATTTTGAAAAGCTTTCTGACTATAATGTAATTGTGATGCAGAGCAATCTGTAACCACTTATTTGAATTATTTATTCAAGGAGGAAACATCATGAAAAAGATTCTTGCCATACTTATGGCAGCAGTCATGGTCCTCGGTCTTGCCGCCTGCGGCCCCAAATCCAGCATCGACACCGAAGACCTTGAGATCCACGAGGAAGTAACTGGCAAAGTCGTAATCTACACCTCTATGTATCAGGACATTATCGAAGCTCTCCAGGTAACTCTTGACACCGTTTTCCCGAACTGCGAGATAGAGTTCTTCCAGGGCGGCACCGGCACCATCCAGTCCAAGGTTACCGCTGAACTCGAAGGCGGCAAGCTCGGCTGCGACATCCTTATGGTCGCTGAGCCCTCCTACGCTCTTGAGCTCAAGGAAATGGGCCTTCTCCACGCCTACAAATCCCCCGAAGCCGAGAACCTCGCTTTCGATTATGACCCCGAAGGCTACTGGTACCCTGTCCGCATCAGCAACATGGTCCTTGCTTACAACCCCGAGCTTTACTCTGAGGATGAGCTGGCCACCTCCCTTTATGATTTCGCAAACAACGCCGACCTCAAAGGCATGATCTCCATGTCCAACCCCCTCACCTCCGGTACCGCTCTCGCTTCCGCAGTGGCCCTCAGCAGCAACTACGGCTATGAGTATTTCGACGCTCTCGCAGCACAGGACGTTATGGTCGAGTCCGGCTCCGTCGCCCTCACCAAGCTTGAGACCGGCGAGTGCAAAGAGATCATGATCCTCGAAGAGTCCGTCCTCAAGAAGAGAGAGGAAGAGGGCTCCAAGATCGCCTGCATCTATCCCACCGACGGCACCATCGTCTGCCCGTCCCCCATTATGACCATCAGCGATGAGATGAGCGCCAACGCCAACTCCGCCGCCTGCGAAGTCATCACCGACTGGTTCCTCTCCCTTGAAGGTCAGTCCGCCATCGTCGCCGGCTGGATGCACTCCGTAAGAGCCGACTATCCCGAGCCTCCCTATGACGCAATCCCCACCTCCGAAATCCTCGAGAACGTCATGAGCGTTGACTGGGAGTTCTGCTACAAGAATCGTTCCGAAGTGCGTACCGCATTTGAGGAAAGAGTTAAAATTCCTGAATCCTGATTTTAAGTAGTTACATAGTTCTGTTTTGTGTCTTTTCGGCGGAGGGCGCCCCTCTGGGGCGTCCTCCTGCCGCAATTTTCAGTATCCCGGCATTATTTACTGTAATCTGATAAAAAGGGGCGTTGTGTCATGGCGAATACAGCAGTTGCGGAAAAGCCCACCGCAAACAAAAAGTTTTACTTCGACGTAAAATGGATCATCATTTTCGCGATAATCGCCTTTCTGGTGATTTTTGAAGTGTTCCCCCTGCTCTACCTCGTTTTCAGGGCGTTTTTCCCGGCGGGGACCTTCTCTCTTGAGGCCTTTCAGCGCGTCTATTCCTATCCGCTCAACTGGACGGCTCTGCGCAACACAATAGTCACTGCAAGCTGCTCCATGGTGCTCGGCGTTCTCATCGCCTTCCCTCTGGCGTGGCTCGTGGGACGCACCAATCTGCATTTCAAGAAATTCTTCCGCACGCTTTTCGTAATGACCTATATGGTCCCGCCCTACGTGGGCGCTATGGCGTGGCTGAGGCTTCTCAACCCCAGAGTCGGAACCCTCAACGTATTCCTCCAGGAGCTGTTCCACCTTGCCGAGCCGCCCTTCAACATATACAGCGTCGGCGGACTCATCTGGGTGCTCACCACCTTCTATTACCCTTACGCGTTCATCACCATCTCCCGCGCCATGGAAAACATGGACCCCTCTTTGGAGGAGGCCTCCAAAATTTCCGGCGCCTCACCCCTTAAAACCGTCAAAACGATAACTCTGCCCATGATGGCGCCGAGTATCGTCGCGGCGGCCCTGCTGGTTTTCGTATCCGCCGCCTCCTGCTACGGAATCCCGTCCATCATCGGCGCTCCGGGCAACGTGGATACCGTCACCACCCGTATCATTGACTTCGTATATATCGGCTCCAGCGAAGGACTTTCCGACGCCACCACCCTCGCGGTTTTCCTGATGCTCATTGCGAACCTGGTGCTCTATCTCTCCACCTTCGTCGTCGGCCGCAAACAATACATAACCGTCTCCGGCAAATCCACCCGCCCCAACATTGTGGACCTCGGCAAATGGCGCATTCCCGCCACTATCGGCGTAATCATCTTCGCCATAATCGTCGTCGTTATCCCCTTTGCGACGGTTTTCGCCACCTCCTTCACAGTCAACATGGGCAAGAGCCTTTCCGAAGCCGGAAACTTCACCCTCAAATACTGGCAGACGGTATTTACCCGTCCCCAGATACTCAACTCCGCCAAGAACTCCATTATCTCCGCCTCCGTGGCGGCGACCCTCGGCATTGTCATTTCCTGCGTCATGGCCTACCTGCTCACCAGGACCCGTGCCCGCGGCCGCAAGATACCTGATTTTCTCATCACCCTCGGCTCCGGCACCCCGAGCATAGTCATCGCCCTGGGCCTCATAATGACCATGAACGGCAAATTCGGCATCAACATCTACAACACCCTGTTCATCATCATAGTGGCCTACATGATAAAATACCTGCTCATGGGCATGAGGACCATTGTCTCCGCCATGAGCCAGATACACGAATCCCTGGAGGAAGCGGCACAGATCTCCGGCGCTTCGTGGGTGCGGCGATTCAAGGACGTGACCCTGCCGCTCATAGCCCCCTCGGTGGTGGCCGGCTGGTTCCTCATTTTCATGCCCTGCTTCTACGAACTTACGATGTCGACTCTCCTTTACTCCACCAACACCAAGACCATTGGTTACGAGCTCTATCAGTACCAGACCTATCACAGCCAGCAGACCGCCTCGGCCATGGCCGCAGCCATCCTGATATTCGTTGTGGTGGTCAACTGGGTGCTCAACAAAGTGACCAAGGGCAAGTTCTCAATTTAAACTGAAAGGAGATCAGCAAAATGTCTACCATTAAAATAGATAAAGTAAGAAAATGCTTCGGAAGCGTAGAAGTGCTCAAGGAATTCAGCCAGGTTTTTGAGGATAAGGAGTTTGTGACCCTCCTGGGTCCCTCCGGCTGCGGAAAAACCACCATGCTGCGTATGCTGGCGGGCTTTGAAAAGCCCACCTCCGGCACCATCACCATTGACGACAAGGTCGTCAGCTCCGACAAGACCTTCGTCCCGCCGGAGAAGCGCGACATAGGCATGGTTTTCCAGAGCTACGCCGTCTGGCCCCACATGACCGTCTTTGACAACATTGCCTATCCGCTCAAGATAAAGAAAGTCCCGAAGGACGTCATCAAGCAGAAGGTGGAGGCCATTATGGAGGTCGTGCACCTGAGCCAGTACGCGGACCGCATACCCTCCCAGCTTTCCGGCGGCCAGCAGCAGCGCGTGGCCCTCGGGCGCGCCCTTGTGGCGGAGCCGAACCTCCTGCTCCTCGACGAGCCTCTTTCAAACCTCGACGCCAAGCTCCGCGAGAGCATGCGTTTTGAGATTAAGGCCATTCAGAAAAAGCTCGGCATCACCGTCGTCTACGTCACCCACGACCAGGTGGAGGCCATGACCATGTCCGACAAGGTCATAGTCATCAACGACGGTGTTATCCAGCAGGTGGGCCCGCCTATGGAGATATACCGCAAGCCCGCAAACCAGTTTGTGGCCGCCTTCGTCGGCAAAATCGACTTCATTAAGGGCGTTTCAGAGAACGGCAAAATCACCGTCGCCGGCACCGACCAGGTGCTCGACTACGACGGCGAGCTCACCGGCAACGTTGTGGTCGCCATCCGCCCGGAGAACATACACCTCTCCAGAGAGAGCGGCAAGCTCCGGGGCGTCCTCGACAACAAGACCTTCATGGGCGACGTCAACGACTGCTACGTCCGCCTGCCAAACGGCAAGGGCGTCCGGGTCATCGCTCCGCCGGAGACCTATGACGAATACGAAATCGGCGACGACATTTTCCTCGATTTCGACGGTTTCCACGTCTATGAGGACGACGGCACCGACGCAGCCACCAAAATTATTACCTGACGTAAATTTCCTCCTCTATAATCCCCGCCGTATATTTTTTCGGCGGGGATTTTTATTTGGATATTGTTTGTTTTTGCGGCGGGCTTTGAATAGAGCCCGCCTTTTCGGTCAAAAATCCCTCCAGAAAACATTTGGAGGATCAATATTATGAACATCACTGATATCCGCATTAGGAAAACCTACGATAACGACAGGCTCAAGGCCCTTGTCTCCGTCACCATTGACCACGACCTCGCGGTGCACGACCTCAAGGTCATTGCCGGGCCGGAGCGGCTTTTCGTGGCCATGCCGAGCCGCAAGGACGAGAGCGGCGTTTTCCGTGACATTGTCCACCCCATCACTCCCGAAGCCCGAAAGTCCATGGAGGAGGCGGTGCTCGCGGCCTATGATGAGCACCTCGCGAAGCAGGAGGCGGAACGGGAGTTCCAAACGGAATAAAACAAAAAACAGAGCGGCTCTTTGAGCCGCTTTTTTATTTGTTTTGTTCAGGTGGAAAACGAGGGCGGCACAAAACCGTAGGAGCGGATATTATCCGCCCGTGTTCATGTATTGTGACTCGCCACGGTAGGGAACGCCGGAATAGGCGTTCCGATTTGCCTTATTGAGGGTGAATTGAGTTCCACCCGTAGTGGTGGATATTAGCCGCCCGAATTGCCCGTTTCATGCTTTATTTCGGTATGGAACGCTACCCTGGGCGTTACGCTTGATATTGAATGTAAGGGCGGCCCCACATTGGGCCTTGTTCCAAGGTTTGCGGCCCTCGGGGGCCGCAGGGGGATATGTACCCCCATCTCTTTGTTCTTGCACAAAGAGACAGGAACGGATAGACTCCATCAATGGGAATCAAGGCGGAAGCTCCCTCTTGCCGTCAGCGTCTTTCCGCTGCGGCATACGCCTTGCGTATAAGACAAACGACCCTTGCGTCAGACGGCTCGCATTTCGGCATAAAGCCTCATGCTTGCCGGACGCTGCGGTCATAGCGTCCCGCCTGTATCTGCCACAGGCAGCGGCGTGCCGCTATGCGCCGTACCCTGTTCGCTTCTTCCGCCACAGGCGGCGCTTCACAGGCTACGCCCGCCAGAGAAACTTAGGTCGCCCCCTGACGTTTGCTGCCGCAAACGGTGTCCCCAATCAGGGGGACGCTCTTAGCAAAAGCGTGCTAAAGGAATTTCGCACGATACGAGCGAAACGGATATGGGGATCATAAGCGGACAGCGGCTCCCGCCGCCCCGCACAGATTTGAGCACGATATGTCACATCAGCGAGCTGATGTTGCAATCCATCCCCCCTATGAGGGGGCAGGGGGTGGGCCGCGGAGCGCAAAGGGTCGAGCCGCCTTGGGACACTAAAATCTGCTGTCGGCCTGAACGACAGCAGTTGAGATTAGAAAGATTCCCTTTCCCGGCGAAAGTTTCTCCCCCCTAAGGGGCGTAGCCTGCGAAGCGCGCCCAGTGGGCGAAACAGCGAGCAGGGTACGGCGCCGCGGTCAAAAATTTCAAGGCGCATGCCGC
>JBJEQR010000024.1:0-144198 GCA_051881855.1 Oscillospiraceae bacterium
AGCATGCGGCTGTTAACCGCAGGGTCGTTGGTTCGAGCCCGACAGGGGGAGCCAATGATTGGGCGTTCAATAGTTTTGGACGCCCAGTCAGTTTTTAAAAAGGGCCTTTAGCTCAATTGGTTAGAGCAACCGGCTCATAACCGGTCGGTTTGGGGTTCGAGTCCCTAAAGGCCCACCATTTTTTACAACTGAATAGGGGCATAGTGTAATGGTAACATCCCGGTCTCCAAAACCGTTGTTGAGGGTTCGAGTCCTTCTGCCCCTGCCAAAAGTCGACAAGTTCTTTATTGAATCTTGTCGATTTTTTTATAATATTTTAATAACATTGATGTATACCGTGATATTCCAATGATGCACATTTGTTCGAATTAGATGTATTTGAGATTGAAATGTTTTCGGAAAATGTTATCATTAACTTAAGAAGCAAAAAACTTCAGGCATTAAAGTAAAAATGTGAGCCGAATGAAGAAAACTGCAGCGCTGATTGCCGTTTTCCAGCTAGGGGATTAACCTGTTGGATGGCTGATACAGAGCACGTTCGTCTGAAGATGTTGAAGGCTATAAATATATGTTGGAACATATTTTAGAGGGGAAGATCGTTCTAAACACAAAAATTGAACATGACATTCATGGTTGTTTTTGTATTTCTGAAGTGGACGGAACTATTTTTAGCTGCGATTAAGATATATCTTGAAGCACGGCGAATTATGTGAGATAATATATTAAATAATAGAATTTCGGAGAAAAGCACGGACAAAGGATAACATGGAACGACGCTATATCGACAGTGTGAGGTTGAACAAACCCCTTGATGAAAACTCATATCTGCGGGCTCTGCCCGCGGTAAAATATTTTATGGATAACGAGCGCCTCAGCATTGACCGGGATGTGACCTTTTTCGTGGGCGAAAACGGTACGGGAAAATCCACATTGATTGAGGCCATTGCCGTGGCGGCGGGCTTTAACCCGGAGGGCGGAAGCCGAAATTTTACCTTTGCCACGAAAAATTCCCATTCAGAGCTTTGGGAACACCTGACCATATCAAGGACCGCCTATCCGAAGGACGGCTTTTTCCTCAGAGCGGAGAGCTTTTATAATCTTGCCAGCAACATTGACGATATGGATTCCGAAGCCTCCTTTGACCCTCCGATAATAGGCGCTTACGGTGGGGTATCGCTCCATGAACAGTCCCACGGAGAGAGCTTTATGGCTCTTGTTCAAAACAGGCTTAGCGGGAATGGGCTTTATATCTTTGACGAGCCGGAGGCCGCTCTGTCTCCCATGAAGCTGATGACGCTGATGGTGGAGATGGACCGCCTTGTGAAGAGAAACTCTCAGTTTATAATAGCCACCCATTCGCCTATTCTGATGACCTTCCCGGGAGCACGAGTGCTCGAGTTTTCTGAGCACGGCATAGAGCCCGTAAACTACAAGGATACCGGGCACTACACCGTGACAAAGCAGTTCCTTGACAACCCGGAGCGGATGCTCAAATATCTTTTTGAAAACGGGGATTAAAAAATCGGCCTGCCGTAAAAGGCAGGCCGATTTTCAGCTTTATGAGATTCTCCAGCGGTGTCCGCAGCACTGGCAGACGCACTCGGTATGGGTTATAGTTTTTGTTTTTGTGTTGGTTGCAGCGGGAATAATAAGAATCAGGCCGAAGGTGCAGATTGCTAGGATTATCCAGAAAAACCAGCCAAGGCAGCCCCGGCGCTTTGTCTTTACTTCCGTCACCGCTTGGGTAACTACATTTTGGCTTTTGCATTTGGGACAGACCATTTAAAAGACTCCTTTCAGCTTGTTTGTATTTTTACATGATTTATTATAAAGGTAAAATATGTCGTTTTGGAAAGCAAAATGTTAAAAAATCATAAATTAGCGGCTCGGGAAAATATTTTTCCCAAAACCGGCTGTTTTTTTGGCGCGTATATATTATAATAGTAAATGAAAAAAGCCTTAAGATTTAACTCTACAATTCGTAGAAATGTTCATAAATATGTTATATAATATAATGTAACAAAGCAAAGGAGGCTGTTTCAGCTGGAAGACCTTAAAGTTATAGCCGCAAGCAATATAATAAATCTGAGGACGAAGGCCGGCATGACCCAGGCTGAGCTCGGTGAACTGCTCAGTTATTCGGATAAAAGCATATCAAAGTGGGAAAGGGCCGAAGCCATTCCGGACGCCTTTGTGCTCAAGCGTATGAGCGAGATTTTCGGCGTTTCGGTGGACTATATACTCAGCGAACACGACAAATGGCAGCCTTCCACTGTGCCTAAACCGGAAAAACAGAGCTACAGCAGCACCGTTATAACTATGATTTCCATTGTGGGCATTTTCACGCTGGCTCTCCTCGCGTTCATAATCACGTGGATACTTGAGGACCCCCAGTGGATGATATTTATTTGGATGATCCCCGTTTCCCTTGTGACCCATCTGGTGCTCAATTCCGTTTTCAGAAAAGGAAAAAATAATTTCTATATAGTCGCGGCTTTGGTGGCAAGCGTTATCGCTGTGGTCTACCTTACCTTCCTTTCGCGGAACTGGTGGCAGCTCTTCATTCTGCTCGTTCCGGCCGAATTTATAGTTTTTCTCTGTTTCAAAGTCAAAAAACGGCTTAAATAAGCCATTTCTACTCACAGTAGAGCCTGCGAAAGCAGGTTCTATTTTTTTACATAAATAGTGTAGACGAAAAAACGGCTTAATTTATTGCCTTTTTTGAAACGAAAGAGGTATCATATAATCATAAACAAACGAAGGAGTACTTTGCAATGGCTGAATACGTACTTAGCTGCTGCTCGACAGCGGATCTCACCAAAGAGCATTTTGAAGAAAGGGATATACATTACATCTGCTTCCACTACAAGCTGGATGGCGTCGACCACCCGGATGATTTGGGTCAGAGCATTCCCTTTGAAGAATTTTATAAAGCCATGAACGATGGAGCCGATACCCAGACCTCCCAGGTCAACGTTTCCGAATATCTTGAGTATTTTTCCAAATTCCTTGAGGAGGGCAAGGACATTATTCACGTCAGCCTTTCCGGAGGAATTTCCGGCAGCGTAAATGCGGCTACCAACGCCATGAATATAGCGAGGGAGCGCTACCCTGAGCGCAAAATTTACGTTGTGGATTCTCTCGGAGCTTCCTCGGGTTACGGTCTTCTGATGGATAAAATGGCCGACCTCAGAGATGCGGGTATGAGCATCGATGAGCTTCACGACTGGGTCGAGGAGAATAAACTCAGACTTCATCACTGGTTCTTCTCCACTGACCTCAAATTTTATATCAAGGGCGGAAGAATCTCCAAAACCAGTGGCACAATAGGAACAATTCTCGGAATTTGCCCTCTTCTCAATATGGACGACAAGGGCCGCCTTATTCCCCGGGCAAAAATCAGGAGCAAGCGTAAGGTTATTCAGGAGATAGTGAAACGTATGGAGGAAAATGCCGAAGGCGGCCTTGACTACTCCGGAAAATGCTACATTTCCCAGTCCGCCTGCATGGAGGATGCAAAAGAGGTGGCCGCCCTCGTGGAGGAACGCTTCAAAAAGCTCGACGGAAAAGTGGAAATCAACTATGTCGGAACCACTATCGGAAGCCATACCGGACCGGGAACAGTCGCACTGTTCTTCTGGGGAAACAGGAGGGAAAACTGATGATAAAGTTATTTACAGATACCACAGCCAATCTAACAAGAGAACTGGTTGAAAGGTATGATATCGGTCTTGTATCTCTTTCATATACGCTCGACGGCAGAGAAACTGCCTGTGGAGCGGGGCCTGATTTTAATGGCAGAGAATTTTATGAAGCAATGAGAAACGGCGCCGAAGCAAAGACCTCCATGGCGAGCGTAAGCAGCTTTGTGGATGCCTTTGAGCCCTACGTCAAAAATGGTGACAGTGTGATTTTCTTCGGTATATCCAGCGGTATCAGCGGCACCGTACACTCTGCTGAGCTTGCTGCAGAAGAGCTAACCGAAAAATACCATTCAGCAAAACTTGCAGTTATTGACACGTTGGCAGCAGGTCTCGGAGAGGGATTTCAGGTACTCGAAGCGGCGGAGCTAATAGAAAAAGGTGAGCCTTTCCTTAAAATTGTCAAGCGCTGTGAACTACGGAGAAAAAATATGTGCCAGTTCTTCACGGTTGATGACCTTAAATATCTCAGGAAAGGCGGAAGAATTTCAGCGGCAACTGCAGCCGTTGGAACGGTGCTTAATATTAAACCCATTCTTATTGGAAGCGATGACGGACATATTGTTTCCTGCGGAAAAGTAAGGGGAAGCATGAAATCCCTGATAGCGATAGCTAATAAATATGACGAGCTTGTGCTCGATAAATCAGCGCGTGTAGGAATAACCCATGCGGATAACCCTGCCGCGGCTGAAACTCTCGAAAACCTTGTGAGAGAGCGCGGTTTCAACGGAGAATTCATCGTTGCGGATTTTGAACCGGTTTGCGGTTCCCACGTGGGTCCTGGTTCGGTGGCGCTTTTCTTCATGGGCGAACACAAGTGAGGTGCTGAAAAATGAAGAGAACTCCTCTGAGTGAAAGAACTCTTCCGAACTATACAAGGGGCGATGAGATCGCCAACATGACCACCCATATAGTGGGCGGAGGAATAGGCGTTTTGGTGCTTGTGCTCGGTGTCATCACTTCGGCATTGAAGGGCGACGTCTGGGGAATTGTGGGCATATCGGTCTTTGGCTTTGCCATGATTGCACTCTATACTGTTTCGAGCGTTTACCATGGCTTGAAGCCCTGCTTCGCAAAGAAAGTCATGCAGGTCATTGACCACTGCACCATATATCTTCTCATAGCGGGTACCTACACTCCCATTCTGCTCGTCGCCATAAGGCCGCTTTATCCAAAGACGGCCTGGATGGTATTTGCGGCGGAGTGGGTCCTGGCGGCTTTTGCGGCAACCTTTACCGCCATTGACCACCACAAGTACGCCGCGCTTTCAATGTTCTGCTATATAGGCATGGGCTGGTTCATAGTGCTGGCGCTGAAGCCCACCATTGATGCGGTGGGCTGGGCCGGTTTCTGGTGGCTCCTCGCGGGCGGCATTTCCTATACTCTCGGCGCGGTGCTTTACGGAATCGGGAAAAAGAAGAGCATTTTCCATTCCATATTCCATGTTTTCGTGGTAATAGGCACGGTGTGCCATTCGATATGTATTTTGCTGTACGTAATTTAATAAACTCAGGAAAAGCGGCCCTTTGGGCCGCTTTTCTTTGCCTGTCATTTTTTGTACATATTTTTAGCTATTTACTTTCCGGCGCAAAAATAGTATGATATATAATATAATATTGTTTAAAAACAGGAGGATCAACCATGATAAAAATCGACGTAAAGGGCTTTGGCTCCATAAAACTCGAGCTTGATAAAGAGGCTGCGCCCAAAACTGTTGAAAATTTTGAAAACCTCGTTTCCAAGGGCTTTTATGACGGCCTCACATTCCACCGCGTAATTAAAGGCTTTATGATCCAGGGCGGCGACCCCAAAGGCGACGGTACCGGCGGCTCCAAACCCGAAATTTTCGGTGAATTCAAATCCAACGGCTGGGATAACCCCATCAGCCACAAACGCGGCGTTATCTCCATGGCGAGGACCCCGGACCCCAACTCCGCCTCCAGCCAGTTTTTTATCGTGCACGAGGACAGCGATTTCCTTGACGGCGACTACGCCGCCTTTGGCCATGTTGTAGAGGGCATTGAGGTTGTGGACGCCATTGCGGCTGTGGACACCTATCCCAACGACATGCCCTGCAAAAAAGTTGTAATTAAAAAGATTTCCATTGTGAACGAATAATGGAGAAGCTCAAAATCCGCAGAACTCTGCCCTATGTGGGCATCATCGCGGGATTTTACCTTGTGCTGCTCTGCCTCACCCTTTTTCTTGAGGGAGTGGAGGCGGAGGCCGTAAGGGTAATTTTCCTCGAATGGGGCGCTTTTCCGATGCTCGCTGCCATAACCGGCGGAGTTATGGCGCAGAAAGAGGGTTTTCTGCCCCTTTTCGGCCTTCTCGCCGGGGTGGTTTTCATTCCGTTTATGTACCTTTTCTTCGTGGAGCAGTCCTGGGACGTGATTTTTATGTATGCCGTTTTCGGCTACGTGGGAACCGCTTTCGGAGCCTGGCTCCACCACAAGGAGGTAAAGCGCATTGAGGAGGGAAAACCTCCGAAGCCCCGCCGCCGCTCGTTCATTTTCAAAATGTTCGACAGGCACAATATAGATCAGTACAAATAGTATATTTGCAAACCAATTATACTATATGGAGGGAAAATGAAGCTTTGCATAAAGCAGGAGATTTTCTCCTTTACCGATAAGTTCTATGTCATGGACGCCGCCGGAAGGGACGTTTACTACGTTGAAAGCGAGTTTTTGACCTTCCTCAAAAAATTCCATATTTATGCCATGAACGGTGCGGAGCAGGCGTATATAAAACAGAATTTTTCGCTGCTGGAGCCGGAACTGTCGGTATATATTGACGGTCAGGAAGAAGCAAGGATAGTAAAAAAGCTCACGTTTTTCACGCCGGAATATGACGTCGACGGACCGGAGTGGAAAGTGCAGGGGGATTTTTTTGGACATGACTATGAGATCACACAGGACGGTCAGGTCATAGCGTCCATAAATAAAGAATGGTTTACCTGGGGCGACTGCTATTCCATAGACGTAGCAAGGCCGCAGGACACAATACTAGCCCTCTCTGTGATGCTCGCCATTGATTTTGCGCTTTCCGGAAATAACTGAGCAAAAGGCTCCCGCCGAAGCGGGAGCCTGCTTCATTTAAAAAATATCGCCAGAAAAGTATTTGTTTTAACAAAGTTTTACGGAGATAGGATAAGGTAATATCAGAAAATGAGAGAGAAAGATTACGTTTATCAGCTTGAAACCGATATGCTCATGCGCGGACCGGACAATGAGATGACGCCGGTGGGCTATGAGCGTTTGATAATGGATGCTATCGAAAAGCATTTTTCGATCAACAGGAGCGCTGAATCTGAAGCGGAGCTTCTCAAAAAAGGGGTAGCCTGGGTAATCATTTCAACGTGTGTTGAGGTAAAAAGCCGTATTGCCCCGGGCGAAAAGCTCCATGCAAGCACCTGGGAGGTCGAAAAGAAAGGGCTTGTTTTCCGCCGCGAGGTGGGAATATACCATGAGGACGGCACGCTCGCGGCGGGAGCCGCATGCTATTTCGTTATGATAGATACAGAAAAGCGCCGTATGATAAGAAATCCGGAGGATTACGTCGACTGCAGTGCAGGCGGGGAAGAAAAGCTGACCTATGGTGAGAGCAGGATTAAGTTCAAGCCCGACGGCTTTGAAACAGTCGAAACCCTTGCGGTGCGCCCGAGCTGGATAGATGCTGTGGGCCACGTGAACAATGTGCGCTATCTTGAAATGGCTTATGACGCCCTCTCTGCCGGGGAGCGGAAAAATATTGCGAAGCTCCACAGGCTGGAGGCCTATTTTATAAATGAGCTTCACGAGGGTGAGGAAATAGTGCTCAGCCGTTTGCAGGAGGAAAACTGCACAACCGTAGCAGTAACGCGGAAGGACGAGGCAAAACCTTCCTTTGTGGCAAAACTGTTTTTTGAATAAAACAAAAGCACCGCCCATAGGGCGGTGCTTTTTTACTCGTGCTCATAGACACATTCCCCGCCGATGAAGGTTTTGAGCACAATAGCGGAGAGAATGTCCTGTGGCGGGCACTGAGTGATATCGCGGTCGAGAATGATGAAATCGGCCTCCATGCCGGGCTTTATGGCGCCGCGGATTTCTTCATCGCCGGAGGCATAGGCCCCGGCGGCTGTATAGGCAAAGAGCGCGTCGTAAACCGGGAGCGCCTGCTCAGGGAGATAGGGGCCACAGCCCTTCGTATCCCGGCGAGTGACGGCGCAGTATATGCCACGGAAAGGATTAAAATTCTCCACCGGGCAGTCGGTTCCGAAGGACTCGTTCACGCCGAGGCCGAGATAATCTCTCCATGCGTAGGAGGTTTCTGCAAGCTCGTTTCCGACCCGCTGACGGACAATGTGCATGTCATAGTCAATAAAAACCGGCTGAGTGTATGCCATAAGGCCCAGTTCCTTAAATCTGCGCACCTGCTCCTTTGAACTGATCTGGCAGTGGACTATGCCGTGCCGGGGCGAAAATTCCGGATATTTTTCCTTCGCCGCGGCAAAGGCGTTCTGGCACATTTCGAGGGCGCCGTCGCCAATGGCATGGACTGCCACAGGCATATTGCGGCGGTGGTTTTCCTCAATCAGCCGGTTAAGCTCCTCCTGAGTATATATGGCGATGCCCCGGGTGTTTGAGTCGTCGGAGTACGGCTTTTTGAGCAAAGCAGTGCGGGCGCCGAGGCTCCCGTCCGAAATGAGCTTGACACAGCTGACCTTGAAACTTCTGTCCCTCCAGTGCCAGCAGTCGTGCTCAAAGAATTCCTCAAGTTCGGAAAACGTCTGGGAGAGGGCCTGCTCTGCGTAATGCACCTTGAGCCTTCCGTCAAGGGAGGCGACTTTGAGCATGCTGAGCATCTTGTACGCTTCGCCCTCCGGAGCATATTTCATATCATCGGACTGGACCGCAGTTATGCCGCAGGCAAAAAGATCCTTCTGGCAGGCAAGCATCATATCAATGAGCGTGCTGAGCTTCGGATAGGGGAGGCGGGATTTTATATCGTCGAAAAAGTTTTCCTTAACAATGCCGGTGGGTTTCCCAAGGCTGTCAGTTTCCGCAAAAGGCCCCTGTTTTGCGGCTTTGGCCGCGTCAAGCCCCATGAGCAGCATACCTTTGCTGTTGAGCACGCCGACATGATAGCAGGTGCGCATTATGAGCACGGGATATTCGGTTGTCACACGGTCAAGGTCTGCCGCAGTGGGGAAACGGTGCTCACCCCCTGCAAAATAGTCCTGGTTCCAACCCTCGCCCACCAGCCAGAGGCCGCTTGACGGGTCGTAATCCCTGAGCGCGGTTTTCATGCGGTTTACTATGTCCTCCACGGAAACAGCGCCGGAAAGGTCAACGGAGAGCTTCGATTTTACGTAGTGGAGGTAGTGCATGTGGGAATCGTTGAAACCGGGCATCACGAAAGCCCCGCCGCAGTCGAGCACCTTTGCACCGGCGGAAACGGAATTTGCCGCCTCATCCTCTTTGCCGCAGAATACAAATTTGCTGTCCCTGACGGCCGCTGCCTCGGCAAAAGGCCGCTCCATGTCCATAGTCGCTATGACTGCGTTTTTGATAATGTATTCCATACAAAAAAGCCTCCCCGTGCGGATGATAGCTTGATTATATTACAAAACTCCGCCGGGGTCAAATATCCTTGCAAATGCGCTGCCATAATGATATTATTAAAAAAGCTACGAAAGGGGCAGTCCGATGATAAGAATGTTCATTGCCGGCGATATTGACAGGGTCATGGAAATATGGCTTGATTCAAACAAAAATGCGCATAGCTTCATTCCCGCAGCATACTGGAATAAAAATTTTGGCGCAGTGAAAGAGGCTGTTCTTAAAGCGGAAGTTTTTGTTTATGAAAATGGCGGCTGTATACGGGGATTCATAGGGCTGGATAACAACTATGTTGAGGGTATCTTCGTCGGGGAAGGCTTCCGTTCCGAAGGCATCGGCAAAAGCCTCATGGATTTTGCGAAAACCGGGAGGGAAAGCCTCAGCCTCAGCGTTTACGCGAAAAATGAGCGGGCGGTTAAATTCTATTTGAGGGAAGGCTTTCAAATAGTATCAGAGGGTACGGATGAACGGACGAACGAGAAAGAATACATGATGATTTGGAAAATGGGCTGAAGCCTTCCGCGCTTAGCGAGGGATAAATGGGATATGCAATGGAGGGGAATGTTTTTTGGAGCATAAAAACAAAAAAGTATCCGAACAGACGAGGAAAAACCTGATAAATGCTTTTCTTATTTTATATGAAAAGAAACGGATAGAGAAAATCACAGTGAGGGAAATAACCGAGCTTGCCGGGTACCACAGGAGCAATTTTTACCGCTATTTTGAGGATGTATATGATCTTTTAAATAAAGTGGAAAACGAGCTTGCGGATGACCTTGCCGAGTACTGCAACGAGGGCATGATGGGGGATATGCGCTTTATCACTGAAGCGGCGTTTGCGCATGTCTATGAGGAAAATAACTATTGGTTCACTGTCCTTATGAAAAAGGATGAGGAATCAGGTTTCTCGATGAAAATAAAAGAGCGGGTCGCAAAGGTCATGGAAAAATATATCGTGTTCAGCGACGACCCGATAGTCAACCGCTACGTATTCGAGTACCGTGTGGCGGGTTCCATTGCGACTCTTGCGCTTTATTACAAGCTCGAAAAAAATATTGACGTACATAAAGTCATAAATATAATGATGGAGCTTACTCTTTCGGGAGGGTGGCCAATGAAAAAGAGAGCAATTACGTGAAAATGCGACAAATGGACCTCGATTGAAGATTGAAACAGAGCCTGCCTGATGATATATTTAAGTCATCCAATAAAAATTTAACAGGAGGAACAATGTACCATGAAAGGCTGGCTTTTCACCAAAACGGGAGTAGCTCCCAGACTCATTGAAAAAGAGGACCCGAAGGCTGTGGAGGGAGAAGTTGTCATTGATATCAAAGCGGCAGGGCTCTGCCACTCCGACGTAGGAGCGCTTGAAGACCCGTCCTGGATGAATCTGATAACTGCAGCTCCCGTAATTTTCGGCCATGAATGTGCCGGAGTAGTTACTGAAGTTGGGCCGGGAGTGACCGGTCTGAAAGTTGGAGACAGGGTAGGTGTCTCCCCCCAAAACCCATACAACCCCACTGAAGCCATTGGCTATGTCCGCGACGGCGGCTATGCAACCAAACTTCTTGTTCCGGCTGTGCAGTGCGTTCCGATCCCGGACGAAGTCAGCTTTGTGCAGGGCGCCGCTGCCACAGACGCAGGTATGACGTCTTACCACGCTCTTTTTGTGACCGGCGGAGCCAAACCGGGAATGAAGGTCGGTATCGTCGGAATAGGCGGACTGGGCCAGTTTGCCGCTCAGATGGCTCTTATCGCGGGCTGCGAAGTTTACGCGGTGGACGTAAGCGAGGAGGCGAGGGAGCTTGCCAGAGAGATCGGTTGCCACGGAGTCTATGACAACGTGCTCGCCCTCAAGGATATTGCGCCCGAACTCATAGTCGATTACGCCGGATTTGGAGACACCACCACCGACAGCATAACCGCCGTTGGATTCAGAGGCACTGTTGTTATCGTCGGTATGGGCAAGCTCGAGTGCAAACTCAATACTTATGACGCCATCACCAAACAGCTTACTATCAAGGGCAGCAACGGCGGCGGACCTGACGATATAAAAGGCGTATATGAATTTTTCCGGACAGGCAAGCTGACCCCTCAGCTTTCGACCATTTCTTTCGAGGAGATTGACAAAGGCCTTGAAAAACTCAAACGCCGCGAAGTCAAAGGAAGACTTGTGGCTCTTGTGGACTAATAAATGTAACAACAAAAAGGGCGCCAAATATGGCGCCTTTTTGTTGTTTTTGATCTGCGTATTATGTTCGGGAGTATTGCAGAAATAGAAAGCTGATTTTTAATGTTTCAGGTAACTACCATTCCGCCGCCGTTCATGATGTTCTGACCGTCTATAAAAGATGCGGCATCGGTGCAGAGAAAAGCGACAGTATTGGCAACTTCTTCAGGAATAGAAACACGGCCCAGAAGAGCATCTTGAGTGCTTACAACCATGGATTTGCGTACGCCAAGAGTTTCAGGAACTGGTTCTTCAAAGAGCTGACGAAGTTCAGAATGAAGCATAACACCTGGGGAGACACAGTTTACAGTAATTCCATAAGGAGCAAGCTCACCGGCAAGGCTTCTGGTAAGGCCGTTTACTCCGGATTTTGAAGCGGCATAAATGGACATATCAACATTTCTTGAACGCACGGAGGATTCAGAAGAGATGTTGATGATTTTGCCGTGTTTCTGAGGAATCATGTAGTCACATGCATGACGGCAGCAGTAAATTACACTGGTGTAAGGCCCGTCAACCGCGGTGCGGATATCTTCTTTCGTGAAATTCTGGAAAGGACCGCAAATGGTATAGTTTGCGTTGTTCACAAGGATATCTACCTCGCCTCCAAACCATTCCACTGCCTCTTTGAACATTCTGCTCACAGCGTCATAGTCCATAAGGTCGCAGAGAATGGGATGTGTCTTTGCGTTCCATCTTTCAGCAACAATTTTTGCTTTTTCGATAACTTTTTCGCTGATATCAACCATTACAACCGCAGCGCCGAGTCCGGCAAGACGGTTGGAAATAGCAAAGCCCAAGCCCACGCCGCCTGCTCCGGTGACGATGGCCTTTTTGCCTGTGAGGTCCATAAGTTCAGTTACTCTTTTTTCTGTGATATAGGTGGGAACTTTGTCCCAACCAAGTTCTTTAAGACCATAGGATTCGACCATCTCTCTGTCGCTGACAAGGGAAGCGTCTCCATTTGATTGTCCATGCATGGTTATTATCTCCTTTTATGAATTTTTTCCACACATCTTGGTGGCTGTTTTAATTTTAACGTATCATTTGGAAAATAGGAATTGGCAAAATGGAAAAAGTATATAAAAAAAGAAACAGCTACTAAAAACTGTTTCTTTTTTGAATTTGGTTATCGGGATTTTGGGTATATGCATATTTTGCTCATAAAATCAGGTGATTCGTTCATACCTTCGGACATCCATTTACGTATCATCAGAACTATTTCAGCTGCGAATTTATAATCAATATATTCTGTCTCACGTTTTGTAAGACCTGGCTTAATATCATTAGCGGAAATAACCCCTGAGAGACATTCGATAAGGCTGTCAAACAGCGAATTTTGACAGTTCTCCATGATAGCTATTTTGTAAAAGTCTTTTTCAAGAAGCAGATTTTCAAAAATCATATGCATGGCATCATAGTTGCTGAAACGTCTTTTAAGTGCAAGACAAAGCGGCTTTTCGATTTCCTCTAGCATTATATATTTTAAAAGGTCGTATCTGTCGCTGAAATGGTTATAAAAAGTTTTCCTTGATATATCAGCGCTGCGACATATTTCGGAAACAGAAATGTCAGCGGTTTTTCTGATGTGCACAAGTTCTTTGTAATTATCTATTATCAATTTTTTTGTATCCATGAAATGAGCTCCTTTGCACGAAAAAGGATAATTTAATTTGATTTTATCACAATACTCATTTAAAAACCATAGCCAGAAATGCGATTTGTGATTATTAAATTATAAAAAATTCCGCATAATGTTAAATATATTAAAAGATTTTGGGCATGATACAGCTTTCGCACATAATGGAAAAGCCGATAATCGTGATGATTATCGGCTTTTCTGCATAATGGTGGAGACATGCGGACTCGAACCGCAGACCTCCTGCGTGTGAAGCAGGCGCTCTAACCAGCTGAGCTATGCCTCCATTGAATTTGCCTTAATATTATAGCACTTTGAAACGCCGCTGTCCATAGAATAAGTAAAAAAATTTAAAATTCGTTAACCAAAAGGATATATGCCAATGCTAAAATTGGTAACAGTAAATAATGAAAGAGGACTTACCATATGATAATGCAAAAATTGAGACAGTTTATGTACGGACGCTACGGAACGGACCAGCTTGCCATGGGGCTGCTGATTGCGGGCCTTCTGTGCGGAATTATTTCCATGCTCACAGGCTCAATCCTTCTCTATTATCTTTCCTTTGTGTTCTATGCCTTTGAGATTTACCGTATGCTGTCAAAGAATATTGAAAAGCGCAGAGCGGAAAATATGAAATTTATGCAGCTCATTTGGAAAGCGAAAAATTTCTTTACAGGTCTTAAAGCGAAGGCGGAGCTTCGGAAAAAGTATAAATATTTCAAATGCCCCGCCTGCGGCCAGAAAATAAGGATTCCGCGCGGGCGCGGTAAGGTCGAAGTGCGCTGCCCGAAATGCAGCCACACTTTTATCAAAAAAGTTTGACAGGGAAAGCACACGTTGCTATCTGTCTTTTCTGAGGTGAACATTTTGAATAAAAAACTTCTCTTGATAATCAACCCCGTTTCCGGACTTCGGCTGGGAACACTGTATATTCCGAAAATTTCTTCGCTGCTCACGGCAGGGGGCTATGACGTATTTACCATGCTCACGGTGAAAAGAGGCGACGCGGAGAAATGGGCATCGGAATACGGTGAGCACGCAGATGTGATAGTGGCCTGCGGCGGTGACGGCACGTTTAACGAGGTGGTATCGGGAAATCTTCATGGTTACAATAAACCTCTTGGCTATATCCCCTGCGGGAGCACCAACGATTTTGCCGCGAGCATAGGTCTTTCCATCGATATTGCCGCAGCGGCGAAAAATATTGCCGAGGGCAGTGAGCACAGCTTCGACGCGGGCTCTTTTGACGGAAGGAGCTTCACTTACGTGGCTTCTTTTGGCGCTTTTACAAAGGCCAGCTACACTACTCCCCAAAAAACTAAAAATATTATCGGCCATCTGGCTTATATTTTTGAGGGCGGCATGGAGCTCAAAAATTTGAAGCCCGAGCATATCTCCATCGAGTCAGACGGCGTTATACATGAAGGGGATTATCTTTTCGGCGCCATAAGCAATTCCACCTCCCTTGGCGGGATACTTTCCATTTCACCTGAAATGGTGGATATGAACGACGGCAAATTTGAATGTATGCTCATCAAAAACCCGGAAAATGCGGTGCAGCTTTCAAAAATTCTCCATGCCATTACGACAAAGCAGTTTGAAACCTGCGAAATGATAGAATTTTTCTCTGCGGAAAAGCTCGTCATAAATAAAGGGCCGGAAAACGGCTGGAGCCTTGACGGCGAATTTGAGCAGGGCAGGGACGGAGCAGAGGTCGAAAACCTCCACTCGGCAATAAAGCTGATATTTTAAATGATAAAAAACGGCGGCCGCAGGCCGCCGTTTTTCTTTAAAGCCCTTGAAAAATGCTCTGTTTTATGTTAAAACATAAACAGAAAATAAAAGTCTCAACCGGGTTTAGAGTTTTAAGGAGGGCGTAAATATGAAAAAAGAGCTGTTAAGCATAGGTGAAATGGCTAAAATAAACAACATTTCGGTATCTACACTGAGGCTTTACGATGAGATAGGGCTCATAAAACCCTGCTTTACCGACAAAGAAACCCGATACAGATATTACAGCATACGCCAGAATGCCCGTCTTGACATGATCCAGTACATGAAGGAGCTTGGCATGGGCCTCAAGGAGATAGGTGAGGTGCTTGAGAGCGGGGATATAAAGCTCATAGAGTCGATTCTCATCCGCCGCAAAAAGCAGGTGAAGGAGCAGATGACCCAGCTTGACCTCCAGCTTGCGGCAATTTCGCGCACAATAGAAAGCCTTGAGCGCTACCGCAAATCCCCCACCATAGGCACCATTACAATCGAATATATCCCGCACAGAAAAATCTATTCCATGCCTACCAGCGGGAACATATATGACTATGGCATTGAGGAATACGAAAATCAGCTCAAGGAGCTGAAAACCAGCTTAATAAGCCACAATTTGCCCCAAATTTACTACTGTAACGCGGGTACGACAATACCGAAAGAGGACTTTGAAAAGGGCAATTTTGTTTCGGGCGAGATATTTGTCCTTGTTGATGACGGATTTCCGGAGAGCGATTCCATAAAGCGCATAGAGAGCGGCATGTATGTCTGTATATACCTCGACAGCTTTGACAACGAAACTGAATATGCGGCCCGCCTCCTGGAGTACTGCAGGGAAAAGGGCTACAAGGTAGTCGGAGACTATATCTGCGAGGTGCTTACGGAGTTCAACGTTTTCGACGATGAAACCCGCGGAATGTTCCTGCGGCTCCAGGTCCCGGTGGCTTTCAGATAATTTTTTAACAAATTCGGATAAATTTTTAACAAAAAGCCTTGACTCTCAAGTTGGTTGAGAGAATATAATTAACTCAAACAAAGAAAGTTTGGGAGGAATTTGTTATGGAAAAAGTAAAAGTAGTACAGTACGGCTGCGGCAAAATGTCCAAGTACATTCTCCGCTACCTCTATGAAAACGGCGCACAGATCGTCGGCGCTATCGACACCAACCCCGCAATCGTCGGCATGGACATCGGCGACTATGCAGGACTTGGCGTAAAAACCGGCGTAGTCATCAAGAATGACGCCGACGAAGTGCTTGATAACTGCGATGCCGATATCGCCGTTGTTACCCTCTTCAGCCTTGTAAGCGACTGCTACGACCACTTTGAGAAATGCCTCAGCAGAGGTATCAACGTAATCACCACCTGCGAAGAAGCCACCGGCAGCTGGACCACCGATCCTGAGAGAACCAACCGCCTTGACGTCATCGCAAAAGAGAACAACTGCACCTTCGTCGGCAGCGGCATGGAGGATATCTTCTGGGTCAACATGGTCGGCATGGTAGCAGGCGGCTGCCACACCATCAAGAAAATTGAGGGCGCCGTCAGCTATAACGTAGAGGAGTATGGCCTTGCTCTTGCAAAAGCTCATGGCGTTGGCCTCACCCCCGAAGAATTTGAGAGAGACATTGCTCATCCCGAAGTTCTCGAGCCCTCCTATGTATGGAGCTCCAACGAGTCCCTTGCCTCCAAAATGGGCTGGACCGTCAAATCCAACACTCAGAAATGCGTTCCTTACTTTTATGATAAAGACCTCTATTCCGCAACCCTCGGCGAGACTATCCCGAAGGGCCACTGCATAGGCATGGCCGCAGTAGTTACCACCGAAACCTTCCAGGGCCCGGTTATTGAGACTCAGTGCATCGGCAAGGTTTACGGACCTGACGACGGCGATATGTGCGACTGGAAGATCACCGGCGAGCCCGATACCGAGTTCCATGTTGTGAAACCCGCTACCGTTGAGCACACCTGCGCAACCATCGTAAACCGCATTCCAGACGTCATCAATGCCCCTGCAGGCGTTGTCACCGTTGACCAGCTCGACGAAATCAAATATCTCACCTTCCCGATGGAGAACTATTGCTGATATTTGAGCATACATAAAAGGAAAAGCACCGCCTTGGCGGTGCTTTTTTATGTTTTAATATCATTCCGCATCGGCGTTCAGCAAATCGCTGTAATACTTTGCCGCCGCGGGGTGCATGGTGCCTATCCTGGTGGAGGAGGCCGTGTCGGAATTTATAAGCGAGCCCAGAATATGGGCGGAGGCCAGCTCATCCAGATTTCCGAAAAGCGCCGAGGTTATGCCGCTGACGCCGTCGGCGGAAAGGTCGCTGCGGCATATGAGCAGCACATCAATGCAGACAGTGGAAACGGAATTTTCCGTTCCATAAATTTCACTGAGAATTATACCGTCGCTGAAAAAGGGGCAGGCGCGTTTGAGCTTAGTCGAGGAGGTAATGGGGATAAAACGTATGGCCCTAGTTTCGGCGTACTCATGTATATTTGAGCTTGGCATGGCGGATACGGCAAAAATGGCGTCCACCGTGCCTGCGGCGAGGCCGGCAGAAGCCTCGGAGAAGGTCTGATATTTGACGGTGATCATGTCATACGTAATGCCGGAGCTTTCAAGTATCTGCCTTGCGGCAGCCTCGGTGGCGGTGCCGTATTTGCCGACGGCAACGGTTTTCCCAACGAGTCCGTTAATGGTCTGTATATCGCTTTCGGCGTTGACCACGAGCTGAACGGCTTCAGTGTAAAGGTTTGCAATCACCGAAAGACCGCTCTTTTTGCTGTTCTCATACATTTCCTTGCCGTTCAGAGCATAGTAGAGTATGTCGCTTTGGACGAGGCCGATGTCCGCGTCACCCTTGGTGAGCATGTCGATATTGTCAAAAGATCCTGTGGTTGAAATGACGGTTGTTTTGCCGCCGCTGTATTTGTCCCAGACGGCGGCCATGCTCGTGCCGAGGCTGTTATATGTTCCACCGCTTTTTCCTGTTACAAACATGTATTCGCCGCCGGAGCTGACGGCACCGCCTTTTGAGCACGAGCACAGCAGGGTCAAAAGGGTAAGCACAAAGGCGGCAAATCTGAGCTTTTTCATTTTTCAGCACCGCCTTCTCTGAGGTAAGCAATGTAAAGGGCAGCGAAAAATTCCTGGGGCACAAAACGGCCGAAGGTGTGGAATTCACGCAGTGCCTCAGAATCGGAGGTGAGGGTCAAAAACCTTGAAGCAATATAGGAAGTTATGTCCCTTTTGTCAATGTCTTTGAGAAGGGACAGCTTGCGGCTGAAGGATTTTGCGCCGCTGAAAATCTGCTCGACCTGTTCCGGTCCGGAAATCTCATAAGGCTCAAAGGCGTTGAGCACGGCGCGGCCAAACCCGGTGTGCTCATAAATCGGGGTGGGGTCCACTCCGAAAATATCGGCAGCGGTCTCCGCCGCCAAAAGCGGAAGCTCATATCTCATTCTTCCGAATCTGCGCTTTCGGGCTTCTGCCAGAGCTTTGACAGATGTGGTTTTGTAGTAGTTATCCTTTTCCCTGGGAGATATGCATCCGCACTCAGCGAGCATGTCGGAGATGTATTTGCCGAAAGAGCTCTCCATAAATGCGGTTTCCCCGGCTAAGAAGGTGTAGCAGCTCCCTTCATACACGCCGAAGCTCTTCATGGTGTCGTTGTAACCGAGAGCAATGTTGCGTCTCGAGGTTTCCGGGTCAAATACCATCGACTGCCCTAAACCAAAGAAAGGCCTGATTATACGGACGGGGTAATCCGTCTGGTATTTTGCTTCAATACCGGTGGCTTTCAGTTCAACTCCGATTATTTCCTGAGCACCCATGTCGAGGGCAAGATTTACAGGGAAATTGTCGCTGTATCCTCCGTCAACGTATTTTTTGCCGGCTATATCTTTTGGATCCATGGAAGGGTAGACCGTGGATGAGGCCAGAAGATATTCGTCGAACATGCCGAAAGGCACCTCCGAGAGCAAAACCGGATGGGTTTTAAGGGTTGGGTATTCGGAGGTCATGATGCCGACTTCGATTCCGCTTGCGCGTATATCCTTTTCGTTTAAAAATTTCCCTATGAGCGCGTGAAGAGGATAGGGGTTCATTTTGAGCTTTACAGCGTTTTCGCCCACGTCTCCGGCAATATTTTTAAGCCCCGCTGCGAGGCCGTCAGTATCAAAGAGCTGGGAAAGCCGGGTGGGGGAAGTTTCTATTATGTCGCTTGTGGTGATACTCTGCCACATTTCAAGTCCGCCTTCATAATTTCCGCTGGCCATGAGGGCAGCGTTGAGGGCCCCGACGGAGGAGCCGGTGACAATCTGATAGTCGATGCCGAGCTCGCGTATCGCGCGCCAAAAGCCCATCTGATAGGCGCCTCTGGCTCCGCCGCCGGCAAGAACAATAGCACGTTTCATAGCAGTCCCTCCAATAGTTGTTTTATATAATTCTATTATATAATTGTGAATTTTTCAATATGCGTCAAAAAAATGCCGGCAGAAACCGACAAAAAACACTGTACGAAATTTAAAATATAATAATATAAAGTATATAATTATGCATAATAAAGCCGGAAAATGGCTTTATTATGGGCTTTTTACAAGCGCCTAAGCTTTTGCTTTCCGAAATGCAGCAAAAAAGCTGAGGAACGGATGAAACCGTTCCTCAGCTTTAAAATAACAGGGCTTAATAAAAACGCAAATTTGCGGATGTGACAGCTTTTCCGGTTCAGTCAGAAATTCTCCTGGAAATATTCACTGAATTTTTCCAAATTCAGCATAAAAGTCAAGCCGTCGTAAATTCCGCCGCGTACCTGGCGGAGTCCGCTTTTGCGGCAGCACTCCTCAAAGCCAAGGCGCAGGGCGCATTTCACCATGCGGGTGTTGCCGGACCAGGTCTGTGTGCAGATGGCGCTTTCACCGAAGCCGAGAAGATATTTTATGAATGCTGCCAGCGCCGTGGTACCAAATCCCCGGCCCCAGTAAGCGGATTCGGAGATCTCAATGCCAACGGTGCGGAACACCCTCTGTCCGTCCTTCACATCGCTCAGACGAATCCAATCGTAGTTTTCATCGATGAGATAGGAGCTTACGCTGCCTATGTGAATACCTTCAGCGGTATCGAGCTCAAAATCCCAGCGGGGTTCGTCCTTTGGCTCTTTTAACTTTTCAAGCTGCTCTTCCCGGTATTTCTGCGGGTCGAAATTCTGCAGAAGCTCCTCCGTTTCCCAGGGGGCGTCCCAGAGCGACCACTCCGTTTCCACGGTGTTCCAGCGGATGTCATCTTCGATGTCCGTCTCTGTCATGTCGCGCAAAACAATATTTCCATATTCAATTTTCATAGTTTTTTCCATTCCGGCCTTTGTGCGCCGAAACGGCGCAACAAAAAAAAGCCATGAGTTTCCCATAACTTAAATTTCAGCAATATTAAATTTTCGGGCTGCGGTATGAAATCTTGTTTTGCTCTCGGCACAAGTTTAGCACTTAAAGAAATGGGTGTAAAGGGCAAAAATCAAAAAAGCCGGACCTAAGTCCGGCAAAAAGGTAAAAAAATACTCCGCGTTTCCGCGAAGCGTATCTATGTAAAAGCTCCATTATAGCAAAAAGCCGCTAAAAACAGCGGCTTGATGGAGCTGATAATCAGATTCGAACTGATGACCTCATCCTTACCAAGGATGTGCTCTACCTACTGAGCTACATCAGCAAAGTGGCGACCCGGAAGGGGCTCGAACCCTCGACCTCTAGCGTGACAGGCTAGCGTTCTAACCAGCTGAACTACCGGGCCACAATGACCTCAATGGGGTCAACGTCGATTATTATACAAGATTATCAGTCTCTTGTCAACAGTTTTTTGCAAATTTTTTTCAAAAAAATCATAGGAGAAAAATTCCTTAAAAGCAAAGCCCCGGAGCGCGGTATGAAGGCGGAAAATAGGACGTTTACAAAGCATAAAAGCGGGAAAGGGAACACCCTTTCCCGCTGTCGTTATTAGAACATCTCCATGGGGTTGTACCCGACAGGGGGATTTTTTATTCTGCCGATGCAGGAGTCCCCTGAAACCCCGGTTATGACGACGTCCTGCACGGTGCAGAGGAGGCTTTTTACAGCGGGAAGCACCACGGGGGTATAGTTCCTTGTGTAGCCCTGCATCATGCCGTCCTTGATTTCGGATTCTATGAGCACGGATTCGGTTTTTCCCACCTGAGCATCAAGAAACTTCAGGCGCACTGCCTCGGCCCGTTTCGCCATTTTTGAGCACCGCTCGGTTTTGACAGAATTGGGAACCTGATTTTCCATATCGGCGGCGTCTGTTCCGGTTCTCCGGGAATAGGGGAAAATATGCACCTTTGCGAAGCCCATTTCCTCTATAAAGCTGCAGCTTTCCTCAAAGTCCTCCTCGCTCTCACCCGGGAAACCCACTATGACGTCGGTGGTGAGGCTGCCCTCCGGGAAAAATTCCCGGATATTCTTGACTACCTCCCGGTACATGTCAGTATTATATCTGCGCCTCATTGCGGCGAGGGTGCGGTCACAGCCGCTTTGAAGCGAAAGGTGGAACTGGTGGCAGAAGGAGTCCAGTTTTGCAAGGCACTCAATGTCGTTTCTGCTCAAAAGCTCAGGCTCAAGGGAGCTGAGGCGCACCCTCGGCATGATTTCGCAGGCGAGCTCCACTGCGTCCACAAGCCCGACGCCCAGATCCCTGCCGTAAAACGGCAGGTTGATGCCTGAGAGCACCACTTCGTTATAGCCCTTTGAAACGAGGCTCTCGAGTTCCCGTTCAAGGTCCCTGAGAGGCTTTGAACGCACATGGCCTCTGGCCTTCGGAATTATGCAGTATGAGCAGCTGTTGTCGCAGCCGTCCTCGATTTTGACGAATGCCCTGGTGCGATCGAGCATGCCGTCAGCCTGCATGGGCTCAAAAGTTTCGTCCTCACTGTGTGGAGTAACGTGTACCACCCGTTTTCCGTCAATGGCGTCGAGCACCGCGGGCAGGAGCTGGCTTCTGTCCGCGGCTCCGGTGATGACGTCCGCCTCCATGAGGGAAGCGGCTTCCTCGGGAAACGCCTGGGGGTAGCAGCCAGTCAGGGCGATAACGGCGTTTGGATTTTTCCGGCGGAAATGGCGGAGCATCTGGCGGGATTTTTTGTCACCGACTCCGGTGACAGTGCAGGAGTTGACGACGTAAACGTCGGCTTCGCTCTCCGGGTCCACTATCTCGAATCCCGCTTTCTGAAAAGCCTGCTCCATTATCTGTGTTTCATATTGATTAACCTTGCAGCCAAGGGTGAAAAATGCAGCTTTCATATATCCTCCCATTAAAAATCAGGAATCTGAAATAATATTATACATTATTTTAAGTGCTTTGACAACAGGGCTTCCGCCGCAGTTGACTTTTTAGGGAGGCAAAATTATAATAAAGACAAAATTTTGCCGGAGGGGGGAGCCGTATGCCCATTGAGGGAATAAAGCGGCCCGGGATAATAGAGATAGACGATACTCTGCGCCTCAGAAAATACGATGGAAAATATGATTTTGCCTATGAATGGTATCAGGATATTGAAACGGTGTACCTCGTGGATGGAGTGAAAGAGCCGTACAGCTTTGAGCAGCTTGGGAGAATGTATGGCTACCTGAATGAGCACGGCGAGCTATATTTTATCGAGGCAGCAGAAAACGGAGATTACAGGCCCATAGGTGACGTGACCTTCTGGCAAGGCGATATGCCGATAGTCATAGGCGACAAAAATTACCGTGGAAAGCATATTGGGCGAAAAGTGGTCGCCGCCCTCGTTGAAAGGGGAAGGGAGCTTGGATATAAAAAATTGTACGTTGGTGAAATTTACGATTATAATGCAGGCTCGAGAAAATGTTTTGAGAGCATGGGCTTTAAAGCATATGAAAAAACGGAAAAGGGAAACCGTTTTGTTCTTGATATTGAAAAATGAGAAAGCAGGGCGCATTGCGGTTTGCTTTTTTATTTATCCGCAAACTGCGAAGCAGCCTACCTTTCCCACTTGTAATCGCGGCTGAAAGATGCTACAATTAACCTGTATTATTATGCAGAGCTTTGCGAAATTGGAGGACAGGCAATATGGGCGAAATGTTGAGACCCCTTTCTTTTGAAAAACTGATGGCCATGCTTTTGGAGGAGTATTCCGCCTATGGCACGGTTTTCGGCGTCAAGGATTTTTATAAAGCAGGAAGGGCCCGCCTCCCGATTTTCGGAATGAGGATAGAAAACCCCGTGGGCCCGGGAGCGGGCCCCATTACCCAGATGGCACAGGGCATAATCGCCTCCTACGTTTCCGGAGCAAGGTTTATTGAGCTCAAGACAGTGTTTCCGGATAGCGGGAATAACGTAAAGCCCTGCGTTTCCACCGACGGCTGTACCTATTTTTCCGAGCAGCCCACGGAGCTTTCCATAGGCGATGCATTCAATGAGTACGTCAAGGCTTGGTATGCAATAAAACTTATAAGCACGGCTTTTGAGCTTGGCGTGCCCGAGGGCTTTGTTTTCAACATGTCCGTGGGCGGAAGCCTTGAGGATCTGAAATCGGAAAAGATGAACGCCTTTATTGAGGGGCTCAAGTCCGCAGAATATACAAAGGTTTGGCGCGAGTGCGAAAACTGGGCAAGGGCGCATATGGACGAACTGGACGGGGTGGACAATACATATATTTCCGACGTCAGCCCCAACGTCTCCGCTTCGGTGACCTTTGTACCGAAGCCCGGCCTTTCCGCGGAGGAGATAGAGGAGTGCGCCGGATACCTTATTGAGGAAAAGCGCCTCCACACTTTTGTAAGACTTGATCCGGGCCTTCTCGGTTACTATACTATCCGCGGGATTCTCGACATCAACGGTTACCCGGACATTGAGATAAGCAAGGAAAAAATTGAGGCGGAGGCCGCTTATGAGGATTTGAAGCCTGCGCTGCTGCGTCTCCAGTCTGCGGCGGACGCTCTGCGCCTTGAATTCGGCGTAAAGGTCTGCGATGGGCTTCTGACGGAGGATTTGGACAACAAGTCCGTAACCGGCGGACGCCTCACTGGCCGCGCCCTTTTCCCCATAGCTTTTTCCCTTGCGGAGAAAATAGCCAACGATTTCGGCGGAGGGCTTCGCATCTGTTTTTCCGGCGGGGCCGATTATTATACCGCGACAAAGCTCTTTAACGCCGGTATATGGCCGATAACAATGGTGTCCGACCTTATACGTCCCGGCGGTCTTATGCGTCTCAAACAGGTGGCGGAGGACATTTCAAAATGTGACTATGCCCACTTTTCAGGGATCCTTACCTCCGACCTTCCGGATATTGAAAAAGAGGTATATTCCGGCGGAAGATATAAGAATACCGGCCTTGCCAAAGCGAAAAAGGCCAAAGGCCCCATTCCTTATGCCTACTGCTTCAAATCCCAGTGCCGGGCGGTCTGTCCTCTCGGGCAGGATATTCCGCTGATAACGAGGCTTCTCAAAAACGGCAAGAGCCTCGACGCGCTCAGGGTCATTTTCGAGCGCAATCCCATGCCCTTTACGGTGGAGACCCTCTGCCCACACCCCTGCGTCGACGCCTGCTCAAGAAGATTTTACGAGTGTCCGCTGAGCATTAATACCGAGAATCTCAAAGCGGCTAAAAACGCCTGCTTTGACCTTCTGGACGAGACTGAGCTGAAGTCGAGGGCCGGAGAGCCGGTGGCGGTCGTTGGCTGTGGCCCTGCGGGCCTTGCCACCGCCTGCTTCCTTGCGCGCCAGGGAGCCAACGTTACCATTTTTGATAGAGAATGGCGTCCCGGCGGCGCTGTCACGAAATATATCCCCGATTTCCGCATCTCCGATGCGGACGTTGAATGGGACGTGACCCTGATACAGGCTCTCGGAATAGATATGGAGCTCGGCGAAGAGGTGACCTCTTTGAAAGAGCTCAGAGAAAAAGGCTTTGAAAAAATCGTCCTCGCCGTAGGAGCGGGAAACCAGAAGCTACTCAAATTTGCCTTCGGCAAAAACCAGCCCGCTTTTGAGTTCCTTGAGAGATACAAGAGGGAGCGGGAAGCCATGGAGGAAGAGGTGGCCGGAAACGTGGTGGTAGTCGGCGGCGGGCACACCGCTGTTGCCGCCGCCCGCTGCGCGAAGCGCCTGCCCTCCGTTGACCGGGTGACCCTTGTTTTTGATAAACCGGAGAGCAAAATGACCGCCTCTCCGTCTGAGATAGCCGCTCTTAAAAAAGAGGGCATTTTCCTTTCCCCGAGCCTCATTCCCAGCGGTGTTCGCGGCGGTTATCTGCTTTGCCATAAATCGAAGCTCGGCGAGCCGGACGAAAAGACGGGTATCAGCCCGGTAGTCGATACGGGAGAAAAGGACAAAGTACCTGCCGACCTCGCCATAAATGCCTCCGGCGAGGAATGTGATTCTCCTCTCATTGATGAAATGGACGCAAAGGTCTATCTCGTGGGCAACGCAAGTTTCGGCCATACCGCCTCTCTGCCGGAGGTCATAGCCGACGCACAGCGCCTTGCGGCCAAAATAGCCCATTGCCACTACGACAAATACATGCCGGACAATGAGACGGAGGACCGCTCTTTCATGGAAAAGCGCGGCAGACTCTGTGAGGACTGCAAAAAATGCGCTGAAGGGGACCGCTGCCTTGAGTGCGAGAGCGTATGCGAGTTCTGCGTGGAAAGCTGTCCCAACCGGGCGAATTTCAGCCTCACACTTTCCGACGGCAGCCGACAGGTGGTACATATCGACGAATTCTGCGACGGTTGCGGCGCCTGCGCCGATTGCTGCCCCTATGACGGGAAACCGTACAAAGAAAAATTCACGCTTTTCCTCGATGAGGAGGATTTCAAAAAGAGCGGGAACGACGGCTTTTACGTCACCGGCGAAGCCAACAACTGCCGTTTCAGAGTGGACGGGAAGATGATGAAATACGACCCGATAAACGGCCCGATGGGAATGATTCCGGACGAAATGAGGGAAATGGCGGGTATAATTATGAAGAAATTCCCGCGCCTCCTGAAAGTGGATTGAGCCAAAAAAGCGCATAATCAAGCCGAAAATCGGCAAAATATAATTTGAAATAAATATTTTTTGAAACAGCCGGAGGGCAAAGCCCGTTTCCGGCTGTTTTTTCTATATTTGTGTGTGGTACACAGTATTATATATTTTAAAATAAATATATTAAAAACTAATTTTAAATAAAATTAGTTTTAAACAATAATATTTTAATTATTAATTATTTTTATAAAAATTATAAATTTTTATTGACATTAGTGTATAATTTACTGTATAATCGTAGGCGGATAAATATCCATTTCCATCCTGTTTCAGACTCTGCCTGTTTTGCCGCCCGAAAGGGCGGCAGGGCTGGCGGGTCGGGCACGGGAAATTTGGCATAACTAAGCCATTTAAGGGAGGCGAGGAAATTTGAGCGACGACGAGATTATTTCCGGATTTGTGTCTGAACTTCGGCGCGGAACGGTCGTTCTTGGCGTTTTGAATCAGCTTTCCTCGCCAAAATACGGCTATTCCCTGGGGCAGGAGCTGACGGAAAAAGGCGTTCCCGTGGACGGAAACACCCTGTATCCGCTTTTGCGCCGCCTCGAAAAACAGGGACTTTTGAAGAGCGAGTGGGATATGTCCGGCGGCAAACCGAGAAAATACTATGTGCGCACGGCTAAAGGCACCAAAATCAACGCTCAGCTCAGGGATTACTGGATAGAAACGGTAGTAAATATTTCCACACTTATGAAGGAAGAATAAAATATGGATATAAATAAAAGAGCGGACAGGGAAGAGATCCGCGAAAACGAAGCGGACAGAGATAAAATTGCCGGCCGCAACGCCGTAATTGAAGCGCTGCGCTCCGGCAGGGAGATAGACAGGATTTTGGTGGCAAAGGGCTGCACCGGTCTCGGCAAGCTCTACGCCATGGCGAAGGAGGCCGGTGTTCCGATAAAGGAGGTGGCCCCCGTCAAAATTGACGAGCTTGCCGCCGGAGCCAATGCCCAGGGCGTTCTTGCCTACGCGGCGGCCCACAGCTACGCAACTATCGACGATATTTTTGCCAAAGCTGAGGAAAAGGGCGAAAAGCCTTTCATTGTAATTACGGACGGGCTGGAGGACGGACACAACCTCGGCGCGATAATAAGGACTGCTGAATGCTGCGGAGCTCATGGGGTCATAATCCCGAGAAGAAGAAGCGTTGGCCTCAATTATGTGGTCGCAAAGACCAGCGCTGGCGCAGTCGAATATGTACCGGTGGCGCGGGTCGCAAATATTGCCCAGACTATGGAGGAGCTGAAAGAACGCGGAGTGTGGATTTTCGGCGCCGATATGGACGGAGAGCCCATATGGAACGCGGATTTCAGCGGCGCCGTCGGACTGGTAGTCGGCGCAGAGGGGCAGGGCGTCAGCCGCCTCGTGAAAGAAAAATGTGATTTTGTTGTTTCACTCCCGATGCGGGGGAAGATAGAATCGCTCAACGCCTCGGTGGCGGCTTCGGTAATGATGTATGAGGTCTGCCGCCAGCGGCTTGGAATAGAGGCAAGATAACGCCGGATTGCAGGGGAAGGAGAAAGAAATGGCAAACAGCGGATATTCAGTTGACGACATCCTTGAAGAGATCAGACGTAAAAAGCAGAAAGAAGCCTCCGGCGGAATGTATCAGCCGGAAAAGGAACCTGAAAAGAATCAGCCGGAACATCAGGGTGACTTTTTTGAAATGCGGGAGAAAAAAGAAACCCGGGTGGAACAGAAATCCGACCAGGCTCCCACTTATACGAAGAAATTTAATAATGAGCCCATAACAACAAGAACGATACAGGTGGATGATACCCTTTCCCAGTATTTCGGACCGACGGAGTGGAAGAACGGCAAAAAACCGAAGGACAGGAAAGAGAGCATTTCAGCCAAAATAAATACCGTTCCCGCACACGACGTGAAAAAAGATGCGGCCCAGGAGCCGGCAAAGGAGAAAATCGACGGATTTACTCCGAAGGATATGTCCTCACGCTTCGGAGTCAGCGGGGAGCCGAGGCCGGAAAAGGGCTTTGAGCACAGTGTGGTGGCTCCCGAGCCCAAAGCGGCGGAGGAACCCGAAAAAAAGGAATTTAATGAAGCGGTTTCCGAGCCCACTCTCAAAGTGGAGGAAAACCGCAGCAGAGAGGACCGTTTCCTCACCGGAATACACGGCTTCGGCGAGATGAAAAGGACGGCGGAGGAGCCGGCCAAGGAGCAGAACTCCGGGGAGCCGAAACCTGCAAGTGATTTGACGGCTGCCGCGAACAGGGATTTATATAGAGAGTTTACTGAAAAGCGCCGGGACAAGGTCGAAGAATTTATGAAGCAGGTGGCGGAGCCCACCAATCAGGAGATACGCGTTCCGGAAGTTCCCGTAGCGGAGCCGGTTGTAAACAAGTTTTCCGAAAAGGCCAACAGCGAAATTGCCCGTGAGCTTGTGGGCGAGATGCATGAGCCGGAGGACGATGACCCCGAGGACTATGAGGACCCGTCCCAGAAAGAGGCGGTGGAAAAGAACCTTTCCACCCAGCGCCTGAGCCTTATTGTGAGAAGCATAGTGCTTTTCATGCTCTTTGCGGCTTCCCTTGTGCTCTGCCTCTCTCCGGTGCTCGGCTATCAGCTTCCCGAGGCAATAGCTTTTTCAAAATCCGGAATGGTGTTCCCGATAATCAACCTTGCTCTTGTGTGCGTGGCGGCCCTTGCCTGCCACGTCACCGTGGGCGGCGGTCTGATTTCACTCATTCGCTTCCATGCGGGAAACGACACCTTTGCCGCCTGCTCAATAATCGGCGCGGCGGCCTTGGGAATTTCCTTTGTAATTGACCCGGCGTCCATGTCCTCCGGAGGAGAAAACCTCTTTTTCCCCATTACCATATTGGGGCTTTTCTTCAACACCCTCGGCAAGCTGCTTTCAGCCGCGAGAATCAAGAACAACTTTGAGGTGCTAACCTCCGATGGGCAGAAATCCGCGCTGCTCCCGGTGCACAACCGTGAGCTTGCCAGGGAACTTACGGGACAGCGGGATGAGATACCGCGTTTCTGCACCAGCGCAAAGACAAAATTCTTCACGAGATTTCTGGAGCTTTCCTACCGGGACGACGCCACTGAAAGCATAGCGAGAATTGTTTCACCGATAGTTTTCCTCTGCTCGATACTTGTGGGCGTCATAGCCTTTCTGCTCACCGGAAAGGTTTCCGACGCCATAGTGGGCTTCGCGGCTATCCTCTGCGTAGCTTCTCCCTTCTCCGCGACCATTGCCGGAGCGCTTCCGGTCTATCGCTCCTGCAAGGCCCTCAATGAGCAGGGCAGCGTCATGGCCGGCGGCTACACCGCCGAGACCTTTGCCGAGACCGACTCCGTGCTCCTTGACGTGGAGCAGCTTTTCCCGGACGGAAGCATTATCCTCCACGGAATAAAGACCTTTGCTCAGGGCAGGATAGATGAGGCCATTCTCGACGCCGCCTCTGTGATCTGCAGCACAAAGAGCACCATCGGAAGCATATTCCTGAACGTCGTTCAGGGTGACAGAAAGCTGCTCAAGCCTGTGGATTCCATAATCTATGAGGACGGAATGGGGCTTTCCGCCTGGGTCGGCGGAAAGCGCGTGCTCATCGGAAACCGGGAGCTTATGATAAACCATGGAGTGGATATTCCATCCCATGACTATGAGAACAAATATGTCGGAGTCGGCAAGGATATTCTCTATCTCGCCAACAGCGGCGAGCTCACCGCCATGTTCGTGCTCAGCTACCACGCTGACAAAGAGGTCTACCGCTCCCTCGGCATTATGGCGGGCAGGGGCGTGCGCCTTGTAATCAACTGCAGCGACCCCAACATCACCACGGAAAAACTCAGCGACCTTTTCGCCTATCCCGAAAGCCAACTCAAACTACTTTCTTCAAAATATCAGCAGAAATGCGCCGAACTCACTGAGGAGAGGGATAAAGCCCCCGCGGCGGCAGTCTATAACGGAAGTCTTTCGGCCCTTTCGGACCTGCTCAACTGCTGCGGCATAATCCGCCAGTCCTCCTTCGCGGCAGCGCTGCTCGAAATGATAGGCATTATTCTCGGCTTCTTGCTTGTGACCTTCTTCCTTTTCAGCGGAAACATAAGCAGCCTTGGCATGTATGTACTTCTCGGCTTCCAGCTTTTCTGGGTGGCGGCGGTTTCCCTCGTCATTGTGCTGAGAAAGAAAATCTGAGTACATCTTCCTTTATATCTTTTTCCTTTCCAAGGGACATGGCCCCGGCAATATGCCGGGGCCATGTCCTTTCTTTGACATTCCCTGTCGAAAAAACGGCATTATGAAGCCATTCGTACGGATATTTTACGCTGGCATTAAAAACCCCTTGCAAGAAACGCAAAAATGGTATATCATATAATATGTATAAGTATCTATGCAAAACCCGTCGTAAAATACGGACGACGAACATATATAAGTCTTTAAGGAGGTAGTTATTTTGCTTACAGAAGAACGCTATCTTTGCATGGGCTGTATGTCAAGACTTGACGAAAACGGAAAATGCCATTGCGGCTATGATGAAAACGAGCCGGAGGAGGAATTCTGCCTTCCGGTGCGCTCCGTTGTTGGAGAGAGATATCTCGTGGGCCGGGTCAGCAAGATCAACGGCGAGGGAATAATCTATATTGGCTTTGACAGAGAAAATGAAGAAAAAGTTTTTGTTCATGAGTTTATGCCCCAGAAAATTGCCAGAAGGAACGAGCTCACCGGCGAGGTTGCGCCGGTGCCCGGGCTCGAGGCCGAATATAAAACTCTGATGACGGATTTTTACGACCTTTTTGACGCGCTTCGTAATTTCCGCCACACCAGCAACCTTTTCCCGATCTGCGATATTGTCTGTGATAAGAATACGGTTTATGCCATCACTAAATTTATAAAAACCATTTCCTATGGAGATTACCTTGCCCATAACGGCGGGGAATTTACGTGGCCGCAGGTCAAAAAGCTCTTTATGCCCCTTTTCACGACCCTTACATATCTCCACAGCAACGGCTTTGTTCACCGCGGTATCTCGCCTGAGAGCATCCGTGTCAACGCCAAGGGCCAGCTTTTGCTCTGTGGATTTGGGACCGCTTCGGTATATACCAAAAATTCCATCATTGACGCAAGCCTCTCTCCGGGCTATTCCGCACCGGAGCAGTATTCCGAATCCAGCTGGCAGGGCGAATGGACCGACGTCTATGCCGTGGCCGCTGTGCTCTATAAATCTCTGACTGGCACTTTGCCTGTTTCGGCGGATGCCCGCAGAAGCGTGGACAATCTCTGCCCACCGGAGGAGCTTGAGCACAATCTGCCGTCCAACGTCTCCGACGCGATTATGAACGCAATGCAGGTTTCGGTGGAGGACAGGACAAAATCTATTGATGAATTTACCGCGGAGCTGCTCGAATCCGCAAGTTCCAATACCAAGCACTATGACCTCAAAACGGACGGAGAGGATTTCTTCAAAAAGGTTTCGGAGGAGACTCAAAAATCGGTTGAGCACGAGGAAAAGGTGCGGAGAAAGAGAAGGGTGCCCTGGGGGCTTGTGGCCTGCCTCGTTTTCGGAGCGCTGCTCATAGGCTTTGTGGCTTTCCTCTTCCGCTTCCCGGAGACTCTGGGCTTTGGAAGCAGAAAGGATTCCTCCAGTGAATCGACGAGCACCGAGGAGATTTCAAACACCGAGCCGGAGGACTACACCATTATGGTGCCCAATTTTGTGGGCAGGACCCGTGAAAACGTCGAAGGCAATGAGCAGTATTCCCAGTTCACCCTTGTTTTCGAAGAGGAGCACAATCCCTCATATACCGAAGGCATGATTTTTGAGCAGTCGGTAAACTACCGCACCCAGGTGGAGGAGGGCACTGAGATCGTGCTCAAAGTGAGCCTCGGCCCGGAAACGGTGCCGATGCCCGCCTGCATAGGAAGGACGCTTGAGGAAGTGACTGCGGAGCTCACTGCCGCGGGAATCAGCTTCCAGGCGGTGCCGAACTTCAGCACGGAGTATGAATATAACGTGGTCTATGACCAGTCCGTTGCTGCGGGCGACCCCATAGCTATCGGAAACACCATGACAAAGGTGTATATATATTACGGTGCTCAGGAGAACAACACCTCTGTGAGCATCGGAGGAAGCTACGACGATGACAGTGGAAAAATAGTTATCGGAGGGCACTAAATAAAATAGGAAAGGCGCTTCGCTCTGCGAAGCGCTTTTTTTGTTAAATAATTCGGGAACCACTTGACGGCTAATGATAATTAGCTTATAATAAAAACAGCTAATAACGGTTAGCCAAAGGAGGCGGACTATGACCACGAAGCAAAAAATATTGAACGAGGCGCTGACGCTGTTTGCGGAAAAAGGATACAATGCCGTTCATGTTGGGGATATCGCCGAAGCGGTGGGCATAAAAGCCCCGTCCCTCTATAAGCACTATAAAAGCAAAGAGGACATTTTTAACGCCATTTTAAAGGAAATGGAGAAAAACTATGAAAACCGCGCCGCGGCTTTGAAAATCGACGGCAGCAGCGCTGAAAAGGACACAAAAGTGTATTCGGCGCTTTCGGAGGACGGCCTTGTAAAAATGGTGAAAGAGCTGTTCCTGTATTTTTTGCATGATGACAGCGCACGCAAATTCAGAAAAATGCTCACCGTCGAGCAGTTCGGAAATCCGGAGCTTGCTCGCATGCTCTCAAAGCAGTATGCTGATGATCCGCTGTCCTACCAGGCCGCAGTTTTTGCGGGGCTGACGGCGGGAGGCTTCATGAAAGGGGAGGAACCCGATGTTATGGCGTTGCAGTTCTATTCCCCGCTTTATCTCCTTCTCACCCTCTGCGACCGCCAGCCGGAAAGAGAAAACGAAGCCATGAGCATGCTTGAGCATCACGTAAGGCAGTTCAGCAGGCTTTACAGCGGGGAGGGCGCTCAATGAAAATAGTTCTCATACATGGGCAGAATCACAAAGGAAGCTCGTACCATATCGGCAGGATGTTGGCGGAAAAAATGGGAACGGAAAACAGTATATCCGAGTTTTTTCTGCCGAGGGACCTCGGTCACTTCTGCCTCGGCTGTTACCGCTGCGTTGAAAATGAGGAGGATTGTCCTTTCCATGCTCAAAAGTGCGCGATAATGGAGGAGGCGGAGAAAGCGGATATCCTGATTTTCACAACTCCTACATACTGCCTGCACACCTCCGCGCCGATGAAGGCTTTTATGGATTTGACATTTACGTACTGGATGTCCCACAAGCCGCGCAGGGAAATGTTTTCAAAGAGAGCCGCGGTCATATCCACCGCCGCAGGTTCGGGAGCAAAATCCGCAGTGAAGGATATTTCGGATATGCTGTTTTATTGGGGCGTGCCGGTTGTGAAACGGTACGGCATCGCCGTTCAGGCCATGAACTGGGAGCAGGTGGCGCCGGAAAAGAAGGCAAAAATTGAAAAAGACGTGACGAAAATAGCTGACGCTCTGCTTAAAAAGGAACCCAAACCCAGCATAAAGACGAAATTTATGTTTAACATGATGCGCATGATGCAGATAAAAAACTGGGGCGCTTCCCCAACGGAAAAAGAATATTGGAGGGGAAAGGGCTGGCTTGGGAAAAGCCGCCCCTGGGACTGAACCGCTATGAAAAATCCCTTTCCGGCATTAAATGCCGGGAAGGGATTTTTGTTTTGAAGAAAAAAACTATTTCACAACGGTTCCGGGCTTATCCTCAAAGGTCGAAAGCACCTCGATCACCACTCCGCTTTTCTTCGCAAGCTCAATGCAGGGCACGTGGAGGACCTGAGCACCGTTTTGAGCAAGCGTGAGCATCTCATCGTATCCTATGATGTCGTACTTTCTGGCTCCGTGCTCAAGCCTCGGGTCCGCGGAATAAATCCCGTCCACGTCCTTATATACCCGGCATGCGTCGGCATGGAGCGCCGCCGCCAAGGCCACGGCGGTAGTGTCCGAGCCGCCCCGCCCGAGGGTCGTGACGTCGTTTTGAGCATCGACGCCCTGAAAACCCGCGGCTATCACTATATTGCCTTTTTTAAGCTCGGAGAGTATCCTTTCAGCCTCTATTTCAAGTATTTTTGCATTTCCGTGGGCGCTCTCTGTAAATATGCCCATTTGCCACCCGGCAAGGGAGACTGCCGGGTAGCCCAGTTCGCCGACAGCCATGGCAAGAAGCGCGGAGGAAGCAGATTCGCCCGTGGCGAGAAGGGCGTCAAGCTCCCGCTTTGAGGGAGCAGGGCCGATTTCCGCAGCTTTTTTCAGAAGTTCGTCCGTGGTGTTCCCCTGGGCGGAAACCACAGCTACGACGCTGTTTCCTGCAGAAGCGGCGTCGGTAATTATTTTTGCGGCGCGAAAAAGTTTTTCGCGGTCCGCAACGGAGGTGCCGCCAAATTTCTGTACTATAATGCCCATATGTCTACCTCAAAATATGTCAAGGCGCCGCGGCGCCTTTTTCGGTCTGAAAGAGGAAAAAATCCTCTTTGCCATATTATTCAGAGCGGCATAAATTTGCTAAAACGCAATCAGCGCGGTAAATCAGCGGGGATTTTTGAAATAAAAGCATAGAAAACGGGCGGCCCGAAGGCCGCCCAAAAAAGGAGAAGGAAAGAATTAAATTTCTATTTTGCGGAGGTGAGGCTCCGGCAATTCACTACGCCCTCAATGGCGCGAAGCGCTTCCCGCAGGGAATGTTCGTCGGTGCGCAGGCCCCTTGTGGCGAAGGAGATTGTCACAGGGGCGGCGCCGTCCACAGGAATGTTCTGATTTATTGTGAGCACGTTGGCCCCATGCTTTGAGAGCACGGAAAGCACGTTTGAAAGCACACCCGGAACGTCCATGAGGGTCAGATAATATGTCACGAGCCGCCTCTCCTGCTCTTCGTTATAGACGGCTACGCCGTCCTTGTATTTATAGTATGCGCTGCGGCTGATGCCCGCAAGCCTCGCCGCTTCAGAGGAGTTTTTTGCTTTGCCCTGTGAAAGAAGCTTCTTCGCTTCAATCACTTTAAGAAGCACCTCAGGAAGGAGGTCTGCGTCGACTATTATTTTTATTCCTTCCATAGACATATTGTGCACCTCCAGAAAACAAATGTTTATATTTCGTGAACAAATATAGCACTAAATATATAAAATTTCAAGAGCTTTTTCACAAAAAAGGCAGGATTTAATCAAAAAATTTCAAACTCCCTCCAAATCAAACGGAGGAATAAAGCTTTCTCCCACTGTGCCGCCCTCCTGAACGAAGGCGTTTTCTATTCCGAGCTCCAAAGCGAAGTCTATGGCTTCGTCATATTCCTCGTCTGAAACGGTGCGGGAAAGCTCGGGGAACCTTTCATCGGAGCAAAGAGGAGTGTATTGGTTCATAATGCTTATCCAGATTTTATCTCCGAAATTTTCATAGAGATAACGAAGCACGTTTTTGGTGTCATCAAGGTGGCCGGGAAGCATGAGGTGGCGCACTATAACGCCGCGGCACATTATGCCGCTGTCATCGAAAACCGCTTCCCCGGTTTGGCTTACCATCTGCTTAAGAGCGGAGGAAGCGGTTTCAAAATAGTTTTCCGCCCCGGAGAAATTTTTTGCGAGAGCATTATCGAAATATTTAAAATCCGTCAGCCAGACGTCTGCGTAATCCCGGACAGCGGCCACGCTCTCCTTAAGCTCCCAGCCACCGGTATTCCACACTATGGGCAGCTTTAGTCCGTGCTCCCTTGCCATATCGAGAGCGGCGGTTATCTGCGGAGCGTAGTGCATGGGAGTGACGAGGTTTATATTGTTGGCGCCCTTGCTCTGAAGCTCGAGAAAGATCTCGCTGAGCCTCTCGTTTGTTATCTCTTTTCCGGCCTCGCCCCGGCTGATTTCCCGGTTCTGGCAGAATATGCACCGCATGGTGCAGCCGGAGAAAAACACGGTTCCGGAGCCGCTTTCGCCGGATATGCAGGGTTCCTCCCAGAAGTGCAGGGCCGCTCTTGCGACTTTCACAAGATTTGCACCTCCGCAGAGGCCCTGTCCGCCTTCACCGCGCTTTGCAAGGCATTTCCTCGGGCAGAGACAGCAGCGCTCAGGAAGCTCCATTCTGATGACCTCCGTTCGTAAAGTTTACCGGAAACAACTATAACATAACTGTCACCCATTCGCAAGAAAAATTCACGCATTGTTCACTTTACTATTTTGGGAGGGTGGGATATAATATAAATAAATAATAAATAAACAGTAAGAAAACTTGTTAAAATTATAACAAAAATTGTTTACACAGCAGATTTTTTGTGTTATACTAAAATAATAAGTTCTGCAGCATTTTAAAGCGCAGCTGTGAGAGCGGAAGGGGAGCATACAATGGAAAATTGGGAAGTTTTGGTTTTCATTGCCGTGCTTTTGGTCTGCAGCGTGCTTGTTCGCAGATTTATTATAAAAATGATAAACTCAGCCGACAGGCAGAGCGCTTCCGCCGTAATAGCGGCGGGCAGCGATGACCCGCTTGCCCGCTGGAACGAGAGCGGCCGCCGCAGGGATTTTGAAAATGCCGATTACGAGCTTCCTGCGGAGGATTTTTTTGAAAATGAGAAAACTGAGCTTCCAAACCTCGAAAAAGCCCTTGAGGGACTTTCGGAAAGAGAAGCTGAGGAGATAATGAGAGAATCCGGTATTTTGGACGGAGAGGAGGGCGAACCCTTTGAGCAGGACCGATGAGGAAAAGGCGAGAGATTTCCACCGTCTGGCAAAAGCGGCCACAATGGTAATACAGGTTTCGCTCAGCGCCATTTGCCCGATAATTATACTGCTTTCCGTTGGCGTGTGGCTGGACGACAAATACGGCGGAGGAAATCACTGGTTTGCCCTTGCCGGTATTCTAATAGGCATTTATTCCGCCTACCGCGGAACATATTATATGATAAAAGACGCTTTTTTTGATAAGGAGAAGAAAGAGGAAAACAATGTCGAAGCTCCTCCAGAATCTGATAAATGAATATGACGGGGAGGAGGATTCCCGGGTGCTCAGCGTCAGAAACGTGCGCATCGGGGCTTTGCTTCTCTGCTTGGTCTGTGAAGTGGTGGCGCTGTTTTTCACGGACTTTAAAATTTTCGGCGCCGGCCTTATCCTCGGCGGGGGCGTGGCACAGCTCCTTTTCCGCCAGCACGAGCTGGGCATCGGAAAGATGTTTGACGGCGGAAATCCCCAAAGGATAACGGTCTCCAACTATTTTATTCGGCTTCTGATTCGAGGCGTGGCCCTTTTTGCGGCCATTCAAAACCCGAATGTAAGCATATTGGGATGCATTCTCGGGCTTTTGAGCATATCCTATGCGATTTATGCTCTTGCCTTTCTGGATGCGTTCTTACATAGGAAAAACCGGAAAGGAGGTATAGGATGAATATTTACATGAATATAAGCATCTCTCAGGTTGAGCAGGGCTTTTCCATAGGCTCTTTCCCGATAACAAATACGATGGTATGGACGCTTTTGATAGTGGTCGTACTCTCCGCGGTGTTCATCTGGCTTGGAAGCGGGCTGAAGGTAAAACCGACCGGCAAAAAACAGGTGGTGGCGGAAATGATATACGGCGCCATAAGCAATATGGTTGACCAGACAATGGGTCCCGGACATAAAGCGTTTACGCCCTATTTCATCGCTCTTTTTGCTTTTCTTCTGGCTTCCAACCTCAGCGGCGTCTGGGGCCTCGGAATTATCAGGCCGCCTACGGCGGATATCGTAACTCCGCTTGCGCTGGCGATTCTCACGTTTATTCTGACCCAGGCAAACAGCATCCGCGTAAACGGAGTAAAGGCATATTTCAAGAGTTTCTTTGAGCCTGTCGCCATTCTTTTCCCGATAAACCTTATCGGTGAAATTGCAAACCCGGTTTCTTTGACCTTCCGTATGTTCGGAAACCTTTTGGGCGGTCTTGTAATCGGTACGCTTGTTTACGCAATGCTCATCGGCAACAACACGGTTCCCGCGTGGATAGCTGTGGCAGCTGTGGTGTTGACAGTGGTGCTTCTTACTAATCAGTACAAAAAGATCAAGACGCTCAGCAAAGGCAAAAAGAAAATGGTTATGGGTCTCGCGGTGCTCTGTATGCTCCCGCTTGTTGCCACGACCTTCGTTCATGCTTATTTCGATGTATTTTCCGGCTGCCTGCAGGCGTACATTTTCTGTATGCTTTCGATGATTTTCATCTCAGCATAAAAATTCCGCCGCAAAAAAGGCGGGCCAAAAAAGCAAATCAATTAAAATCTTATAAAAAGGAGAAACACAAATGGAACTTAACATCACTGGACAGGATCTTATTCATGCAGCAAGCGCCATTGGCGCGGGCCTTGCAGTAGGTATCGCCGCTATCGGCCCCGGCATCGGCGAGGGCTTTGCAGCAGGCAAAGGCGTTGAGGCCGTAGGCCGCCAGCCCGAAGCACAGAGCAAAATCACCACCACCATGCTCATGGGCCAGGCAGTTTCCGAAACCACCGGTATTTACGGACTTGTTGTTGCCCTTCTTCTCATCTTCCTCAAACCTTTCGGCTGATACCAAAAGGGAAAAACAGCATAAAAAATTAAGAGAAAGTTTGGTAACAATATGGATAGCTGGTTAATCAAAATAGATGCCGATCTCATTCGGCAGGTTGTTATCCAGGCTTCTGTTTTCCTCGTTTTCTTCGTTGTTGTAAAGGTGTTTTTCGCGGACAAGATCAAAGAGATACTCAACAAGCGCCAGGAGGCCGTTGAGCAGGAGCTCAATGACGCCGCGAAAACAAATGAAAGCGCCAGACAGCTTGAAGCTCAGTATTCTGAGATGATGAAGGGCGCTCAGGACGAAAAGGCGGCCATTATTCACAGCGCCACCGAAGACGGCGCAAGAATGAAGGAGCAGATCGTCCAGGAGGCGAGGGAACAGGCCGAAACCATAATAACCAACGCCCGCAAGGAGATCGACAGAGAACGCATACAGGCTGAAAAAGAGCTGCGCGATTCCATTGTCGATATGACCATTGACGCCGCAGAGAAAATTTCGGGAAAATCCTTTACAAAAGAGGACCATGCCCAGCTTATCAGTGATTCCATCTCCATGATCAAGGAGGTGTGAGCAGCCGATGAGCCTTGCGGTTAAAAGATACGCTGCTGCACTTCTTGATGTCTGCTTTGAAGAGGGTTGTCAGGAAGAGGTGTATTCCCAGTTCAAAATCCTCTATGACCAGATGAAGGCGGACAGGGAGTTTGAAAGACTTGTCACCGAGAACATTCTCTCCTCTCAGGAGAAGAAAGACATGCTCATTTCGGTGCTCAAGGACGGCAATCAGTATCTTATAAGCTTCCTTAAAACATTGATCGACCGCGGCCGCATGGATGAGCTTGAGGAAATGTTCCTCGAGTTTGAGCACGGCTGCAAAGAAAGAAATAATATTCTTGAGGCTGAGGCTGTTACAGCCATTGAAATGACCGAAGAACAGATTGAGCAGGTAAAGAAAGAGCTTGGCGAGAAATACGGCAAGACTGTCGTGCTCAAAACAAAAGTCGACCCGTCCATAATCGGCGGCATGGTGCTCTATATCGGGAATGAAATGCTGGACGCGAGCGTCAGAGCCAAATTTGAAGGCCTCAAGAAGCAGCTTAAAACCATTCAAATATAACAAAAGGGGCATGGAAAAGTTACGATGAATCTCAGACCCGATGAAATAAACAAACTGATTAAGGAACAGATCAGAAATTATGAAGGCCGCCTTGAGACAGCGCAGTTCGGCACTGTCGTACAGGTTGGCGACGGTATCGCGAGAGTGCACGGACTTGACAATGCAATGGCAGGCGAGCTTATTGAGTTCCCCGGTGAGGTTTACGGCATGGTCCAGAACCTTGAGGAGAACAACATAGGCTGCGTGCTCCTCGGCGATGACAGCAACATCGTCGAGGGCGACAAGGTTCGCTGCACTGGCAGGATTGTGTCTGTTCCGGTGGGCGAAGCCCTTATCGGAAGGGTTGTCAACTCCCTGGGCCAGCCCATAGACGGCAAAGGCCCCATCCTCGCAGATGAATACCGCCAGGTTGAAAAGAAAGCTCACGGCGTAATCGAAAGAAAATCCGTAGATACTCCTCTCCAGACCGGTTATAAGGCTGTGGACAGCCTTATCCCTATCGGCAGAGGCCAGCGTGAGCTCATAATAGGCGACCGTCAGACCGGCAAAACCGCTCTTGCCATTGATACCATTATCAACCAGAAGGGCGAAAACGTCATCTGCATTTATGTCGCCATAGGCCAGAAGGCCTCCACCGTTGCACAGATTGTGCAGAAGCTCACTGAGACCGGAGCCATGGAGTACAGCCTCGTTGTTGCCTCCACCGCTTCCGAAAAAGCGCCTCTGCAGTACCTCGCGCCCTATTCCGGCGTAGCAATGGCAGAATATTTTATGGACCAGGGCAAAGACGTGCTCATAGTCTACGACGACCTTTCCAAGCACGCTGTTGCATACCGCTCCATGGCGCTTCTTCTTAAACGTGCTCCGGGACGCGAGGCGTTCCCCGGCGACGTTTTCTATCTCCACTCCCGTCTTCTCGAAAGGGCTGCAAAGCTTGAAAAAGGCGGAAGCATCACCGCCCTTCCGATAATTGAGACGCAGGCGGGCGATATCTCTGCATATATCCCCACCAACGTCATTTCCATAACCGACGGCCAGATATTCCTTGAAACAGAGCTTTTCAACTCCGGTGTCCGCCCTGCTGTGAACCCCGGTATCTCCGTAAGCCGTGTCGGCGGCGACGCACAGATAAAATCCATGAAGAAAATCGCTGGCCCGCTCCGTATTGAATATGCCCAATACCGTGAGCTCGCATCCTTCGCCCAGTTCGGCGCGGACCTTGATAAAGAGACCAAGGCCCAGCTTGAAAAGGGCAAACGCATTGTGGAGATACTCAAACAGGATCAGTATTCCCCCATGCGCGTCGAGGATCAGGTCCTTATCATCTTTGCGGTTTCCAACAACTATGCCAACGACATTCCGGTTGAGGAAATGAAACGCTTTGAGAAGGAGCTCATTGAGTTCGCGAGATACCGTTATCCCGAGGTCCTCGAGGAGCTCAAGACCACAAAGAACTTTGACAAGGAGCTCCAGGGCCGTGTCGGCGCGGTTATCAAAGAGTTCAAAGAGACTTTTAGTACAGGCGAAAATAAGTGATTATGAGGTGTATTTATGGCTGACTCAATGCGTGATATAAAAAGACGTATAAAAAGCGTCACCTCAACAAAACAGATCACTCACGCCATGCAGCTTGTAGCCAGCGCCAAACTCCGCAAGGCGAGGAGCCTTGCGGACGCGAGAAGAGCATATACCAATTACATTATCGAGACTATGCACATGATTGCCGGAGCTCTCGGAAATGAGGAACCCAACGTGTTTCTGAAGCCGAGCACCTGCCAAAAGGACCTCTATATCGTTGTAACCAGCGATAAGGGTCTTGCGGGCGGCTTCAACTCCGGGCTTCTCAAATTTGCCCAGGAGGCCATGAAGCAGAGCAAGGAGTGCGCCGTAGTCACAGCCGGCGGAAAGGGCCTTGATTTCTTCAAAAGAAGGAATTACGAGATACTCGGCTCCTATGTGGGCGAAAGCGACGAAGCGAGCTTCGCCATCGCCAGCGACATAGGCAAGGCTGCCACCACCCTTTTTCTTGAGGGAAAGGTCGGCAATGTGTATGTAATTTATAACCGTTTCGTATCGGTCATATCCCAGAAGCCCACAATGGTCAAGCTCATTCCCCTTTCAAGGGATGAGATGCTCAGAAAGAGCGACGAGATAGACACCGACACCTTCACCGGAAGCTATTCCGCAAAAAGCGGGGCTTTCGGCGATGCACCGGTAAAATATATGATTTTCGAGCCCAGCGCTTCATATTTTGCGTCTACCCTCATTCCGTCCTATATCGACAACGCCATTTACGGCGCTCTGCTCGAAAGTGCGGCGGGTGAGCTCGCAAGCAGAAGAATGGCTATGGAAAACGCGACAGACAACGCCAATGAGATAATTGATGAGCTGAGTCTCGACTACAACAGAGCGAGACAGGGCGCCATCACTCAGGAAATTACCGAGATCGTCGGCGGCGCCAACGCCATACAGTAAGGAGGTCTGTCCGTGAGTGATAAATTGATCAAACTTAAAGTTATAACCCCGGCAAGAGTGCTTTTCGAGGATGAGGTGAAGAGCTTCATCGTAAAGACCAAAGGCGAAGTGGGAGAGTTTGCGGTCCTCGTGGACCACGCGCCCATGACGGCAACCATAGGCCTTGGCTCTCTTGTGCTCGAGATGCCCGACGGCGAGAGGAAAGTCACCTCGCTTTTCGGCGGCTACGTGGTTGTTCAGAACAATACCGCGGTCATAGTCACAGAAGCCGCGGAGTGGCCGGACGAAATCGACTATGAACGTGCGGAGCGCGCCAAAGAGCGGGCAGAAGCCATGCTCAGAGGCGAGAGCACGGACAAGGACCGGGCACAGGCCGCTCTTATGCGCGCGATTAAGAGAATGGAACTTTATAAATTGCGCAAATAAATAAGGAGGAAAACGAATTCGTGAGCAATATAGGTAAAATTGTTCAGGTTATCGGCCCTGTCGTCGATATAAGGTTCGAGGAAGGTCATCTTCCCAAACTGAACGACGCCATTGAAATTGATAACCACGGCGCACGCCTTGTGGTCGAAGTAGCGCAGCACATGGGCGACAACGTCGTAAGATGTATCGCAATGGATTCCACCGACGGCCTCCGGAGAGGCCAGGATTGTGTCGATACCGGCGCTCCTATCACAGTGCCCGTCGGTGACGTAACTCTCGGAAGAATGGTAAACGTCCTTGGCGAGCCCATCGACGGAAGAGAAATGGATACGAGCGAAGCCCCCAAGGCTTCCATTCATCAGCCTGCTCCCAGCTTTGCGGAGCAGAAAACCGAGCCGGAGATTTTTGAAACCGGTATCAAGGTCATCGACCTCATCTGCCCCTATACCAGAGGCGGAAAGATCGGCCTTTTCGGCGGTGCAGGCGTAGGCAAGACCGTTCTTATTCAGGAGCTCATCAACAACATAGCCACTGAGCACGGCGGCATTTCCGTTTTCGCCGGCGTAGGCGAAAGAACCCGTGAGGGCAACGACCTCTATTATGAGATGAAGGAGTCCGGCGTTCTCAATAAGACCGCCCTATGCTTCGGCCAGATGAACGAGCCTCCGGGGGCCAGAATGAGAGTTGCTCTCACCGGCCTTACCATGGCGGAATATTTCCGTGACCAGGAGGGACAGGACGTTCTTCTCTTCATAGACAACATATTCCGTTTCACCCAGGCAGGCTCCGAGGTTTCCGCGCTTCTTGGCCGTATGCCTTCCGCCGTTGGCTATCAGCCCACCCTTGCCACTGAAATGGGTGCCCTTCAGGAGAGGATCACCTCCACCCAGAAAGGCTCCATCACTTCGGTACAGGCAGTTTACGTCCCGGCGGACGACCTTACCGACCCGGCTCCGGCAACCACCTTCGCCCACCTCGACGCCACCACCGTTCTTTCCCGTGCTATCACTGAAAAGGGCATTTATCCCGCCGTTGATCCGCTGGATTCCACCAGCCGAATCCTTGACCCTAACATAGTTGGTGAGGAGCACTATCGTACCGCCCGTGCTGTTCAGGAGATACTCCAGAAATATAAGGAGCTCCAGGACATCATTGCAATTCTCGGTATGGATGAGCTGAGCGAGGAGCAGAAGCTCACTGTTTCCAGAGCAAGAAAAGTTGAGAGATTCCTCTCCCAGCCTTTCCATGTTGCGGAGCAGTTCACCGGCTTCGAGGGCAAATACGTGCCTCTTTCCGAGACCATCCGCGGCTTCAATGAGATACTTGAAGGAAAACATGACGACCTCCCCGAGGGCGCTTTCCTTCTTGTGGGTACCATTGATGACGCCGTTGAGAAAGCAAAAGCAATGGCAGAGGCCAGCAAAGAATAATAGCAAAAAAGCCGTCCTTCGGACGGCTTTTTTATATAAAACCCATTGACAAATATCGATATGTTGCATATAATACAGATAGAAGATTTTCAATCTGAGGTGAAAACAGTGGAAATTGATGAAAAAAGGACGGCGGAGGTTTTCAAAGCGCTTTGTGATGAAAATCGAGTGAGGATCCTAAAGCTCCTGCTTTCCGGCGAAAAATGTGCCTGCAAGCTGCTTGAGGCGCTCGATATTACCCAGCCGACCCTGTCCCACCACATGAAAATTCTCTGTGATTCCGGCATTGTGGTCGGGAGAAAAGAGGGGAAATGGATGCACTATTCCATATCCAAAGAGGGAGCGGACTTTGCAAAGGACTGCCTTGCCGCCATCACTGACGCGAGACCGGACCGCGACTGCGGCTGCTGCTGAGCAGCCTTTTCTTTTGCACTAAATATTGACATATTTAAATTTAACAATTTAATTGGGAGGAAGTATGGAACATTTAGAATCGGCGTGGGATTTTTTTCAGAATGAAATTCTCGGAATGGGGTGGCTTCGCCGCCTGGTGGGCAGCGCTCTGGAAGCCTGCGGCCTCGATCCTGGGAGCCGCCTCGGCGGGAGCATACAGTTTTTTATATATGACATGATAAAAATAATGGTGCTGCTCGGGGTTTTAATTTTTGTCATCTCATATATCCAGAGCTTCTTTCCGCCGGAGCGGGCAAAAAAGATACTAGGCAAATTTCACGGTCTCGGTGCTCATTGTGCCGCGGCGCTGCTCGGAACGGTCACTCCTTTTTGCTCGTGCTCATCAATACCGCTCTTCATCGGTTTTACCGGGGCGGGTTTGCCGCTGGGCGTCACTTTTTCTTTCCTGATTTCTTCCCCTATGGTGGACCTTGGCTCACTCGTCCTGCTTATGAGCATCTTCGGAGTGAAGGTGGCGGTGATCTATGTGGTGCTCGGACTTGTCATTGCCGTAGCCGGCGGGACGCTTATTGAAAAACTGCGCCTTGAGGATCAGGTAGAGGATTTTATAAGAAATGCCAAAGCCATTGAAATGCCGCAGGCGGAGCTGCATATTAAAGACCGCCTGAGATATGCCGGGGAGCAGGTGCTGTCAACCGCCAAAAAGGTTGCGCCCTATGTGCTCATTGGCGTTGGAATAGGTGCTGTCATACACAACTGGATACCGGAGGAGTTCATTGTAAATCTCCTCGGGAACAGCAATCCTTTTGGCGTAGTGGTGGCCACCCTTGCGGGGGTTCCCATGTATGCGGACATTTTCGGAACCATTCCCATTGCGGAGGCTCTTTTGGCAAAAGGTGCGCTTCTCGGGGTGGTGCTTTCGTTTATGATGGGGGTCACTACCCTTTCACTTCCGTCCATGGTCATGCTGAAAAAGGCTATAAAGCCTAAACTTTTAGGAATATTTATAGCTATTTGTACTGTTGGTATAATAATTACCGGATATTTATTCAATTTTATCCAGAGTTATATTATTTGAATTTTTCAAAGGAGGATTTGCAATGTCGTTATTTGCACATGTAAAAAAGAAGGAAAAGGAGTTTAACACTTTGCGGGCAGGGGATGCGCTCAGCGTAAAAGTGTTGGGACTTGGCTGCGCCACCTGCCATAAACAGCTTGAATATGCTGAGAAAGCTGTACGGGAACTGGGACTTAATATCGCGGTGGAGTATGTCACCGACCTTGAAAAAATAACCTCCTACGGCGTCATGTCGATGCCCGCTGTGGTAATAGATGAGAAGGTCGTATCTTACGGCAAGGTTATAAAACCCGATGAGATAAAACGCCTGCTCAAAGGCGGATCGGAGGGATAATTTTGAAAGGGAACAACAGCGGCATAAGTGCATTTCAGCGCGGTCTGTCGGTTTGGGTGCTCGCGTGCATGGCGGTGGGCATAGTAATCGGGAAATTCATACCGGCAGTTCCGGAGTTTCTCGGAAAGCTGGAGATAGCGGGAATATCGGTGCCCATTGCGGTTTTGATCTGGGTGATGATATACCCGATGATGATGAAAGTGGATTTCAAAAGCATCAAGCAGGTTGGCAAAAATCCAAAGGGCCTTTTCGTAACGTGGGCTGTGAACTGGCTGATAAAACCCTTCACTATGTATGGTATAACGTATCTGTTCCTGTTCGTAGTATTCAAAACTTTAATTGCGCCTGAGCTTGCCACTGAATATCTCGCGGGAGCCGTACTTTTGGGTGCGGCGCCGTGCACGGCAATGGTCTTTGTCTGGAGCACGCTCACAAACGGCAATCCTGCATATACGGTGGTGCAGGTAGCGACGAACGATTTGATAATTCTCGTTGCCTTTGTGCCTATTGTGAAGTTCCTGCTGGGAGTTTCAAACGTATCCGTACCTTACAGCACCCTATTTATAAGCGTTTTTCTGTTTGTAGTGGTGCCCCTTGCCGGCGGCGTTATCACAAGGGTAAAAGTGATAAAAAGCAGAGGGCAGGAGTATTTTGAAAATGAATTTGTCAAAAAATTTGACGGCGCAACTACAGCCGGCCTCCTTCTGACACTTGTTTTGATTTTTGCATCCCAGGCGGAGGTGATATTGTCAAATCCGCTTCACATTATTCTCATAGCAGTGCCGCTGATAATTCAGACGTTTTTCATTTTCTTCATCGGCTTCGGCGCATGCAGGCTTTTGAAGCTGCCGTATGACGTTGCCGCACCGGCAGGCATGATAGGCGCTTCAAACTTTTTTGAGCTGGCTGTTGCAGTGGCGGTTGCTCTGTTTGGAACTACAAGCCCTGCGGCGCTCGCCACCACTGTCGGAGTACTTACGGAGGTGCCCGTTATGCTGACGCTCGTAAAAATAGCGAACAGCATGAAAAGCAGGTTTTCAAAAGGTCAGGATTAAATACATATAACAAAGGCGGCCAAAAGGCCGCTTTTGTTATGTATATAAAATTGCCCGCAGCAAAAATTTCAATTCTTCAAGTATTACGAATTTTGACATTATCACGTATTTTATTTTCAGTTGGTGTGAATCCTGCAAGGGCTTTATATACATTCATGCCATATCAAATGAAAATGTTTGGGTACAGCCTGAACTGCGCTTGAATCTTTGCTGTTTTCAAACATGCTCATAACAAAAGTGTATGATAAAGCTTTCGCTATTTTTGCTTGGCACAAATTTCAGTTTGATTAAGAAAATTATATGTCATTTCTATCGTCCATTACCTGATAAAAAATGTTGACCATTTCATCGGGAGTTTCTTTAAAACCGCGTTTCACCCATTCGTCTAATAATCCGAAAAGTCCGTATGAATAAAAACGAGCCTGATAACATTCCTTGGCATTTGCTCCATACTGCGGCATCATTACTTGATAGAAAGCGTCATAAACGGAGGACTGCATCTCCGCAGAGTAAATAACTTGAATAGTATTGCGAATTTCGTAATTGAACTGAAAAAAATCTTTTGCGTTTTTTAATGTAAACCGGTCACGTACAGATATGTCGTGCTCATCCGACCAACGATTCCATGACTTTACGAGTTTGAAAGTAAGAGCTTCACTTTTTCCGCTGTAATTTCTGAACCAGGTAGCGCGTCCTACACCCGATTTATCAGCGATTTCATGTATAGAAATCTTTTCAAACGGCTTTTCACGCATAAGCTGGATCAACGCATCCGCCAGACATTCTTTTAGAAATTCTGTTGTCTTTGTGCCTCGTCCCATTTTGCTACCTCATAACAGTGATACTAATTATACCGATAAATCTCAAATAGGATTGCTCCAGTTGAAGCTGCAGAGATATTGTGTATAATATAAATGATACTATAGTTTCAAATAACGACAATTATATCTTATTGTTTCTATTGTACTAAATCTTATAAGTTAAGTCAATGCAAGAAAAGGACGAAGTATATGTATAAAATAAAAGTAGCAACAGATTCCACTTCCGACATTCCGAAAGATTTATGTGAAAAATGGAATATCAGTGTGTTGCCGCTCACAATTATTCATGAAGATAAGGAGTACCGTGACGGAATAGATATTTCCAAAAAAGATTTTTACGAGATACTTGAAACATCACAAAAGCTGCCAAAGTCGTCACAGGTGACGATAGATATGTATATCAAGCTATTTAATCAGTGCAAAGATGAAGGATATACTGACCTGATTCAGGTAACGCTGAATTCTAAAGGTTCCGGAACATATCAGGCAGCTGAATTGGCTAAGACAATGTTCTTTGAATCTTACCCTGAAGCAATCGAAAAATTCCACATACATATCATCGACTCTAAGACATACAGCATGGCTTATGGGATTCCGGTAATGGAAGCAGCTCAGATGATAGAGGGAGGAGCGACTGTACAGGAGGTAATTGACCATATTGAAGAGTGGCTGCAGTACACACGACCAGTGTTTGTTCCGCTTAATCTGAAATGCGTTAAAAAATCAGGCCGCATATCTCCGGCTGCTGCTTTTGTCGGAGATGTAATCGGACTTAAACCTATGATTACTTTTGAGGACGGGGAGGCAAGAATAATCGGAAAAGTAAAGGGAGAGAAAAATGCAGTCTCCGCTCTTGTTGAAAGATGTAAAAGAGAGCGTAAGCCGGGAACGAATTACGCTCTTGTTTGCGGAAACAATGCGGAAGCGTTTGAGAAACTGAAAAAAGCCTGTGCTGAAGTTTTGGAAATGCCTCCTATTGCTGAATATCAGGTAGGATGTGTAATAGGTATCAATACAGGTCCGAACATGATTGGTATTTTGTACCGAACATAACAAGAGAGAATATTTAATTTATAAAAATTTATTGAATTTGGTTGTTGTGTAACAGGAAGTCTTTGAGCTATATACAACTTGTTAGAAAATAGGATACTGTGAACCAACCTTGATTATTTCAGATAGACAGCGAATGGCTGGACGTTAAGCCAGAGCCATGACTGATGGTGGGGAACATGTAACATAGAATATCAGGACAGAACATTACTGTTTGACTTCAGGCACATAAATAAAACGGAGGTATAAAACTTTGAAAAAAATTTTTAAGGTTTTGATGCTGATATTAATAATAATTTTAGTTTTAATTGTAATATTATTTCTGTTTTTGCTTTATGCATCAAAGCAGCCGGCTGTAAAGTCGGATTATTATAAAAATGTTGTTTCAGAGAAACCCTTGGAACAAAAGTATACGAACAGGGGTACATATGAAGTATCATATTTAGAATACAAATCGGAAAATGAAAAAATCGGGCAGTTCAAAATATGGTATCCTGCTGTTTTGGAGTCCTCAGAGGAAGCATTTCCACTTGTAGTCATGGCAAATGGGACGGGCGTAAAAGCTTCAAGATATGAAGCTATATTCGACCATCTTGCTTCTTGGGGATTTATTGTGATCGGCAATGAAGATGAGAGTTCATGGGATGGTATTTCCTCTTCCGAAAGCCTTAACCTGATGCTCAATATGAACAACGACAGTGCAAGCGTATTCTATAATAAAGTAGATATCGGGAATATCGGCGTGGCAGGACATTCACAAGGAGGTGTTGGAGCAATCAACTCGGTGACAGCCCATGAAAACGGCTCGTATTACAAAACTATCTATACAGCCAGTGCAACTCACATTGTGTTGGCAGAAGGTCTTAAATGGACTTATGACGTATCAAAGATTAATATACCATATTTTATGGTTGCAGGCACATTGAAAATAGACGCAGGAGACGGTATCGAGGGCAGCTCCAATGTAGGGATTTCACCGTTGTTTTCTTTAAATGAGAATTATGATGAAATATCAGATAACGTCTTCAAGATAATGGCAAGACGCGTAAATGCCGACCACGGAGATATGCTTTCCTATGCCGACGGATATATGACCGCATGGTTTATGTATCACTTAAAAGGTGATGAAGAAGCCGGAAGAGTATTTATTGGAGAGAACGCTGAGATACTGACTAATTCAAATTGGCAGGACGTCAATAAAAACCGTTAATGAGGAGATTTTATGTTCTATAAAGTAACCTATATGCCCAGACCGAGCGATTATAACCGCAACGGAAATATATCGTACGAAGCCGTACTACAGATTTTGGAAATGGCGGCAAGTGAACACTCATCAAATGTCGGCGACAACACAGCCGTTGAAAATAAAATAGGTATAGCGTGGATCTTGACCGGGTGGAGGGTGAAAATCTTACGCCGCCCTCAGAACGGCGAATGCCTGAACATTATAACTTGGGTAAGAGGAAAAACGCCGTCCAGTGCCACATACCGGGATTTTATATTGACCGATGAAAGCGGCAGAGAGGTCATTCGAGCTGAGGCAAAATTTGCTCTTTTCGACTTTAGGACATCGAAACTGACACGCATAAGCGAAGAGCGGTTTGCTTCTTATCAGCCGGAAGAAAGAGAAGTTTTTGAATCCTCTCAAAGACTTAGCACGCCTGCAGAGTATACGGCGGAAACAGAACTGAATTTGCGCCGCAGCGACATTGATTTTAACGGTCACGTTCACAACACCCGTTATGTTGATTTTGCACTGCAGGTTTTGCCGACGGAAAGTTTTAACAGGGATTCCTTTTCCGAAATCAGAATAGTGTACAAAAAGCCCGTTACGGAGAATAACGTTGTTTCCTTAAAATACTGTTCTCAAAACGCCGCAGAAACGGTCGGTATATACGGAGAAGGAACGCTTTGCTGTTTAATTGAGTTCATACAAGTGTAAAATGCTGATAACCTGAATTTCTGTGGTAGCAGCTGTCGCTGTTAATGCCGCTGCTCTCGGCGTAATTGCAGGAAGATCGATTCTTGATAACATTATTTTGGGAGAAAGGATATGAGAAAACAATGTTAGAATTGTTCTTCATGCCGGGCTGTTTACGATAGTATTTGTCATAAGCAAATTTATCACAGTGAACATAACTGGAGGCTTGCCAAATGGGTTTCTGAAAGCCAATTGTAATGACTCTGCTGCAACAGTTTTTTTATGACCTCGTATATGCAAACGGCAGCGGACATGGGTACGATTTGTACATTCCAGCTAACCTCGACAAAAATGAAGGACAGCACCTTATACTTATGGCGAAAGCTGTCAATGAAGAAATGGTAACTGCTTTTTTATTTGTTGTGATAGTGGTGAATCGGTTATGCCGCCATTGTTGCTGTCGGAATGGGATGGATACATTTTTATTGAAGGATGTTATATAATGCAGGGAGGGGCTCTTTATAAAGAGCCCCTCCCTGCATTGTTGGGATTATTTAAACTGAAAACCTGAATTCTTAACTATTACATTGCGCTCCAACCGCCGTCCACAGGAACGAACGAACCGGTCATGTAACTGAAATCGTCACTGTTGAGAGCTGCCATTGCACATGCAATTTCATGGGCATCACCGCCGCGTCCCATAGGAACTTTTGCGAGAAGAGCAGCCTCTCGTCCTTCAGTGGAACGAGTAACGTCTGTTAGCCTTGTAATGGCATATCCGGGGCCGATGCAGTTTACACGGATGCCATAGGGAGCAAGATCCAGAGCCATGGCTTTGGCCATCTGTTTTACGGCGCCTTTGCTTGCGGCATATCCGACAGATTTTGTGTTGCACCATTCAGACTGGAAAGAACCGGTGATAAGGATGGAACCCTTAGTCCCTTTTTCTATCATAGCGCGTGCGGCAGCCTGGCAGACATAAAAGGTTCCCCGGCAATTTATATTTATCTGACGGTCAAACATCTCGATGGGCATTTTATCGAATTCCTCGAATCCGAGAACGCCTGCGTTAGAAAACACGGAGTCAATCTTTCCGAAAGCTTCAATGCCTTTGTTTACCATGGCTTTGACTTCTTCTTCATTTGCAACGTTGCATTTGCATGTGATAAAGCTTCCAAGGTCTTTGAATTCTTCCGCTGCTTTAAAGAGGGAATCCTCTTCGATATCGCCGGCAATTACTTTGGCACCGCGTTCAAGCAGGACTTTGAAAAGCTCTTTACCCATACCGTTTCCGGCACCTGTAACGAGAGCTACTTTGCCTTCATACTGATTCATTTTTTACATCTCCTGGTTTTAATTTTAATAGAGTATACTCTATTTTTAAAGTAATATATCACAGGAATTTTCTGTTGTCAAGCCGTATTTTAAGGGAGATTAAAAATTTAACATAATTTATGAAAATGCATTGACATTGGCAATTTGTAAATGTATAATATTAGAGCATACTCTATTGGAGGTTAAAGAAATGGATGTTTTATTGATTGTAATTGCTTTGGCGGTTCTGTTCTTTTTGTGTTTTAAGGCAGTGCCTACGCCGATAGCAGCGCTTGTTTCTTCTGTTTTTCTTATGCTCTGTTACAGAATGGATATCTATGATACGCTTAAAAACGTATATATGGGTGGTTTTGTTTCTTTCACACAGAGCTGGTTCCTTATGTTCCTGTTCGGAAGCTTTCTCGGCTCCATCATGGAGGTTACCGGAGCGGCGGACAGCCTCGCTAAACTCATAATCCGTCTTGTGGGTGAAAAACGAATAACTCTCGGCATTTTCCTTGTGAGCTTCATTTTCACTGCTGCGGGCATCAGCGTATACATAACACTGTTTATCTTGCTGCCTATTGCTGCAAGACTCTGCCGCAGAGCAAATCTTCCCCGTATATTCATCGTTGCGGGATATGCACTTGGTATAAACGTAGCTCTTGCTTTCCCGTATGTACCTGTTGCAAACAATATTCTCGCAACCGGATATTTCGATACCGAACTTGGTGCAGGCGGATTCCTTGCGGTAGTCTGCTGTCTCATATTTGCGGTTGTCGGTCTTGTATGGCTCTCCTGGTTTGAAAAACGCTGCAGGACAAAAGGCATCGGATATACCGCGACCCCTGCGGAGCTTGAGGCGGAAAAAAATGCCGCGGGTACTGAAGACAAAAAACAGCCTCACTGGATACTCGGTCTTATTCCCCTTGTCCTTCCGATAATAGCTATAAACGTGTTTGATATGAAAGTGGAATTTGCACTTCTTTTGTGCGCGGTTGTCGCTTTCGTTCTGCAGTTCAAATATTTCCCTCACAAATGGACTGAAGTTAAAGCGCTGCTCAATAAATGTGTTGGCAACGCGGGAAATACAATTATTTTTACCGCGGGCATAGTAGGTTTTGGTTCCGTTGTCCAGGCGTGCCCCGGATACGCGAATATCACAGAAATGATACTTGGACTTAATGCAAGCCCGCTGTTAATAGCTCTCATAGCCACCAGCCTTTTGGGCGGCGTTACCGGCTCCTCTTCAAGCGCCATCATATTGTCGAGTACTATTACCACAAAAATGATTGGTGCTGCAAGCGCTCAGGCGCTTCACAGAAGCGTCGTTTTCGGCTCTCTTGCACTTGAATCTCTGCCAAGCTGCGGTTTCATTCATACCTGCAACAACGTAGCGGGAGTCAACCTTAAAGACGACTATTTCCCGGTGTGGCTTGTCTGCACGGATCTTCTTCCTTTCCTTACCGGTCTTTTGTACATTGCGCTGGCTTCGATTCTTGGGATTGCGTAATCCCCGACAGGTTCTGATTTTAATTATTCCTCGTTCTTCCGATGATCGTTCGGCAAAAAACTTGACAGCGGGTAAAAACTGAGTCAAAATAAATATATTAAATGAGTATAAGGGAGAACTTGCATATGGAAAAGAAAAATGAACAGCTGTCAACTCCGCGCGGTGTAAAGACAATGCAAACCAAAGAAAAAATTTATTCAGCGGCTGTTTCCATAATGAAGAAGCACGGATATGATTATCTTTCGGTAAAAAACATCTGCCAGGTTGCAGGAGTCTCAAACGGGACATTTTTCTACCATTTTAAAAACAAAGACGATCTTCTCAGCTACTATCTTTTTGAAAGATTCAACCGCTATCTTGCATCAACGGAGATCGATTTTGCCTCAATGCCGTTTGATGAGCGTTTAATTACACGCTATATAATTTATGCGGATTACGTAAAAGAAAACGGCATTGATTTTGTAAAAAACTACTATACTCCAAAAAACAAGGCGCTTAATACCCGGTCTGCACGCGACCATAGGGATATACAGATGGTTGACCAGTGTGTTGATATTCTGCAGTCCGGAATAGATACCCATGCAATAAAGGCCACACATACCGCCAGAGAATATACTGATAACACCTGTACTATTCTCAAAGGTATTATGTTTGACTGGGCTGTTTCGGACGGGATTCTTGACACAACCGCGATGATTCGCCTTCTTGTTGGAGCATATTTGGATTCTATCAAAATATAACTGCCACAGGGGTGTCTTTATGGGGAAACGGTTATTTTATTCAATTACCGTGCTGTCCTTTATATTCTTCTTTTTTATAATTCCGATAATTCCAAACCCGCCTCTTTTCGGTTGGCTTCCTCTTCAGCTTTTTTGCTATGTGGCTGACGGGCTCCTTATGAGCGCCGTCTGGGGGATTTATTTTTCTTCAAGTCTGAAAAACTGTGACAATGAAGAAAACGGATCGGAGGCGGTAAGGAATGTCTGATCACGCTTTTCTTGTTTTAACAATCGCTGTACTAACTGCCTATTTGGCTGCTCTGTTTTTAACCTCCCTCGGAAATCGGTTCAGGAAAAAGAGCTCTGAAAATTTCTTTACCGGCGGTGGACTTGGAAACTTTCCTTTGTTCTGTACTGTGGCTATGTCCATATTCAGCGGGCTCAGTTACTATGGATATCCGTCCAGCATATACACTTATGGCATAGGCTATCTTTCAGGAGTGGGTGGATATGTCGTAACCCTGATGTTCTGTACAGTAGGTTATCGGCTGTGGAAATTGGGCAAAAAATATAATTTTACTTCTCCGGCTGAATATCTGCGCACACGATACGCCGACGAACATTACGGATATTTTGTTGCCGTGCTGCTCTTTCTCTTCATAATTCCTTACGTTGCAACTCAGCTCATTGCAATAGGAGACGGAATTGAAATAACTACAAATGGTGCAATACCTTATTGGGCGGCAATCCTCGCGTTCACAACGGTGATAATTGCTTATGTATTTCTCGGAGGAATGAAATCCGTTGTATGGATGAGCATTCTGCACTTTTTCCTTGGCTACGGAGCATTGTTTTTGGTGGTCTATTCCGTAACAAAGACTAATTTTGACGGAAGCTTTTTTGACGGGCTCCGCACTGCCTATCAACAGGTAGCATCAGGGGATTCCGCTTCGGTTCTCGGAGCTCCGGGCCCTCAAAACACTTTTGACTGGAAAGGCAGCATAAATATGGGGCTTGCAGGCGCTGCTGCCTGTATCGTCTGGCCTAATATGTTTGTGCGGTGCTTCCTTGCAAAGGATAAGAAAAACTTTACTGTTATGGCAGCAGCTCTTCCGGCGTGTACCGCTATAATGTTCGGAATGCTTGCTATTGTTGGCGCAATCCTTGCGCCAGCACTTTTAACTGAAGGAGTATCATATCCCGACGGGATCATGGCAACCATATCCTCTCAGTTTGCTCCAAAAGCCATTTCGTTAGTGTCTCTGCTTGCGCTTTGCGCTTTTGCGATTTCGACAATAGATTCCTTTATGCTTGTCGGCTCGCAGTTTATCGCAAGGGACGTATATATACACTACAAAAAACAGCAGGGAGACGAAATCAGTGAGCAAAAAGCAACCCGGATCGGGCGCATTGCAATTATTGTAATAGTTATCCCCATGCTTTGGATTGCCATAGCAAAACCTGCAAGTATTACGGAAAATGCCTATAAACTTGCTTCTCCGTTTTTCGGAATGATAATGCCTGCTACGTTAGGCGGTATCTATTGGAAACGCGCTACAAAGCAGGGAGCATGGGCCGGTACTCTAACCGGAATAGCCGTTACTGTGCTTTTTACTTTTTTTGCAGCGCCGCCGTTTGGATTCAGCGCTTTCGTATGGGGTCTATTAATAAACGCAGTCGTGTTTATTATAGTCAGCCTATGTACAAAAACTCCGTATGAACTTGCTGAGCGTTACGTAGTCCCGTTTTCTGCAAAAGTCAGCTCTTAAAAGTATCTTGACTAACGATAAAATCTTTTCTATTTCTGCACAAATACAAAGCAGCCAGGTCACCAAAAAGCGTAGCCTGGCTGATTTGCATATTTAAAATTCAGTTGATCTAAATCTATTGCTTTAATTTTATGTGCTGGCTGAACGGACGGAACACTGAATGACAGAATATTAAAAACGTTGTACGAGAGGGGAGAATATGCCGCTTAGTATAATGGATTTTTGAAATGACATAAAGCCATAAAAGACGTGAGCACTCTTTCCGTGCTCGTGTTTGCCGTCATTGAGACGGCCGTGCTCAAAATGAGCACGAATGATGTTTGTTGGCAGTTTCAGTTTTCTGCATGAAACAGCGAAGCGTCGGCCGTGATGAAACCCTGGCCGACGCTTTGGTTTTAAAATAATTTTTTTGAAAAAAATATTAAGGCGGTGTTTTTTTGGACACAATTTGGGCAAATCTAAGTTTTATTTAATCACCGCACATAAAAAATCGCATAGATAAGCCGTTTATAAGCATGTTTAAAAAATAAGCCCAAAAGGTTCATATTTTGTTAAAAACAAATTCTGTGAAGCCGGGTACAATTATTTACAGAAAAAAACGAAAGGAGTTTTGATGATATATGAAAAAAGCTGTAAGCACTTTGGTTGCTCTTGCACTTATTACGGCGATTTTTGCAGGCTGCGGGGAGGCGCCACAGGAAAGCGATTCCTCGTCATCCGAAAGCGAAAACAGCAGCAGCTCTGCTGAGGAGATAATCCAGCCGGAGATAGAGGACGCTGTCAATATTGTCCTTTCGGATAAGGAAATAACTGTCGACGGTGCTGTTCTCGGGGAAACGCCCCTGAGCGGAGTGAAGCTCGGCGGAGAAATAATTTATTATCACGATATAGACGCCTACGCAAGCGGCTGCGAGTACGGCGAGGGAACGAGCGCGGATAAGCACACAGAGGCGGAGGCCGCCGAGCACACCCTCATCACCATCACAGAGCCCGGCACTTACGCCGTTACCGGAAGCATATCCAAAGGGCAGCTTGCCATTGACCTCGGCGAAGAAGCGGTGACGGACCCGAACGCAAGGGTGACACTGTTTTTGAACGGCGTTGATATCACCTGCGAAATAGCGCCCGCCGTTATTTTCTATAACGTATATGAGTGCGGCGACAGCAGCCTCGATACAAAAGGCGTTGTGGATACCTCGGACGCCGGAGCAAACGTAGTAATAGTTGACGGCACGGAGAATAACATAAACGGTTCCTATGTGGCGAAGATTTTCAAGGACGGCGGAGAGGAGAAAAAACTCGCCAAGTTTGACGCGGCTTTCTATTCAAAGCGCAGCATGAATGTTTCTGCGGAGGATGAGGGCACGGGCGTGCTCAACATCACCGCTGAAAACGAGGGCCTTGACAGCGAGCTTCACCTCACAATAAACGACGGAAATATCAATATAACCGCACAAAACGACGGAATCAACACCAACGAGGACGGCATTTCTGTCACCACAATAAACGGCGGAAACATAATTATAAATGCCGGCCTCGGCGATGAGGGCGACGGAATTGACTCCAACGGCTACCTTACCATAAACGGCGGCACTATCATTGCCACGGCAAAAAATGAGAGCGGTGACGGAGGAATAGACGCCGATATGGGCATAACCATAAACGGCGGTACAGTTGTGGCCTTCGGCGGAAGAAACGACGACGTTGAGGCTTCCTCCACCCAGAACTATATGCAGTTTACTTTCAGTGAAACCTGCGGAGCGGGGAGCAAAGTCACCCTGAAGGACGAGGACGGCAGCGTGCTCGTGGAGGCGGTCTGTGACCGCAATTTTAAGAACCTCACTATTTCGAGCCCGGATTTGGAGCTCAACAGGAAATATGCCTTTTATGTGAACGACGTTCAGCAGGTATATACCGTAAACGGCGGCTCACAGGGAGGAATGATGCCTGACCGCGGAGGAGAAGAAGCAAGAAAGAATGAACTTGCGCTTCCGGAGGGATTTGAGAAATGGCTTGCGGAGGACGACGATATTCCCGATGAAATAAGGGCATGGCTCGAAGCCATTGCCAAAGGAGCCGGCGAGTTTGGATTCATGGGAAACAAAGCTCCTGAGGCGCCCTCCGGAAATCAGCCCGAAGCTCCGAAAGGCAGCGGACAGGACGAATCGGGAAGCTCCCAGGGAGGACTCGGCACAATAACTCTAAACGAGCTTTCCCCTGATTTTATTATAACTGAGATAAATAAGACGTTTTACAATGTCGAAGCGGCGGAACAGACCGCATAAAAGCTGAATATCCAAAGCCTGCGGGCGGCCCAAAAAGCCGCCCGTAAATTTTGGAAGACCGCAAAAAAGGACAAAATGCTTCAAAAAGCCTTTATCTGAAGTATTTTCTGGCCAAAAGATCTGAAAAATGCCATTTTTTCCTCTATAATTCATAATTTGTTTTGGGCTTAACTCTTGAAATAATTTGCACAAACATATATAATATATAATTGTCATTTAATATGCCGGAGTTTTTCGGCGAAAGCTAAACTAATAAACAAGGATGGTTCATTATGAGCGAAAAAGAAAAAGAGCTTCTTGCGGGCGAAAATAAACCCACGTCAAGACGCCAGGCAGAAGAAGAAAAAAGAGCAAAGAGAAAGAAGAGAGACTTCTGGATAAAGATTGTTGTCGGCCTCTGCGTGGTGCTCTGCGTAGTGCTTACCGTATTTGAGTCCAATTTCTTCTATCGCAGCATCAAAGCCGTTGACGTGGAGGGCACTGAGTATTCCGTCGCTGAGTACAACTGGCTCTATACCAACAGCTACTATGAGATTTATAACAGCCTTTACAATACCTACGGCTCCTATGTTTCCTATATCATTGATTCCTCGAAACCTCTCAGCGAGCAGCAGTATTCCGAGGACCAGACCTGGGCTGACTACCTCAGGGAGTACACTGATGAATCCATTAAGACCATGACCGCCCTTTATGATGAGGCCAAGGCCAATGGATACGAGATGGACGAGTCCTATTACAGCCGTATCGACAGCGAGTGGTCCACCATTGAGGCTACCGCAAAGAATTACGGAACCGACACCACCTCTTTCCTCGTTTCCAGCTACGGCAGGGGAGTAAACGAGAAGGTTTACAGAGAGATGTATGAGCGCTATCTCTACGCCTACTCCTATGCGGACAGCGTAAGAGAGGGCTTTGAGATTTCCTCCGAGGATATTGATGCCCGTTACAATGAAGACAGAACCGCCTTTGATACCGTAAGCTACAACTATTATTATGTCAGCGGCATCGCCACCGATGACCAGACCGACGAGGAGGCCATGGCCGCCGCAAAGGAGAAAGCGGAAGAGATCCTTGCTGACAGCAACATGAACGCCTATCTTGAGCTCAACTACGATGCTGAACTCAGCGAGGTCAGATACAGCTCCTATGCCAACGTAAGCAGCACCTATGCTGACTGGCTCTTTGACGACGCCCGTGTCGCAGGAGATAAGGACATTTTTGAAGCCACCGGCGGTTATTATATCATTGAGTTCGTCGAGAAGAACGACCTTCATTACAATGTCGTCTCCGTAAGACATATCCTTGTTCAGCCCGATGACACCAGCAGCGACGAATCCTGGGATGCTGCCCTTGAAAAAGCCGAGGGCTATGTGGAGACCTGGAATGAGCTCGGCGGCGGAGAGGACAACTTCGGCTATATCGCCATGGCCTATTCCAGCGACAGCGGCTCCGCTTCCAACGGCGGCCTCTATTCCAACATTGCCAAAGGCCAGATGGTGCAGGAATTTGAGGATTGGTGCTTTGACCCCGCCCGCAAGGAAGGCGACGCCGATATAATCAAGACCACCTACGGCTACCACATCATGTATTTCGTCGAAGAGGGCGAAGAATATTACACCTACGTCATTGACAACACTATCCGCAGCGAGAGATACACCGAGTATGCTGACGCGCTTGTAGCGGATTACTCCGTTAAAGACCGTTCCGGAAAGAATTTCGTAGGCAAACATATTTAATTTGCAATAAAAAAACGGGGGGCGGCTTTCTGATGAATGGCCGCCCTATATTTTACCCTTTGAAAGGATATTTTTATGATTAAAAAGATTATTGCCGTGGTGCTCATTGCGGCTTTTATGACCGGTGCTTTCGCCGCGTGCTCAAATTCCGAGGCTGACGGGGAAGCATTAAACGCGGTCAAGGTCAGCAACACTGAGTACACCCTGGACGAGTTCAACTATATGTACGTCAACATGTTTAACGACATATATAATAACCTTTATAACTATTACGGCGACTATATTGCGTATTATATTGACCTTTCCAAGCCCCTTTCTGAGCAGGACATAGGCGACGGGACCTCCTGGCACGACTATATCAGCGAATATACTCTTGAGAATGTAAAGAACATGACCGCTCTCTATGAAAACGCCGTAGCTGAGGGCTTCGAGCTTTCCGAGAGTGACGCCTCGGCTCTTGCGTCTCTCGGTGAAAACTTTGAAAAAGCCGCAGAAGAGTACGGCACCACTGTTCCGCAGTTTATAGAGGACATGTACGGAAAAGGAATCACCTATGAAACCGTATATAAAATGACGGAAATGCGCCTTCTTGCCGCGGCTTATGCCAGCGCAAAGGAGGCGGAGCTTGTGGTCACCGATGAGGAGATGCTCGAACGTTATGAAAGCGACAAAAACAGTTTTGACACGGTGGACTTCCGCTTTTACAGCATCTATTACTCCGATATAGAAAACTATACAGATGCCGACGTGGAGGAATATCGGGCCAAAGCCGAGGCTTTGGCGGGCGCAAAAACCGAGGAGGAGTTTAAAGCCCTTGCGGTGGGATACGCTTCCGAGGACGAAAGGGAGCTTTATGAAAACGACGCCATGACCCTCTATTCAGCGGCAACCTATTCCAGCGTGGGGATAGAGGAGCTCTCCCAGTGGCTTTTTGATGAAAACAGAGCTTACGGTGACACCCATATATATGAGGACGAGACCTACGGCGGATTCATAACAGTGTTTTTCGTTGAGAGAAACGGCATAGATTATGACCTTATAAACGTGCGCCATATTCTCGTGCAGCCCGAAACCGGCGAAGATGGAACCATAAGCGACGAAGCCTGGGAGGCAGCGGAGCTGAAAGCCCAGGAACTCCTTAAAGAGTTTCTCGGCGGCGAAGCCACCGAGGACAGCTTTTCCGCTATGGCGGCGGAAAACTCCGAGGACCCGGGTTCCGCTTCAAACGGCGGACTTTATACCAACATTTTTAAAGGACAGATGGTTGCGCCTTTTGAAAACTGGTGCTTCGATGAAAGCAGAAAGCCCGGCGATACCGGCATTGTTAAAACCAGCTACGGCTACCACATTATGTACTTCTCCTCCGTGGGCGACAGCAACCTTGTCTCCACTATGTACGACGTGGTGCTCGATGAAAAATTCAATGACTGGATGGACGGCCTTGTGAAGGACATATCCGTTGAAAAATACGACGCTTTTGAAAACGTGGGCGGAGTTGTCGAGGATATTGTCGCAGCGGCGGAAAAATACTCGAACAATCAGTCATCATCGGAAGACAGCGCCAGCGCTGAAGGCTGATAATGAAATAATGAATAAAGGGGCGGCACATTGCCGCCCCTTTATAAAAAACGGCGTGCTCAATTTGAGCACGCCGTTATAGTTTATGTAATTATCAGAGCTTTTTGACGAGCATATGGTCAACCCAGCCGCCTACGAACGGATCAACAAAGCTCTTGCGGAGCTTGTAGCCAAGGGAATCATAGAGCTTTCTGGCTCTGGGGTTCCAGTCATTGACGACTATTACGCACTCCTTGTATCCGAGGCCGCTCATAACTCCCTCATAGAAGCTGATGAGCATCTGGCCGATACCTCTGCCGCGGTTTGTGTCCTTTACGCCGAGGAGTGTGAGGTTCGGAAGCCCGTCCACGTAGGCGTCGCTGGTCTTCATGCTGAGCCAGCCGACTGCTTCGCCGTTTCTGTCCACTGCCACGTAGCCCTCGCCTGCGCTTATGGCGTCGGTGATCCATTTATCGAGAAGGTCGCCCTTCTTAAAATAGTGGTTATAAAGAGGGCTGTTTGCAAAAATGCGTTTGTACTCTTCCTTTTTGGAAAGCTCCGCTTTCTGGATGTCAATTTTATTGGCGGTATATGCTGCCTCGCGATGATAGCTCATCTTTATTCCTCCGTAATATGTATTTTAAACGTTGCTGTTGAATGTTCTCGTTTTTCTCATAAGGAGATAGACGTTGTTGCTTGGACTGATAGCTTCCGGATACTGGAGTATCTTGTGGAAACCCATGTCCTCGTAAAGCGCCCGCGCCCGGGGGTTGAAATCGTTTACGGCGATGAGCCCTCTGTCAAAGCCCTGAGCTTCGTATGTGTCGATAAAATGCTGAATGAGAAGCTGCCCAACTCCGTGATAGCGGTAGTCACTCCTCACGCCGAGAAGGGCGAGATAGGGCTGCCCGGCATACATGCTTTCAAGCTGCATCCACATGAAGCCCACGGCTTCACCGTTTCGGTCCTCAGCTATGTACGCTTCGTCATTTGAGAGGCCCGCCTCCATCCAGTCGTAAAGGTCCTGCTGGTAGTGGCGGAGAAGGCTTGAGCCGTCAAAAATCTTTTTGTATTCCTCAAATTTTCCCGCGGTGGCTTTTACCACGTGCACTTCATGAACTGCCACGGTTATCCCCCTTAGAAACTATAGTAATACATATATAGAATAATACTTTTTTACCCAATAGTCAAGGTAAACCTTGCTTTTAAGACAAAGAAAAATAGTGCGGCAAAAATAAGATATACTTTTTCATAAATATTGACTTTTTTTGCTGTTTGGAATATAATAAATCTGTCTGAAAAACAGGATGTGGGAGGATTATTTATGTCTCAGCTTGATTACAAATACAGAGTGAATTTTGTAAAAGGCACTACTGATAAATGGGACGAGTATGTCAAAATTTTTGACAACAGCCCCCTCTATGAGCACTATTTCAAAGGTACCGATACTCTTCGCGAGTGGGTCTACGGTCCCCTCGAGAGCGGCAACGTTATCGTTGCGGAGACCGATTCCGGCGAGCCTGTGGGCCTCATGGTCTATGATATGATGGGCATGTATGGCGAGCTTCCTTACCTTGCTCTTCTCGGAGTGAAGGAAGGCTTCCGCGGAAAAGGCATCGGCGACCAGCTCATTGACATCTATTTCGGCATCTGCCAGGGAATGGGCTTCGACAAATGCTTCATAGCCGTTTCCGACTTTAACCCGAGAGCAAAGGCCCTCTATCAGAAGAAAGGCTTCAAACCCCTCCTTCTCGTTCCTGACCTCCTCAAAAAGGGCATTGCCGAATGGCTCCTGATGAAAAAATTCTGATTATTACATAACAAATCCGAAAGCGCCGCAAAGCGGCGCTTTTTTATCTTTTTTAAAAGCTGCGGCGGATTTCAAATTTTGCTGAACATTTCCCTTGACACAAATTGGCCTAAATGTTATAATCCTCTTGTTATCTAAAGGCCATGACGAAGAGGGCGCGTAGCATTCCTCATTGACAGAGAGCCGGCGGTTGGTGTGAGCCGGAAATGAGCGCTTCGTGCTGTAGCTTCCGAGCCGGGGAGAAGAAAGCGGGCTTTGCCCGCAAGTAGAGTTCCTCCGCGTAAGCTGCGTAAGTGCTGGAGGCTTATTTGAGCCTTGAGAGGTATCTGCCGCGAGGCAGATGCAATTTGAGTGGTACCGCGGGTTTGCCGATATGACAGCTCGTCTCAAAGAAAATGTTTCTTTGGGACGGGCTTTTTTGTTTGTCCGGGAAGAAACGCAGAAAATTTATGAAAAGGAGAAAATCAAATGCGCAGAGAACTTGACAAAACCTATGACCCCGCGCAGGTGGAGAGCCGCATATACCAGTTCTGGCTGGACGGCGGATATTTCCACGCCGAGGTAAATCCTGATAAAAAACCTTTCACCATTGTTATTCCGCCGCCCAACATCACCGGCAAGCTCCACATGGGCCACGCCCTTGACGAGACCATTCAGGACGTGCTCATCCGCATGAAACGTATGCAGGGCTATGAGGCGCTCTGGATGCCGGGTACTGACCACGCTTCCATTGCCACCGAGGTGAAAATCGTGGAAAACATGCGCGCCGAGGGCCTCACAAAAGAGGACGTGGGCCGTGACGGCTTCCTCGAAAGAGCCTGGGAATGGAAGAAAAATTACGGCGGAACCATTATCAAACAGCTTAAAAAGCTCGGTTGCTCCTGCGACTGGGAGAGGGAGCGCTTCACTCTGGACGAGGGCTGCTCCGCCGCCGTCCGCAAGGTTTTCGGCGAGCTCTACAAAAAAGGCCTCATCTACCGCGGTGAGCGCATAATCAACTGGTGCCCCCAGTGCAAGACCTCCATCTCCGACGCGGAGGTGGAATATGAAGACCAGGCTGGCCATTTCTGGCACCTCCGCTATCCTTTCACAGACGGTTCCGGCTGGCTTGAGCTCGCCACCACCCGTCCCGAAACCCTCCTTGGCGATACCGCTGTTGCGGTCAACCCAAAGGACGAGCGCTATGCGGAATTTGTGGGCAAAACTCTCACGCTGCCTCTGGTTGGACGCGAGATTCCTGTCGTTGCAGATGAATACGTCGACATGGAATTCGGCACCGGCGTTGTGAAAATCACCCCCGCCCATGACCCCAACGACTTTGAGGTTGGCCTTCGCCACAATCTTCCGATAATCAACGTCCTCACCGACGATGCGAAAATCGTTGACGACTATCCGAGATATGCCGGAATGGACCGCTATGAGGCCAGAAAGCTCATATGCAAGGACCTGGATGAGGGCGGTTTCCTGGTGCGCGTGGAGGACCACGAGCACAACGTGGGTACCTGCTACCGCTGCCACACCACCGTGGAGCCGAGAGTTTCCAAACAGTGGTTCGTAGCTATGAAGGAGCTTGCAAAGCCCGCAATTGAAGCTGTCAAAAACGGCGAGATCCGCTTCGTTCCGGAGCGCTTTGATAAAAACTATTTCCACTGGATGGAGAATATCCGCGACTGGTGCATCAGCCGTCAGCTTTGGTGGGGCCACAGAATCCCCATTTGGTACTGCGACGACTGCGGAGGGGAGACCCTATGCACCGACGGCGAGCCCGACTGCTGCGAGCACTGCCACAGCAGGAATATCCATCAGGACCCCGACACCCTCGACACCTGGTTCAGCTCGGCTCTCTGGCCTTTCAGCACCCTCGGCTGGCCGGAGGAGACGCCTGAATATAAATATTTCTACCCCACTGACGTACTCGTGACGGGCTACGATATAATCACCTTCTGGGTCTCGAGAATGATTTTCTCCGGCCTTGCCTATACCGGCAAAAAGCCCTTCAGCGATGTGGTTATTCACGGCCTTGTGCGCGATGCTCAGGGCAGAAAGATGAGCAAATCTCTCGGCAACGGCATAGACCCGCTTGAAATTATCGACAGTTACGGCGCCGATGCTCTGCGTCTCGCCCTCGTCACCGGAATTTCTGCCGGAAACGACACGCGCTTTACCGATGAAAAGGTAACCTCCTGCCGCAACTTCGCAAATAAACTCTGGAACGCGGCGCGCTTCGTGCTGATGAATCTGCCCGAGGACTTTAACGAGACCGAGCTCCCCGGGGAGCTTGCCATTGAGGATAAATGGCTCCTCTCCCAGTATAACGACCTTGTGAAGGCCGCAACGGAGAATATAGAGAACTACGACATAGGTGTAGCCGAGCAGAAAATCGTCGACTTCATTTGGGACGTCTATTGCAGCTGGTACATCGAGCTTGCAAAAGCAAGGCTCCAGGGAGAGAATGCAGACTCCGCCCGCCGCGTGCTCGTATATGTGCTCACCGGCGTGCTCAAACTTCTCCATCCGTTTATGCCCTATATAACCGAGGAGATTTGGCAGTCCCTGCCTCATGAGGGCGAGTCCATTATGGTAAGCAGCTGGCCGGAATATGACGAAGCTCATTGCTTTGAAAGCGAAGCCGCCCAGTTTACCAAAGTCATGGACGCTATAAAAGCGATACGCAACCGCAGGGCTGAAATGAACGTGCCCCCTTCCAAGAAGGCAACGCTCTATATTGAGACCGCAGATGCTCAGGTGTTTGAGCAGTGCGCGGCTTTCCTCGTAAGGCTCGCTTCCGCCTCTGAAGTGGAGGTAAACGCGGACTTTGACAAATCCGGAGCAGTTCAGGTGATCACCGATTCCGCTAAAATTTATATCCCCATGGCTGAGCTTATCGACATGGAGAAAGAAGCCGCAAGGCTCGCAAAGGAAAAAGAGCAGTGTGAAAAACAGGCCGCAGGCCTTGAAGCAAGGCTCAATAATCCGGGATTTGTAAACAAAGCGCCGGAAAACGTTGTCGCCGCTGAGCGCGACCGCCTTGCAAAGCTGAAAGAGCGCCTTGCGAAGCTGGAAGAATCCATCGCTGCGATGAGGTAAAAATTTAAGGGCCGCCTTTTGGCGGCCCAAAAATTTTATTCCGAAAGGAGAATGTCTCTCTTGGAATACGAAGAAAGCCTTGAGTACATAGCAAATTTTCCGCGCTTTAAAAAGGAGCCCGGTCTTGAAAGCATGTATAAACTGCTCGGTGCTCTGGGCGACCCGCAGAAAAATTTAAAGACGATAAACGTCGCCGGAACGAACGGAAAAGGCTCGGTTGTGGCGATGCTAGCGTCCGTTTTGAGCACCGCAGGCTATAAAACAGGACGCTATATTTCACCATACGTGCTCGAATTCAGGGAGCGCATGATGATAAACGATAAAATGATAGGCAAAAAGCGCCTTGCAAAAATAGTTGAGCGGGTAAAAGAACAGGCGGACGCTCTCATGGAGCAGGGCGTGCTGCTCAACGGCTTTGAGGTGACGACAGCCGCCGCTTTTCTGTGGTTTGCGGAGGAAAACTGCGACATCGTGGTGCTCGAAACCGGCCTCGGCGGAAGGTTTGACTCCACAAATACCATACCGGACCCTGTCTTGCAGATAATCACTCCGGTGGGCCTCGACCACATGGCGCAGCTGGGAAACACCGTTGCGGCTATCGCCGCTGAAAAATGTGGAATAATGCGCGAGGGCTGCACTTTGCTTACCTCTCCGGGCCAGGACCCGGAGGCCGTTACAGTGATGATAAACAAATGCGCTGAGCTGAACGCCACTTTTATTACCGGAAGTGCCGGGAAGGGCAAAATTGTCTCCATGGGTGTGGACGGTACGGAGCTTCTCGTGGGCAAAACGGAGTTGACCATTCCCCTTGTGGGAAAGCATCAGATAAATAATGCTCTCACGGTGCTCTCCGCCGTGGACGTTCTGAGGGAAAAGCATTTCAATATATCGGATGAGCACGTAGTCGAGGGCATTGCCGCAACAAAATTTCCGGCGCGTTTTGAGCTGTGCTCAAAACGCCCGATTGTAATTCTCGACGGTGCTCATAACCCGCAGGCGGCGTCGGCCCTTGCTGAAAATGTAAAGGCGTTCCTGCCCAAAAAGCGCACTCTTCTTTGCGGAATGATGGCGGACAAGGACTGCGGCGCAGTGATGGACATAATTGCGCCGCTGTTTAAAAGGATAATCACCGTTCCGGTAAGTAACCCGAGAGCCATATCCCCGGAGAAACTGGGCGCAATGGCCTCAGAGCACTGTGCAAACGTAACGGTGGGAAAAAACGCTGTGCCAGCTTTGGAAGCAGCGCTTGCTTCGCTCGGGGAGGATGAGGCGCTGGTGGTGGCCGGCTCGCTCTACCTTGCGTCCGAGCTTCGGCCGACGCTGATGCGTTTCAAAGGCCACCCGAAGGACGAGTAAGGGGGTGCGGCGGTGCCGGAAATAATCAGTATCACGGATAAAATTTCATATATCCCGGCGAGCCGTTCACCGCTTTCCTCCGATATCGGATTGATAGTGGGCCAAAAAGCCCTCTGGCTTTTTGACGTGGGGGACAGCCTCGCGGCCGCTGAGGCCGTAAATTCACTTGATGGGCCGAAAAATGCGGTGATTTCTCATTTCCATAGGGACCACATGGGAAACCTTGAGGAAATCAACCCCGCCAAAATTTACCTCGGTGCGAACACCTATCGTTACGCAAGCCGGGGTGAAATAATTGAAAAAGACTTTTATATTGAAGATGGTGTAAATCTCCACATATTTCCGCTTCCCTCGAGCCATGCTAAGGGTTCACTGGGCCTCGAAGTGGATGGGAAATACGCTTTCCTCGGCGACAGCACGTATTCCACTGCGAAGCAGGGGCGGGAGTGCTATAATTCATCCGTGCTCAAAGAGGAAATAGCCGTGCTCAAAAATCTTAAAGCTGAATATTTTCTCCTGAGCCATGCTGTCGGTTTAATTAAAAACAGGGAAGAAGTGCTCAGTGAGCTTGAAAAGATATACTCACAAAGGGACCCGAGGCAAAGCTATATTTTTCTTTGAAGGAGGGGCAGTTTTGAATATCGACACTGAGCTGTTTTTCAATAAAAATCCCCGGGAGCTTTCACTTTATGCAGCCCTTGAAAAAGCCCTTATCGAAAAATTCCCGGAAACAATAATTAAAGTTCAGAAAACCCAGATTTCGCTTTATAACCGCCATGGTTTTGGTGCCGTTTGGCTGCCGAAGGGAAGGCTGAAAAACTGCCCGGAGGTCTGCATTACCGTGACTCTCGGTTTTCCGCGCCGGGTGAGCCATCCAAGGCTTGCGGTGGTGTCGGAACCCTATCCCGGGAGGTTCACCCACCATTTTATAATTTCGGATGCAGCGGATATTGATGGTGAATTTATGTCCCTTGTGGAGGAGGCCTACCGTTTTTCCGAGAGCAAGAGATGAAGCATCATCCGCTCTGCTTTTGGAAAAACGGCAGGATGTAAAAAGGCAGTTTATCTAAAATTATTTTGAAAATTTTTGGGAAGGAGGGCCAAGCTATGCCGTATAAATTTGCGAAATTCGGCTTCACAATGCTTTTAGCGGCTTTCCTTTCTTCGTTTTTGCGCCCGGAACTCGGAGCCGCTGTCGGTGCCGTATTCCTGCTTGGAGGCGTGGTGTTCTGCGCCGCCTTTAAAAAATTAGGCACGGTAAAACTCTGCTGTTTTGCGGCAGCGGCGGGAATGCTTCTTGTCTCCGCGCATCTTGCAATGTCATATTACCCTCAGAAAGCACTGGACGGGATCACCGCGGAAATAACCGGCAGAGTTGTGGATTTTTCCTCCGGCGGGGGCAATCATGTATTTACCGTAAAGACGGATTCCGTTTCCGTTGACGGGGCACCGCAGAAGATAACAGTAAAGGTCTCCGGGTGGGGAGAAAACTACGCGGAAATTTACGATAATGTTTCGTGTTCCGTGACTTTCTTCACCTTTGCGGAGGAGGAAATATCCGAAGCTCTCACCAACCGCTCCGGGGGCATAGCCCTTTATGGCTATCTCAATTCGCCGCTCAAGGTCACCGGGGAATACCGCAAATTCCCGGAATATACGATTTATTCCCTCCGTGAAAAGCTGTCGTCAATAGTGGATGAGAACTTTTTTGGCTGGCGCTCCGGGTTTACAAACGAGCTTCTTTTCGGCAACGGTGAAGTCGATACGGAGATAAAGGACTCTTTCCGTGCCGCCGGAATGAGCCATATCTTGGCCATTTCAGGAATGCACCTTGTGGTGATAATGGGGCTTTTGGAAAAGCTCCTTTGCTGCAAAAATTCCGACGGGATTTTGAGCACGGCAAAAACCGTTGTTCTCATGGCCGCAGCCGTGCTCTATATGGCTCTCGCCGGTTTCGGCATGTCCGTCATGCGCGCGGGCTTCATGCTTCTGGCAGGATATTTTGCCCGGCTCCTTTGGGCAAAGTCAGCTTCAATAGACAATCTTGGGATCTCGATTGTGGCTGTGCTCCTGATAGACCCGCTGGCATGCTGCGACGCGGGCTTTCTGATGTCTGTTTTGAGCAGCGGCGGGATAATTCTGTTTTCAGAGCCGCTTTATGCAAAACTTTCCGGAAGGATAGGAGAAAAACGCTGGGCGAAGTTCCTTCGCGGCGCTGCGAGAGTTTTTGCGGTGGGCTTTGTGGCCTGGGCAGCGGCTTTGCCGGTGGCTGTATTCGCTTTCGGCGGAGCTTCGCTTATAGCTCCGGTTTCCAATATTTTTGCAAGCATGTTTTCCCAGGGAGCGATAATATTCGGATTTTTATGCGTGCTCTTTGGGCTGATACCTTTTGGCTCTCTGCCTGCGCTTGCCTGTGCGGCCGTTTCTCAGGTTTTTGAAAATATACTCCTTTGGATAGCGGAATTTTTCGGCAGTCTGCCCTTCGCGTACATATATACTAACGAGGGCTGGATAAAAATCTGGCTTGTGGGCGCCTGTCTGCTTTTTGCGCTGCCTTTGATAAAGAGAGAAAATGCCTGCTATATAAAGCACGCGGCGCTTATGGCGGCTTTTGCGTTTCTGTGCGGAATGCTCTGCCACAGCGTCATGTACGCCGGAACGGTGAGCACGGAAATAGTGGCCCTTGAGCACGGAACGGCGATCCGGCTTGAAAAGGACGGAAGCACAGTAATTTTGGCGAATGGCCTCACCTATGACGACAAATATAAACTGAAAAGCGGCGGAAAATCCGCAGATCTGTTCATAAGCCTCAGCTCGGACACTTCGCCCATAGAGCTGGAGCTCGCAAAAGAGTTTTCCCCGGAGGTCACGCTGCTGTCGGATATTGACGCTTTGCACAACTATGCCGGCTCCATACCGGTTGCCGCCGGTGAAGCGGAATTTTGGGACGGAGCTTCTGTGAAAATTATTCCAAACGGTGCGGTGGAAATTGATACCGGAGACATACTTGTTCTATACATTTTCGGAGAATGTGATATAATGGACATAGAACCCCGTTTCAGAAAAGCGGAGATTATCATTCTCGACGGAGTCTCTCCGGGGGACTACCCCGCTTTGCGCTGTCAATATATGCTGCTTCGCCGCAGGGCGGGCATTTTCAGCGGCGCAGAGGAGGTAATAATCCTGACAGAAGGGGAGCAGACTTTCATTTCAAGAGGCAAAAATATTGAGAAAGGATGGGCCTTCACATGATTTTCAAGGATATGGAAGAGGTAAGACGCCATATAAAAATCGGCATACCGCTGCCCTGCTATTTTATAAGCGGCTCTGACGATTACAGGAAACAGGTCGTCCTCAAAAAAATTGCCGACATGACGGTAAAAGGCGGCACCGGCTTTGACAGCCACCGCTTTTCGGGAAACACTTCCGCCGATACCCTTGCGGACGCTGCTTTTGAAATAACCTTCGGCGGCGGGCGCCGCTGTGTCATTGCGGAGGATATTCCCCTCAATTCCGTCGGAGATTCCGAATATAAAAAATATGAGCAGCTGATAACAGAAGTCTGTGAGTTACAGGGCAGCACAGTGCTGATTTTTATTTTCACAGCAGTGGACACGGAACCGAAAAAGGACGCCAAAAAGCGCGACCGTTTTACTCCTTTAAAAAAGCATATTGACAAATGCGGCGGCGGAATCATCAAATGCGACGCCGCGACAACGGCGGAGCTCTGCTCCGCAATGGAGCGTACTGCCGTAAAATACCATTGCCAGCTGGACAGGAGCCTTTGCAGCTATATGGTCGAGCGCTGCGGTAACGACAGCGCGCTTCTCATGAACGAGGTAAAAAAAGTCGCGGAGTACCGGGGCGCAGGCATTATCACGAAGGCGGATATAGATCTTATGACAAGCCCTACGCCGGACGCAAGGGTGTTTGACCTGACGTCCAAAATCGCATTCCGGGACCAAAGCGGAGCTTTCGCTGTTCTGGCGGAGCTTCGGGAAATGGGAGAAAGACCCTCCCTGATTCTGAGTGTCCTTTCCGGAACGTATATAGATATGTTCCGGGCAAAAGCGGCCAGAAATTCGGGAAAATCGAGGCAGGACATGGTCAGGGACTGGCCCAGAGCCTACGCAAGGCGGGAGTTTGTGGCGGACAAAGCCATGACCGCCCAGGGCAAATACAGCGCGGCTTCGCTTCTTCGCTGTCTCGAAATACTCCTTTCCGCTGAGCAGAAGATGAAGAGCAGCGGCGGGGACGAGAACGTGATACTTGATGAGACCGTGGCGAAACTCTTTGCAGTGAGGTAGCCGCCCGTCATGGAAAACACACAAAACCGTATTAAAATCAGAGAAACCATAATTGTAGAGGGGAAATACGACAAAATACGCCTTTCCGCCCTTTGCGACGCCAACATAATGGAGCTCGGCGGCTTTCGGATTTATAACGACAGGGAACGGCTGAAGCTCATAAGGCGCATTGCCGAAAGAACCGGAATAGTGATTCTGACGGACTCGGATTCTGCGGGTTTCCGCCTGCGCCACTATCTTTCCTCGGCCATTCCCGGTGCGAACATAAAAAACGTATACATTCCGGACATTCACGGAAAAGAGAAGCGCAAGCCGCGCCCCGGAAAGGAGAATCTCGTGGGGGTGGAGGGCATGAGCACCGAAACGCTGCTCAAAGCCTTTGCCGCCGCAGGGATTACTCCTGAGGGGGAGGAGAGCCCGAAGCTGCCTTTTACCAAGATCTATTTATATGAGCTTGGCCTTTCCGGCGGAGAGAACTCTGCCGCCCTGCGCAAAAAGCTCTGTGAAAAACTTGAGCTTCCGAAAATGCTTTCGGCCAATGCCCTTGCGGAAATTCTCCCGGTGATAATCACCGGGGAGGAACTTGAATCGGCAGTTGCCGAACTTAGATAAACTGTGATTTAAAAGGAGGATTGCACCGTGCAGTTTGACAGCCTGACATTTTTATACTTTTTCCTGCCGGCGGCGCTCCTTGCTTACAGCTTTACGCCGAAAAAATATAAGAACTGGACTCTTATGGTGCTTTCGGCGCTGTTTTTTGCTTTGGCTCAGCCAGAGCACTTTATGCTCTTCGCAGCTTCCGTGGCTCTGCAGTTCGCTTTTTCCGAGGGAATGAGAAGGTCAGGAGAGAAACCGAAAATACGAAAAGCACTCTTCACGGTGGCGGTGGCGGCAAATGCCGCTGTCATGGTTATCTTTTCAGTAAGAAATCAGCTTATGGGAGCCGAGGTGCCCCTCGGCACCATGGTCATTGCCTTTACCGCCATCGGATATTTTGTGGACGTCTATAAAGGCGAAACGGAATATATCCGCTCCTTTGCGGACTTTTCGGTGTTTATGGGCTTTTTCGGCAAGCTCTACCGCGGCCCGCTGGTGCGGGCAAGCAGAGTGAAAGAAAGTCCTAACAGAGAAAAATTTTCTATAGAGACCACTGGCGAGGGAATATATCTCTTTGTCCGCGGCTTTGCGAAATATGTCCTTCTGGCAAAGCCGCTTGAAAGAATGTATAAGGACCTGAGCGCCGCAAACCTTGACCAGCTCTCCGTGGTGGGAGCTTGGCTCAGCGTCATAACCCTCGGGATGATGGTTTTCCACGACCTTTCCGGCTTCTGCGATATGGCGAGGGGATTGGGCCTCTGTTTTGGCATGGACCTTCCCAAAAACTTCTATTTTCCGTTCCAAAGTCCCTCCGTCACGGACTTCCTCGACCGTTTCAACATGACGGTAACTGCGTTTTTCCGCCATTACGTCTATGACAACCTTCACACCAACAAGGAGTCAAAGCTCCAGTTTGTGGTGGATACTCTGCTCATCTGCATGCTCTGCGGAATTTGGTTTGGGATCAGGATGAATTACGTCGTCTGGGGCCTTTATATTGCCGTATTCATTATCATAGAGGGGCTGTTTCTGCAAAAAGTATTTGACCGGATCCCGAAATTTTTCACGAGGATATATACCTTCTGCGTGACCATGTTTTCAATGACTATTTTCTCCGTCAATGCGAACATAGGAATCGTGCGCACCTTCAAAGCCATGTTTGGCATAGGAACGGAGGGCATAACCGACAGGGTTTCATACATAGTGTCGGAGAATGTGCTCGTGCTCGGGGTGAGCGCATTTTTCCTGACGAGCGTTTTGAGCATGCTCGTGAGTTATATAAACAAAAAATCAAAGCTCATATACAGCATTTTTGCGGTTCTGGAAACGGCAGTTCTGCTTGTGCTGATAACAGGGGAACTCATTTGATTTGAAAGCGTAGTGAAAGGAGGGCTGCATGGCTTGAAAAAAACAGGAGCTTTTTTGATCACAGCAATGCTGTTTGCTGTTATGCTTATTACTGGGGCAAATATGGATTTCGGCGCTGTTTTTGAAAGCGGGCTGAGCTTTGCCGAAAGCGCGGAGGCGGAGATTTCCGCCAATGTCCCCTTCAGGGAGGAGCTTTCTTCCCTGATGACCGCTATCCGCTATCGCTCCGGGGTGCGCTATTTTGACGGGACGTATATCGGAAATGACGGAAGCCTCCTCCGGGACATAGAAAAGCCCAGCTCAAGGACTGTTTCCATAACCAGAAACTATGTTTTGAATTTTGCTGAGGAGCACCGCTGCAGCACTTATTTCATGCTCATACCCACCGCAGTGGTCATCCGCCAGCAGGAGATAGACGCTTACGCCGCGGAAAATATATTTAACCAGCGCCACCTCATAAATGAGATGTATTCCGAGTTTTACGGTACCCTGAACACGGTGGACGTCTATCAGGCGCTGTTCAACCGGCGTAGTGAATATATTTACTACCACACTGAGGAACTGCCCACAAATCTCGGCGGATTTTATATATATCAGGAGCTTGCTTCGAGGCTGAACCTCCGTCCGAAAAGCATGAAGGAGTTTTCCTCCGCCTATGCGGCCCACAATTTTTACGGCTCATTGGCAGATGAAAAAATAAAACCCTACGCCGCCTCGGATTTCATGTCGCTCTACGACTACGTGGGGGAGAAAAGGGACTTTACCGTCACTCACTATTTCAATGACGGCTCAAAGAGTACTATGGAGGGCCTTTATTCCTATGACGAGGAGAGCTTTGCGGACAAAACGGACATGGTTTTCGGCGGCATCTCCCCGGTGATGGATATAGTTTCCGGCGATGACGGGGGAGCGCTGCTCGTTTTCGGAGACGAAACGGCAAAAAGCTGGCTGCCTTTTCTTGCGGTGCATTATGCAAAGGTGACCTTCGTGGATCTGAACTCCGTTTCGGATTCTCTGCTTTTAAATATTTCGGTCTCTGACTATGGCCAGGCGCTCTTTGCTTACAGCGTGGGCACCTTTGCTTCCGGAATTGATTTTGACAGGCTCGACAGCCTTTCGTAAAAAATAAAAAGCCCGGCTAAAAGCCGGGCTTTTTGCTTTTTACGCTAAGGATTATTCCTCGCCTTTCATTTTTGCAAAGCACTCGCTGCAATATACAGGACGGTCCTCTCTGGGTTTGAAAGGAACTTTTGCTTCGCATCCGCAGGCTGCGCAGGTGGTGGTGTACATCTCTTTCTGGGTTTTGAGTTTGTTTTTGCGTGCGTCACGGCACTCTTTGCAGCGCTGGGGCTCGTTAACGAATCCGCGCTCTGCATAGAATTCCTGTTCACCGGCGGTGAAAGTAAATTCTTTGCCGCACTCTTTGCAAACTAAGGTTTTGTCTTCGTACATGTTTTTACCTCTTTTGAAAAATGTATTTGCCCTTGGTTCACCACAACCGCTAAATGGATTAAAAATAGACGTTGCCTGATTGCCACGGAGCATTCGTATATCCAGCATATAGCCGCATACCAAAATTAGTTTTCCGAATTTTGCTTCGGGGCTGATCTTTAACAGAATTACCAGCCAGTAGTTATTGTACCATATATTAAAAATAAGTCAAGCTAAATATCTGTTTCTGCGGTTTTTGGGGACTTAACCGTTATATCTTTTATCCATTTTCCGCTTAACATATGGAAAAAGCCCACAGTGCACTTTATAAGCTCGTCGCAGCGGAGCATAACATAGACAAAGGGCGGCGCCCATTTCAGCACCAGTCCGGTATATGCGCCAAGAGGTATGGAAAATATCCAGAGAAATGCGACGTCTATGAACATGGCAAACTTGGTGTCGCCGCCGCCCCGGAATATGCCGACCACGTACTGAACGGACATTGCCTGCATGACTATAATGGCGGCATAGGATACGATCAAATTATATGCAAGGTCTTTTGTCTCCTGAGAAACGTCGTAGAAATTTATAATCGGCCCACGGATAATGAGCAGGGTGCCTGCGGCAATGAGCCCCATGCAGAAAGCCACAAATATAACGCTGGTGGCCTTCTTTTTTATAAGCGCTTTGTCCTCACCGATGCCTACCGCGTTTCCGATTATGACAGCGGTCGCGTTGCCCATTCCGGAAATTACCACCCACACGCACTGCCAGATTATGTTTGCAATGCTGTTTGCGGAGACAAATTCAGTGCTGATGTGCCCGATAATCATGGAGAGCATGCTCGTGCCGATGCTCCAGATGGTTTCATTTATAATTACGGGAGCGCCGGTCTTTATGAAAGCGCTGACATAATCCTTGACGGGAACGAAAAAGTCGGAAATGCGGTAATGAATCGTTTTTTCAAAGAAAGCAAGATAAACTATCAGTATTACAAATTCTACGCAGCGCGCAATGGCTGTGGCGAGAGCCGCGCCGGCGACGCCCATTTTCGGCGCGCCGAGGTTGCCGAAAATGAATACCCAGTTGAAAAATACGTTTACAAAAAGAGAGGAGAGATAGACGACTATGGATATTTTTACAATGTGCGCGGAGCGGAAAATGCAGACCATGGAGTTGGTAATGGCGTAAACGGGGTAAACCCAGCCGATTATCCTGAGATAATCCGCGCCGGCGGCAATTACCGCCGCATCATCAGAGTACCAGGACATGACAGTTTCCGGCATGGCTATTGCGAAAGCGGAAGCCACAAGGCTTACTGCGAAAGCGACGCGCAGCATGATGGTAATTATCCGCTTCATGGAATAGACGTCGCCCTTGCCCCAGTACTGGGACGCAAAAACCATGGAGGCGGACGTAACTCCAAAAGTGACTATCATTAAAATAAAGAAAAGCTGATTTGCAAGGTTTGCGGCTGAGAGAGCCACTTCGCCGACCTTCCCGAGCATGAGGGAGTCAGCCATGCTGACCGTAAAGGTAATGAGGTTCTGCGCGGCGATGGGCAGGGTGATTGAAAAAAGCAGTTTGTAAAAATTTTTGTCCTTTACTATAAACGACATATGCCCTCCAAAAAATAAAAACTATTCCTATTCTAAATATTTTCTATAAGAATAGCAATAGTTTTATAATTTATTTTTTGTATTTACAAAATGCTTTTATAACGGGTTTACAGCATGGTTTCAAAAGCTGCACAGGAATGGTATATGCTTTGGCGGGAGCTTTTTTTATTGTATTATCCGAATTAACTCCAAAGCCATTTGCAGCGCTTATGGCATTACAACCAGCATACCAAAGCTCTCTGTCTGCCGTTTTCATGAAATTCTCCGCGTTTGAAAGATAGTTTCAATAAGAAATTATAATATGGCAGCGGAAGTTTCAGGCACAGAAGCAGTATTTATGCGGCTTTCGGGAAGGAAACAACATTGTCTCGGCGGGCTCCGGCTCTCCTTGCGCGGCGCTTGGAGGCTTCGATGGCCCTTGAACAGTTCATTGCTCCCCAGATGCCTATGCAGGCCACAAGGAAGGACACACCGCCCTGGAGGAAAATCCGTCCGCTGGAAAGAAGGTCAAAATCGCTCATTCCGGCGGTGCCGATTACGGCAAGGATTCCGGCAACGGCCATAACTTTAAAAATAAAATTAAAAACATATGTTCTTTCCATATCATTACGTCCTTTCTTTGCTCAGAGGTGGGGGTCAAACAAAATCGAACATCTGTTCGTCTTTCTGCAACCTATTATACACTGTTTTTTTCAAAAATCAATAGGTTTTTACAAAAAAATCGAACAATTGTTCGATTTTTTTATTTGCAAAATTCAAGTTTGGTTCTGAAACAAAAAGCCGGTGTTTTCCGGGAACATATTGTTTTTCCCTCTTGCATACAAATTGCAGAAGGGGAGGTGGATTTTCTTTGTCGAAGCTTCGGGATTTTGCGGTAAACGCCGGAATACTTACCGCCACTTCGCTTTCTCTCGGTGCGGTGGGCGTTTTATATAATGCCTGGCTGGCGCGGAACCTCGGCTCCACCGGAACGGGCCTTTTTTCTTTGATGATGGCGGTCTACCGCTTTGCGGTGACCTTTGCCTGTTCGGGCTCCGGCCTTGCCGCTACGCGGCTGGTGGCGGAGGAAACCGCCCACAAAAACGGCGCGGGCGCCGCCAAAGCCATGCGCTTCACTTTGGGATACAGCCTGATTTTCGGCGCGGGAGCGGGACTGCTGCTCCTTTTCGCCAGCGATTTTGCCGCGGATGTCATGGTGGGGGACCCCAGGGCGGCGGCGCCCTTTCGGGTGATGGCCTTTTCGTTGCCGTTTGTGGGTGTGTCCGCCGCCTTCGGCGGATATTTTACCGCTGTTACGAGGGTGGCGCCCTCCTCAATCTCCCAGATTTTTGAGCAGCTTTCCCAAATGGCCTTTACCATTTTTGTTTTTGCCCTTCTCAAACCGAGCGACATAGGCTTTGCCTGCGTGCTCGTGGCTGCGGGTACCACCGTTTCGGAGGCGTGCTCATTTACAATGAATCTGCTGCTCTATCGCCGGGACAGAAAGCACTACCCCTTCATCGGCGGCCCGGGGGAGAAAACTCTGTCCATGTGGCAGCGTCTTTTGACGATTGCACTGCCCGTGGGCGCTTCGGCGGTGCTGCGTTCAGCCTTGAGCACCATAAAGCACCTGCTCGTACCCGTTTCATTCCAGAAAAGCGGAATGGACAGCGAGACGGCCCTTTCCCAGTATGGAATTATCGGAGGTATGGTGCTGCCGCTGCTGCTTTTCCCGAGCGCTTTTTTGCTGGGTTTTTCAAACCTGCTCGTGCCGGAGGTCACTACTTGCAAGGAACTCGGCCGGAAAAGTCAAATCGAGTTTGTCATCAGCTACGTTTTCCGCGTAACGCTGATGTTTGCCATAGGCGTTGCGGCGGTCATGATGTGCTGGGCTGACGAGCTCGCGCTGATCCTTTATAACGAGCCCGCCGCCGGCCCCGCCATAGTGGCCCTGGCGCCAACGGTTACCGTAATGTACCTCGACAGCGCCGTGGACGGTATTTTGAAGGGTCTCGGCGAGCAGGTGGCGGTGGTGCGCTACAACGTCTATGACGCCATAATCTGCCTTGTGATGGTGCTCACGGTTGTGCCGCTCTGCGGCACAGCGGGCTACCTTGCCACCATAGCTATAAGCGAGATTTTCAATATGGCTATTTCCGCCTCCCGGCTTGTATATGTGACAGGCTTCCGGGTCAATATGGTGAAATGGGCGCTGGCGCCGGCCCTCGGCGCGGCCTTGAGCACGCTTTTTGCGAGAATGATGCTCACCCTGTGCGGAATTTCCACCTATGAGATTTATGGAATAATTCTGGCAGTGCTCATAATGATAATCGCCTACTACGCGATTCTGAGAATGCTCCGCTGCATCACGAAGGACGACATCGCCTTTGCAAAACGGATTTTCGTAAAATAATATGTATGCCGGGCAGAGCCCGGCATTTTTTCAGCCTTTGTAGAGGAAGGATTTGCAGTCAGTGCACTCGCATTTGGTGGGGTTGCACTCGTGGGTGCCGACCTCAATTTTATCGAGAGTGCAATAATTGCCGTCTTTGCAGTGATGTGCGCAGTTGTTTACGCTGCATCCAATGTGTTTGTTAGCTTCATTCATGGCTTAAATACCTCCAATTCGTTTTGTATTTATTTTTAACCGTATTTCTTTAAATATTCAGAAAAAATTTTCATAAAGACAGGGCGCTTTCTGCATATATTTATCTGTTCTATCCCGCCCTGACTGCGCATAAACTCTACCGACGAGAAAAATCAGCGGAGGAAGGATAACTATGACAGATACTAACGTTTACCGCGACATTGCCGCCCGAACTTCCGGCGACATCTATATCGGCGTTGTGGGCCCTGTACGTACGGGCAAGAGCACCTTTATCAAAAAATTCATGGAGACCCTCGTGCTTCCGAACATACAAAACGAGTATCGCCGGGACCGCGCCAGAGACGAACTTCCCCAGTCCGCCGCAGGCAAGACCATCATGACTACGGAGCCGAAATTCGTTCCGGAGGAAGCGGCGGAAGTGAGCCTTGACGGCCAGACGGGCCTTCGCGTCCGGCTCATTGACTGCGTGGGCTATATCGTACCCTCCGCCATAGGATACTTTGAGAACAATGCCCCGAGAATGGTGCTCACTCCCTGGTATAAGGAGGAAATCCCGTTCAATATGGCGGCGGAGATAGGCACTGACAAGGTGATAAATGAGCACTCTACGATTGGTCTTGTTATAACATCGGACGGCTCCATAAGCGACATTCCGAGGGAGGAATACCGCGAAGCAGAGCAGCGCGTGATCAACGAACTTAAAGAGATCGACAAACCCTTTGCGGTCCTGCTCAACTGCACAAATCCCCATTCCCCCGAGGCAAAAGCCACCGCAGAGGATATGGAGCGGGAGTACGGCGTGCCGGTTCTGCGGGTCAACTGCCTTGAGCTGACCGAAGCGGATATAAAGGAGGTGCTTTCCGGCGTGCTCGGGCGCTTCCCGGTCAAAGAGGTCGCCGTGGATATGCCCCGCTGGGTCATGGATCTGGATAAGGAGCACTGGCTCCGCAAGGCGGTCATGGAGCCGGTCATCGAGGCCGCCAGGGGCATTTCCAAAATAGCTGAGGTGCGCAAAATGATTCCGGCTATCGGCGAATGTGAATACATACGCGACGCTTCTGTAAAGAATATTGACCTCGGCACGGGACGCGCAGATATAACCGTAATGCTCAATCCGGAGCTTTTCTATAAGATACTCAGCGAAGAAACAGGCCTTGAAATAAACGGTGAAAGCGGCCTCATGCCCTGCGTAAAGGAGCTTGCGGAGATCAAGCGCAAATACGACAGGATACGCGGTGCTCTCGATCAGGTCGAGGCCGTCGGCTACGGTATAGTGATGCCATCCATCGAGGAGCTCACTCTCGAGGAGCCGGAAATCGTCCGCCAGGGCGGGCGCTACGGCGTGAAGCTGCGTGCTTCCGCACCGTCCATTCACATGATGCGCGCGGATATAACCACGGAAGTAGCGCCGATAGTCGGCAGTGAAAAACAGAGCGAGGACCTTATACGCTATCTGCTCGATGAGTTTGAGGGCGACCCCGCAAAAATCTGGGAATCCAATATTTTCGGCAAGTCCCTGCATGAGCTTGTAAACGAGGGCCTTCATACGAAGCTCAGCCGCATGCCCCAGGAGGCCCGCCTTAAACTGCAGGAGACCATAAGCCGTATCATCAATGAGGGCTGTTCCGGACTTATTTGCGTAATTCTCTGATTTTGAGCATCATATATTATTTCCAAAGAGGCGGCCGCAGGGCCGCCTCATATTATAGCAGCTAAAAAACCGCTGATATTTTTTCCATTTCAGAGGCTCTGGTTTCGGGCATGACGTGACTGTATAGATCCATAGTCATGGACAGGGAGCTGTGGCCGAGGATGGTTTTGAGCACCTGGGGCTGCATGCCCGCTTCAATGGCCCGGGTGGCAAAGGTGTGACGGAAGACGTGGGGAGTTATGCGCTCAAAGGCGTAGCCGTCGTCCTGAATCCGTTTCACGATTTTATCTATCTCAGACTGCACCCTGTCACGGCTGAGAGGCCCGCCGCGCTTTGTACAGAACAGGTACCTGCCGGGGCGCTCTGCGCCAAAGCCCCAGTAGCCCTTCTGCTTTGTGATGAGCATGAGCACGTCGGAGGTCAGGGGAATGTCCCGGCGGGAGGACGCGGTTTTCGGGCTGTCCTCAAAATAGCCTCTGCCGTCTATATATTTCAGCGTGCGCTGAACGTGTATGACTTTTTTCTCCAGGTCTATATCCGAAAACTTGAGCCCCCTCAGCTCGCCGTTGCGCATACCTGTTCTGAGCATCACCGCAAAGAAATTGTAGAGATAGCTATGCTTTGCATATTTCATAAAAAGGGCCTGCTGCTCCTTTGTGAGAGCCTGACGGTGTTTGTGCTCGGTCTGACGGGGCAGCTCAGCCAGCTTGACCGGGTTGCGCTCGATCATGCCGTTGCGGGTGGCCTGCTGGAGGCAGCCGTTGAGCAGGACTGAAACTATTTTTATAGAGGAGAGAGCATAGCCCGCCTCCGTCAGGTCGTTATAGAGCTTCTGCACGTTGTCTCCCCGTATAGCGGAAATGCACATGTCCCCGAGCGGGCGGTGGATGAGGCTGGCGTAGTAACTCTGGTAGCTACTATATGTGCCGATTTTGACACGGTTTTTCTTGTATTCCTCAAGCCAGGTGGTGAACCACTCGTCAAGAGTCATGCGTGTATTCTCAACAAAAGTGCCGTGTACCAGCTTATATTTGAGGTCCGTCATGTTTTTCTGCGTTTCGGTGACGGTCTCTCCGTGGACGGTATAGGTTTTCCGGTTGTAGGTTATGCGCCCTTCATAGCTGCTGCCGCGCTGTCTGATTCCTTTCGGGAGCTTTCTCCCACGCTTGTCTATGGCCATTTTTGGCACCTCCGATATATGGTAAAATATCTTTGCCCAAGGGGCATTTTTTATTCTACCATAAAGCTGAGCTTATGGGAGAAAACAGGAAGCTGGTAAATTTTTATATGATTATATAATATATCATTTATATACACTTGATTTTTGCCCCGCACAGGGTTAAAATATGACCGTGCTCAAAGGCTGTCTGCGAGCTTGGACAAAATTTGGACAGTGCTTTTTGGCTTAATAAAGCCATTTTTTGGATGTAAACTGCCCGTGCTCAAAAATTTTGGGAAAATTTCCAGATATTTTCGCTGAATCCAGGGAAAACTTCGCCCGGGGTCTGCGGCGCGTTCAGGCTATGGAGCAGGGGAGGAGAAAAGATAAAAAGCTCTGCGTATTTTCTGCGAAAACGGCGCTGAAAACGGCCGGAATCACCGGGAAACACCCGGAAAAGTGTGCGAAATAAAAACTTTGTGAAAAATGCCGAAATTTTCTTTTGAAAATCTTAAAAAATAACGAAAAAAGGGCTTGACAAAGCCCTTATTTATATATATAATATTTCTTGCGTGACTGCACAAGGCGGATGCATAGGCATATCACCTGGCGTCCGCGAGATATGCGTTGAAGCGGGAGGTTGCCGTCTGTGTGACGGGGAATTTCCGCCGAGTATGTCCGATTTTAAACCGGGCGACAAGAAATACTGCACACCCATGTTGTGCCGCTTCAGTGATGAGCTGCTGCGGCAGGGGCCTTGTCTGGCGTAGTTTTACAGCCTGTGGCTATAGCTATGCGTGTCCGGAGATACCCATGCGCCTTTTTAGGAGGGCGGGGGATTTCCGTTTTTTAATGAGAAGGCGGGAAACACACGGGAGCGTGGTAAGTGTTTCACAAGGTCGCACCCCACTGCGTGTCATTGGGAATCAATTAAGGAGGCGATTTTAGTGGCAGTCAAAGAAAAAATCAGGATCAGACTCAAAAGCTATGATCATCAGCTCGTAGATCAGGCAGCAGAGAAGATCGTTGAAACCGCAAAGCGCACCGGCGCTCGCGTTTCCGGTCCCATTCCGCTCCCCACTGAGAAAGAGATCGTAACTATCCTGCGCGCTGTTCACAAGTACAAGGACAGCCGCGAGCAGTTTGAGCTTCGTACCCACAAAAGACTCGTAGACATTCTGAGACCTTCCAACAAAACTGTTGAAGCTCTCACCGGTCTTGAGCTCCCTGCCGGTGTCGAAATCGAAATCAAGTTCTAATCAAACTGAAACCGAAGACGACAGTACGCAGGTCATGTCGATCCGTGAAAGCGGTATCGACCAATAACCAAAGGAGGCAGAAAAATGAAAAAAGCAATCGTGGGCAAAAAAGTTGGTATGACCCAGCTTTTTGACAAAGCAGGAAAAGTAATTCCTGTAACGGTCGTTGAGGCCGGCCCCTGCGTCGTTGTTCAGAAGAAAACTCTTGAGAACGACGGCTACGAATCCGTTCAGCTCGGATACGGTGAGATAAACGACAAACATCTCACCAAAGCACTTAAAGGACATTTCGCAAAAGCGGATGTCGCCGCGAAGAAATATCTCCGCGAGTTCAGACTTGACGACTGCTCCACCGTTAACGTAGGCGACATCGTCAAAGCGGACGCCTTTGCTGTCGGCGAAAAAGTCGACGTTGCAGCAAAGAGCAAAGGTCACGGCTACGCCGGCACCATCAAACGTTACGGCTTCGGACGTCTCCGTGAGACTCACGGTTCCGGTCCTGTAGGACGTCACGTAGGTTCCCTCGGCGCCTGCTCCGACCCGTCCAGAGTTATGAAGGGCAAAAAGCTCCCCGGCCACATGGGTGTTGTCCGCACCACCGTGCAGAACCTTGAGATCGTAAAAATCGATCCTGAGAACAACCTCATCGCTATCAAGGGCGCAGTTCCTGGCCCCAAAGGTGCAATCGTCAGCGTAATGGCTGCTGTAAAGAAACAGAAAGTCAAGAACACCACTGCACAGGTCATCAGTAAGAACCCGCAGAAAGCATCTGCACGTAAGTAAAGAAAGGAGGAAATGACATGCCAGACGTCAAAGTTTTAAATATGAACGGTGAAGAAGTCGGTACCCTTTCCCTTTCTGAATCCGTTTTCGGTATTGAGCCGAACACCGTTGCAATGCATGCCGCGGTTATCAACTACCTTGCGAACCGCCGTCACGGCACTCAGTCCACCAAGACCAGAACCGAAGTTCGCGGCGGTGGACGCAAACCGTGGAGACAAAAAGGTACAGGCCATGCCCGTCAGGGTTCCACCAGAGCTCCTCAGTGGGCACACGGCGGCGTAGCTCTTGGCCCGAAGCCCCGCAAATACCGCTTCACTCTTAACAGAAAAGTTCGCCGTCTTGCAATGCTCTCTGCTCTCAGCAGCAAGGTTGCAGCAGGCGAAATGGTAGTCCTCGACAAGCTCGAGCTTCCCGAAATCAAGACCAAAGCAATGGTCAAGACCCTCGGCAGCGTCGGCGCTTCCGGCAAAGCTCTCGTAGTTATGCCCGCTGTGGACGAAAATGTTATCAGAAGCGCACACAACATTCCCGGCGTCAAAACCACTCTTGTTAATACATTGAATGTATACGACATCCTCAACTACGATAGCTTCGTAGTGACCAAAGAGGCTGTTGAAAAAATTGAGGAGGTGTATAGCAAATGATGAAGACCGCTCAGGATATTATCGTCGCTCCGGTCATCACCGAAGCTTCCATGGCAGCAATCAGCCAGAAAAAATACACTTTCCGTGTTATGAAAAACGTAAACAAGCAGGAGATTGCCAAAGCGGTTGAGGAGCTTTTCGGCGTAAAAGTCGCAAAGGTCAACACCGTCAGCGTGCGCGGCCGTTCCAAGAGAATGGGCCTTCACGTGGGCAAAACTCCCGACTGGAAGAAAGCGATCGTAACCCTTAAAGCAGATTCTAAGGGCATCGAGTTCTTCGAGAGCATGCTGTAAGGAGGACGAACAGAATGGCTATTAAGTTCTATAAGCCCACTACTCCCGGCCGTCGCGACATGTCCACTATCGACTACTCCGGACTGTCCAAGGTAGCCCCGGAACGCAGCCTTCTCGAACCGATGAAGAAGCATTCCGGTCGCAACTCTTACGGCCGTATTACCGTTCGTCATCGCGGCGGCGGCAACAGAACCAAATATCGTATAGTCGATTTCAAACGTGACAAACTCGGAATGAGCGCAGAGGTCCTCACCCTTGAGTACGACCCGAACCGTTCCGCACACATCGCTCTTGTTCAGTATGAGGACGGCGAGAAGAGATACATTGTTGCTCCCCACGGCGTAAAACCCGGCGACAAAATTGTTTCCGGACCTGAGGCCGACATCATCGCAGGCAACGCTCTTCCCCTCGCCAACATCCCGGTTGGTACCTTCATCCACAACATTGAGCTCTATCCCGGAAAAGGCGCACAGCTTGCCCGTTCCGCAGGCGTCATGGCTCAGCTCATGGCCAAGGAAGGAAAATACGCCCTCATCCGTCTCCCCAGCGGCGAGCTCCGCAACGTTCCCAGCGAGTGCTACGCTGTCATCGGCCAGGTCAGCAACGTTGACCACGCCAACGTCAGCTACGGCAAAGCGGGACGTCTTCGCCATATGGGCTGGAGACCTACCGTCCGCGGTTCCGTCATGAACCCCTGCGACCATCCTCACGGTGGTGGTGAAGGTAAGTCCCCGATCGGCCGTCCCGGCCCTGTAACTCCCTGGGGCAAACCTGCTCTTGGATATAAGACCAGAAAGAAACATCAGCGTTCCGATAAATTTATCGTAAAACGCCGCAACAGCAAATAATCGGGAAGGAGGCACACAGGAACAATGAGTAGAAGTATTAAAAAAGGACCTTTCGTCCAGCCCGTTCTTCTTGCAAGAGTGCGCGAGATGAACAAAAACGGTGAGAAAAGAGTTCTCAAAACCTGGAGCCGTTCGTCCACGATTTTCCCCGATTTCGTAGGACACACCTTTGCGGTGCACGACGGACGCAAACATGTTCCGGTCTATGTCACTGAAGATATGGTTGGACACAAACTCGGCGAGTTTGCTCCTACCAGAACTTTCAGAGGCCATGCCGGCACCAAAAAAACTAACAACGGTAAATAAGGCCGAGAGGAGGATTTCAAATGGAAGCAAGGGCTTATTTGAGATATGCCCGCATCTCGCCGCGTAAAGTGCAGATCGTTCTTGACCAGATCAGAAACAAACCTGTCGACTACGCAATGGCAGTGCTTAAACACACCCCTAAAGCGGCCTGTGAGCCGCTCGAGAAGCTCCTGAAATCGGCTATCGCCAACGGAGAGAACAACCACGGCATGAGCAAAGACGCTATGTACGTTGCAGAGTGCTTCGTAACTCCCGGCCCGACGATGAAACGAATTCAGCCCAGAGACCACGGAAAAGCATTCCGTATTCTCAAGAGATCTTCTCACATCACCATGGTTCTCAGAGAGAAAGACTAAGTAGGAGGTAAACAATGGGACAAAAAGTTAATCCCCACGGCTTCAGAGTGGGCGTAATCAAAGATTGGGATTCCCGCTGGTTTGCCAAGGACGAAGTCTTCGGCGACACCCTGGTTGAAGATTACAATCTTCGTAAATTCCTTAAAAATAAACTTTATGCCGCAGGCGTTCCGAAAATCGAGATCGAGCGTACCGGCGACAACAAAGTGAGAATTCACATTCACTGCGCAAAACCCGGCATGGTCATCGGCCGTCAGGGTTCCGAGATTGAGAAACTCCGTCTCGAGTGCGAGCAGCTGCTTAACAAAGGCAAAGAAGAAAAAGTTCAGGTTTTCCTCAACATTGTTGAAGTCAAACAGCCTGACAAAAACGCTCAGCTTGTTGCTGAGAACATCGCAGCACAGCTCGAACGCAGAATTTCCTTCCGCCGCGCCATGAAACAGGCTATCGGCCGTTCCATGAAGCTTGGCGTTAAAGGTATCAAAACTCAGTGCTCCGGCCGTCTCGGCGGCGCAGAGATCGCTAGAGTTGAGCATTATCACGAGGGCACCATTCCGCTGCAGACCATCCGTGCCGATATCGACTATGGCTTCGCAGAGGCTTCCACCACCTACGGACGTATCGGTGTCAAGGTTTGGATCTACAACGGCGACGTTCTTGCCGACGTTAAGAAACAGCCCTCTCGCAAAGAAGGAGGTCGTAAATAATGCTTCTTCCGAAGAGAGTTAAATACCGTCGTGTCCAGAGAGGACGCATGAAAGGTGCAGCTCACAAAGGAAACTTCGTTTCCAACGGTGAATATGGCCTTATGGCTCTTGAGCCCTGCTGGCTCAAATCCAACCAGATCGAAGCGGCCCGTATCGCTATGACCCGTTACATCAAACGTGGCGGTCAGGTCTGGATCAAAGTTTTCCCGGATAAACCCGTAACTCAGAAACCTGCTGAGACTCGAATGGGTTCCGGTAAAGGCGCTCCCGAATATTGGGCAGCCGTTGTTAAACCCGGCCGCGTAATGTTTGAAATCGCCGGCATCCCCGAGGATGTTGCGAGAGAGGCAATGCGCCTTGCAGCACACAAGCTGCCTATCAAATGCAAATTTGTTAAAAGGGAAGAAAAGGGGGTTGACGAGCAATGAAAGCAGCACAGGTTCGTGAAATGAATAAAGCAGACCTTGAAAAGAAACTTTCTGAGCTCAAAGCCGAGCTTTTCAACCTGAGATTCCAGCACGCCATCAACCAGCTTGAGAACCCGATGCGTCTTGCCGAGGTCAAAAAAGACATCGCAAGAGTCAAGACCGTCCTTCGTGAGCTCGAGCTCAAGGCAGAGCAGTAATTGAAGGGAGGAGTAAGCTATGAACGAAGAAAGAAATCTTAGAAAGACCAGAGTCGGTATCGTCGTCAGCGACAAGATGGACAAAACCGTCGTCGTTAAAGTCGAAGACCGTGTTCAGCACCCCCTTTATAAGAAAATTATCAAGAGAACCGTAAGATTCAAAGCGCATGACGAAAACAACGAATGCGGAATCGGCGATCGCGTAGAGATCATGGAAACCAGACCGCTGTCCAAGGACAAACGCTGGAGAGTTTCCGAGATTATCGAGAAGGCCAAATAATAAGAGTCGGACGGAAAGGAGGAAATATCTGTGATACAGATGCAATCTCATCTGAAGGTCGCTGACAACACCGGTGCAAAGGAACTCCAGTGCATCCGCGTGCTCGGCGGTACCAGAAGAAAATATGCTAACATCGGCGACGTTATCGTAGCCAGTGTTAAGAAGGCAGCTCCGGGCGGCATGGCTAAGAAAGGCGAAGTCGTCAAAGCTGTTATCGTCCGCTCGGCCAAAGGTCTCCGTCGTGAGGACGGCAGCTATATTCGTTTCGACGAAAACGCCGCCGTTATCATCAAGGAAGACAAAAACCCGCGTGGAACCCGTATCTTTGGACCGGTAGCCCGTGAGCTCCGCGACAAAGATTACCTTAAAATCCTGAGCCTTGCGCCCGAAGTTCTCTAAGAAGGAGGAAAAATGATGAGTAAAGTACACGTAAAATCCGGCGACAAAGTCATCATAATCTCCGGTAGAGATAAAGGCAAAGAAGGTAAGGTACTGGAAGTAAGCCCCTCCGAAGGCAAAGTAATTGTCGAAGGCTGCAATATTGCAACCAAACATGCGAAACCCCGTAAAATGGGCGAGCAGGGTGGACTTCTCCAGGTTGAAACCGCCATCTATGCCAGCAAAGTGATGCTTGTCTGTCCCAAATGCGGCAAACCCACCAGACTGGCCCACAAGGTCCTTGCCGACGGCAGCAAAAAGCGCGTCTGCAAAGCCTGCGGCGAGACTTTTTGAGTAAGGAGGAAAAAACATGGCTAGATTAAATGAGTACTACAAAAGCGATGTAGCACCTGCTCTCATGAAGAAATTCGGCTATAAGAGCGTCATGCAGATTCCGAAGCTCGATAAAATCGTCGTAAACGTAGGTGCAGGTGACTGCAAAGATAACTCCAAAGCTATGGACGCTATCCTTGCGGACCTCGCAGCAATCACCGGCCAGAAGGCCGTGACCTGCAAAGCTAAAAAATCTGTTGCTAACTTCAAACTCCGTGAAGGCATGGTTATCGGTGCAAAAGTAACCCTCCGTGGTGAAAGAATGTACGAGTTCATGGACAGACTCTTCAACATCGCTCTTCCGCGTGTAAGAGACTTCCGTGGAATCAATCCTAACGCTTTCGACGGACGTGGCAACTACAGCCTCGGTCTTAAAGAGCAGCTGATCTTCCCGGAGATCGACTATGATAAGATCGACAAAATCCGTGGCATGGACATCTGCTTCGTAACCACGGCAAAGACCGATGAAGAAGCCCGCGAGCTGCTCAGCCTTATGGGCGCTCCGTTTGAAAAGTAAGATAGGAGGATTTAATCAATGGCAAAAACGTCAATGAAGGTCAAGCAGAAAGCAGAACCCAAGTTCTCCACCAGAGCTTACACCCGCTGCAAAATCTGTGGAAGACCCCACGCCTATCTTCGCAAATTCGGCATCTGCCGCATCTGCTTCAGGGAACTTGCTTACAAAGGTGAGATTCCTGGCGTGAAGAAGGCAAGCTGGTAATTAAGAGAACAAAGGAGGTTTGAGGAATGCATATCACCGATACAGTCGCTGACTTGCTGACCCGCATCAGAAACGCGAATTCCGCAAAACATGATACGGTCGACGTTCCTGCGTCCAACATGAAAAAAGCAATTACCCAGATCCTTCTTGATGAGGGTTACATCAAAGGATATCAGGTAATTGAGGACGGCAAACAGGGCATGATCCATATCACGCTCAAATACGGCGAAAATAAAACCCCGGTGATCACAGGCCTTCGCAGGGTTTCCAAACCCGGCCTGCGCATCTACACAAACGTTGAGGAAATGCCCAGAGTTCTTAAAGGTCTTGGTATTGCCATTCTTTCCACCAATAAAGGAATCATGACTGATAAACAAGCCCGTAAAGAGAACGTCGGCGGCGAAGTCCTCGCGTTCATTTGGTAATAAGGAGGGAAACTGAATGTCTCGTATCGGTAAAAAACCGATTGCTATACCGGCAGGCGTTGAAGTCAGCGTTGATGCAAACGTCGTAACGGTAAAGGGTCCCAAAGCGACTCTTACACAGAGCTTTCGTCCTGAGATGAAAATCGAGGTCGAAAACGGCGAGATCATCGTGTCCCGCCCGGATGATACTAAAGAAATGAAGAGCCTTCACGGCCTTACCAGAACCCTTGTTTCCAACATGGTGACTGGCGTCAGCACCGGCTTCAGCAAAGAGCTTGAGATCAACGGTGTTGGTTATAAAGCCGCGAAAGAGGGTACCAACCTCGTAATGAGCCTTGGCTATTCTCATCAGGTGACCGTTCCGGAACGCGATGGTCTTACCATCGAGGTACCGGCACCCAACAAAATCATTGTCCACGGCCCGGACAAACAGAAAGTAGGCCAGCTTGCTGCCGAAATCCGTGAGAAACGCCCGCCGGAACCCTATAAGGGCAAAGGCATCAAGTACGTCGGCGAGACCATCATCCGCAAGGAAGGCAAAGCCGGCAAAGGTAAAAAATAAGAAGGAGTGAAAAAACATGGTATCTAAAGCTGATAAAAACGCGGCCCGTGTTAAAAGACACCTCCGCGTACGCAATAAAATCAGCGGAACCCCCGAACGCCCGCGTCTCAATGTTTTCCGCTCCGCTAAACACATCTATGCACAGGTTATCGATGATATAAACGGAGTTACCCTCGCGGCAGCTTCCACCACCGAAAAATCCTTCGAGAACTACGGCGGCAACAAGGAAGCAGCTAAAGAGATCGGCAAACTCGTAGCTCAGAGAGCTATCGAAAAAGGTATCAGCGAAGTCGTTTTCGACAGAAGCGGTTACCTCTATCACGGACGTGTTAAGGAACTTGCTGAAGGTGCCCGCGAGGGTGGACTTCAATTCTAAGAAGGAGGGATACAGTTGGCTTTAATCGATGCTTCCAAACTCGATCTTACTGAAAAGGTCGTAGCAATAAACCGCGTATCCAAAACCGTCAAAGGCGGACGTATCATGAAGTTCAGCGCTCTCGTAGTAGTTGGCGACCAGAACGGAACCATTGGTTTCGGTATGGGCAAATCTAACGAGGTTCCGGACGCTATCCGCAAAGGTATTGAAGACGCGAAGAAAAATCTTCATCACATCACCCTCAAAGGAACCACCATTCCTCATGAGGTAGTAGGTAAATTCGGAGCAGGAGAGGTTCTCATGAAACCGGCTCCCAAAGGTACCGGCGTTATCGCAGGCGGCGCAGTCCGTGCCGTTATGGAGGCCGCAGGCATCCGCGACGTCCGTACCAAATGCATCCGCTCCAACAATCCTTGCAACGTAGTTTCTGCCACCATGCAGGGTCTCTGCGCTCTCCGCGATGCGGAGCAGGTCGCAGCAGTCCGCGGCAAAACCGTTGAGGAAATCTACGGCTAAGGAGGAAATAGAACATGGCACAGCTTAAAATTAAACTGACCAAGGGCTTCATCCACAAAAAAGATGACCAGATTGCTACCGCTATTTCCCTTGGCCTTCGCAAAATCGGTGCGGAAACCATCCAGCCTGACAATGCGGCTACCCGCGGCAAAATCGCCAAGATAGCTCACATGGTCGAGGTTACCGAGATATAAGAAGGAGGTGCACCACTTATGAAACTTTATGAACTTGCTCCGGCACCCGGCGCCAATGTTGATGTATACCGCAAAGGCAGAGGTCACGGTTCCGGCAACGGCAAAACTGCAGGTAAAGGTCATAAAGGCCAGAAAGCCCGTTCCGGCGGTTCCATCCGTCCCGGCTTTGAGGGTGGCCAGATGCCTCTCCAGAGAAGAATCCCGAAACGCGGATTCGTCAATGTTTTTGCCACTAACTATGCTGTAATCAACGTCAAAGACCTCAACGTCTTTGAGGACGGCGCAGTTGTTGACGAGCAGGCCATTGTAGAAGCTGGTTTGCTCAAGAAGACTCTTGACGGTGTCAAAGTCCTTGGCAAAGGCGAGCTCACCAAAAAGCTCACTGTTAATGCAGCCGCTTTCTCCGAGTCTGCTAAGCAGAAAATCGAGGAGGCCGGCGGAAAGGCCGAGGTGAAGTAAGGATGTTTGATGTCTTCAAAAACGCCTGGAAAATCGAGGATATTCGTGAGAAGCTTCTTTACACCCTGCTCATTGTCGTAATTTTCCGTATTGGTTCCGCAATTCCGGTTCCTTTCCTTGAGACCTCCGCCCTTGCGTCCATGCTCAGCGCAAACTCCGGCAACCTGCTCGGATACCTGAACATGCTCACCGGCGGCGCCCTCTCCCAGGCAACCGTATTTGCGCTTTCCATTTCTCCCTACATCACCGCTTCCATAGTTATCCAGCTTCTCACCGTTGCGATTCCCGCCCTTGAGAAAATGGCTAAGGAAGGTCCCGAAGGCAGAAAGAAACTCAACAAGATCACCCGTTATTCCACCGTTGGTCTTGCTCTGCTTCAGGCATATGCCTACTATGTGACCCTCAAGAGCTACGGAGCAGTTGAGACCTTTGACAATGGCTGGGAAAACGCTCTTGTCGTTGTAACTATCCTCTGCATGTTCACCGCAGGTGCCATGCTTGTCGTATGGCTCGGCGAGAGAATCGACGAAAAAGGTATCGGAAACGGCATTTCCATGCTCCTCTTTGCAGGCATCGTTTCCGGCGGTCCGAGGCTTGTTTCCACTCTCTGGAGCTACCTCACCGCAGGTGAAGTGAAATATTACTTCTTCGTTCCTGCCCTTATCGTTATCTTCGTTCTCCTTATCGCATTCATCGTTCTTATGAACGACGCTGAGCGCCGTATTCCCGTCCAGTACGCAAAACGCGTTGTGGGACGCAAACAGTACGGCGGCCAGTCCAGCCACATTCCGGTTAAAGTATCCATGGCCGGCGTTCTCCCGATAATCTTCGCCGGTGCAATCCTCGCGATTCCCGCAACTATCGAAGCATTCGTAAACGTAAAAGAGGGCGGCTTCTGGGATGGATTCTTCAATCTCTTCGACAGCACCTCCTGGTTCTATGCGGTACTTTACTTTATCCTTATCGTGGCATTCAGCTATTTCTATGTAGCAATCCAGTACAATCCTGTTGAAATGGCAAACAACCTTCAGAAGAACAACGGCGCAATTCCTGGTATCCGTCCCGGCCGTCCGACCAGCGACTTTATCAGCAGAATTATCGGTAAGATAACCTTTATCGGCGCCCTGTTCCTCGGCGTGGTCGCGCTGCTGCCTACCATTATCGGTGCTGTTTCCGGCATCCAGAACGTAAGCATCGGCGGTACCACCATTATCATCGTAGTCGGTGTTGCTCTTGAGACTGCAAGATCCCTCGAGTCCCAGATGATGATGCGCCATTATAAAGGATTTCTTGAATAATTGAGGAGGTATAATCCATGAATCTTATTCTTCTCGGTGCTCCCGGCGCAGGAAAAGGGACCCAGGCTGAAATTCTCAAAGAGAAGCTCGGAATCCCCACCATCAGCACGGGAAACATCCTTCGTGAAGCCGTTAAAAACGAGACTAAACTGGGACTTGAAGCTAAAGGATACATGGAATCCGGAAAACTTGTTCCGGATGCTCTTGTTATCTCCATCATAGAGGAGCGCCTCGCCCAGGATGACTGCAAAAACGGTTTCATCCTCGACGGCTTCCCCCGCACCATTCCTCAGGCAGAAGCTCTTGAAGAGGGCGGCGTAAGGATTGACAAGGCTCTTGAGATTGCCGTCTCCGACGACGTCATCATGAACCGCCTTTCCGGCCGCAGAGTGTGCATAAAATGCGGCGCTCCTTACCATATTGTTAATTGTCCTCCGCCTGCTGATAACGTCTGCCCCAAATGCGGCGGCGAAATTATCACCCGCAAGGACGACCTTCCTGAGACCATTAAGCAGCGCCTTGAAACTTACCATGAGCAGACAGAGCCGCTGAAAGGTTTCTATGAAGGCAAAGGCAAGCTTGCAGTGGTGAACGGCGAAGACGGTATTGAAAATACCACCCGCCTTGCCCTGGAAGCTCTGGGGGTCTAAACCATGGTGATCGTGAAAACGGCCGCCGAAATAAAAAAGCTCAGGGAAGCGGGAAGACTTTCCGCCCTTGCGCTTAAAGTCGGCGGAGAGGCTGTCGTTCCCGGTGTCACCACCGCGGAAATTGACAGAGTGATTCATGATTTCATCGTGGGGCAAGGGGCAACCCCCTCGTTTCTGAATTTGTACGGTTTTCCTGCCAGCGCATGCATCTCGGTGAACGACGAGCTCATCCACGGTATCCCCGGAAACAGGGTTATCAAGGAGGGCGATATAGTCTCCATTGACGTGGGTGCATGCCTGGACGGTTACCACGGCGACAATGCCGCAACCTTTGTTGCCGGAGAGCCCTCCGATGAAGCCCGGCGGCTGATGGACGTCACTCGCGAAAGCCTTTATAAAGGTATCGAGATGGCGACAGCGGGCAACCGAGTCGGAGACATTTCACATGCTGTTCAGTCTTACTGCGAAGAGCGCGGCTATTCCGTAGTCCGGGAATATGTCGGACACGGAGTGGGCCGCAAGGTCCATGAGGACCCGGAGGTGCCGAATTTCGGCCCTGCCGGCCATGGCCCGAGGCTGGTAAACGGAATGGTCATCGCCATTGAGCCGATGATCAACGCCGGAACCCGCTTCGTGAGTCAGGATTCCAACGGATGGACAGTGAGAACCAAGGACGGCAAGCTGTCCGCGCATTTTGAGCATACCATTGCCATCACAAAGGACGGTCCGCTCATTCTGACTGATCCTGACTGAGAGGTGAAATATGCTCGGGCAGGTAGTATTGTCAAAAGCCGGGAAAGACAGCGGCAGTTTTTATGCTGTGCTCCGGGAGGAGGACGACTTCGCATATATTGCCGACGGCAGACTGCGTAAGGTCGAAAAACCCAAACGGAAACGCAAAAAACATCTGGCGCCCACCAAAACGGTGCTCGCGCCGGAGGACTGCGAAACCGACAGCAGGCTTCGCGCCGCGCTTTCAAAATTCAACAAAACAGACGAGGGAGGGAACTAAACTTGTCCAAAGAAGACGTAATTGAAATTGAGGGTACTGTTGTGGAATCCCTTCCCAACGCTCAATTTAAAGTCGAACTGCCGAATGGCCACCAAATTTTAGCCCATATTTCCGGAAAACTCCGCATGAATTTTATCAGGATACTTCCGGGAGATAAGGTGACGGTCGAAATGTCGCCATACGATCTCACCAAAGGGCGCATAACATGGCGTTCTAAGTGATAGGAGGTATATCTATGAAAGTCAGACCTTCCGTAAAACCCATCTGCGAAAAATGCAAAATCATCAAACGCAAAGGCCGTCTGATGGTTATCTGCTCCAATCCTAAACACAAACAGCGTCAGGGCTGATTATTAAAAACGGAGGTGCAACAAAGTCTATGGCTCGTATAGCTGGTATTGACCTGCCGAAGAATAAGAGAATCGAAATCGCACTCACTTATATCTACGGTATCGGCCGCACAACCGCTTCTAAGATCCTTGAAGAAACCGGCGTGGATCCTTCCATCCGTGTCAAAGATCTTTCTGAAGATGACGCCGCAAAACTGCGTGAGTACATCGACAAAAACATCGAGGTAGAGGGCGACCTTCGCCGTGCTACCGCTCTTGATATCAAACGTCTGGTTGAAATTGGCTGCTATCGTGGCGTACGCCACAGAAAAGGTCTCCCCGTCCGCGGACAGAGAACCAAAACCAACGCCAGAACCCGCAAAGGTCCGAAGAAGACCATTGCAAACAAGAAGAAGTAAGAGGGAGGATAAGACATGCCTAAAGCTAATGCTAAAAAAGCTACTATTCGCCGCCGCCGCGAAAAGAAAAACATTGAGCGTGGCGCAGCACATATCCAGTCCACCTTCAATAACACCATCGTAACCATCACCGACGTTCGCGGCAACGCCCTTTCCTGGGCTTCCGCAGGCGGACTCGGATTCCGTGGTTCCAGAAAATCCACTCCTTATGCAGCTCAGACTGCTGCTGAAACTGCAGCAAAAGCAGCAATGGAACACGGCCTCAAAACCGTTGAGGTTTTCGTAAAAGGTCCCGGTTCCGGCCGTGAAGCAGCCATCCGTGCTCTTCAGGCAGCAGGACTCGAAGTAACCATGATCAAAGACGTTACTCCCGTTCCGCACAACGGCTGCCGTCCGCCCAAACGTCGCCGCGTATAACAGTGGTATGCTGAAATTATTGGAGGTGTAATTAACACATGGCAAGATATACAGGTTCTGTATGCAGACTGTGCCGCCGCGAAGGCAAAAAGCTCTTCCTTAAAGGCGAAAGATGCTATGGTCCTAAATGCGCAATCAGCCGCAGAGCGTATGCTCCTGGCCAGCACGGTCAGGGCCGTAAGAAGGTTTCTGAATACGGTCTCCAGCTCCGCGCAAAACAGCAGGCAAAGAGATACTACGGTGTTCTCGAAAGCCAGTTCGAGCATTATTTCGAACTCGCCAGCAAACAGTCCGGCCAGGCCGGTGAGAACCTTCTCAGAATTCTCGAAAGCCGTCTTGACAACGTTGTCTATCGCGCAGGACTTGCTTCTTCCAGAAAAGAAGCCCGTCAGCTCGTAAGACACGGTCACTATACTCTCAATGGCCACAAGGCCAATATCCCTTCCATCCTGCTCAAAGCCGGCGACGTTGTTGCTGTCGCTGACAAGAGCCGTCAGAATGACAAACTCAAAGCAGTCATCGAGGCTAACTCCGCTCATCCGGTCCCCACTTGGCTTGCGCCCAGCGACGACAGAATGACCGTGAAAGTAAGCCAGCTTCCTAACCGTGAGGACATCGACCTCGACGTTGAGGAGCATCTGATCGTTGAGTTGTACTCCAAATAATAGTTGGTAGAACTGACAGGGGAATGCGAAACAGGGCTTTTGCCCACTAAGGAGGGATTTAGATGTTAGAAATAGAAAAACCGAGAATCGAAGCTGAAGAAACACCGAACGATCCCAGCTACGGCAAATTTGTAGTTGAGCCTCTTGAGCGTGGATTCGGTACGACTCTTGGTAACAGCCTGAGACGCGTATTGCTCTCCTCGCTTCCCGGCGTTGCTGTAACGTCCGTGAAAATCGACGGTATCCGTCATGAATTTTCCACCCTGCCCGGTGTGAAAGAGGACGTCACCGAGATAATCCTTAACATCAAAGGCCTTACCGCCAAGCTCCATTGCGACGGCCCTAAGGTGGTTGTTATCGATGCCTCCGGTGAATGTGAAGTCACTGCCGGTTCAATCCAGGCCGATTCTGAAGTCGAGATTCTCGACAAGGACATGCATATCGCCACTCTTGACAGTGACGGTCGCCTCTTCATGGAGATAACCCTTGACAGAGGCCGCGGCTATATCTCTGCTGAGAGAAACAAACAGGATATGCAGCCCGCAATCGGCGTAATCCCAGTTGATAGTATTTATACACCCGTGTTGAAGGTGAACTACACCGTTGAAAACACCCGTGTGGGCCAGATCACCGACTACGATAAGCTGACCCTCGAGGTGTGGACGGATTCCACAATTTCTGCTAAGGAAGCCGTTTCATTGGGAGCCAAGGTCCTCAACGAACATCTCAACCTGTTCGTAGATCTTTCCGAAGACGCTTTCAAAGGCGAGATCATGGTAGAAAAGGACAACAACAGCAAAGAGAAAGTCCTTGAGATGACCATTGAAGAACTTGACCTGTCCGTGCGTAGCTTCAACTGCCTCAAACGCGCGGGCATCAACACGGTTGAAGACCTTATCGGTAAGTCCGAGGACGAAATGATGAAAGTTCGTAACCTCGGTAAAAAATCCCTTGAGGAGGTTGTGGCCAAGCTCGAATCTCTTGGCTTCAAGCTCAGCAAGGACGAAGACTGAATCAAAAAGGAGTGAATATCGATGCCAGGAACGAGAAAGCTCGGTCGTACTTCCGACCACAGAAGAGCTATGCTCCGCGCGATGGTCACCTATCTGCTTGAAAAAGGCAAGATCGAAACCACCGTCACTCGTGCAAAAGAAGTGCGCGCCATGACTGAGAAGATGATCACTACTGCAAAGAACAGTGACCTTCATTCCAAACGTCTTGTTTACGCTTTCGTAACCAAAGAGGACGTCGCCAAAAAACTTTTTGACGAGATTGCACCGAAATACGCCGACAGAAACGGCGGTTACACCAGAATTGTCAGAATCGGACCGCGTCGTGGTGACGCCGCTGAGATGGCAATCATCGAGCTCGTGTAATCTGAGAGCATAATTCTTAGCCTGAGAGAGACCTTTGCATTTGCAGGGGTCTCTTTTTTCATTTATAAAGAGTTGATTTTACGTATTGACAAAAATGGTAAAAGAACATATAATATGCATATTAAACCTATCAGTTTTATATGTTTAACGCTTAAAAATGAAAAATTTCGTAGTAAAAAGGGGATTTGTGGAATAAAAATTGTAACATCTGATAAATTTAGATAAATGTTTTTAAAAAACTTGCATAAAAAGTAAGCTTTTGATATAATTAGGCCATAATTAAAGTGGAAAATAGCTGATTTTTGAGCCGTTTCCCGCTTTGTTAGAAACGCTTGAAAAGCAAACCCTTATCGAGAGAGGCTGAGGGACCAGGCCCTTTGAAGCCCGGCAACCTGCGCTTTGCGTGTGGTGCCAATTCCTGCGGAAATATCCGAAAGATGGGGACTGTTCTGAGTTATTTACAGGAACCGGAGGTATTATTATGGAGGAAAAACCGATTTTAGTTTTTCAGACGGATTTTACCTATAAGGAGGGCGCTGTTTCCGCAATGTACGGCACCGTAAAATCCGTTGACAGAAGCCTTGAGATTTTCACCGGAAGCCATGAGATTCCGCATTTTGACGCCTGGAGCGCCAGCTACCGCCTTTGGCAGACGGTGCGCTTCTGGCCCAAAGGCACGATTTTCGTATCCGTTGTGGACCCGGGCGTCGGCACCGACAGGAGGGCAGCCGCAGCCAAGACCAAGGACGGTTATGTCATAATCACTCCTGATAACGGCACCCTTACCCATGTGGCGGATTTCCACGGCATTGAAACTGTCCGCATGATAGATTATAAAAACAGGAGGCCCATGAGCGAGGGCTCCGCCGTTTTTGACGGAAGGGATCTTTTCGGATATAACGCCGCAAGGCTTGCTGCGGGCCAGATTTCCTTTGAGGAGCTGGGCCCGGAATATCCCGTGGATGAAATAGTTAAGCTCCCCATGCCGAAGGCCCACGCTGAGGAGGGCTTTGTCAGCGGATATTTTGAAATCGTCGACCCGAACTTCGGCAATATGTGGTCCAATATTCTTGCTTCCGATTTTGAGCACGCCGGCTTTGCCTACGGCGAGCAGCTGGTGCTCAAAGTTATCCATAATGGTGAGACCGTGCTCGAAAAAGCGATGCCCTATGAGCGTGCCTTCGGCAACGTGAAGAAGGGCGAGCCGCTGCTCTATACCAACGAGCTGCTCCATGTCTCCGCCGCCCTCTCCGAGGGCAATATGCTCGAGGAATACCGCCTTGGGTTTGGCCCGGAGTGGAAGGTCGAGATAAGGAGGGAGAATGATGGCTGAGAACGCTCTCGTTTTTCAAAGCGACTTTGGCCTCACCGACGGCGCTGTCTGCGCCATGTACGGCGTTTCCCTCTCGGTGGACGAAAATCTGCACATTTTCAATCTCACTCACGATATAACCCCTTATAATATCTGGGAGGCCAGCTACCGCCTCTATCAGTCCGTAGAATACTGGCCCAGGGGCACCGTTTTTGTCTCCGTAGTTGACCCGGGCGTCGGCTCCTCGAGGAAGAGCGTCGTAGCCAAAACAAAAAGCGGCCAGTTCATAGTGACTCCGGACAACGGCACCCTGACCCACATCAAGAAAAATATTGGCATTGAGGCTGTCCGTGAGATAGACGAGACCCGCCACAGAAGGAAGAACACCGAGTACAGCTACACCTTCCACGGCCGCGACGTCTATGCCAACACCGGCGCGAAGCTCGCCGCCGGGAAAATCACTTTTGAGGAAGTGGGAGAGGAGCTCCCCGTTGAAAAGATACTCGAGCTGGAGTGCGGTGAGGTGACCGTATCTGACTGCGCAGTAACCGGCTGCGTTGATATTCTCGACGTCCGCTTCGGCAGCCTCTGGACCAACGTTCCGCGGGAGGAGTTCAAGAAAATCGGCGCCGAGTTCGGGGACAAAATCGAGGTGGAGATCTACAACAACTCCACTCTTGTCTACTCCAACGCCATAGTTTACGGACATTCCTTTGCGGATGTCAGAATAGGCGAGCCTATCATCTATGTAAACTCCCTTTATTGCATGGCCGTGGCCATAAACCAGGGCTCCTTCGCGAAGGCATACAGCATCGGGACAGGCTCTCACTGGAAGATAGCTTTCAGAAAGCTTCCCTAATCAATCAGTTTCGTTTTATGCAAAAGGCATTGGCGATATATTTTAATTTCCATGTAGGAGGGTACAAAAAATGGAAAAGAAAAGTCTTGCAAAAAAATTCCTTGGTGAATGGAGCACCAAGACCATAGTAGCTATTGCTATCGGCGCTGCTCTTTACGGCGTGCTCATGGTCTACGGCTCCATTCCCGTATTCACCAACACCTACCTCAGCAGCGCAATGGTCGTTCCGGTCGTTGTGGGCGCTCTCTTTGGACCTATCCCGTCCATGATCACCCTGCTCGTAGGCAACTGCCTTGCTGACCTTATCGGCGGCTGGGGCTTCTGGTTCGACTGGTCCGTGGGCAACGGCTTCCTCGGTCTCTTCGTCGGCCTTCTTCCCGTTTACGGCGCAGATATCAAAAACGGTATCTTCAAAGTTAAACACATCATCATCTACATAATCTGCTGCATCGTAGGTAACGCTGTCGCATTCGGCATCATCACTCCTATTATGACCGCTCTCTTCTATTCTGCAGATCTTGAGATCACTTTCCTCCAGAGCTTTGCTTCCGGTATCTCCAACACCGCGGTTCTCGTAATCGTAGGTATCCCGATACTCCTCATCCTCTCCAAACGCTATGCTTCCAGGACCAACCTCAAAGAGGAGCCTGAAGAACTCGAAGAGGAAGCAAAAGAAGACTGATTTTTCTCTGTCTTTCGTCCCTCCGCTCCATGCGGAGGGACGGATTTTAATTTTTACAGGGCGGGCATGAAAGAGTCCAAAAAGTAGAGACAGCTTAAATTATTACTGACTGTATTTGCCTTTCCGGCTGTTTTATGCCTACTCTTCAGAAAGGGAGCTGCAAAATGGAAAAAAAGCCTGTTATCGAGTTCAAGGATTTTACTTTTAAATATAAAATCCAGAGCAAACCCACTCTCCACGACATAAACCTCACCATTTACGAGGGCGAAAAGGTGCTCATTCTCGGCCCCTCCGGCTGCGGAAAATCCACCCTTATGAGCTGTATCAACGGCCTCATACCTTTTTCCAACGAGGGCGACATCACCGGAAGCTGCAAAGTAAACGGAAAGGAGACCAAAAAGCTCTCCATTTTTGAGCTTTCCAAGGAAGTGGGCACCGTCCTCCAGGACAGCGACGCCCAGTTCGTCGGCCTCTCCGTGGGCGAGGATATAGCTTTCTCCATGGAGAACGAAATGGTGCCGAGGAACAAAATGCTGCCGGCGGTGGAAAAGCTCGCCGGTATAGTGGGAATGCAGGATTTTCTGAAGGAGCTGCCCTTTGACCTTTCCGGCGGCCAGAAGCAGAAGGTAGCCCTGGCGGGTGTCATCAGCGACAAGGTGAATATCCTAATGTTCGACGAGCCTCTGGCGGCCCTTGACCCCAAAATGGGCGTTTCCGCCATTGAGCTTATCGACAGGATCTCCGAGGATAAATCCAAGACCGTCATAATCATTGAGCACCGCCTCGAGGACGTGCTCTACCGCCCGGTGGACAGGATAATCCTCATGGGCGAGGGAAGGATAGTGGCAGACACCACGCCTCTGGAGCTTCTCAACTCCGATCTGCTCAAGAAAAGCGGCGTCCGTGAGCCTCTTTACCTCACCGCCATGAAATACGCCGGCTGCAACATTGCCGAAAACAAGAGCATCTGCGATATTCAGAACCTGGAGCTCTCCGACGACGACAGGGAAAAGCTCCTTGCCTTCTTCCACGAGGAGACTCCTGAAATTAAAAAGGAGCCCGGCGAGGAGGTGCTCAGGGTCGAAAACGTGACCTTCGGCTATGACAGCAAAAAGCCTGTGGTGCGAAACCTGAACACCAGAATCTGCAGGGGAGAGAGGGTCGCCATAGTCGGAAAGAACGGCGCCGGAAAATCCACCCTCGCGAAGCTCGTCACAGGTATCCACCGCCCGGATAAAGGCGCGATTTATATAAGCGGCAACGACTACAAAAAGTTCACCATCAAGCAGATAGGCGAACAGGTGGGCTATGTAATGCAGATGCCCAACCAGATGATAGTCAAGGATATTATTAAGGATGAGGTGGAGCTGGCGCTCCGCCTGCGGGATATTCCCGAGGACGAAATAGTGAGCCGCGCAGCGGAGGCCATGAAAGCCTGCGGCCTTTACTCCATGAGAAAATGGCCCGTGGACTCCATAAGCTACGGCCAGAAAAAGCGTGTCACCGTCGCGAGCATCATGGCTCTCGGTCCCGACACCATAATTCTCGACGAGCCCACCGCCGGACAGGATTATCGCCACTATACCGACATAATCAAATTCATCAACCGCCTCAACTCCGATTACGGCAAAACCATTATTTTTATTACCCACGATATGCACCTCGCCATTGAGAATACGGATAGGGCCATAGTTTTTGCCGACGGTGAGATAATCGCGGACGAGTCCGTATATTCCGTGCTTTCGGACGACAACATCATCGAGCGGGCAAACCTCAAGCAGACGAGCCTCTATACCCTTGCCAAAAAGCTCGGTATCCCTCCGGAAAAGTTTATTGAGCACTTTATCCGCTATGAAAGGATGGTGAAGGTCGATGAATAACCGTTTCGTTATCAACTATACCCCGGGCAGCACCCCGATACACAAGCTCAACGGCGCAACGAAGGTGGTCGGCTTTATTGCTATCACCATAGCGATAATTGCAACCTTCGATTTCCGCGTGATGCTGGGCATTTTCCTTTTCTGCACGGCCTGCATAGCCAGCATGAAACCGAACTGGAAGCCGATAGCTTTCATGTTTGCTTTCCTTTTTGTGATGAACGGCATCATCGGAAGCCTCCTCGTCATTATAGTTGACCCGGGTTCCGGCCTTACGAAAACCGGTATGGAACAGATTTTCTGGTCAACGGCATCCGGAAGGTTTTATCTGAGCTGGGAGCTCCTCTGGTATGCCTTCGCGATGTTCTTTAAAAGGGTCGCGTCCCTTTCCTCCGCAGTGCTCTTTGTCCTCTCAATCACTCCTTCGGAGCTTGCGGCAGGGCTCAACGCAATACATCTGCCCTATAAAGTCTGCACCATAGTGTCCCTCGCTTTCCGCACCATCCCGGACATCGCGAGAGATTTTACCGACATCAAAAACTCCATGCAGATGCGCGGCGTGGAGCTTGAGCACGTGTCCCTCGGCAAAAAGTTGAAGCAATACATTATGATGCTCGTGCCGCTGCTCATGAGCAGCTTCGCCAAGGTGGAGAACATTTCAAACTCCATGGACCTCCGGTCCTTCGGAAAATGCAAGGGCCGCACCTGGTACAGCGAAAACCCACCCACGAAGGGCGACTATGTCGCCCGGGGCGTCATCGCGCTCATCTTTGCCTGGTGTGTTTTCTACATCGTGTTCTTCCGCAATATACATGCGCCGACGGTTGATTTCTGGTGTCCCTGGGTGCCGAAGGAAATTTCCGGCTACTGGTTCTGAGAGGGGAAGATAACATGTCTTTTGAGCACTTCGTGGTGCATATACCCCATAACTCCTTCTATATTCCCGATGAGTTCAAATCGAGCTTTATAGTGGACGAGGAGGAGCTCCGCCGCCAGCAGCTTGCCATGACCGACGCCTTCACAGCGGAGCTTTTCTGCGATGAGAAAACAGCGAAAACCCGCATTATAAATCCCGTCAGCCGCCTCGTATGCGACGTGGAGCGCTTTCGGGACGATAAGGACGAGTACAACGCGAAAATCGGACAGGGCCTCATGTATACCCGGGGAGTTTTCGGAAGGAAGCTCCGGGATTACGACGAGGAGCTTCGGAATAAGATTCTCGCCGAGTACTATGACCCTCACCATGCGAAGCTCACCGCCGCCGTGGATGAAGCCCTTGAAAACTGCGGGCGCTGTACCATTCTCGACGGGCACAGCTTCAACTCCGTCTGGCCCATGAGATTAAACTGCCTCTTTGACCGGCCGGATTTCTGCATAGGAACCGATGCTTTCCACACTCCCGACGCCCTGCGCGATGCGCTCATCTCCGCCTGTGAGGAGGCGGGCTACCATGCAAGGGTAAATACTCCCTATGCCGGCTCCATAACGCCCATCAAGCATTATGGCAAGGACAAACGTGTGGTAAGCGTCATGGTGGAGGTAAACCGAAAGCTCTATATGAACGAAAAAACAGGGGAGAAATCCCCCGGCTTTGACAAAACCAGAGAAATGTGCCGCCGCCTCATGCGAATCGCGGCGGAATTTGAGGAATAAAATAAGAGTAAAAAAGGCTTTCCCGATTTTCGGGAAAGCCTTTTTTGTTTCTGTAAAAATTCTGCCGTAAAAATGCTGAACGTTTTGAATTTACCAGCCGAAGGGAAGAGAAAATATTAGACGGCAATGTATTTTCATGGATATATGTTATAGTTTATATACGAAGTCCTGTCCGCTGACGGTAAAAGGAGGAATGTGTTATCGCTGAAATTTATGGGTATGTAAGGGTTTCGAGCACTGACCAGAATGAGGAAAGACAGCTTGTGGCCATGCGGGAGAAAGAGGTGCCTGAGGAAAACATCTATCTCGACAAACAGTCGGGGAAGGACTTTGACAGGCCGAAATATAAAAAACTGGTCAAAAAGCTGTGTCCCGGGGATCTGCTCTATATCCTGAGCATCGACAGGCTGGGGCGAAATTACGAGGAGATACAAAAGCAGTGGCGCTTTCTGACAAAGGAAAAACAGGCAGACATCTGCGTCATTGATATGCCGCTTCTGGACACACGCAACGGAAAGGACCTCATGGGTACCTTCATCGCGGACCTCGTTTTGCAGATACTCTCTTTTGTCGCCCAGACGGAGAGGGAAAATATCAAAAAACGGCAGTCCGAGGGCATTGCCGCGGCAAGGGCCAGGGGTGCCGTTTTCGGAAGGCCCAGGCTCAGGGAGCCGGAAAATTTTAATGAAATAGCAGAAGAAATAAAAAAAGGGCGGATGACCGCCGCAAAAGCCGCAGAACTCTGCGGCATGAGCAAATCCACATTTTACAGAAGAATGAGGGAAAAAAGCTGTAATGCCGGAAAATAAAAAGTAAATCGCTGTCAAAATGTGTACTTTTTGACAGCTACGCTGCCTTGTAATATATAATACTACATAAAAAATTTTTTGGCAATAAGTTTTTGTAAATAAGACGGATTTCGACCTAATATTTTCCTTATAGCCCTTAAAATAGGAAGTAATCGGAAGGCGGGACTTCTGATAACTCAAAGTGTCCTTTGAAAAACGAAGTTATCAAAAAGTACGCCTTTTGACAGTTATACTGTTTAGAATTTTAAGGGAGGACAAGAAATGAAAAAAAGAATTATAGCACTTGTGCTTTGCGCCGTTATGGTTCTGCTTCTTCCGGCGACGGGAGCGTTTGCTGTGGATCTGGGCGAAAATCAGTGGCAAATCTCAAAATCGAAAACCGCCACCCAGCTCGATGCCAACTTTGAATCAAAGGTCACGCTTTCTCTGCCCTCGGCGGAGGAACAGCTCGTAACAGATATTGTGTTCGTGCTCGACAAATCCACCAGTGCTACTCTTGAGCAGCAGGCCCTTGACATGCTCACCGTGCTCAAAGAGCAGGCAGAATATACCGGCGCAAAAGTTAAGGTCGGCGTTGTAATTTTCAACAAAGTGGCAAACGTAACCGGATTTAAGGACCTTGCCACTGAGTATGACGCCATTGAGGAAGCTATAACGCAGGAAATCAAATCCGGAACCAACACCCATGCAGGTCTTCTTGCGGGAAAAGCCATGCTTGATGGCGATACCTCAGTGGACGCCGCCCGCAAATATCTCATATTCGTCAGCGACGGCATCACCTATATGTATGACGAGGATGCCAAAATTGTCCCGTATTATTGGCTGAATGACAACAGCCCTTATTATTCCAGTGACCCGTATAGCTGGCAGTTTCAATATGGTAGCAACAATCCTCCGAGTGATTGGGCTGCGCTGATCGGGCAGATCGGAGAAACTCTGGAAAAAGAAACGATCATCCCGATTCTTTATGATGACAAAGCTCAACTGACCCAGGAAACGGCTGTCAGCGTCGAAGACAAAGATGCCAATGAATATACCAGCAGCGTTGGTCGCGCTCTGTATTATACTCACCAGACTTATGCGGCTGCCCGGGAAGCCGGCTATAACTGCTACGCAATGACGGCGGATACCTCTTCCGGTTCTCAATATCTCTGGGGTCCCGCTTTTATGAATTTCCTTGCCGGAAATAGGGAAGTCAAATTCTCCGATATCCAGAACGACATTCTCTATCTCCTCGGCGCAGGCTCCACTGTTGAGGACGTCATAGGCAAAGCCACCGATAACCACGGCAACCCATATGATTTCAAATTTGTTCCCGAAGCGGGCAAAATCAGCCTCACTGTCGGCGGCAAAACCTATGCTACCGTTAAAGCTGACCCTGTGGACGGAGAAACTGCGCGTTTCCTGTTTACTTTTGATGGTGTCAGTGCCGAGAACGAGGCAGAAGCACCCTTTGAGCTTCGCTATTACGAAAACGGAACCGACGCCAACCCCGAGGAGCATTTCGTTTGGTATATAAACGTAGCTGTCAAGAACTTTGAGATAGTTCAGCTCACCTATTCAGTCGTGCTCACCAATCCCCAGAAAACTGCAGGAACATACGGCGAGTATGACGGAAACGGCAGCCGCGGTCTCGACGCCCTCTATACCAATAATCGTGCGACCCTGAACCCTGTCGCTTCCGACGGAACGGAGGGAAAATCAGAGGATTTCCCGAAACCCACTGTCAGCTATACTGTGGGAAGCTCTAAGCCTCAGGACACTGTCACAATAGTTGTGGACGGCGGTGAAAAAGAGGAACAGAATCCCGAAACCGGCGCACCCGTTTTTATGCTTCCGGGCGCGGTCGCCGCTGCAAGGGCGTTTCTGTGAGAATAATACTGTATCAGGAGCGGCGCCGGGAATTCGAGTGGCGTACAAAAATTCCCCGGCCGTTTGGCCCGCGTTGAACGGAATACCGTAAAAGGCGCTTCCTTTACGCGGAAAATGAATAATAATGACACTGCAAAAAACGGCGGCAGAGGGAAAATTTTCCTTTCTGCCGCCGTTTTGTTGCAAATTCTGCAATTTTTCCTCTAAATTATTCATATTATATACATGACATTGATGCTGCATATGTGTTATAATTAAAATGCAATAATTTGTGGAGTTGAGAAAAATGAAAACCGACGTAGTCATCATCGGAGCGGGCCCCTCAGGAATCTTTACAGCCATTGAGATGCTCCGCCTCGGAAGCAAAAAGAAAATAGTTATAGTTGAAAAGGGACAGCCTGTGGAAAAACGCCGCTGCCCGAAGGCAAAGACAGGCAAATGTATGAACTGCAAGCCCTACTGCCACATCACCACCGGCTTTTCCGGCGCAGGAGCTTTCTCCGACGGAAAGCTCAGCCTTTCCGCCTCTGTCGGCGGCGACCTTCCGACCCTCATAGGGGAGGACGTTGCCCAGGCTACCATTGACTATGCGGATAAGATATACCTTGAGTTCGGCGCGGACGAGCATATTGAGGGCCTCGGTCACGAGGAGGAGAAAAAGGAGATCCGCCGCAACGCAATCAAAGCGGGCCTCCAGCTTGTGGACTGTCCCATACGCCACCTCGGCACGGAAAAGGCACAGGACCTTTACGGAAGAATTGAAAAATACCTCCTCGATAACGGCGTGGAGATCTATTTCGGCTATGAGTGCACCAACCTCAAGTTTGACGGGGACCGCTGCTGCGGCGCATACGTCACCAACGGAAAGGACTCCTTTGAAATAGAGGCTGAGCACACTGTAGTCGCCACGGGCCGCCGTGGAGCCGACTGGCTCGAAAAGCTCTGCACTGAGCACAATATCGCCCACCGCCCGGGTACCGTCGACATCGGCGTCCGGGTGGAGGTGAGAAACGAGATCATGGAGAAGGTCAACGCGGTGCTCTATGAATCCAAGCTCGTGGGCTATCCCGCGCCTTTTAAAAACAAGGTCCGTACCTTCTGCCAAAATCCGGGCGGTTTTGTGAGCCAGGAGAACTATGACAACGACCTCGCGGTGGTAAACGGGCACTCCTTTAAGGAGACAAAATCCAACAACACCAACCTCGCCATTCTCTGTTCCCACAACTTTACCTACCCCTTCAACCAGCCCATTGAGTATGCTCAGAAGGTGGGCGAGCTCACCAACATGCTCGGCGCCGGAAAGATACTCGTCCAGCGCTACGGCGACATTCTCGACGGCAAGCGCACCTGGGACAAGGAGCTTGCCCGGGCAAACGTGAAGCCCACCCTTGTGGACGCCGTGGCCGGAGACATCACCGCTGCCATGCCCTACCGCGCCATGACGAATATCATAAATTTCATTCAGGCTATGGACCAGGTGGTACCGGGCTTTGCCTCCTATGAGACGCTGCTCTATTCCCCTGAACTCAAGTTTTACAGCAACAAAGTAGAGATGGACAAGGACTTCAACACCAGCTGTCCGGGGCTCCACTGCCTCGGAGATTCTAGCGGCTGGACCAGAGGACTTATGATGTCCTCCGTCATGGGCGTGCTCATGGGAAGAAAATTAGTCTGACAGACGACGCTTCGACAAAATAATCACGGACTGACCTTTATCATAGGATAGAGGCCAGTCCTTTTTTATTGCATAAATAAAGGCAAAATTCGGAGGTGAAAAAATTGCCGGTAGATATAGATATCGACGAAACGAGCGTCACCGCGTATATTTCCGGGGACATTGACCACCACAGCGCGGGTGAGCTCAGGGAAAAAATAGACCGGGCGGTTGAAATGTCCTACCCGGAGGTGCTGATTCTGGATTTTGGAGGAGTTACCTTTATGGACAGCTCCGGCATAGGTCTTGTGATGGGCCGCTGGAAGCTGATGCGCGACATTTCCGGAAAGGTCGTAATCCAGAACGCGCCGAAATATATAAGCAAGGTCATGCGCATGGCGGGCATAGAAAAGCTGCTCAATGACCAGGAGAAAAAGGAGGAAAGCCTTGTATGAAGCCCATAAATGAGATGAAGCTCTCCTTTGAGAGCCGCTCCTGCAACGAGGCCTTTGCCCGCAGCGCCGTGGCCTCTTTCATAGCGGCGCTCGACCCGACAGTGGAGGAAATTTCGGACATAAAGACCGCCGTTTCCGAGGCGGTCACCAACTGCATTGTTCACGGCTATAAGGACAGCATAGGCACAGTTTACATACACGTTAAGATATTCGATGGCGGCAGAGCCGTCATCTCCGTAAAGGACAAGGGCTGCGGCATCCCGGACGTCAAAAAGGCCATGGAACCGCTGTTTACCACCTGTGAGACCGGGGAGAGGGCCGGGCTCGGCTTCTCCATTATGGATTCGTTCATGGACAAGCTCCGTGTGCGTTCCAGGGAGGGGAAGGGCACCTGCGTCACCCTTGAAAAAATAATCGTGTCGAAAGGGAACTGATATGTCGGTAACTCAAATTACTGACAGCCGGGCCGACAGAGATATACTTATAACGGAAAATCTGGGACTTGTGCACGCCTGCGCCCACCGCTTCAGCGGCAAGGGTATCGAGTATGAGGACCTGTTTCAGGCTGGGTGCATGGGCCTTGTAAAAGCCTTTGACGCCTTTGATACCGGGCGGGGCGTGCGCTTTTCCACTTACGCCGTACCCGTGATTCTCGGGGAAATAAGGCGACTTTTCCGGGACGGGGGCACCGTCAAGGTAAGCCGCACGCTCAAGGAGCTTTCCATGAAGGTAATGCGGGAGCGGGAGGCCTTTTCTCACCGGGAGGGGCGGGAGCCAACCGTTTCCGAGCTTGCAAAGCTGGTCGGAGCTTCGGAGGAGGACGTGACGGAGGCAATCTGCGCCGCCGCCCCGGTCATCTCCCTGACTACGGACGAGGACGACGGCGGCGGCCAGGCGGACGTGCCGGTGGATTCCCCGGAGGAGCAGATCGCCGAGCGACTTTCCGTAAGGCAGGCGGTCTCCGCCCTTGAGGAGCGGGACCGCAGGCTTATCACCCTGCGCTACTATGAAAACAAGACCCAGACCCAGACCGCGGAAGCCCTCGGCATGACGCAGGTGCAGGTCTCCCGCCGGGAGAAAAAGATACTTGAAAGGCTGCGTCAGGAGCTTAGCGGCTGAAAACCGCTTGTAAATCTTCTCCATGGCGGCCCGGAAATTTGAAATAAATTTACCCTTCAAGGAGTTTTGCAGCGGGATAAAAGCTCACTCCGGCCTTAAAAAATCCGTGAGCACCAGAGGTGCTCACGGATTTTTTATCTTTTCGGGAAAAAGCGAATTTTGAGCAGACAAAAAATTGGGGTCGGAGGGTGAGCAGAACCGGATACAGCAAAGCGCAGCTGCATTATGAAGAAAACTGCGCCGGAAAGCCCGTAAGAATGCGGCGCAGGCACATTAAAAGCAAAAAACATATATTTTCCTCATTTGAGCATTATAAATAATAAGTCTTTGCCAAAACTTGAAATAGCTTCTGTGAAATTTGAGCAGAACGCACCGATATATATTGACAAATACCCCAAGGGGGTATATTATAAAAATACCCCCATGGGGTATAAAATCGTAAGAGGTAAACTTATGGATAATGAAAAATGCTGCTGCTGTCAGAAAATGACCCACCGTTCCGAGGAGGAGCGGAAAAAGCTGGTCAACCGCCTGAGCCGCATTGAGGGCCAGATACGGGGCATACGCAATATGGTGGAAAACGACGTGTACTGCAACGACATTCTCGTGCAATGCGCCGCCGTGAATGCCGCTGTCAACGCTTTTAACAAGGAGCTCATTGCCAGCCATATCCGGGGCTGTGTGGCCCGGGATATACGTGAGGGCAAGGACGAAGTCATAGATGAGCTTGTGGAGACCTTGCAGAAGCTGATGAAATGAAGGTGTGAAAATGGATAAATACGTAGTTACGGGCATGAGCTGCGCCGCCTGCAGCGCCCGGGTTGAAAAGGCGGTATCGGAGGTGCCGGGGGTGACGGCCTGCTCCGTCAACCTGCTGACAAACTCCATGACCGTCGAGGGCACCGCCTCCCAGGCGGCGATAGTCGCGGCTGTGGAAAACGCGGGCTACGGCGCCGCACCGGAAAGCGCCGGTTCCAAGGAAAACGTCACAAAAACGGCGGAGAAAGCCGCAAATAAGCTGAAAATCAGGCTTATTGTCTCCATAGTGATACTGATTCCGCTGATGTGGATTTCCATGGGCCACATGATGGGCATACCGATTCCGGGTTTCCTCTCCGGCGGTGCCAACGCCCTCAACATGGCCCTTGCCCAGTTTATCCTCTCCGGCGTTATAATCGCTGTGAACTATAAGTATTTCACAAACGGGTTTAAAAATCTTTTCCGACTTGCGCCGAATATGGATTCCCTTATCGCCATAGGCGCCGGTGCGTCGTATATTTACGGCATATATATAACAGTAAAAATTGCGCAGGCCATTGCAATGGGCGAAGCCCATATGGCCCATGAGCTTGTGATGGGCCTGTATTTTGAGGGAGCGGGCATGATTGTCACCCTCATAGACGTGGGCAAGTATCTCGAGGCACGTTCCAAATCCAAAACCTCCGACGCTCTCTCAAAGCTCATTGACATGGCTCCGGACACTGCCGCGGTCTTTCGTGACGGAAAGGAGCAGCTCATTCCCGCGGAGGAGGTCGTCATAGGCGATACCGTACTCGTCCGCCCGGGCCAGAAAATACCCGTGGACGGCGTCATAACCGAGGGAAGTACTGCCATTGATGAGTCCGCACTGACCGGGGAGAGCATGCCCGCGGAAAAGACCGTCGGCGACAAGGTGTATTCCGCCACCATAAATAAGAGCGGTTTCATAAAGTTTACAGCGGAGCGGGTCGGCAGCGACACGTCTTTCGCAAAGATAATCAGCCTTGTGGAGGAGGCGTCCTCCTCCAAAGCGCCCATAGCCCGCTTTGCGGATAAGGTGTCCGGCATTTTCGTTCCGACTGTCATCGGGATCGCCATAGCCACTTTCGCGGTGTGGATGCTCTGCGGAGCAGAGTTTTCCTTTGCGCTGACCAGCGCCATTTCCGTGCTCGTCATTTCCTGCCCCTGCGCACTCGGCCTTGCCACGCCGGTGGCCATTATGGTCGGTACAGGCAAAGGCGCTGAAAACGGAATTCTCATAAAATCCGCCGAAGCACTCGAGCACGCCGGGAATATAAACGCAGTGGTTTTCGATAAAACCGGCACCCTCACCAAAGGTGTACCTGAAATAAAGGATATTGCCGTAAAAGATGGCGTTTCCGAAAGGGAGTTTCTTTCCGTTGCCGCCTCCCTTGAGCACGGAAGCGAGCATCCCCTCGCCGCGGCGGTGCTCAAAAAAGCGGAGGAGCTTGGCGCAGAGGTTAAAGAAACAGAGGATTTTGCCGCCCTTGCGGGCCGGGGAATATCCGCGAAAATCGGAGGCTACGAATATTATATTGGTAACCGCAGACTGATGGATTCCATCGGATGTGACCTCTCCGGATTTGCCGAATTTGAGCAGGAGATGGCCGAAAAGGGAAGAACGCCACTCTACGTTTCCGAAGGGAACGCTGCTGTCGGCGTGCTCGCTGCGGCGGACACCGTCCGGGAGAGCTCCAAAGCCACTGTGGAGGCGCTCAACAAAATGGGCATTGAAACGGTGATGCTCACCGGCGATACCAAGGCCGCCGCAAATGCCGTCAAGGAGGAGCTTGGCATAAAGACCGCAATTGCGGAGGTCCTCCCGGAGGACAAGGAGAAAAAAATCGCCGAGCTTTCCGAAAGTGGGAAGCACGTCGCCATGGTGGGTGACGGCGTCAACGACGCTCCCGCCCTTGCGAGAGCGGACGTCGGCATAGCTATCGGCGGCGGCACGGACGTTGCCATGAGCTGTGCGGACATAGTGCTTATGAAGAGCGACCCCGCAGGGGCCGCAAGGGCCATACTTCTCTCCAAAGCCGTTATGAAAAACATCCATCAGAACCTTTTCTGGGCGTTTTTCTATAACTGCCTCGGTATTCCTCTGGCGGCAGGCGTTTTCTACAGCCTGCTTAGCTGGCAGCTCAGCCCCATGTTTGCCTCCGCCGCCATGAGCCTTTCATCCGTAAGCGTAGTCACAAATGCTCTTCGCCTTCGCAGAGTAAAACTAGACCTTGGCGAAAGCAAAAATATAAAAAATAAAACCGAAAAGGAGATACCAAAAACTATGAAAGCTGTAATTAAAATTGACGGAATGATGTGCATGCACTGTGTTTCCCACGTGGAATCCGCCATCAAAGGCGTTGCCGGTGTCACTTCCGTGAAGGTTTCACTGGAAGAAAAGAATGCCTGCGTCGAATATGAAGCCCCGGCTGAGCTTTCCGCGCTGGAGGCCGCTGTTGAAAATGCCGGCTACAAAATTGTCAGATAATGAAATTGACTTGAGGTCCGGCGGGTGCTATAATACAAAAAGAGCTTTCGGCGTTTCTGTATCAAACGCCGAAAGCCTTATTTTTTGTTTTGGAGTGTGCCATGAAGAAAAAAGTGTTTTATACTGAGCTTGCATATTGTTTCGGTCTGCTTTTTCTGGCCCTGGGTACTGCGCTTATGGCCAATGCGGATTTCGGAGTTTCCATGGTGGTTGCCCCGGCCTATATCCTCCATCTCAAAATATCGGAATACATTCCGTTTTTCAGCTTTGGAATGGCGGAATATGTCTTTCAGGCATTTCTGCTCATTGTTATGACGGCGGTCCTCCGGAAATTCAAGCTCTCGTACCTGCTCTCCTTCGGCGCGACGGTGGTATACGGGCTGATGCTGGACGGGGTCATGGCGCTCCTTCCTGCCGATTTTGGGCCTTTAGCCCTCCGGCTTATCTTTTACGGGGCAGGTTTTCTGCTCTGTTCTGCGGGCGTTTCGCTCCTTTTCCATTCATATGTCCCGCCGGAAGCCTATGAGCTTTTCGTCAAGGAGATTGCGGCAAACTTTAGCCTTGATATACATAAATTCAAAACCGCCTATGACTGTGCAAGCTGCCTTCTGGCAGTGTGTATGTCATTTCTGTTCTTCGGTTTCGGAGTTTTCCGCGGGGTACAGGCCGGCACCGTCATCTGCGCTTTTCTCAACGGTTGGCTCATAAGCAGATGCACAAAATTTTTTGAGAGCCGTTTTGAGTTTAAAGACTGTTTCAGCTTTGGCAGATATTTTTAAAAGTGGCCCGCCGGACGGATTTTTCCCTCCGGCGGGCTCTTTGGAAGATTTTGAACAAAAAATAAAAAAAGGTATTGACAAAAACATCGAAATAATGTATATTATTAACGTTGCGAAAATGAGATATGAGCCATTAGCTCAGTTGGCAGAGCACTTGACTTTTAATCAAGGTGCCCGGGGTTCGAATCCCCGATGGCTCACCAAAGAAAAAGCCCTTTAAATCGCTTGTTTATGCGGTTCGAGGGTTTTTTTGTTTCATAACTCTATATGCGCTAAAGTATGCTAAAATACGAAAAAATACGGTAAAATGTATACCTTTTTGTATACCTGAAAAACAATAAAAGCGGAGGGCTTTATGGCTCTCCGCTTTCTTTTTTTATATGGCACTTTTGTGCATTTTCTTGCTTTTTATATATGAGTTTTCATTGCTCCTTTGCAATTTTAGGTTAAAAATTGTTCTGTTTGCTTTATCATCTTCGGCTATATCTTTTATCATATTTTGAGCAATCTATATATAAAAAAGTTTCATATTTAACTATATTATCGATTGAAGCAAGTTGTTTAATATTTTCCCTGTGAATTGCTGCGGTATTTGCAAAATCATTAAATTCTTTAAATAGAATGCCGTCTATATAGCCATATTCATTGCACCTTTCGCTTAATTTGTTATAGATATTATGATATCTTTTATCGGAACGTTCTCGGATTTTAATGCGGGCTATTTTGCAACTCGGATAGTCTTTTGTTTTTCCTTCCCAATCTATATAGCTGAATTTGTTGTTACAAAAAGCTTCTTGTTTTTCTTGCGGGAAAAAATATTTTCCACAAAGCTCACATTTTTTAAGATAAAATCCGTTAATTATGTAATAATGCAAAACTGCAAAAACAATTTCTTTTGCGTTATTACAAATGTATTCGTAATCTTCTGAATAACCGTTCGTCTGGTTCTTGATAAATTCATATTCTGAAAGTTTTCCACCAGCTGATAATGGGCTACTTATTGAGTATGAAATTTTGTAATCAAGTTGTATATCATTATAACTACGAAAACGCTCAAATTCATTTATTAGTATATTTTTTTGTGGTTTTGAAAGTCCGTTAGTCATCTCAAGAAATCTGAACGCAATTCTCCAAATAGCTTTTGCTGTGTCTATATTTGGACATAAAGGGGAATGGCAATCTCTGTTCATAAATATGGGAGTCTGGTACCAATCATTTTTTAGTTCAACAGGAAAATCGGTATCTAAAATATTTACTTTTTGTTTAGCTTCTCGAAATTCATCAAGCGTTTTAGCAGTTTTATTATACTTTGTTACATACATGGTTTTAGCATACTTTATGTCGTTTTCATTATCGCTTATTTTACCGATTTTAATAAAATCACTTAAAATCGTGTTTGTATCAAATTTTATGCGACGATGAGTATGCTCGAATTTAGGTACGATAGTATTTTCACTTCCTCCTTCGAACATCTCATTTGCAGTAAGAAGTGTTTGTTGGCTTTCCTGTATAAATCCGTTTTTATAAGTTCCGTAGAAATGAATAACATACTTAAAGTTGTCTATTTGTTGCATATTGCCTCCGAAAAGTTTCCTGTTTTTCTAAAATAATTATACAGGAAAAAATTCAAGATAGCAAGATTATTATGGACTATTATTAAATCAACAAAAGAAAGTGCACGTCTTTTGAAAATCAATTTTTGGAGGATAGGATTAGATGAATAATTTAGAGATTAAAAAACTCATAAAGAAAAACCACCTCTTTCAGTATGAGGTTGCGACAGAGATAGGGGTGGCTGAATTTACCCTTATACGCTGGCTTCGTAGCCCGCTCACTTTAGAACAAGAGGAACGTGTGCTTGCAGCTATAAAACGTTTAAAAGAGCGGGAGAGTGATGGCGAATGAAAACTGCGACGGTAACAAACTGGGAAAGACTTCCGGCTGTTATCGACATACACATGGTTGCGCTTATTTTCGGTGTTACAGACGGCACCGTCAAAAGATGGATTTATTCCGGTGAAATTGAAGGGCGAAAAATCGGTAGACAATGGTTTTTCGACAGAGATTATTTCCGAGAATTGATTCAAGGGCGGTGAGATAGTCATGGATTTGCAAGGGTGGATTTCTGTTCACCGTCAAATACAAAATCATTGGCTATGGACGGACAAGCCGTTTTCCAAAGGGCAAGCATGGATTGATATGTTAATGCTGGCGAATCATGTTAACAATAAAATTCTTTTAGGTAATAAGCTGATTGAAGTAAAAACAGGAAGCTTTATTACATCGGAATTAAAATTGATGGAACGCTGGGGCTGGGGAAAAGAAAAAACAAGACTATTTCTAAAATTGCTTCAAGATGACGGTATGATAACCAAAAAATCAGACCGCCACAAAACCATAATTTTTATTGATAACTACGCCATTTATCAAGGTTTAGAAAATGGTGAGCAGACCGCCAGCAGACCACTATCAGACTACAGTCAGACTACTATCAGACCACCGTCAGACACAAACAATAATGTAAATAATGATAATACTGAAAATAATATTATAAATATGGGTAGGAAAAGCAAGTTTTACCCGCCCACAGTTGACGAAGTAAAGGCTTATTGTTTGGAGAGGAATAACCATGTTGATGCTGAACGCTTCTTTGATTATTATTCTGCCAATGGGTGGGTGCAAGGAAAGGGCAAACCAATAAAAGACTGGAAAGCCTGTGTTCGTACATGGGAGCATGGAAACGATTTATCTGCAAAAGCGTTAAAACAAAATGGTGAAAGTCAGGAAGTGCCGGACTTTTTAAAGAAATGGAGCGTTTAAAATGACTGAACGACAGAATAAAGAAATTATTGCAAAGTTACAAGAGAAACAAGTTTCTGTTGAGGGGATAACCGTTGAAGAATGGCAAAAAAAGAAAATTGATAACTTCAATAATAGCGTTGGTTATCAGAATGAAATTGACGGTTATAACTGTGATATTTGCAAAAACAAAGAGTTTGTGGCTCTGCTTGATAAAGACGGAAACGAAGTTCACCGATATTGTAAATGCCACCGTATTAGGGAAATATTGCGGAGGGCGAAAAAGAGCGGGCTCGGCAATATCTTAACGGATTACACTTTTGATAAGTTTATAGCTACAGAGGACTGGCAGAAAGCTAACAAAGCAAAAGCTATGGAATTTTGTAAAGACAATAAAGCGCATTGGTTTTTCATCGGCGGGCAGGTAGGCAGCGGAAAAACTCATCTTTGTACTGCTATCTGTGCTCACTATATCGAAGCAGGCTTTGATACTCAATATATGCTTTGGGTTGAAGAAGCAAAAAAGTTAAAAGCACTAATAACGGATTTTTCGGAGTATCAGAACCTGATAGACAGGTACAAAAAGGTCGATATTCTCTATATTGATGATTTTCTGAAAGTAAAAAACGGAGAAGAACCAACTCCAGCGGACATTAACCTTGCCTTTGAGCTTTTAAACCACAGGCTTTTGAGCCCGGACAAAATAACAATTATATCGAGCGAAAAAACGCTGTCTGACCTTTTGCGATATGATGAGGCAACTATGAGCCGGATATTTAAGGCTTGCGGAAGATATAAAGTCAATATCGAAAAGGATATAAACAAAAATTACAGGCTCAAAGATATTTAGAGTTTGTAAAGAAAGGATGATTTTTATAAACAAGTATTTTATTACAAACTATTTGCTTGAAGGTGCGGAGAACGCACAGTCAGCGGCAGAGCTTTGTAAGCTGCTCGGATTGAGTGACGTGCGTGTGGTAACACAAGCAGTAGAGGCAGAGAGAAGGGCAGGTGCACCTATTTGCGCTTCTTCTGCGCCGCCATGTGGATATTATCTTGCAGAAAGCAAAGAAGAATTTAAAAGATATATTTGTTCTCTTGAACGCCGGAGCGGCGAGATAGGCAAGACACTTGTAGCTTGTCGTGAAACGCTTGAAAAGTGGAAAGATAGGCAGGACACAATATGACCACCCACACCGCCGCAGAACGCCGTTTTACATAAATGATAAACACTTTCCCTAATGAAACAATAAAACGGCATTTAGGTGGCTTTACGCTTGTTAAACGGCGAGATATAAAGAAAGGAGCGGGCACACAGACCCGCTCCACATTTTATTTTTCGATTTGTTTTAACTTTTCTTCAATAGCAGAGTTTATAAAGCTGTTTACGCTCATACCGTTTTTTTTTGCGGCAGTTTGTATGATTTCTTTTTTGCCTTTGGGCATGGTTAAATTTATCCTGTCGTAATTATTTTTCACATATTTGTTTACAGCTTTTTGGTTTGCCTTTGTGGCGGTCATTATATCCCCCCTTAAATGTGGAAATTTAATAGAAACGCTTATTCTACTACTAATACATTATACAATAATACATATATTGATGTCAATATACATATTGCATATATATATTGGTGTAAATATATAGATTTTGCCAATAGAAATATTGGTGTAAATATAGTATAATATAGATATACCGAAAGGTAATAAAAAGAAAAGGAGTGAAACCAATGAGCATTGAAGAAAAAATAATAGAGCTCATACTAAAAGACCCGGAGTGGTTTGGCAAAAATCTGATTGAGTTTTTGAAAAGTAGGAGCGAGAAAATACCAGAATTTTTATTTGAAAGGGAGAAGTAACAATGCTGTTAACAGAAAAAGAAAGAATAATAATTGAAGGGTTCAGAAAAGACCCGGAACGAGTTTTAAAAGTTCTTGAGACAATATTGAAGGATGGAGAAGATAAAAAATCTCTTTCTATATTAGAGGATTTAAAAGAACAATGCAAAATCGAAGCCGCTCAAAATTCTGTTAAAAAACTGGATAACGCAAAATGAGCACGAAGCAAAAATATTATACAACGGTTTATTGCGGTACTGTAAACGGCAAAGCGACACATAAAAAAGTGACCGCCAATTCTCAAAGGGAGCTAAATAATAAGGCTAACGCTTTGAAGAATGAAGTGCAGAACGGAAAAAAGATATATGAAAAAGCGTTGTTCGGTGTGTGGGCTGAAAAATGGCTTAATGAGGTAAAAATTCCGTCGGGTATCGGAAATGGAACATTAACGCAATATAATTCAGCAATAAAACACTTAAACAGTTATTTTGAATATGTGGAGCTTAAAAAAATAAGCCTGTCGGACTTTCAGCAGTTTATAAATGAACTGGCAGCCGAAAACCCGAACACAGAAAAGCCAACATCAAAGCGAACTCTTGACAGCATAAAGAAAGTAGCAAGTTCTATCTTTGATTATGCACGCTCAAATAATATCGCAGGTGTGCCTGACTTCTTCAAGTCGGTGGTAATTCCGAAAAACAGCCCTGTAATGAAGCGCAGAGCATTGACAGAAACAGAGCAAAGGTGGATAATAGAGACGCCGCACAGGGCACAGCTCCCAGCTATGATAATGATGTTTGCCGGACTTCGCCGTGGTGAGGTTATTCCGCTCCAATGGTCAGATATAGATTTAAAGAGTGGGTTCATATCCGTAAATAAATCGGTTGAGTTTATGGGGAATAACCCTGTTGTAAAACAGGGAGGTAAGACGGAAAACGCAGTGCGCACAATTCCGATACCCCCGGTGCTCATTGAATATCTGCAAAATGTGAAAAAGGATAGCAAAGTGCTTTCAAAATATGTTTGTAATAATGCAAACGGAAAGTTACACACGAAAAGCTCATGGCGAAAAATGTGGGAAAGCTATCTTGTGGATTTAAATATCCAGTACGGTTATGACGGAAAGATAAACAAAAATGACCCGAGATATAAAAGTTCCGTTTTGCCAATGAGAATAGAAAACTTTACTCCGCATTATCTGCGGCACACATTTGCAACGCTTTTATATCTTGAGGGAGTAAACGTCGTTACGGCTAAACAGCTTTTAGGCCATGCGGATATTTCCACAACGGTAAACATCTATACCGATTTAGAGAATTTTAATAAATCGTTGCTGTCGAAAGAGTATGTAGAAAAGCTATCCAAAGAGTACGCAATTCCGGCATAAAAACAAAAAAATTGGGGCGAATGTATACCGATTTGTATACCGCACCTAAAAACAAATGGCTTTAATAAGCCAAAAATCACAAGTTTAATGTTTGACTTTTAATCAAGGTGCCCGGGGTTCGAATCCCCGATGGCTCACCAAGAAAAACGACTTGTGAAAACAAGTCGTTTTTTACTATATAATTTCTTCGGAGGCGCGATATGATTTTAAATACCGTTTGTGAATATAATGAGGAAGGCTGCCTTGTCTATGCGGAAAATTTTCCCGGCGCATACGTCCGGGGGAGGAGCTTTGAGAGCGCTGTGGAAAAATTCCCCCGGGAAATCGGAAACTACCTTCTCTGGGCGAACGGGGAGGAACCCCAGGATCTTCACCTTGAGATCGAGACCGTGCTCAAAAAGGAGAGCACTCTGAATATCCGTGACGCCGATTCCGACGTCATTTTCCCCTCCGAGCGGGAGCCGCTCACGAAGGAGGAGTACACGAAACTGAAAATCCTCGCCCTTCGTTCCGCCATGGATTTTAAGCGCCTCTATGATTCCGTTCCGGACAAAAAAGCGCCTCTTGTGCCGGAAAGGGAGACGTTTTACGGAAAAATTCCCTCCACGGCGGAGGAAATGTACCTCCACACCATGAACGTAAACAGCTACTATTTCGGGGAGATAGGCGTGGACGCCGAAAACGGCCCGGATATTCTCTCCTGCCGGGCAAAGGGCTTTGAGGAGCTGGAAAAACGGGAGGGCTACCTCCAAAGCCCGGTGCTCACCGGCAGCTATGACGAGGAGTGGTCCCTGAAAAAGCTCCTGCGTCGCTTCATATGGCACGACAGGATACACGCCAAAGCCATGTACCGCAGGGCATACGAGGTGTTCTGGAACGACGAAATTGACAATGTTTTCTGCTTTGACCGCAGATGAAAAAATCCGCCTCTTTGGAGGCGGATTTTTTATAGCAGGATATACAGCAGCGCGAGCAGGAGCTTATTGTCGGAGTGCTCATTCCAGAGAAGCCACAGAATCGCGAGCACGATGAGCTTATCCTCGCCGACGTTTCCGATGAATTTTGAAAGCTCGCCGAAAGGGTTGCCGCTTTGAAAATTCGTCTGCATCGGGGCTGGGCTCTGCCGCTGCTGAAGTTGAGCATCCCGGGGCTGAAAGCTATGAGCACCGTCCGGCGGAAAAACCTGAAATTGAGCATCCTGATTCCGGCTGTTTTGCTGCTCGGAAGGCTGTCTGTTGTTCTGCTGCTGCGTCCGCCCCTGGGAGGGGCGGCTCTGCGGTTTCTGTCCGTTGCTTTGGGGGCCTTCGCCCACAAGGAGCCTTGCCCTTGCCTGCATCTCACGGACCCGTTCCTCTGCTTCCCTCTGCATCTCGGCAAGCGCCTCCTCTGAGTAATCATTATGGTGCCAGACCAAGGCTCTATCCTCCTCCGAAAATCCCTATCTCCCCGAGGGCGGGAAGTATGCTCAGAAGCTGGAGGATATGTATGGCGTCGTCGACCTTTTTAGGCTCCCGAAGAAAGGGGCGCAGCGCCCGCAGGAGGCAGATGTTGTTGTCCTCGCAGGACATTTTTGAAAATATCTGCTGGAGCTTCATGAGCATCCCTATGTCAAAACCCGGGCCTGGGGGCTGGGAGCTCTGCTGAGGACCGGGGGAGGAGCCGAACAGCGCTGAGAGGTCAAAGGGTGGAGGGCTCTGCTGCTGGGGAGGCGGAGGCGGGGGCTGATTTTGCTGTGGCGAGCCCTGCTGAAAGGAGGAGAGCAGGGCGCGGATGTTCTGCTGCGCTTCCGGATTCTGGAGAATGGCCGAAAGCTGCTCTCCAAGGTCGGGCAAGTCAACCGCCTCCGATCATTTTTTTGATCATGGCCTGGGCCTGCGGGTCGGAAAGTATCCTTTCAACCGCTTTCGGGTCGTTAAGGTACTTTTCGATCTGTATCCCGGCCCTGTTTCCCAGGGCCCCGGCGTTTCCGTTTCTTATTGCTGCCTCGATTTTTGACTGGTCCATACCGAGCTTTTCGCTTGCCATTTTGAGCAGGGCCTGCTGCTGCGCGGGGGTGAGGTTCGGCATATTGTTCATAAGAATTCCGCCTTTCAAAAGTGAAATATCCGTCTTGTGCAAAAACAGAAAACGGAATATAATAACTGATATGAAAAACCTTTTGGCGATATTCCATTTTTAAAGGAAGGACGGCGGGAGCCTTGCGGGCAGTAGTTTTTTCGGACAGCCACGGAAATTACGACGTGCTTGAAAAAATAATGGAGCGTCACGTTGAGGACGCCGAGCTTTTTATCCACCTCGGCGACGGTGAGAGGGAAGCTGAGCTTTTGAGCTATGTATATAACAATAAAAAACTGCTTTTTATCGCGGGAAACTGCGACTGGGGCTCGGAAAAGCCGGGCTATGACCTTGCTGATTTCGCCGGGAAAAAGATATTCCTGACCCATGGGGCGGACCTCGGCGTAAAATATTCCCTCGGCCCCGCTGTTTCCGAAGCCCGCAAATTCGGCGCGGATATCCTCCTCTACGGCCACACCCATATTGCTTACGTCGGCTATGAGGACGGCCTATATATAATGAACCCGGGCAGCTGCGCCCGCCCAAGGGAGGGTGCGCCGAGCTATGGAATAATCGACATAACGAAGGCAGGAATCCACATGCATACGGTGGAAATATAAATACGGTGCGAAAGGGCGGCGCAAAGCGCCGCTTGATTTTTTCATAAAATCAGTTCTTAAACCTCTCCCCAAAGCATATTCTGAAAAAGAAAACGAAAAGGAGAGGAATTCTTATGGAGCTTTATGTTACGAGAAGTACGGCGATATGCTGCGGAACTCCGAATGAAAAAAAGGCTGTCCTTCCGGTTGAGTGTTCGTTGATACTGCCGGATTATTATCCCGACGTCATGAAGATCCTGCGCTACACGGCGAAAGCCGTCACTTCGCCGGTCTTTTCCGACGGGACCGGAGAAACAGTATCCGGAAATGTCAGTATAGAAGTAAACTATGTTTCGGAAGAGGGAGAATTTTGTTTCTGCGGCCAAATTCAGCCCTTCAGCCATAATTTCGTAAGGGAGGGGAACATCTCCGCCGCCGAAGCGGAGGCTGTCCCCGATGAATTCAGCTGCCGCGCGGTCAATAAAAGAAGGATCGACCTTCACGGAAGCCTTAACCTTACGCTCCGCACCATCGGTACGGAGGAGCGGGAGTTTATAAAAGCCGCCGAGGGAGCGGGCGCTGTCTGTAAAAAGGACAGCACCGACATGGTGACCATAGCCGGGGAGTACTATAAAACCTTTACCGTTGATGAGAAAGGTGAGCTCGGCTACGGAAAGCCGCCCTTCGGAAGGGCGGTGCGCACCGCGGTTTCAGCGGCGGTGAACGAATGTCACGTCATTCAGGACAAAATCGTAACAAAGGGCGAAGTGAGAGTAAAAGTATTCTGGTCGCCTGAGCAGACGGACGAAGGCGCTGAAAAAGAATACTTTACCTCTTCCTTCAGTTTTCCTGTGAGCCGGATGATAGACGCTCCTGGCGTAGCCATAACCGACGTCTGCGACGCATCATATAGGGCGGATTTCCCCGAGCTCACCCCCTCCGAGGACGGAACCTACCTCATCGTAAAGGTGAAGGTCGGCGCCTTCGCAAGGGTCTACCGGACGGACACGGCCGAATTTGTGACGGATATGTTCTCGACGGAGTTTGAAAATATCTGCGAATGTGGGAAGCTCACAGTCATTGACAGGGTTTTCCCGGTGGAGCTCACCCAGGACGTCTGCGAAAAAATGGAGCTTCCCAATTCCGTTGAGAAAATAATTGACCTTTGGACCGAGGTCCAGAGCCAGCCTAAGCCGGATTCCGACGGAAAAATAACCTATGCGCTGAAGATATGTATGTTCGCGGTGGATTCGGAGGACAGCGTGGCCTATTATGAAAAAACTGTCGAGCAGGAACTGCCTTCCCCGGCGGCGGGCAGAAAGGTCGCTTTCCACAACCTCAGCGCCTGCATCACAAACGAGGAATATAATCTCAGCAGGAACGGCAGCGTCGAGGTAACGGCGGGCGTGCTCATCGACGGGACCATCTATGCCTCCTGCACCAAAAACGCCCTCTCAGCGTGCTCAGTGGACGAAAACAGAAAAATCGACCGGGGCGGCGCCGCGGTGGTGCTCTATTATGCCGAGCCCGGCGAGGAAATATGGAACATAGCAAAGGAGCACAGGACCCCCCTCGAGGGCATTATTTCAGAAAACGGCCTTTCGGAGGACGTCATATCCGCCCGCAAAATGCTCGTAATCCCAAAATAAAATATGAACCGCATCCCTTTTTATACGCATATATAAAAAGGGATGTTTTTTTGCGCTCATATGATAGCTTTGTGAAAGAAAAAAATCCCTCCGATAAAGCAAATTTTCCTGTGTTTCCATATCTTCCGGAAAGCGGGCCGAATTTTGCATAAAACCGATGAGGCAAATGTGCTCATGAATGTCAAAACTGACGGTTTCGGCCGAAAAGCTTTCTCCGAAGTTGTCGCATGAGGCTACAATTTCCCTTGCGAAAACCGTGTTGGAGAGCACGGATTTTTTCGCAGAAGAAAAAACAGAAATTAAAACGGAGGAAGTTTTAAAATGAAGAAAGCTCTTGCTCTTGTGCTTTGCGTTCTCATGATCTGCGCTATGGGCGTCTCCGCCTTTGCGGACATTCCCGTAATCGACCTTACCGAAGAGATCACCAGCGCATCCGGCACCTACATCAAGATTTCCGATGCTGACATCTGGACCGCCACCTCTACCACCGATGAAGGCGCTACCTATTACACCAACGGCATCGGCGGCACTGTATATTTTGCAATGATTTTCAAACCCAACACCTATAAAAATGTCAAAGTTGACACCACCGGCATTGTTTCCGCCGAGGTGCTCGATTACGACCCCGCTGTATATTCCGCAGACGATGAAGTCTGGAAATCCATCAGCGACGAAATCACCTTCAGCGTAAACGACAGCAAAAGCGGTTCCGTCATCGCTTACGACAAAGTCACCACTGTTGTGAACAAAGGTACCTACGACGAGGAGACCGATACCTTCACCGTAACCGAGGAGGGCAAACCCTCTGTTTCCTACGCAATGGGCGGCTCCACCGAGGAGGGCACCTCCTACAACGCTGACAAAACCGAGCAGACCGTTGTGACTGTTGAGACCGTAAAGGCCTCCACCGACTACACCGAGGTTAAAGCTGTGGCAAAAATGCTCAACAACGAGGGCAAAACCAGCAAATACACCGCCGAGTGCAACCAGGACGTTCACATCATCAAAGTGAAAATTGCCAACAACTTCGGCGTTGACTACGCCATCGGCTCCTTCACCGCGAAGGCAACCGGCGTTTCCGACGGCAAAGCCTACACCGGCATCAAAAATAACGTTGTAGCCGACGTTGCAATCGCTTCCAAGGACACCGTTGAGTACTACTCCGCAAACTTCAAAGCCGGCGCAAAGGGCGAGATCTTCCCGATCAACGAGCCCACCAGCAAGTCCGACTTCGGTTACTGGGATTACTACGGAAACAAGGTTTCCACCGACAAGGCATTTGTAATCTCCACCACCAGCTTCCGCGCAATCGCCGGCCAGGGCATCACCCTTGCCAACAGCGCGGTAAACCCCAGCGTCATTGTTGAGATTGACGAGGTTGCCACCACCCAGAGCGGCGTCAACTTCCTCAACGAGAGCGACGAGGAGTACAAAAAAGTTGACGGCAAGCCCGTTTTCGACTACTACTACCTCACCTTCTACGGCACCCAGCCCATCGCCAGCGACTTCACCATCAGCTGGAAGCCCGGCTGCACCTACGGTGAGCTCCTCAGCAAATTCGGCCTCAGCCTCGAGGAGTCCGAGCAGGTGAAATTCCACCTCTACATCGACGGCAAGGACACCGAGCTTGTTATTGATTACAGCAAGGTAAACCTCTACGACGAGGTTGAGCTTGAGATCGAGCGCAAAGCCGGCTCCACTCTCGGCAAATACATCCTCAGCGCAGAGACTGTAAGCACCGGAAACGGCTCTGGTTCCGGCTCCGGCAGCGGCAGCAACGGCGGCTCCGGCTCCGAGAACAACCCCAACACCGGCGCTGCTGACGTAATCGGCGTTGTTTCCGCCATGGCAGTGGTTTCCCTTGCCGCAGCGGCAGCAGTTTCTCTCAAAAAGAGAAAATAATCATAGCCGAAAAGGACAATAAAACACTCTTTTGATGAATCCGCCCGGGTCCTCTCCACCCGGGCGGATTTTTTGCGCCGCAGAAGCGACTGTTTTCCACATAAAATACTTTAATTCCGCCTGCTTATCTTGACAAAATCCGACGCCTTTGCTAAAATTAAAAACCACAGAAATTATAATAACCTAAAATATATAAACTTTCGGGGGCGCTTGAAAATGCTTATCGGCAGAGAGGGAAAACTGGATTCCATGGAGAAAAACTATGCTTCGGCAGGGCCGAAGTTCATTGTGCTCTACGGAAACCACCGCTGCGGAAAAACAAAGCTTCTGGCCGAGTTTGCCAAGGGGAAAAAGTGCATATTCTTTTCCGCCCAGAGGCTCAATTCATTTATGAACCTCCGGCTCTTTGAAAAGGCCGTCTCCGAATATACGGGGGAGGCGGAGAGCTTTCCCAGGTGGAAAGAGGCCTTCGCCCGCATAGGCGAGCTTGCGGGGCATGAACGCCTGCTTTTGGCGATAGACGATTTTGCGGACCTCGTTTTTGAGGACAGGACCATATTGAAGGATTTCCGCGCGGCTTTTGAAAACGAGTGGAGAATGGCAAATCTCTGCGTTGCCGCCGCCTGCGGCAGGCCGTTCTTTACCGAGAATGAAATCCTCGCTGAAAATTCCGCCGCGGCCATGCGCCGGCCCATAATCTATAAGCTCGAGGAGCTGGACTACTATGAAGCCGCAAGGCTTCTGCCCGCAGGCACAAGCTCGCGGGACAAGCTCCGCTATTACTGCTGCCTCGGCGGCGTGCCGGAATATCTGCGCCTTGTGAAAAGCGGCCTAAATTTTGAGGAAAACATCAGAAATATATTCCTAACCGAAGAATCCGCGCTTTTCTCCGCACCGCCCGCCGTGTTCCTTGACGAACTGCGTGAGCCGGAGTTCTATAACTCCATTCTTTTCGCCATAGCGAAGGGCTGCCGCCGCATAAATGAGATAGTGGCGGAGACCGGCGAAAGCTCCACAAAGGTCAATAAATACCTTCTCACCCTGCTCCAGATGCAGATCGTGAACCGCGACATACCTTTTGGGGAGGAGAGCGGCACCAGCCGCAAGGGCGTATACACAGTGAACTCAAAAGCGCTGGCTTTCTGGTTCCGTTTTGTCCTGCCGAACAGGACCGCCATAAGCGAGGGGAAAGTGGTGCTCGAAAATCTCACCGGGGAAGTGGACGCCTATATTTCCGAAAAGCTCTATGAGCAGGTATGTGCTCAGTATATGTTCAGAAAGAACAAGCAGGGCGATCTGCCGTTCCTCGCTTCGGTCATTTCCGGCTACTGGAGCTCCCTCAAGGAGCGTTCCGACGCCACCCTTGTGGCCGCGAACCAGCGCAACCGCCAGATCCTTTTTGCGGAATACCGTCAAAGCTACTCCGAGCCGGCTGAAAAGCTCATGGCGCGCCTGCGCGCCCGGGACCGCCTTTTCACCGAGTATTGGGAACGCTGCGATATGCTCTTCTCCATAGAGCCGTTCCCGCGTGAGCTTCGTAACCTCGAAAATATGAAGCTCCGGCTCGTGGACGTGGACGGGCTGTATAAATAGTTTTAAATTAAAGACCCCGCCGGCTTCGGCGGGGTCCTGATTTTATTTTGATGCTCATCAAAACAAATTCTTGACAAAATTGAAAACATTTGCTATAATCTGATTAGATGTACATCAAATTAAATTGAAACGGGTGAACTGAAATGGAAAACTATATGGACTGGCTGGATTCAGCCGTTTTAAAATTAAAGAAAGAGCAGCAGGAGCTTGAAAATTCATCCCGGGCTGACGAAGCGAATTTCGCAAAGGTGAGGATAAACGTCCTCGAAATCTGCAAAACAGTTTTCGGAGTTTTCAAAAAAGTGAAAACGCCGGAGGAATTTGACGCGGAATATCTGAAAAAGTTCGCTGAACTGCGAAAAACGTGGGAAGAATCCCGCTGCAAAGCTGACGAGCACGGCGACGTCAAAAAATCAATCGTCGAGGGGATAAAGCTCGAAACCCTTGACGAAGCGGAGCAAAAATTCAGAGAACTGGGAGGAAACTGAAATGCACGAGGCGGACGCCATAAAACTTTTCAAGTGCCTTGGGGATAAATCCCGCCTTCAGATACTGAAATCCCTCGCAAAAGAGGATATGTATGTGGAGCTTCTGGCGGAGCGCCTGGGTCTTACTTCCGCCACCGTATCCTTCCACCTCAAAAAGCTGGAGGAGGCGGGGGCTGTGACCTCCCGCAAGGAGCAGTATTACACAATGTACTCCATTTGCAGTGATATATTTATGATGAAAATTATAGATATAATAAATGAGGAGTCCGACGAGGCAGAGGAACAGCACTGCCGCGAGGAGGAATACCGCAAAAAGGTGCTCGACTCGTTTTTTGAGTACGGCGTGCTCAAATCGATCCCCTCCCAGCGCAAAAAGGAGCGCATCTGCCTTGAGGAAATGGCGAAATCCTTTGAACTTGGGCGACGCTACTCCGAAGCAGAGGTCAACGAAATACTCCTCGGCTTCAACGAGGACTACTGCACGATCCGCCGGGATATGATTGCCGAGGGTATCATGGAGCGAAAAGACGGGATATATGTTAGAAAGCTTTAAAAAAACGCTCAGCTTTGGGCTGGGAGTTTTTTTCGTTTAACCCGGCAATGCTCTCCGTGTTTGAAAAGCGGGGTCTGAGCACAGATTACTCAGACCCCGCTTTAAATCTGTTTCCGGGAGCGCCGCTGAAGCAGATACGGCGCTTGGCGGAAAACAGCCGTGACATCACAATATTTTCAGGCGTTTTCTTCGGACACCGCCCGCAACGCCTTTCTTTTTTCCCGGGCGTCTGTCGCTTCTTTAAGCAGAGCATAGGTCGCAGACGCTGTCGGAACGCCGAGCAGCATCCCGATGGGGCCCGCCAGATTTCCACCGACCGTTATTGCAGCGAGAACCCACATGCTCGGAAGGTTGATTTTTCTTCCCACAACTCTGGGGTAAATCAGATTTCCCTCAACCTGTTGCAGGGCAAGCAGGAAAATGACGAAAATGACAGCTTTGACCGGGTTTACGGTGAGTATCAGAAACGCGCCCACGACGGTAGCAATAAATGCTCCGACATAGGGAATAAGCGCGGTGACTCCGACAAGAGCCCCTATCATAGGTGCATAGGGCAGACGGAGAATGAGCATGCCGATGGTGCACAGAGTGCCAAGAATAATAGCTTCCGTTGTCTGTCCGGCAATGAAGAGGCGGAAAGTGTCGCTGCATACTGAAGCAACATGAGTTATAATTTCTCCGGTTCTCCGGGGCAACCACACTCTGATGAGCCTTTTTACCTGCCGCAAAAGGGTTTCTTTGTTGGCAAGTATATAAATGGAGAACACGAAACCGATGACACCGTCAACCACGGATGACACCACGCTGCCGATTAAATTTCCGGCTTTGTCTATTATTGTATTTCCGGCCTGCTTTATCCAGAGCTCAAGCTCGTTTTTAATTTCAAGCCAGTCTATGTCAATGCCGGAAAGGTATTCTCCCAAAGGAATTTTTTCAAAATCCACGCTGTTTTCCAGTGCGGCTATCTGATCAAGGACTTCTATTACGGCGGAGGAAATAACAGTGCCGGCGTTTATCAGTTCAGGAATCACAAGAACCGCCACTCCGATGAAAATACCGGATACGAGGAGCAGCGAAAGCAGTATCGCCAAAGGGCGCCTGAGCTTCTGTATTTTCGGCGTGTTGTACTTACGGAACAGATGGCGTTCTATGAAAGCCAAGGGAACGTTGAGAACCAGCGCCATGACTGCACCGATGAGCATGGGACGCGTCAATTCAAAAAGCCATGAAATAGCTCCGGCCACGGCAGGTATGTACCGTACACCGAGAAAAATCAGAATACATGCCGTTACAATGCCGATTATCCATTTTGAAATCTGTTTCCTCTTTTCATTGTCGTCAAGAAACATTGTTTCTGCCTCTTTTCAAATAGTTTTACATAAGGGGCGCGAACAGTCGCAGAACATCCTGAAGCAGCCGCATGAAAACATTGGTGTTGCAGTCAGCCTCCGTGATGGTCCGGCATACCATGAGGGTTTTCAGGAAATCCTCGTGAACCTGGGCCACGGCGGAACTGTCAAACATGAGAATGCCGCATTCAAAATGGAGATACAGGCTGCGAAAATCCAGATTCGCTGTGCCGACAGAGGCAACCCTGCCGTCGGCCTCGAAGGTTTTGGAATGGTTGAACCCAGGGGTGTATTCGTAGATTTTTACTCCTGACCGGATAAGCTCCCGGTAATAGGAGCGGGTGGTCATGTGAACAGCCCATTTGTCCCACTTGTGCGGTGTGATTATTCGCACGTCCACGCCTCTTTTTGCCGCAAGTGTCAGCGCCGAAACCATGCTGTCGTCCACGATTAGGTAGGGAGTGTTTATATAGACGTAGTCCCTTGCCTGATTAATGATTTGAAGATATACATGCTCACATACGTTTTCATTGTCCATAGGGCTGTCAGCATAGGGCTGCACGAAGCCGTCGCAGGGGACCCGACAGGAGCTTCCCTGACTTGGGTAATAGGAAGATAAATCTTCTTTGACATTTCTGCAAACCTCCCACATCTGCAGGAATATAAGCGTGAAGCTCCAGGCCGCTTTACCGCGTACCATTACTGCGGAGTCCTTCCAGTGTCCGTGCTTTTCAATGACATTGATATATTCGTCGGCAAGGTTGACTCCTCCGGTAAAAGCCACATTTCCGTCTACCGAAATAATTTTGCGGTGGTCACGGTTATTCTGAATGGCGCTCAAAAACGGCCGGAAAGGATTAAATTTCACACATTCGATTCCGAACTGCTCCAGTTTTTTCGGGTAATCCGAAGGCAGCAGAAGAAAACAGCCCATATCGTCATATATTAGGCGGACGGTTACCCCCTGCTTTGCTTTCCGCTTCAGAATGTCGAGAATGCAGTTCCACATGACGCCTTCCTGAACGATAAAAAATTCGAGAAAAATATATTTTTCGGCTTTTTCAAGTTCAGGAATAAGAGCTTCGAACATAGCTTCGCCAGAGGGATAGAACTGTGTGGAGGTGTCTGAGTATATTGGATAGCCTGCGCTTTTCTGAAGGTAACGCACCTGTGGGAAAAGGTCGCCGGTCTGCGTCTCTGCCTGAGTATATCCGTCTTTAGGCAGGAAAAATAAAGGGGATGTTTCTTCTCTGACGCTTTTGATATGCCTGTTGGCCCGACGGGCAGGGGCCTGGAAATGAATAAGCAGATATAAAAGTCCGCCGAACAGAGGAAACGTAAGTATAAGGAATATCCACGCGGTTTTATAGGCACCCTTGTCCTTCTTCGATACAATATAAAGCGCTGCCAGAAAGCTGACTATTTTGAGCATCGCATCTATAAATTTGGAGAGCTGACTCCCCGTGGAAATGAGATACGTCAGAAACGCCGCCTGTATCAGCAAAAGGAGTATTATCAGGACCCTCCGGCGGAAAAGTGCCCTGAACCATCGCTTATTCATTCCGCTTCCTCCTTGCAGTGCTCCCGCCTATTTATAAGTCTGCGCCTATATAGAAAGTAAATAATCGCTGAAATTACTGAGAGCAGGGCTGTGAGCAAAACAGAAATCCAGAATGCGGGGGAACTGGGGTCCTGAACGCTGGAGCCGAGCACTGTGGCAAGTATCATTCTCGGAAGTATGCCCAGCATTCCGCCGCAAAGATTTTTGAGATACGGAGTTTTTGTTGCTCCAAAATACATAGTGACTATGTCGCCCGGCAGATGTCCGGCAATTCTCATGAAAAAACACAGAAAAAATGAATTGCTTTGCTGGTGGGCGATAATATAGCCGAATCTTGGATATTTCTTTACCAGTTTGCTCACGGTGCCCATGCCGGAGAAGCAACCTATCCAGTATGGTATTGTCAGGACAAGGAGCATGCCAGATGAATTTATGAGCAGCGCTTCCGCAGTGGGAAATAAATACCCGGTGGCAATCTCAAGCACAACAATGGGAAAAAATACCGTGGCGCTTTTTACTGCGTACATCAAAATCAGGACTCCTGCAGCAAGCGTCGGATTAGACGGAGCGTACGAGAGCAGAGTATTTACGGAAATATCGGGGTTTATCAGAATGTATGTCCCGGCAACAATAAGTATAAACACGGGAACAGCCGCCTTACATATCTCCACGGCGGAGCGGTTGTTTGTGGTTTCTTTTTCGTCCATAGCCTATTCCTGAAAAAATGGAGCCGTGAGAACGGTCTCCCTAAACATAAATTTATATTTAATAAGTATAACTGCTGGGAAAATTATTTGCATTGGACACTTTTGGCTCATGTCGGATTTTTGCTCATATGACAGAAAATATTACATTTTTAGACACTGAGCATAAAATGTCCAAAATAATTTCATAAAAAATTGTTGAATTTTATTCTCGCGCTTGGTAAAATTAAACTAAAGTAAGGGAGTAGTCTGCACTGAATCAGTGTGGTGAAGTCAACATACTGGAACGTTTCCTGGCCTCATCTGAAATGGCGAGACTTATCTGCGGCGGCGGATAGGCCTCTTTTTTTGTATCCTTTATTTTTGCAGGGGCATGTAACTGATGTCGTGGAGCGGGGTGGCCCTGACGGCAGAAGGGAAGCGGTGCCGGTGTGGCGCTGTGCTTTTTCGTGATCAAGAGAGGTGATAAGATGGCAGATTCCAATATCACAAAGAGGGCATTGGCCGAAGCTTTGCGGGAGCTCATGGAGGAAAAGAATTTTTCCAAAATCAGCGTAGCGGATATCTGTGAAAAGTGCGGCATGAACCGTAAGAGTTTTTATTACCATTTCCGGGATAAATACGACCTTGTGAACTGGATTTTTGATACGGATTTTATTTCAATCATGCGCCGGCACGAATCCGGCGACAGCAGGGAGATTTTGGAGGCCCTTTGTGAATATTTTTATGAGAACCGCACATTTTACAGAAAAGCCATTAAAGTGGAAGGGCAGAATTCCTTTATCGAGCACTACCGGGAAATTTTATATGCTTTGCTGTATTCCCGCCTGAGCGAAATGACGAAAGAGGAAAACGTCGGTGAATTTCAGATGAATTTTTTCTGCGATGCCGGAGTCATGACTTTTCAGCGCTGGCTTTTGGAACCTGACTGCATGAAACCGGACGAATTTCTGGAGCAACTGAGAAAATGTCTTCAGTGTCTGGCGGAACAGTACAGAGGAATAGATGATACCTGATACAGGAGGAACGGTTTGGGAATCAAATTACTTGCGATAGACATGGACGGAACATGCCTGAATTCAAAAAACAGAATAAGCGAAAATACAATGTATTGGCTGCGCCGCGCCAAAGACAGGGGCATTGAGATAGTTCCAACCACCGGGAGGACGCTCACCTGCATACCATACCAACTGAAAGGGGAGGGACTGTTCAGATACGTAATAACCTCAAACGGAGCATCTGTAACGGATACGGAAAGAGGAGAAAACATATTCAGCGCGCTTATGCCGCTGGAGAAGGCTACGGCCCTGTTAAAAGAGTGCAGCGGGCCGGGAATCGGAATTACCGCACACATAGGAAACGAATATCTGGTACAGGGGAAGCTGCTTGCCATGCTGGGCAGGCTCCAGTACGGAAAGGATGCTTCAAATTCACGGACCGTCAGCAGCCTGATTTCGTATGCGGAAGAAAAGAAAATGGATGTGGAGGAGATTCAGCTTTTCTTTTTTGGCCAAAAGGCCCGTCGTCGCACGCAGGCCGTCTTGGCTGAATATGACGACCTTGCCGCGGCATATTCAGGCATTTATGTGGAGATTTTTTCAGAAAGAGCCACGAAAGGCACGGCTCTTTCTGCGGTGGCCGAGCATCTGTCAGTTGATAGGAAAGAAATAGCCTGTATTGGAGACGGAGAGAACGACATACCTATGTTCTGCAAATCGGAGCTCCGTTTTGCCATGGGAAACGCGGTGCCCGAGTTAAAGAATGAAGCGGACAGGGTCGTCTCATCAAACGATGAAGACGGAGTCGCAGAGGCTGTAAAATACATATTGGATTGTTCAATGTGAAAAGAAATAAAGAAGCGGCATGAATCAGAAGAACTGATTCATGCCGCTTCTTATTTTACTATTCAGGGTCACCGGAAGATGAGGCTTCGATTTTTGGAAAAGCGAGCTTGAAAATTTCTTTGAGCGGCTGGCGGAATATGTTGTATTCAAGCCGTAATGGCCTGTTTCCGAGGGTATAAAGATACCCATTTGCATCAAACCCCGCAGAACAGGGACCGTCAGAAATGATGCTGTCAACGAACATGCTGTCGCGGACGGAATCCCAGGGTATAGTCGGGCAGCTGGGCTGGCTACGTATGCTCTGTATGCAGCGGTAAGCCTCATTTTGAACGTCCTTTGGACAGTTATGTTCAGGCAGAAATCCCGTAAAAACCGGGTGCAGAACGTCCGTGTCGCTGAGCATGCTCCCGTCCGTGAGCTTCTCCAGGTTATCTTCGCCATATGTGTGAAAAACGGAATAGAGGAACCGCCCGGACCGAAGTTTGCCGCAAGCGTCCCGGACGCCGTCTGTATGCCGGACAGCGAACATAATATTATTGATGCTTTCAGCTCTGTCAAGCATGGAACCGTCGATTTCCCCCGGGGCGCAATGTATTACAAAAGCACACTCAGGGTGCTCAAGGGCAAGACGGAGAACGGAGCCGACGCCGCTGTGAACATAAATCATCCAGGTATATACGCCGAGTTCCGTTCCCTGCTCAATCATGGAACGGTAAGCATTTTCATTTTGGAGGTATCCATCTCCCGAAACCTCCAGGGAGACCGCCCAAGGAATGTTGAAGCCCTCCTGGCTTTCAATGACTCGTATTTTCTTTGCTCCGGTTGTGCAGCTGTTATAGCCGATATTCATTCCGAAGCGGATGATTTTTTCTTTGTCAGTATTGGATATGATGTCCGGAATCAGCTTGTAATATGTGCTGTTTCCATCTCTGAGCAGTGCCTGTATTATCTGAAAAAAGCGGCTTTGGAACCGCCCGTCCGCAAAGTTCAGTGCCATATCCACAATGTTGCGGGTACTCCTTTTTGGAGAGTCCTGAATGTCTTCAATGGCTTTTCTTACAAAGGTCTCTGTTATTGTATGTGAAACGCTGTAGCTCATTTGGGAACCTTCTTTCTTTTCTGTTCAGCCTTGACGGCAGAAAGGCAGAAACGTTGCGCGGCAAAAGCCGCTGATGCTTTGTGGGCGCAAAGCTGGATCAGTTTTTCGGGAGCTTTTCAAAGCAATTATTTATAAGGTTAAGCCTATATGTCTTTTCTCTCAATGGACAAAAGCCTCCAAGTGTCGGAAATTGTAACAGTTTGTTTTTTTGTCATATTTTCTGACGGAGGGATTTTCCTGTCCGATGACTTTGTCGGGTTTGAATTTTATAATCTGCTTAAAGATTACACACCGGGTGTGTAGGCTGATAAATCTATGAAAGGAAAATTTGTTATGAGCAGTATTAAAAGCACAATGCAGAATTTTGCAATCAATCAGGCGCTGAAATACGTGGAAGGGAATCCGGAGGAAAACATCCCGAAGCTGATGGCTCTGGTGGATAAATATTCCCCCGACGGCTGGTATGAGAGCCAAAGGAACGCCGTGAGGAAAGTAATTGACGAAAAGGGAAACTGGTACCAGCTCATTCTGAAACTGTATGAACTGGACCCCGGCGTGCGTAAAGCCTTCTTCCAGAATTTCCTGTTCAATGCAAGCCTCAGGGGCAGCGCCGTACAGGAGGAAATGAAGGAAAAGCACGGCTGCAATATCCCCTGGGCCATATTGCTTGACCCGACATCCGCTTGCAATCTCCACTGCACGGGCTGCTGGGCCGCGGAGTACGGCAACCGCCTGAATCTCAGCCTTGAGGATATTGATTCAATCATACGCCAGGGCAAAGAACTTGGCACATATATGTATATTTACACCGGCGGCGAACCCATGGTGCGAAAGGATGACCTTATAAAAATCTGTGAAATGCACCCGGACTGCGAATTCCTTTTCTTCACCAACGGGACGCTGATAGATGAGGCTTTTTGCGGAGAGATGCTCAGAGTAAAGAACATAGTTCCGGCCATCTCCCTGGAAGGTTTTGAGGAGGCAAACGACAGCCGCCGGGGCAAAGGAAGCTATGCGAAGGTTGAGCACGCCATGTCTCTGCTTAAGTCCCATAAGCTGCCTTTCGGAATTTCCGCATGCTATACGAGCTATAACTATTCCGATATCACCGGCGAGGAATTTTTTGACTACATGATTGAATCCGGAGCACTGTTCTGCTGGTTCTTCCATTATATGCCTGTGGGTAACGATGCCGTGGCAGAGCTTCTTCCCACACCGGAACAGAGAGAAACGGTTTACCGCCGCATCCGGGCTTTCCGCAGCACAAAGCCCATTTTTACTATGGATTTCCAGAACGATGCAGAGTATGTGGGCGGCTGCATAGCAGGAGGGCGCAACTATCTGCACATAAACGCAAAGGGAGACGTGGAGCCCTGTGTATTTATTCATTACTCAAACTGCAACATTCATGATGTTTCCTTGCTTGACGCTCTCAAAAGCCCGCTGTTCATGGCCTATCACGACGGCCAGCCCTTTAACGACAATATGCTCAGGCCCTGCCCCATGCTCGAAAATCCTGAAAAGCTGCGCGCAATGGTAAAAGCGACGGGAGCAGTGAGCACGGACTATCAGAGCCCGGAGAGCGTGGACCATATGTGCGACAAGACCGTACCATATGCAGAAAAATGGGCGCCCAAAGCGGAGGAACTTTGGTCAGCCTGCAAAGGCTGCACCGGCTGCTCCAAAGCGGAATGAGCCAAAAGCGAGGCAAAACAGGATTGGGTAAAAGCCCCAATCGTTTTATCTCAATACCGAATTATAAAAATGGCACAGGCTGTCTGAGCATGGGCCAAAGAAAGGAAAACAAATATTATGAGCACGACGTTTTTTACGTCTGAATCCGTTACTGAGGGACATCCTGATAAGGTGTGCGACCAGATAGCGGACCGAATTTTGGATGAGCTGCTGAAACAGGATCCTTACAGCCGCTGTGCCTGTGAAGTTACGGCGGAGCACGGAGCATTACATATCATGGGAGAGATAACTTCCGATGCTCAGGTGGATTATGAAGCATGCGCCAGGGAAGTAATACGGGAAATAGGCTACACCGACCCTGAATATGGGTTCACGGATAAATGCGTCATAACCTGCTCAATCCACCGCCAGTCTGCCGATATTGCCATGGGTGTTGACAGTGCGTGCGACAGCATGGAAGATATAGGGGCGGGGGATCAGGGTATGATGTTCGGCTACGCCTGTAACGAGACGGAGAACAAAATGCCCTTTGCCATTGAGCTTGCCAATACTTTGACGAAGAGACTTGCTTACCTGAGGAAAAACGACGTTCTTTCTTATCTCCGTCCCGACGGAAAATCACAGGTGACCGTGGAATATATCCACGGTGCGCCGAGACGCATAGAGGCTCTTGTAATATCTGCCCAGCATGACCCAGACGTGGAGATCGGAAAGCTCCGCAGTGACATTCTTGAGCACGTGGTGAAACCCACAGTACCCACGGGTTTTATTGACGGAAACACAAAGATATACATAAATCCCACAGGAAGGTTCGTATTGGGCGGCCCCGCTGCAGATACCGGCCTCACCGGGAGAAAGATAATTTCGGATACCTACGGCAGTTTTGCGCGCAGCGGGGGCGGGGCTCTTTCCGGAAAAGACCCTACGAAAGTGGACCGAAGTGCCTCCTATATGGCGCGCTATATCGCGAAACATATTGTTGCCGCAGGGCTTGCCGACAGATGTGAGATACAGCTAAGTTATGCCATTGGAGTTGCTATGCCGGTATCCGTAAGCGTGGAAAATTTCGGGACAGGAAACGTTCCGGAAAGGGTACTTGAAAGCTGGATAAATGAAAATGTGGGCCTTCGCCCCGGTGCAATAATAGAGAAGCTGCAGCTGCGCAGGCCGATTTACTCCGAGACTTCTGTTTATGGCCATTTCGGGCGGAGCGCTTTCCCCTGGGAACGGTTAGACGGCGAGCTTCTGGAGTCGCTGAGAGCTTTGTCTGACTGAAAAAACGGTAAAAAAATCCGGAACGCTTTTGCGTTCCGTATTTTTTTATATTTGAGTAAAGAACAGCTTTGTTTTTTCATATCCGCTTTCGGCTTTCAGCCAGTTTTTAATAATTTCTGTTTCGGAATCCGTAAGCTCGTCCTTAACACTTGCGCAAAGAATTATGTATTCTCCGGACTCGTCAGCCACAATGCCGCAGCTGCAGTTTGAAAGCTCAATGAAAATGCTTTCAGCCTTTTTAGCAAGCTCGCTGAAATCCAGCTTTGCAGCTGCGCTGCTTTCAAGCTCGTCAAGTCTTGTCTGCTTTTCTTCAAGCTGTTTTTGCAGCTCCGTTATGGTGTTTTCCTGAACAGCAATGGTTATTTTATCTGAATTTTCACCTTCGTTTGCTGTGAAAGCGGTATTCTGCGTCACATGCAGGGTATATTCCTCCAGGTCGTATTGCTTCAGTTCCCTTTCAAGAAGTGAAATTGTCTCGTCGGATATGGGAGCCCCAACAAGCGACACAGAGATGACCTTTAAGTTTTGGTCGAAGCTGCTTTGAACAAGTTGCGTGTCACTGAATAAGAATTCTGTTTTCAGATAGTCCGAAATGCTGTGCTCAATGTAGGAATTATATACCGTATATGCGCCTATCATGAGGCTCGGAACGACCGTCACCACCGTAATCACCGCCACCATACGGTTTATCCTTTTTTGCTTGCGCAAATCGAGACATTGATGCTGAGGCACCCCGAGCAGCAGCGTGACAAATGCGGCGGATAACGCTATAAATAATGTGTTGATAAAGAACAGATAAAAAGCGCCGAATATGAATTTGGGCTGCATGGTCGCTATTCCGTATCCTACGGTACAGAGGGGAGGCATCAGGGCTGTCGCAATGGCGACACCCGGGATGACATTGCCTTTTTTCTGCCGCGTATTGCCTATAATGCCTGCGATGCCGCCAAAAAGGGCTATGAGCACGTCCCATATAGTCGGGTTTGTGCGTGCAATCATTTCCGACGTGGGGTCGTTCAGCGGTGAGATCAAAAAATAAACGGTGGACGTAATGAGGCTGATAGCTACCTGTGCTCCGAAACGGAGCAGCGCCCTTTTCAGCATGTCAAGATCTCTGACCGCGAGGGAATATCCCATGGTGAGTATTACGCTCATCAGCGGTGAGATGAGCATGGCTCCTATGATAACAGCTGTGGAATTGACATTGAGTCCGATTGAAGCTATCAGAATAGCCATCATCAGTATCCACATATTTGAGCCGTGAATGTTCGTGTTTTCCTCCATCATGGAACGGATTTCTTCATAGCTCATCATATCGCCGCGGATATCGAACAGGCTGTGGAAAAACTTTTTGACCGGATGAATAGGGGCGCTTTCCGCTTTTTCAGCAGATTCTTTCATTATGCCGTTTTCACTGCCTTTTTTTGATTTGATTCAGCTTTCTGTTCATGTCGAGAAGTTCCTCTTTGCTTAGGTTGACGTTCATAGTGGAAAACATGCCAAGCAGGCGCAGAAGCGGAAAATTATTTACTCTTTCCAACATGACGTCCAGAGTCGAGATATCAACGGTGCCTTCCGGAAGATATCCGCCAAGCAAGGACAAAAGCTGCTGTTTGCCATCGGGAGTTGCCATGATGTCGCCGATTTTATCATTCAGCGAGAAACAGCCTTCAGGAGCCGTGATGTCAAACCAGTTAAGCACGGCGTTCTTGTCCTTCAGGCGGTAATTTTCATTGAAGTTTTCCACTTTGCGGATATAGGAGGTGTCTGTTTCTTTACCGGCAACGGCTGTAAGGGTAGTCTCGTCGCAGTTAGGCACATCGAAACGGAAGAAATGGTCCGGAGCTTTCTTTTTGCCAAGGCTCTTTCCGTTAGCAAACAGCTCAACCTCGGGCTGATTGGAATAGACGGTTATTTTTACGGTGTCCTCAACCCGGTCAATATACCTCTTTCCGCAGATATGCACGAAGGGTTCGTCTGACAGCCACGCTTTATAGGCATAGAAAGAGTCTTTTTTATATTTACGGTCAAAGGTAACAAGGCCCTTGTGGTTCTGACCGTCCTCTCCGCCTTCATTTCTGGAATCAGCGCCGAAATCAAACATATTCCAAACATGGGTGGCCCAGAGGTATTTGCGGGAAAAGAGCTGCTTTATCAGTTCTTCATGATAATGGGCCTGATATTCTTCCGTATAGTCCCCGGGCTCAGGGTCTGAGCTGTGCCAGTTCAGCGCCTCGCAGCCATATTCGGAACAGCCTATTGGGGTGTTTGGGTATTTGGAGTGGAATTCGTCAAACCATGGGCCATACTCGTTTACGCTGCCGCCGTACCAACCAAAATAGTGGTTATAGGAAAGAACGTCGGGAATATGGACGTATTCACTGTCAATGGGGCAGGAGGAAAGGGCAGCGAGGGTAGTGAGCCTGGTTTTATCCAGTTTATGTGCAAGGTCGTTCAGTATTCTGTGGTTCTCAATAAGGTCCGGATCATCTGCGCCTTTCATTGAAATCTCGTTGGAAATGCTCCAGACTGCTATGGACGGGTGATTATAGTTCTGAACTATAAGTTCATTCAGCTGTGCTATGGTGTTTGCCCGGCCATTGGGCATATGCTGGGAAATGTAAGGGATCTCCGCCCAGACTATCATTCCGCGCTCATCACAGAGGTCGTAGAAAAACTGGTCATGCTGGTAATGGGCCAGACGGATTGTTGTGGCTCCCATTTCACAGATGAGATCCATATCTTCAACATGGTCTTTCGGAAGCAGCGCGTTGCCGACTCCGAATCTGTCCTGATGCCTTGCTACACCGCGGAGCGGGTACTCTTTTCCGTTGAGAATAAAGCCTTTTTCCGGGTCGACGCTGAAGGTGCGGCAGCCGAAACGGGCAGAAACAAGGTCAAGGACGGAGTCGTTTTCAAGCAGCTCAACCGTACAGGTATAAAGATAAGGGTCCCTGCGTCCGTCCCAAAGATGGACGTTCCCGATTTTCAAACTGACGTCAGTGTTGATGCTGTCCAGAGCTGCAACGGTTTTCCCGTCGGCGTCGGATATAATATAGCGAAGGCTCTGCCCCAGTTTGACGTTCGTAAGAAATACTTCAACCTCAACGTCCGCGTCCTTCCCTTTGACAGCAGGAGTGACTTTTATTCCGGGACCGCCGTAGGTATCAAGATCAAAATGTGATGTGTTTACACAGACAAGGTTTACATCACGGTAAAGCCCTCCGTAAAAGGTAAAGTCTGCTACCTGGGGATACACGGAGTCGTTAGCGCTGTTGTCCACGGCGATTACAAGAAGATTTTCCTCTTTCAAGTGATCGGTCAGATTTACGCGCCAGGTGGAGTAGCCGCCGTCGTGGTGGGCGCAATGATTTCCGTTTATATAAACGTCAGCGGAAGAATTGGCGCTGAGAATTTCAAGATAATACTGCCCGGAAACGGGAAGCTCGGATTTAAGCAATCTTCTTGCATAATAGCAGGTTCCGCGGTAGTAATCGCCGCCTCCGTCTTGGCCGTCGACCGCATTCCATGTATGGGGAAGACTGACGCTGTTCCAGTTTGCCGGTAATTCAGTGGGAGGTGCGGACGCTTCTTTGGAAAAAAACCAATGCAGATTCAGATTTATGACGGTTCTGGGCGATTCATCCGCGACAGCGAGCTTGTTTTCACCGCTTGGAACAGTTTTCCCGGCATTACTGCAAGCTCTTTTGTTTGTCAGGAACAGAATGATTATATCGAATACGGCTTCGGCAATGAGTATACATCCAGTGAACAGCCACAGGATTTTTGCTGAAGCAAAACGGTTTGTGATGATGAGCATGGCGCAGACTACGGTGACAGCCGCGCTGACAGCGGCAAGGAACCATTTTTCTTTTTTCATACGCAGCATGTCAACAGACCACTGCAGCTTAATAATCCCGGAAATCAGGATTACTATGCCGTAAATTACGGCAAGTACAGGAAAAACGGATATAAACCATTGTGACCTTAATATACAGAAAACGCCGGCGGCAGCGAAAGCCAGTCCTTTGAAAAGTCCGCGTGTTTCAGCGGCTTTTACCGCGTCCGTACGAAAATACCCGATAACGCTCATTGCCCCGATGATAAGAAGCAAAAAGCCAAAAACAATAATGATGCCGGAGGTAAACGCGTCTGGGTTGATTAGAAGCAGAATTCCGGCGGTAATTTCAAAAAGACATAATAGAATTTGTATTGCATTTTTCTTAATGTATTGCATAGCTTTTCCTCCATTTATATTTATTTGTATGCAATAAGCAACAGTGAAAACTAATATTCCGACGATGCAATTTTATCATACACATGTTGAAATAACAACAGACAGTTTAATTTTTAGTGTTGTAATAGTAGCAATTTAAAAAGAAAATGATGAATCAATTTGCACAAAATAGACTACTAAGCACTGCATATGACATACTAGTTTTATATCTGTATAATAAAAATAAACCCCCGAACATTTTATGTTCGGGGGTTTGGTACGCCTGACGGGAATCGAACCCACGCACCCGGCTCCGGAGGCCGGCGCTCTATCCACTGAGCTACAGGCGCATATTTTGTTTATGAAATATATTGTAGCACATATATTTCTGAATTTCCATAGCTTTGCTATTATATCGCAAAAAAATTTAAAAATCAATAAAAAATAATCGAAAAAAGGTATTGACAATCGGTAAATGGTTTGATATAATAACAAAGCTGTCGAC
>JBJEQR010000025.1:0-53965 GCA_051881855.1 Oscillospiraceae bacterium
AGGTGAAAACCATTGGGACGTGAAGCTGTTCCGCGACAGCGCACGGAGCTCGTTTCTGCCTTTTGGAGTGGAAAACCTGAGAAAAGAGCGGCCTGACGCAGATTTGGGAAAGGCGCCCGGGCCGCAGGGCAAAAGACAGGGAGAGGCCACAGCTTTTATGTGGGGCTGGCAAAAGCCCACCCCGCGCCCTGCGCTTTGCGCAGGGGGGAAACTCCGTACCGGGAAGCTGTTCCGCGACAGCGCACGAAGCCCATTTCTGCCTTTTGGAGTGGAAAACCGGAGAAAAGAGCGGCCTGATTCAGATTTGGGAAAGCGCCCGGGCCACAGGGCAAAAAACAGGGAGAGGCCACAGCTTTTGTGTGGGGCTGGCAAAAGCCCACCCCGCGTTTTGCGCTTTGCGCAGGGGGGAAACTCCGTGCCGGGAAGCTGCTCCGCAACAGCGCACGAGGCCCGCACCTGCGCCTTACGCGCCAGAGCCCGTAAAACAGGAATCACCCCGGCTCAGATCTGCTGAAAACGCGGCCCGGCCGGCGCTCACCGGCCAAAACAAAAGGGCGCCGCTTGAAGCGGCGCCCTTTTTACGGCAATAATTATTTCTGTTCGTCCTCAATGGCCTTGAGCAGAATGTCCTTCGCGTAGGAGATGGCGTTTGCGACGCTGCCCTCCTCGAAGGGAACGTGGAGGTGAGCAACCTCAAGAAGTCCGAGGTAGCTCTTGCTGCCGCCGGCGCGGCAGAGGGCGAGATAATCCGCCCAGGCTTCCTCGCGGTTTTCGGCGTAGCGTTTCTTGAATTCCATGGCGCCCATGGTGGTGAGAGTGTAGTTGATATAGTAGAAGGGATAGAGGAAGATATGGAGCTTGTGGTACCAAAAGCCGCCCCGGTCCATAAATTCGTCGTCCTCATATCTTCTCCAGGGCATATATTTTTCCTCGAGCTTGTGCCACTCATAGGTGCGCTCCTTGGGGGTGAGGTCCGGGTTTTCATAGATTATGTGCTGGAACTCGTCCACGGCGACGCCGAAGGGAACAAAGGTCAGCGCCTCCTGGAGGTGGGCAAAGCGGTATTTGTCGGCGCTGTCGCCGAAGAAGCGCTCCGCGTAGGGGTAGCAGAACTGCTCCATGGACATGGAGTGTATCTCAGCGATGTCGGTGCTCTCGCTGTAATAGGCGGCGACGGGCTGGCTGCGCATTGCGCAGTAGCCGGCAAAGGCGTGGCCCAGCTCGTGGGAGAGAACCTGCATATCAAAAATGGTGTGGTTGAAGCAGCTGAAAACGAAGGGAGCCTTGTATTTCACAAGGGTGGTCATGTATCCGGTGGAGGCCTTGTTGGGCTTGTTCTCGAGATCCATGAGGTGGTGGTCGATCATGAAGTCGATGAACTCGCCGGTCTCGGGGCTCAGGTCGTGGTACATTTTCTGCGCCTCGGCCACCATATATTTGGCGTCGCCTATGGGCTCCGCGTTGCCGTCCGGGAAGATGAATTTCTCGTCGTAAGCCATGACGTGGTCCACGCCTATGCGCTTTGCCTGGGCCTCATAGAGCTTTTCGCAGAGGGGCACCAGCTCCTTGCGCACCTGCTCGCGGAAGGCGGCGACCTCCTTCTGGCCGTAGTCGCTGCGGCCCTGGTTGATGTAGCCGAGGGGAGTGAAGGTCTCGTAGCCGAGGGCGCGGCCCATTTCGGTTCTCACCTTGACGAGTTTGTCGAAGATTTCCTCCATTTTCTCCTCGTTTCCGGCATAGAACTCGGAATATTTTTTGAAGGCGGCCTTTCTGACCTCTCTGTCCGGGTGCTCAAAGTATTTCTGGATCCCGTAAAGGTTGAGCACCTTGCCGTCAAACTCTATCTGGGCGGTGGCCATGAGCTTCTGGTACTCGGTCTCGAGCTTTGCCTCCTCCTGCATCTGGGGGATTATCTCGGGCTTAAAGGAGCTGAGCTCCCGGCGGGCGGAGGTGAGATATTCCGGGCCGAGGTCGGCGTCAATGTCCGCCGCGAAGGGGCTTTCAACGAGGGCTTTGGTAAATTCGGTGAAGGTGGGCTGGGCCTCGGGCATTCTCTGCTGGAGGAAAGCGAGCTCGTCCTCATAGAATTTGTCGGTGGTGTTGAGGGTGTTGCGGATATGGGCGACGACCATCATGGTCTCGGCGTCCTCGCTCATTTTTTCGGAGGCGTCGATTATCTCCCGCACCTCGGCGTAGCTTTTGGCGTTTCTGAGCCTTTCGGTGAGCTCTTTGCAGCCTTTTTCGAGAGCGTCCACGTCCGGGCGGACGTATTCGATGGTATCAAAGGTGAAGTTTTCCATTGCTGATTTCCTTTCCTGTTAAATTATGTTATGAGATACAAAACAATAATAACAGCTAACCCCGCCAAAGTCAATAAACCGCCGGTAAAGAAAAAACGGTAAAAAAAGAGCGCCGCTTCGGGCGGCGCAGCATCGGGATTTTATTGTTCTGTCCTTGCGGAGATGCTGAACATTTGATTTTCCTCCTGGTCGACCAGAAGGCTGAAGGTGACTATTTCAAAATAGCAGTCTCCCAGAGGATGAAGCCCCCTCGAAGCAAGCTCGTTTCTGAAATCGGAAAAGGCTGAAATAATGCCGTCCCGGGGGCGGCAGAAGAACATGGAGGCATAGCTCCCCGCAGGTTTTATGTGGAGGGAGGGGTCAGTCACGCGGACGTCCAGCTTTCTGCCGTAGTATGCGGGGAAATAATCCCCGCGCATGAAGAACTCATTTTTGATTATGCTGCAGTTTGAAAGGGCGTTCCGGCCGTATCCCCGGCCCTCAATGTAGCTGTCGAGGTCGCTGAGCCTTTCCCAGAACGGGCTGCCGAGGGATTTTCCGGCGGAGGGCAGGGCAATTATGTACTCCTCCGGGCAGCGCCTTAGCGAAAAGCCCGCCTCCCGGGAATAGAACTCCGTGGATGAGCTGAGGAGCCGGTTTGTGACGTCTTGCATATTGTAAAGCTCCATCTGGCGCTGGGCGAGGGCAAGGCGGTTGTTTTCAAGAGTACTAACGAGCTTTTTTCCGTCCTTTTCCTCAAGGGCCATGGCAATCTCCGACAGCGAGAGCCCGGCCATTTTGAGCGATTTTATGGCGAGAAAGGTGGCATATTGCTCCCCGCTGTAGTAGCGATAGCCGTTTTCTGCGTTGATGAGAGGCTTTAGCAGGCCTTTTTTGTCATATAGGAAAAGAGTGTCCTTTGTGGTGCCGCAGAGCTTTGCGAACTCCCCTGTGGTATAGATTGAATCCTGCATAAAAGCCCCCCGAAAAATTTTTACATGACAATATTACAGCGAAAATATGAAAAAAGTAGGAAAACTTTTTTAACGGTTTTTTTATAAACTTAAAACATTCCTGACAACCGGCCGATAAGGCAAAAAAGGCCTCCCGGCGGGGGAGGCTTTTTTGACAGCTTGCTGAAACTGCGGAGGTCAATTATGGAAAATATCCTGCATTTTCAAAAAGCAAGCACTATAATCAGCAAGGCCCCGGGCGCGGGCAGCGGCTCCCGCGCCGGAACTTTGCGGTCATAGTTCAGCGGTGGATAAAATTATTGTTTCTCGGTTGCTCCGGGAATTTTTGCGAGAAGCGCGGGAGCCATGACGTTGCCGAGCACTACTGCGAGAATACCTGCTACGAGTTTGCCGACGATCATCGGAAGGATCATCTCAGGGTTGTTGGCTGCGCAGAAGCCCAGGTGGTCGCCGAAGACGAAGGCCGCGGATACTGCGAAGGCACAGTTGAGAAGTTTGCCCTTCGGATTCATTTCCTTGAGGATATTGAACATTGCAATGTTGTTGGCAAGGGTGGCGACCATACCGGTGGAGCCGGCGGCGTTCATGCCGAGAGCCTTACCGACTTTCTCAAGGGCTTTGCCGAATTTGTCGGTGATGAATTTGACCATGGGGTATGCGCCCGCGAGGGTGATAGCTATGATACCGCAGGTGAGGAGGCCGTCTTCAAGGCCGTTGGAGCCCTCGTTGTCGACCATGAGATCAAAGAGCGGGAACATGATGCCGGTGTTGTACTCGAAAATAGCTATTGCGGTGACGGCGGTGATGAAAATGGTGACGCCGTTGCCGAATTTATCGAAGCCCTTCATCATGCCGGAGGGAGCGAACCAAAGGCCGGCTGCAATGGCAAAAGCGATGATGGCAACAGGAATCATGTTGAGGAAGATCTCAGAAATGCTGAGTTTGTACTGGGTGGTGTTCATTACGAAACCGCCGACGATGCAGCCGATCGGGATGGTTACCATACCGACCAGAGTACCGGCGCCGAGGTAGTTGCGGTCCTCAGGCTCGATGATACCGAGAGCGACAGGGATAGTGAACACAATGGTCGGGCCCATCATGGAGCCGAGGATAAGGCCGGCGTAGTTGCCGACGGCCTCATTCGCGGCCATTTCCATTGCGAGAGGATAACCGCCCATGTCGCAGGCGAGAAGTGTCGTCGCAAACATGGAAGCGTCAGCGCCCACAAGGCCGTAGAGCGGTCCAAAAATGGGTTTGAGCACAAGAGCGAGGATAGGAGCAACGGCGACGACACCCGCCATGGACATGGCGAGGGGGCCCATTGCGTTGATTCCTTCTTCGAACTGTTCGCCGTAGCCGAGTTTGTTGCCACGGATACGGTCGATAGCGCCGACTATCATGAAAATTGCCATGAGCATAACAACTATGCTGTTGATGGAAATATTGGATACCCATTCAGAAACAGATTCTGTGAATACACTGGGATTCCAGGCAGCAACAAGTTCAGAGAAATCCATAAAATTTTACCTCCTATGTAAAATCAAACTTATATCAACACAGGCGCTGCCTTTAAATCGGCGCCGCCGGATCCCGTGCCGCGAAAGGGAATTGCCGCTTTTTACAAAGGGCAGCGGACCTGCACTGAACGGAAATAGAATACTTTTCATTGGATAACTCTAAACTATGGCACAACACCACGGTCAATAAACTTTTTGTGAATTTTTTCAAGAAAAAATTACAAAAAGCGAGCAAAGCATACTTTTGGGCGCGGAAAATAAAAAGAGCGCCGCTTCGGGCGGCGCTCAATTTGTATTTTTTTATTCAACCGTGACGGATTTTGCGAGGTTGCGGGGTTTATCAATGTCGCAGCCGTTTTCCTTCGCCACATAGTAGGCCAGAAGCTGAAGGGGGATTATCTCGGAGGGGACCATAAAGAGCGGGTGCGCCTTGGGCACGAAAATCACGTCGTCCGCCTCGGCGAATATCTTCCTCATATCCTCCTGGGCAACGCCCAGCACCTCCGCGCCCCGGGCCTTGACCTCCTTTATGTTGCTCATCATTTTATCAAAAAGCTCCTCGTAGCAGGAAATGGCCACCACAAGGCGTTTTTCGCTGATGAGGGCAATGGTGCCGTGCTTCAGCTCACCGGCGGCGTAGGCCTCGGAGTGTATGTAGGAGATCTCCTTCATTTTGAGGGAGCCCTCCAGCGCCACGGCATAGTCCACGTTCCGCCCGATGAAGAACAGGGAGGAATTGGCGTGGTATTTCTTCGCAAGCTCCGGAAGCTGGGGGTTGAGGTCGATGGCGCGCTGGATATTGGAGGGGATTTTGAGTATCTCCCCGGTGAGGCGCTCCGCCTCGGCGGAGCCTATCTTTCCGATTTTCTCCGCCATATAGACGGCGAAAAGATAGAGCACGGCCACCTGGGTGGTGTAGCCCTTGGTGGTGGCCACGGCGATTTCCGGCCCGGCGTAGGTATAGATGACGCTGTCCGCCAGCTTCGCGATGGTGGAGCCCACGACGTTCACTATGGCCACGGTGGAGACGCCCCGGTCCTTCAGCTCACGCATGGCGCAGATGGTGTCGAGGGTCTCGCCGCTCTGGCTGAGCACGATGAGCAGCGTGTGCTCATCCACAATGGGGTCGCTGTATCGGAGCTCGCTGGCGAGCTCCACGCTGACGGGTATGCGGGTCAGCTTCTCAATGGTGTATTTTCCTGCGCAGCCCGCATAGTAGGCGGAGCCGCAGGCGGTGATGATAATGTGGTTTATGCCCCGGAGAGCCTCATCCGAAAGGTCCAGCTCGGAAAGGGCGGCCTTGCCGTTTTTGACCCTCGGGTCAATGGCGGATTTGAGGGCGCTGGGCTGCTCCATGATCTCCTTGAGCATGAAATGGTCGTAGCCGCCCTTTTCAGCCGCCTCCATGTCCCACATGATGCGGGAGATTTTTTTCTGTATCTCCCTGCCGGTGGAGTCGTAGACGGTGACCTTTTCGGGGGTGAGCTCGGCGAGCTCGCCGTCGTCGAGGTAAATTACGTTTTTGGTGTGGGAGACAAGGGCGGTGACGTCCGAAGCAAAGAAATTTTCCCCGATGCCGACGCCCACTATCATGGGGTTAAAGACCTTGGTCACGAAAACGCTGTCCGGGCACTCGGAACAGATGGCGCCTATGGCGTAGGTGCCCTCGAGGCGGGCGACGGTTTTCATCAGAGCCTTTTTGAAGTCCCCGTCATAGTAGAGGGAGAGGAGGTGGACCACGACCTCGGTATCCGTTTCGCTCTGAAATTCCGCGCCCCCGGCGATAAGCTCCTCCCGGAGCTCGGCGAAATTCTCGATAATGCCGTTGTGCACTATGGCGAAGCGCCCGTCGGGGCTCATGTGGGGGTGGGCGTTGGTGTCGTTGGGCGCGCCGTGGGTGGCCCAGCGGGTGTGGCCGATGCCGGTTTTGCCCTTTATCTCGGTGCCCGCCACCTTTTTGCAGAGGTTTTCGATTTTGCCGGAGGTTTTCACCATGGTGAGGCGCCCGCCGCCGGCGACGGCAATTCCTGCGGAGTCGTATCCGCGGTATTCAAGTTTTTTAAGTCCCTCCAGCAGCACGGGAGCGGCCTCCCGGGTGCCGGTAAATCCGATTATACCGCACATAATAGTAAGCTCCTTTCGGTCTTTAGGAAAATTGGTTGTTTCGTGGCGGAAAAATTTGTACTGCGGCAAATGCCGGGCATTGCCGCAGGGAGCGGGCGTTATTTGCCCGTTTTGCAAAGGGCTTTCGATATGTTAAATGAAACTTGCCTTTTTAATGTAGGTCGGGGGCTTGGTCCTGCCGTCGGAATAATTTGCGTTCTTTGCCGCAGGGAACGCCGCGGACGGCGTTCCGTGGAATATGTACCCCCATCTCTTTCTGCGGAAAGAGGAAAAAATTTTATTACACCATTTCTTTTGTAACCAAAAGAAACTGGGTAACCTGAAAGAAAAGTTTTCAAGGGGACCCCGGGCGTAGCCCGCGAAGCGCGCCCAGTGGGCGAAACAGCGAGCGGGGTACGGCGCAGCCGTCGGCTTTACGCAAGGCGTATGCCGAAGCGGAAAGACGCTGACGGCAAGAGGAAATTTCCGCCCTGATTACTGTAAAAGGGGAAACATATTGTCAAAAGGCCCCTCCGGATTGCTGCCGCAATCAGGTTCCCTCCCGAGGGAACCGCGCAAAGCAAAAAAGAGAGGAAAGCATATAGCACGATACAAGCAAAACGGATATGGGGTGCAAAAGCAGACAGCGGCTACCGCCGCCCCGCACAGATTTGAGCACGATATGTCACATTGACGTGCTCGCTCCGCGTTATGTGTTTGAATTTAGCAGGGTAACAACACCCCCTATGAGGGGGTATGGGGGTGGGTCGCGGAGCGCAAAGGGTTGTGACGCCTTGGTACGCTGAAATCTGCTGTCGGCCTGAACGACAGCAGTTGAGATTAGAAAGATTCCCTCTTCCGGCAACAGCTTCTCCCCCTTGAGGGGCGTAGCCTGCGAAGCGCGCCCAGTGGGCGAAACAGCGAGCAGGGTACGGCGCCGCGGTCAAAAATTTCAAGGCGTATGCCGCCGAAATTTTTGGGAACCGCAAGAGGAAACGTTTGCGGGAGCAAACGGTAGGGGTGAAGCGCTTTTCTCTGGAGGCGTACCCCCGTCTCTTTGTGCAAGAACAAAGAGATGGGGGTACATATCCCCCTGCGGCCCCGGGGGCCGCCTTAAATCCAATATCAAACGGAACGCCGGGGACGGCGTTACCTACCGCAATGGGGTAATATGCGCGCAATTTGGGCGGCCCATATTATCAGAACATTTCTATATATTCGTCCCTGCCGGCGCCGACGGACACGTATTTTATCGGGCAGCCGACGGCTTCTTCAATATATTTGATATAGTCGAGGGCGGCTTTGGGCAGCTCCTCGGGCTTTTTGCACTTGCTGATGTCGCAGTGGAAGCCCTCGAGGTACTCGTAAACGGGCTTTGCCTCCTCAAGCTCAACGCCCTTGGGGAAGTAGTCCACGCGTTTGCCCTCCACTTCATAGGCAACGCAGACCGGTATCTTTTCAAGATAGGAGAGAACGTCCAGCTTCGTCAGCGCGAGGCAGGTGCAGCCCTGGACCATCACGCCGTAGCGGGAGGCCACAACGTCGAAGCCGCCGACCCTTCTGGGCCTGCCGGTGGCGGCGCCGTATTCGCCGCCTGCCTCACGGAGGTCGTGGGCCTCGTCACCGAACATTTCGCAGGTGAAGGGTCCCTCGCCGACACAGCTGGAATATGCCTTCATAATGCCCACAACGCCGTCAAGACGGCACTGGGGGATTCCGGCGCCTATGGGCGCATAGGAGGCTATGGTGCTGGAGGCGGAGGTGTAGGGATAGATGCCGAAGTCTATGTCGCGCAGGGCGCCGAGCTGGGCCTCAAACATGATGTTTTTGCCCTCTTTCGCCGCCTCGGAGAGATAGAGCGTGGTGTCGCAGATATAATCCTTGAAGGGCATGCAGTATTTGTCGATCCACTCCAGAATGTCCTCAGCCTTTATGGCCTCGTGGCCGTAGCCCTTCTCCACAAGGAGGTTCTTCCATTCTACTATATCGGCCACCCTCTGGTCAAGGGATTCACGGTGGAGAAGCTCGCCGACGCGGACGGCTTTCTTCATGTATTTGTCGGAATAGACAGGGGAGATGCCCCGTCTGGTGGAGCCGAATTTCTTGTCGCCGAGGCGGTCCTCCTCGAGGCAGTCCAAGAGCTTGTGATAGGGCATGCAGATAGTGGCCCTGTCGCTGATTTTCAGGTGCTTCGGGGTTATCTCTATACCCGCCTCGCGCAGGCGGCCGATTTCGTTGTAAAGGTGCTCCATGTCAATGACCATGCCCGGGCCCATGACGTTCACGGTCTCGTCGCGCAGGATCCCGGAGGGGAGCAGGTTCAGGATGAATTTTCCTCTTTCGTTGACGACGGTGTGCCCGGCGTTGTTGCCGCCCTGATAGCGCACGACTATGTCATAATTCTGGGAGAGAAGGTCCACCATGCGGCCCTTGCCCTCGTCGCCCCAGTTGATACCAACGACAGATGTTAACATATGCTTTCTTCCTTTCTTTTTATACGTTGACAACGGCTCCGCAGCCCAGAAATTCCTTGTTTTTTTCAAGAATGGGCCCTACGGTGCCTGCCAGATATTCCTCGGTTTGTATTTCGGCCATGCCGGTAAAGGTGGAGGGGTCAGTAAGCTCGCTGAGCTCCTCCTCCGTGAGGCCGAATATGGGGTCGGCCTTTATGCGGTCAAGAAGGTCGTTGTCCCTGCCGTAGAGCTTGACCTGCTCGGCGGCTTTGACGGAGTGGGCGCGTATGGCCTCGTGCAAGGTCTGGCGGTCGCCGCCCTTGTTCTTGACGCAGTACATAAGAATGTTTTCCGTAGCCATGAAGGGCAGCTCCTCGTCCAGGTGCTTTTTCATAACGGCGGGATAGGCTCTGAGGCCGGAAATGACGTTGATGTAGAGATTTAAAATTCCGTCCACCGCGAGGAAAGCCTCGGGAATGGCGATGCGGCGGTTTGCCGAGTCGTCGAGGCTGCGCTCCAGCCACTGGCTGGCGGCGGTGACGGCGGGGTTCATAAGGTCGGAAATGACGTAGCGGGAGAGGGAGGCAATGCGCTCGCTGCGCATGGGGTTGCGCTTATAGGCCATGGCGGAGGAGCCGATCTGCTTGCTCTCAAAGGGCTCATCCACCTCCTTGAGGTGGGAGAGGAGTCTTATGTCCCCGGCAAATTTGGAGGCGCTCTGGGCTATGCCGGAGAGCACCTGCAGGACGTAAAAGTCCGTTTTTCTCGTATAGGTCTGGCCGCTGACGGCGAAACAGGCTTCAAAGCCGGTTTTCTCCGCGATTTTCTTTTCAAGGAGCTTCACCTTTTCGGCGTCGCCGTCGAAAAGCTCAAGGAAGCTGGCGCCGGTGCCCGTGGTGCCCTTGCACCCCAGAAGCCGCAGTTTTTTGAGCTGGAAATCGAGGTTTTCAAGGTCCATCAGGAGGTCCTGTATCCAGAGGGTGGCCCGCTTGCCGAGGGTCGTGGGCTGGGCCGCCTGGAAATGGGTGTAGGCAAGGGTGGCCTGGGACTTATGAGCATAGGCAAAATCCCGGAGGGCGGCGACGGTGCTCAAAAGCATTTTCCTCGTGCGCAGGAGGGCTTCCCGCATGAGAATGACGTCCGTGTTGTCTCCGACGTAGCAGGAGGTGGCGCCCAGGTGGATAATGGGCCGCGCCTTCGGGCAGGCCTCGCCGTAGGTGAGCACGTGGGCCATGACGTCGTGGCGCACCTCGTGCTCATGCTCGGCGGCACGCTCAAAATCAATGTCATAGATGTGCTCCTTCATCTCGGCTATCTGCTCGTCGGTTATGTCGATGCCGAGCTCCTTTTCGCTTTCGGCAAGGGCCACCCAGAGCTTGCGCCAGGTGGAGAACTTGCTGTTATCGGAAAAAATGCGCTTCATCTCCTCGCCGGAATATCTCGTCGAGAGGGGGTTTACGTAAAATTCGTGGTCAGACATTTATAAAACACCTCGTTAAAGGGGAATGAAAAAACGGTTTTGGCGGAGCGGGCACAGGGGCAGCCCGGGGAAGGCCTCCTCCGAAAGCCATCCACCGAACACTTTATTATACACCCTCTGTATAGAAGTTTTCAAGAGAAGCTTTGATAAGTCCTTTGAAAAGCGGGTGGGCACGGTTCGGGCGGGAGCGGAACTCGGGGTGGAACTGGACGCCCACGAAGAATTTTTCGCCCGGATATTCCATGGCCTCCACAATGTAGCCGTCCGGGGATTTTCCGGAGAGCACCATGCCGTTTTCCTCAAAAAGGGCTCTGTAATCGTTGTTGAACTCGTAGCGGTGGCGGTGGCGCTCATAAATGAGCTCCTCGCCGTAAAGCTCCCGGAGCCTTGTGTCCTCCTCCGTCCAGCAGGGATAGGCCCCGAGGCGGAGGGTGCCGCCCTTGTTGGTCTCGTCGCTCTGGTCGGGAAGAAAATCGATGACTTTGTGAGGGGAGGCGGGGTCAAATTCGCCGGAGTTTGCGCCCTCGAGGCCGCAGACGTTCCGTGCAAACTCAATGACCGCTATCTGCATACCGAGGCAGATGCCGAGATAGGGTATGCCGTTTTCCCGGCAGTATTTTGCGGTGGCCACCATGCCCTCGGTGCCGCGGCCGCCGAAGCCGCCGGGCACGATGACGCCGGCGCAGCCCTCGAGCTTTTCGGGCACGTTTTCCTCCGTCAGCTCCTCGCTGTTTATCCAGTGTATTTTCACCCTCGCGCCGTAGACGTAGCCCGCGTGGCGCAGGGCCTCCGCCACGGAGAGATAGGCGTCGTGGAGCCGGACGTACTTACCCACGAGGCCGATGTGAACCGTCTTGTCCCTGTCCTTTATGCTCTGTATCATGGCGCGCCACTCGGAGAGGTCAGGCTCCGGGGCGTCAATGCCCAGCTCACGGCACACTATATCGGAAAAGCCGTGCTTTTCCAGCATCAGCGGCGCCTCATAGAGCACCGGCACGGTGATATTCTCGATGACGCACTCGGGCTTCACGTTGCAGAAAAGGGCGATTTTCTTGAAAATAGACTGCTCCAGCGGGCTGTCGCAGCGGAGCATTATGATGTTCGGGTGGATGCCCATGCCCTGGAGCTCCTTGACGGAATGCTGGGTGGGTTTCGATTTGTGCTCCTCGCTGCCGCTTATATAAGGAACAAGGGTTACGTGGATAAAGAGGGAATTTTCCCGCCCCACTTCGAGGCCGATCTGGCGTATGGCCTCAAGGAAGGGCTGGCTCTCGATGTCGCCGGTGGTGCCGCCGATTTCGGTGATCACGACGTCCGCGTCGGTCTTTTTGCCGACGGAGTATATGAACTGCTTTATTTCGTTGGTGATGTGGGGTATGACCTGCACCGTCTCGCCGAGGTATTCGCCCCGGCGCTCCTTGTTGAGCACGTTCCAGTAGACCTTGCCGGTGGTGAGGTTTGAAAACTTGTTCAGGTCCTCGTCGATGAAACGCTCATAGTGTCCGAGGTCCAGGTCCGTCTCCGCCCCGTCCTCGGTTACGTATACTTCACCGTGCTGAAAGGGGCTCATGGTGCCCGGGTCGACGTTGATATAGGGGTCCAGCTTCTGGGCGGCGACCTTGAGGCCGCGGGATTTCAGAAGCCGCCCGAGGGAGGCCGCGGTTATACCTTTTCCGAGGCCGGAAACGACGCCGCCGGTGACGAAAATGTATTTAGTCATTTTTGAAATTTCCTCCTTTGCGTAATTCATATCAAAAAATAATTAAAAACTTCGCAAAAGCGCTTGCCCAAGCAAAAAAATAAAGCGCCTTCCGATGCCATAAGGGGGCACTTGACCCCGAAATTCTGCATCTTCAAACGCTTGAAACAATCAAAATTATTAAAAAATACAAGAATTATTTTAGCGCGGAGAGGGGCCGTTGTCAATAAAAAATTTCAGTTTTTTTCAAAATTTTTTTGACGGAATTTGCGCGTTTCGGGGAAATGTTTAAGATTGTTTTAATGTTCATACATTGGAAACCTTTTTTGCAAATTGTGTGGTATAATAAAACCGCAGTTTGGGAAAAAAGCTGAAAAATTTTTGAAGAAAAAGTGTTTTCATTGCAGTAGTTTGGTGATTTTTTAATACTAATATGTTAGACGCCTTGAAATACAAAGGACAGAAAGGGGAACACCATGAAAAAACTCAGAAAAATCACGTCATTGCTTCTTGCAGTTATCCTTGCAGTATCGGTTTTTGCCGGCTGCAGTAAGGAAAAAGAAGCCACAGGGGACGAATACGTCTACGTCCCGAACTATATGGACTTTCCGTTTGATATCCAGTACATAGACAGGGCGAGGGTCATGGGCGACACCGTCTATATCCTTGCCTCCGTTATTGACGGAAAGGAAACGTACACCTGGGTCGACGAAAACGGTGAGGAGCATACCGAAGAGTATGACCGGACCGTTTCCAAGCTTCTCACCATGAAAACCGACGGCAGCGACCCCAAGGAGCTTTCGGGCTACGTCTTTGAAAACGAAAACGTTGAGGACCAGTGGACGAACGTCCAGGACTTCATCGTTGACAAGGACGGAAAAATCAACGTAATAAAGTATACCGAGCGCTACATTTTTGACCTTCCGGCGGGTTTTGACCCGGAGACGGACAACAAATGGGAGTATCAGACCGGTTACGCCACCGAAGTTTTTGCGGAGGTCCTTGCGGAGGACGGCACCGTAACTGAGACCAGGAAGATATACAGCAGCGAGAATGGAAACGGCATGGGCTCCATTATCTGCGGCGAGGACGGAAACTGGTACATGTCCGACTATCAGGACCTCATAATTGCGGATCCCGAAGGAAACGAGCTTTACAGGATAGAGGACACTTATGCCGACAGCCTTATAAGCCTGCCTGACGGCAGGATAGGCGCCGTGACCTGGGGCGAGAGCGGCATGGAGATAAAGGTCTTTGACAACAGCAAAAAGGACTTCGGCGAAGCCATACCTCTCCCGGACGACTGCTACAACGTGGTGGGCTCCAACGAAGAATATGAGGTTATTTACAACCAGTACACCAGCCTCTACGGCTACGACATAGACACCCAGCAGAAGGACAAGATCCTCGACTGGCTGGACGCGGACATTGACGCGGGCAACCTCTCCACCGTCGCAGTCCTTGAAAACGGAGACGTTTTCTGCCTTATCAGCAGCTGGGACGACAACGGCAACAACGTAGACGCTGTGAAGCTCGAGAGGAAGCAGGCCTCCGAGGTGGTGGAGAAGAAGGTCATCACCATGGCCACCATGTACCTCGACTGGAACGTGCGCCAGATGGTCCTTGAATACAACAAGACGAACCCTGAGTACAGGATAAAGGTCACGGTCTATAACGACTACAACACCGATGAGGACGGCACCCTCGGCATAACCAAGCTCAACACCGAGATGATCTCCGGCAAGGTGCCGGACATCATCTGCTGCAGCGCCGACCTGCCCATCACCCGGTATGCCGCCAAGGGCCTGCTGGAGGACCTGACCCCTTATATTGAAAACAGCGTCGGCATGGATAACCTGGTGGAGCCCTTCTTCAACGCTCTCAAGGACAGCGAGGGCAGGCTCTATGAGGTCTATCCGAACTTCTCTATCATCACCGCCGTGGGCCTTTCCAGAGTAGTGGGCGACGGCTCCAGCTGGACCTTTGACGACGTTGCCGCCGCCATGGAAAAGCTGCCCGAGGGCGCGGAGGTGTTTGAGTCCTATTACACCAAAAGCAACGCCCTTTACACCTGCATCGCCAGGAACATTGGCAGCTTTGTGGACTGGGAGACCGGCGAATGCCGTTTCGACAGCGAGGAGTTCATAGACATTCTGAAATTCGCCAACACCTTCAAGGACAGCGCGGATGATGAGGATTACAATTACGCAAATTCGTACGAGCGGGTGCTCAGTGGAAAACAGCTTCTTTGCACCGTGGGCCTCTATAATCTCGACGATTTCCGGGGCGAGACCTTCTACACCTTCGGAAAGGACATCAGCTTTGTGGGCTTCCCGACCCTCAGCGGCAGCGGAAGCAGCTTCAGCATCAACTCCACCGGCTTTGCCATGTCCTCCCAGTGCCAGTATAAGGATGCGGTGTGGGATTTCATCGGCCAGATGCTCACCGAGGAGTATCAAAGCGATAACGGCTACTGGTGGGGGATCCCCACCAACAGGACCGTCTTTGACAAGATGGTTGAGGAAAGCATGACCCCCACCTTCAGCGAGTACGCCCAGGAGGAGATAGAGAATATGAACGGCGGAATTGTTTTCACGGAGGATTCCGTGGATGAACCCGCCGATGCCGCCGGGGAGGAAGACGCTGAGGAGCAGGGCCCATCCGTCGCATTCAACGAGGGACAGGTCAACGAGCAGGGCTGGCACGAGGAGCCCAAGACCTGGAGCTGGACCAGCGATACGAGCATTCCCGTGTTCGCCATGACCGAGTATGAATATAACGCCATAATGGACCTTATCAACAACACCACCGCCGTCGCCCGCTATGACGAAAGCATTATGAGTGTCATTAACGAGGAGGTACAGGCGTACTTCCAGGGCCAGAAATCCGCCGAGGATACTGCAAAAATGATTCAGAGCAGGGTAAAGCTTTATGTCAACGAACAGAAATAAAACCGATAAAAAGGGAAAAGGCCTTATGAAAATCTTTGGCGGCTCGAAAGAAGCCGCCAAAGATACCCTGAGAAGCGCGGCCTTTCTGGGCCCGTCAGTCATAGGCGTGTCCGTATTCTTTATTCTGCCCTTTCTCGTGGTGGTTTATTATTCCTTTATAAGAAGCCCAATAAACCGGGAATTTGTCTTTCTGGACAACTACATAAACGTCATAAACAACGAGGCTTTTCGGATAGCCGTGAGGAACACCCTCAAGTTTTCTCTCATATCGGTGCCCCTGGCGGTCATCCTCTCCCTGGGCCTTGCGCTGATGCTCGAGGCGCGGATACCCATGAAAAGCCAGTTCCGCACCTTCTTTTTGAGCCCGATAATGGTGCCCGTCGCCTCCGTCGTGCTTATCTGGCAGGTGCTTTTCGACTATAACGGAGTCATAAACGAGTTTCTGATGAATTTCGGCATCGACAAGATCGACTGGCTCAAGTCCGACTACTGCCTGCTGGTCATATCGGTGCTCTACCTCTGGAAAAACCTCGGCTACAATATGATTCTGTTCATGGCGGCCCTCGCCAACGTGCCAAGGGAGCTGCTTGAGGCGGCGGATGTGGAGGGCGCCCCGGGCTGGTACAAGTTTTTCGCCATAAAGCTGCGCTACCTCTCCCCGACGGTGCTTTTCGTCACCATTCTCTCCCTTATAAACTCCTTCAAGGTGTTCCGGGAGATATATCTGCTGACCGGAAACTACCCCTACGAGGGGCTTTATATGATGCAGCACTTCATGAACAACGTGTTTGAAAACATTGACTACCAGAAGCTCTCCGCCGCAGCGGTGCTGCTGGCCCTCTTCATGGTGGCGCTCATAGCGGTGCTCTTTAAGGCGGAGGATCTGTTCGGAAAGGACGTGGAGGGCTGACATGAAAAAGAAAAAATATCTGAGCCGCGGCGCCATGACAGTCATCTGCGCGGTTTTCGCAGTGCTGTTCCTGCTGCCGACGGTGCTCACCATCACCAACTCCTTCATGGAGCAGAGCGAAATAAACGCCAACTACGGCAAAATTTTCGCCAATTTCTCCGGCGGGGATAAGACCTTTATCTCCGACAAGGTGAACCTCAAATTCATTCCCGACAAGGTGAGCCTCTCCCAGTACGTGACGGCCCTTATCAAAAGCCCGGACTACCTGCTCAAGTTCTGGAACTCAGTTATACTTGTGGTGCCGATAGTTATTCTTCAGGTGGCGACGGCGGCCCTCGCGGCCTACGGCTTCACCCGCTGGCGGGGGAAATTCCGGAGCTTCATGTTCTTTTTCTACGTGATACTGATGCTCATGCCCTATCAGGTGACCCTGGTCCCGAACTACCTTGTGAGCGAGTGGACGGGGCTGCTCAACACCCGCTGGGCCATAATTTTCCCGGGAATGTTCGCTCCGTTCTCCGTTTTCCTGCTGACAAAATTCATGCGGCGCATACCCAATTCGCTCATTGAAGCGGCGAAGCTGGACGGAGCGGGGGAGTGGCAGATTTTCACCCGTATCTGCCTGCCCCAGTGCAGGAGCGCGCTATACTCCATCACCATACTGGTGTTCATAGACTACTGGAACATGGTGGAGCAGCCCATAATCCTGCTGGATGACCCGTCCAAACAGCCCCTTTCGGTCTATCTTTCGACCATAAACGCCGGCGAGGTGGGTGTCGCCTTTGCCGTCGCCACAATATACATGATTCCGACGCTGCTGCTCTTCCTCCACGGCGAGGAGTACCTCGTGGAGGGTATCGCGCATCAGGGCTCGGTGAAAGGATAATTACCATGGCAGAAGAAAAAGTCAAAAAAAGAGAGTGGGTCAAGAACGCGGCCATAGTTTTCCTGAGCGTGATGCTGGTGCTGACCTTCTTTTCCAACACTTTCATGAACTACTCCCTGCCGGAGGTGTCCACGAAGTACGTGGATTCCGGCGCCATTAACGCAAAAATACGCGGCAGCGGCACCGTCACCGCCGCCCAGACCTACGAGGTGAACTATGACCAGGCCCGGAAGGTGGAGACCATCTGCGTCAAGGTGGGCCAGGAGGTCAGCGCCGGCGACGTGCTCTTTATCCTCGAGGAGGGCGACAGCGACGAGCTGGAAAGCCTTAAAGACCAGCTTGAGACCTCCGAGTTAAATTATGAAAAAGCTCTTATTGAGGCCGGCAAGGACAAATATACGACTGAAACGAGAGCGGTCTCGGACGCGAGGGAGGCTCTTTCAGAAGCAAGGGCGGAGGCAAGCAGCATCAAAAATGCTGAGAACGTCATAAAAGCTGCGGAAGCAGACCTTGCCAACAAGCAGGCTAAATATGACGACCTTTATAAACACCTGACGGAGCTTGAGCACAGCCAGGGAGATACCGAAGAAATAAAGAAGCTCAAGGAGCTCCTTGCGGAGGCGACGGCAAAGCGTCAGGCTCTCGAGGCTTCGGGAGATACCGAAAGTGACACATATAAAGCCTGGAAAGCGGCGGAGGAGGACTACCAGAGAAAACTCGACGAGCTCCTCACGGGCTCCGGCAGCTCCAGCTCGGATACGGAAGGTGAAAGCGGGACAACTGTCCCTCCCTCCACGAACAACAACAAGGAATATGAGGAACTTTACAATCAGCTTGTGGCCGCCGGCGCCGAAGTATCCGCCGCGGAGGCATATCTGAACTCCGTAAAAGAGAAATACGGTTCCGTTTCGGCCGGAAGCTATGAGCAGGCTCTGGAAAACGTGGAAGCCTGTGAAAGAGCCTATGACAGCGCAAGGCAGACCCTTCAGGACGCTATGGCGGACGATGAGATAAACGAGAAGCTCGAAAGCCTTGAGCTCAAGCAGGCTCAGAGAAATATTGAAAAGCTCAGGGAACAGATAAACGAGCTTTCCGGCGAAGCCTCCAACGTGATAACCGCCCAGACCGGCGGCACCGTCAGCGAGATAAACGTGGCACCCGGCGGCATGACCGGCATGGGCAGCCCCCTGGCCGTCATTGAGCTTTCCGACCGGGGCTACACCCTCAGCTTCACCGTCACCGCCGAGCAGGCCAAAAAGGTCTCCGTAGGCGACACCGCCGAGGTGGAGAACTACTACTGGTGGGGCGACGAGATAACCGCCGTGCTCGAGAGCATCAAGAACGAGCCCCAGAGCGGCGGCAAAAACAAGGTGCTCACGTTCACCATAGGCGGAGACGTGGAGCCCGGCACCAACCTCAACCTCTCCCTCGGCCAGAAGAGCGCCAGCTACGACGCCCTGGTGCCGAACAGCGCCGTGCGCAACGACTCCAACGGCAGCTTCGTGCTCGTGCTCACAACTAAGAGCAGCCCCCTCGGCAACCGCTACGTAGCCACCCGCGTGGACGTGAAGGTGCTGGCCTCCGACGACGTGAACTCCGCCGTCTCCGGCATTTCCAGAGGGGACTACGTCATAACCACCTCGAGCAAGCCCATTGAATCCGGCACGCTTGTCCGCATGGCAGAGGGCTGACGCCTATGAAAAGCTGGCTTAAAAAACACAGAGCCCCGGTGCTCATAAACGCCGTGCTCATGCTTTTGGCGGCGGCCTGCCTCCTGTGCTTCGGACGGGTAAAGAACACCCTGTCCTACGTGAACGCCGCGAAGGAGTGGGCGGGGGAGAGCGGCGAACGCTTCGCCTACGTCTCCTGCTTCCTGCCCGTGAACGGAAACGTGGACGAGGGCACGGTCCGCTCTTTTGGAAGCACCGTGGACGCGAAGCTGGTGGAGGCCTCCATGGAGGCCCCGGAGGGGGGCAGCCTCTGGAAATACGCTTACAGCGGCGCGGGAAACGTCACCGTGACGACGGACAGGGGCTCTGCTTCGGTCTATGCCATGGGCGTCGGCGGGGACTTTTTCTCCTTCCACAGAATGTTCCTCCGCAGCGGAAACTATATCGCGGAAAGCGACCTTATGCACGACAGGGTCGTCATTGACAAGGAGCTGGCATGGAAGCTCTTCGGCGCCATAGAGGTGGACGGCATGACCGTCGAGATAAACGGAAAGCAGTTCATTGTGGCGGGCGTCGTGGAGCGGGAGGAGGACTTTGCGAGCAGCCTTTCCTACCCGGCGGACAGCGGCCTTTATATGGCCTACGACGTCTTTAACGAGATGACCGGGGAGGAGATAAGCTGCTATGAGGTCGTCCTGCCGAACCCCGTCTCCGGCTTTGCGAAAAACATAGTGACGGAAAATTTCACTGCCTCCGGAGCGGAGGTGGTGGAGGTCAGCTCCCGGTACGGCCTCGGCAACATTTTCAGCATAATCGGCTCCTTCGGCCGGCGCTCCATGCGCACCGACGGCATCATCTATCCCTCATGGGAGAACGCCGCCCGGCTGACGGAGGATTACTGCGCGCTTTTCCTCGTGCTGTTCCTCGTATTTATGGCAGCGCCCATCTGCTTCGGCGCCGCCCTGGCGTATAAATACGGAAAGCGGGGCGCAGCGAAGCTCGCCGCCGCCGCAAAGGAGAGGGCCACGGCCCTCTATGACAGGGCGAACGACCGCCTCTATGAGCGGGAGCAGGGAAAAAAGGAATAAAAAATATGGGAGCGCCGCAAAGCGGCGCTCTTTTTTTGCGCCCGCCTTTCCGCCTTTCCGGGCGGGAAAGGCGGAAAAAGCTCAGGTTTTTATCACATTTTCCTGCGTTTTCCGGATTTTATCCCCTTTGGGGCGGCCCCGGCATAGAATGGACTGTGCCCGCTTTCCGGTACCGGGAGGGGCTTCAGATAGCGGGGGCGCGCCCCGAAATTCCGGCGCGCCTCCGCACTTTTTTGCGCCCTGCTCTGTGCGAAAATTTCCCGTCCAAATTGTGAACTTTTTATGCCGAAGGGTGCTTTAGGCCCCGAAGCGGTTGACCTTTTATATGGTTTTTGATAAAATAAACTGTAAAACTATATTTTTACCTTTATTTTTAAAGCGCTTTTTTGAGAAAAGCGGAAAAGGAAGGATGTAATTTTGAAAACCGTAATTTCTCCCTCGATTCTCTCCGCCGATTTTGCGCGCCTCGGTGAGGAGTGCGCCGCCATGGAAAGGGCCGGCGCGGACGAGCTTCACATTGACGTCATGGACGGGCACTTCGTGCCCAATATCAGCTACGGCGCGCCCATTATGCGGAGCCTTCGCAAGGTGAACAAAATGTTTTTCGACACCCACCTGATGATTTCCGAACCTCTCCGCTACGCGGAGGACTTCGCCAAGGCGGGAGCCGACAGAATAACTTTCCATATCGAGTGCGACGACGACCCCATGGAGGTCATTGAGAAAATACGCTCCCTGGGCGTCAGCCCTGCGGTGGCCCTGAAGCCCGGGACCCCCGCAAAGGAGGCCTTTAAGTACATTCCCTATGTGGACATGGTGCTCGTCATGACCGTGGAGCCGGGCTTCGGAGGCCAGAGCTTCATGGCGGACATGATGCCGAAGGTGGCCGCCGTAAGGGATTACGCGGACAGAAACGGATACAAAATAAGCGTCCAGGTGGACGGCGGCATCGACAAAAACACCGCCGGCATCGCGGCGGCGGCCGGGGCAAACAACTTTGTGGCCGGTTCCGCCCTGTTCCGCCAGGACGATTACGTAAAAGCCGTGGCGGAGCTTCGCGCCGCGGCGGACTCTCAGAAACCGGAGGAATAAAATGTCATTTTTTACAAAAGGAATCCTGCTCGAGCAGCACAAGGAGCCCATGCTCACAAGGAACATCCTTGTAATGCGCCAGGAATACAGGTATTTTGACTGCGACTTTCCGGACGTTCCGGTGGAGGAGCTCTCCCCGGAGCAGATAATCGAAATAGCAAGGCTTGCGAATATCGTGGACGAGAGCGACGGTGCGCTTTTGGCGGACAAGCTCGAAAAAGCCGCCGCCGGAAAGACCGATACCCTCGTCATCGACGCCATTGACGACGAGCCCTACATCTCCAGCCAGATGAGCATAGCCTTTCATCAGCAGGAAAAGCTCGCCCTCGGAACGGGGTACTGCATGAGGGTGCTGAAGCCCGAAAGCGCATACATAGCCATATATAAGCATATTTTTGATGTGAACCTCAACGTTCCCAAAAGCGTCGGCGGTATCCGGGTCGAGAAGATAGGCGGCCTCTATCCCGCGGAGGACAGGGCCTACCGCCACATACCAAAGGCCAGGAACAAGGTCATTGTGGGCGCCTGCGCCATGGTGCACCTGGCCCGGGCGGTGGAGGACAGCCGCATTATGACCAGCTGCTTTGTCACCGTCGCCGGGGACGCCGTGGCGAACCCCAGGAACGTGGAGGTACCCATCGGCACAAAGGTTTCGTCAATTCTCGAGCTCTGCGGCCTCGCGGAGGAGCCGGAGGTCATAGTCGTCGGCGGCCCCATGACCGGCCGCTCCATTTTCGAGCCGGAGGAGGAGCTCATAGGCCCCACCACCAAGGGCGTACTGGCCCTGAGCCGCAGCTACCGCTCCTATGCCTATAAATGTATCGGCTGCGGGCGCTGCGACCACGCCTGCCCGGAGGCTCTTTCCGTATCGAGGATAAGGCTCCTGAGCGAGTTCGGAAAGACGGAGGAGCTCCGGGAGTACGACCCGGACCACTGCACCGGCTGCGGCGCGTGCTCATACGTCTGCCCGGCGAGGCTCAACGTCGCCGGCGCCGTGCTCAAAGCCGGCAGGGCCATGGAACAGATGAAAAAGGAGGGCGCGAAATGAAAGAGAACCTGATGCTCCAGTCGTCGCCCCACGTGCGCCAGAGCGAATCCGTGTTCACCATGATGACGGACGTCATCATAGCGCTGGTGCCGCTCTACCTCATGAGCTTTTTCTACTACGGCGCAAGAGCCGTAGTGCTGGGCCTTTTCGGCGCGCTCTGCTGCGCCGGGTGCTCGGCGCTGTCCACCCTCCTGCTCGGAGGAAAGCCCAATTTCCGGGACCTCACCCCGGTCATAACCGGCCTCATAATACCGCTTCTGATGCCTGCGGACGTGCCCTATTACGTGATTTTTGCCGCCTCGGCCATAGCCATACTGGTGGTGAAGTTCCCCTTTGGCGGCACGGGCAGCAACCTCTTTAACCCCGCCGCCGTCGGCTACGCCGCGGTGGCCATCTGCTGGCCGGACGTGGTGTTCAAATATCCCGCTGTGCTCCAGAAAATCAGCGTTTTCGGCGAAAGCACCGCCGTCTCCGCCACAAGCCCCGCGGCGAGCCTCGCCATGGGGGCGGTGCCGGAATATGACCTGCTCGATATGCTCCTCGGCAGCGTGCCCGGGCAGATGGGCGCCTCCCACATACTTGTCATTGTGGCCTGCGGCATTTACCTCATAGTGCGCAAGGCCGTCAACTGGAGAACGCCGGTATTCTTCCTCGGCACCTGCGCCCTTTTCAGCCTGGCCTTCCCGCGCATAGGGGGCTCCTCCTTTGAGGCGGTGTGCTACGAGCTTTTCAGCGGCATGGTGGTCTTCGGAGCGTTCTTCATGCTCCCGGAGCCTGTGACCTCCCCGAAAAGGGACTTCGGCAAGCTGCTTTATTCCGTGGTTTCGGGTATAGCCGTGGGCCTGTTCCGCTATTTCGGCGGGCTGGAGGCGGGCTTTGTCTATGCCATTATAGTTATGAACGTATTTGCCCCGCTTTTCGACAGGCTGTGCGAGAGCTTCCTGCACATCTACCGCCACAGGGATAAGCTCAAGGCGGCTTACCTTGCGCAAAAGGAGCACGGGCCCGCGCCCCGGGCGAAAGCTCCCGCCCCGGTGGTGAGGACGGTTTCCGCCCCGGTGACTGAAGCGCCGGAGGAGGCCTTTGCCGAAGCAACCGCTGCGGAAGCTGCTACGAATGGGCCTGCGGAAGAAATTTCCTTTGAAGAAATTGCAGAAAATCCGTCCGAAAACGACACTATTATAGAAGAGGAGGTCCACTGATGACAGAGCTGAAAGAGAAGCTGCCCCTTAAAAGCAGCCTCGGCTACGTTTTCTTTTCAAACCCGGTTCTGGTGGGCGGCCTCGTCATAGGGCAGCTTGCCGCGGGTGCGACCACCCTCCAAAACGGCGTGGCCCTGACCATAACCTTTCTTTTTGTGACCCTGCCGGTGCTCATTTTTGCCGCCGCCTGCGGCAAATATCTGCCCCAGTGGTCAAAAATCATAGTATACATGCTCATCTCCGGAGCAATGCTCTTCCCGGCATATCTCGTGTGCCGGAGCATCTCACCCACCATTCTGGACTCCGTGGGAATTTACCTGCCGCTGCTGGCGGTGAGCACCGTCCCGGCCGTATATTCCGCGCGCTTTTCCGAAAAGCACCGGGTGGTGAGGGCCGTGCTCGACGGCGTGTTCCTCTCCCTGGGCTTCGGCCTTGTGGCTGTGGTGCTCGGAGGGGCGAGGGAGTTTTTCGGAAACGGCTCCCTCTGGGGAGTGAAGCTCGCCCAGCACACTTTCCCGGCGGTGAATCTGCCCTTCTGGGGCTTCATACTTCTCGGCTTCATGGCCGCCGGCGTCAGCGGCCTTCGGATAGTTCTCAAAAGGCCGGACTACGTCCCGCCGGTTGAAGAAGGGGAGGCGGAATAATGGAATACGTAGCTCAGTTTTTCCTCATGGTGCTGACGGCGCTCTTCGTTGAGAACATAATTTTCACAAGGGCCTTCGGCACGAGCCGCATTATCTACCTGCTCCAGAGCCCGAAGAAGCTCTTCCGGCGCACCGCCATTCTGACGGCGGTCATCACTCTGGCGGGAGCCATAGGCTACCCGCTTCGCGGCCTCGTCCAGGCCAACGAGCACTCCTACGTGCTCGTTCCGATGCTCTATATTTGCTGCATCGCCCTGACCTACGCCGCCGTTTATTTCTTTATCAAACTGCTGATGCCGGGCGTGTTTGAAAGCGTCAGGGAGGACCTTGGGCCGGCGGCCTTCAACTGCGCCGCCCTGGGCAGCCTGCTCGTTCCCTCGATACAGAGGCTCGACTTCGTGAGCACCATCGGCTACGGCCTTGGAATGGGCCTTGGCTTCGGCCTCGCCGTGGCGATAATCGGCTTCGGCGTAAAACGCCTGGAGCTCTGCCGGGTGCCGAAACCCTTCCGTGGGCTGCCGATACTGCTCATCTATCTGGGTCTGCTCTCGCTGGCGTTTTACGGCCTCGTCGGGCATCAGCTTCCAACCTGACGACTGCAAAAGGGTGCTGTTAAATGGATAGAAGATACAAAGTAAAACACTATAAATCAAGGATCTATAATCCCATACGGGGGAAGATCATCAAAGGGGTGCTCGCGGTATTGGGCGCAGCCCTTCTGTTCGCGCTGGGCTGGTTTGCCTATGAGCCGCTGATGGACTGGATAAATTCCGAGAACAAAAGCATCATCGAGGAAAACCCCATTTCAAAGCCCGAGCCGGAAAAGAAGCCGGAGGAACCCCCGGTGGACTTCATTGACAAAGAGACCCTTGCGGTAACGGTGCCCGCTGAAAAGCTTTACAGTTCCATAGATTATTACCTGTTCCTGAGCTCCCTCGACGAGGAGGTGACGGCGGTGGTCATAGATATGAAAACCGCCGAGGGCGTCGTCACCTACAATTCAAAGCAGGTCAGCGTCAATGAGTACGGCACTGCGGCGGAGAACGCCGTGGATATGGAAAACCGCATTGCCACGGCCAGGAATATGGGCTTTGACGTCATTGCGCGCATATACGCGTTTGAGGACAGCACTGCGCCGTATAAATCCTACGATATGGCCATACGCTACCAGTCGGAGGAGGGCGTCCTCTGGCTGGACGACAGCGTGGACAACGGCGGCAAGCCCTGGCTCAACCCCTATTCCGACACGGCCCAGAAATACGTGCTCGACATAGTCTGCGACGCTGTGGATTACGGCGTGGACGCCGTTCTTCTGGACGGAGTGCGCTTCCCGGAGGCCTATGGCATGGACTACGCCTATTTCGGCGTGACGGCGGAGACCGTCACCCGGGGCGAGGTGCTGGCCCAGTTCGTCCAGCGCATATATTCCGCCACCGTCACCAGCGAAACGGATATGCTCCTTGCCTATGACGGCTTTGCCGTCATCTCCGGCAGCGAGGAGATATACGGCGGCTCCCCGGCCACCTTTAAGTGCGACGGGCTTTCCCCGGTCATAGACGTTGGCGCCTTCGTGGGCGAGAGAGTGAACGACGACATTTTCTATCGGGAGATGCCCGAGGACCTGACGGAGCTTTCCGGAGCCATATATGAGGCTCTGGGCTACGCCACGGACAAAAAGGTGCTCCCGGCCCTGGTCTGTACCGGCCTTGAAAAGGCCCAGCTGGAGACGATGAAATCCGTATTCAGCGAAAACGGCGCCTCCGGCTACATAATTATTTATGACGAGGTGTTCTTCGGCGACGCTCCGGTGGAGGAGCCTTCGGAGGAGGACGAAAGCGGCGCGGAGGAGATCCCAGCCCAGCCGGAGACTCCATACGTTCCGCCCCAAAGCAGCTCCTCAGCCACCCAGAGCGTGCCTGAAAGCTCCGGAAACGATACCCAGGAGCCCCCGGACGAAAGCTCCTCGGAGAGCTCGAGCAGCGGCTGGAGCGGCAGCGGCCCCATTGTTATAGGCGGGGACTGATAAAAAAGAAAAGCGGCGGAAACGCCGCTTTTTTTGCGCCCGAAGGCCCAAAACTGTTGTAAAATTTTTTGTTTTAGTATATGATTAAAAAAAGGAGGGGAAAGCCATGATAATTGAAAGACGCGACAAGATAAATTACTATCTCGACATTGCCGAAACGGTGCTCGAGCGGGGCACCTGCCTTCGCAGGAGGTACGGCGCCATAATCGTGAAGAACGACCAGATAATCTCCACCGGCTACGTGGGCGCCCCCAGGGGGCGCAAAAACTGCAGCGACCTCGGCTGGTGCACCCGTGAAAAACTCAACGTGCCCCGGGGGGAGAGATATGAGCTCTGCCGCTCCGTCCATGCGGAGGCAAACGCCATAATCCACGCCGCAAGAGTGGACATGATAGGCTCGACCCTATATCTTGTGGGCAAGGAGGTTTCCACCGGGGAGTACGTCAAAAACGCCAACCCCTGCAGCATGTGCAAGCGCCAGATAATAAATTCCGGCATTGAGACGGTTATAATCCGGGACGACGAGAAAAACTACCGGGTAATAAACGTGAACGACGAGTGGATCGCGAACGACGAATCCCTTGAGGGCGTTTTCGGCTACTGATAAAAAATTGCGGGCGGCTTTGGCCGCCCGCTTTCTGCATACGAAAAGGGCAGGGCCCGGTTGTAATTTCAGCCGCGCGGGGCTATAATAAATACTGTATTTATTATTCCGGAAGGGGCGAAAACATGGAAATGCTCACGAAAGCCGTTTGCTTCGCGGCTGAAAAACATGAGGGCCAGAGCAGAAAGGGCACCAATATCCCCTATATCACCCACCCCATGGAGGCCGCGGCCATAGCCGCGACCCTCACTGACGATGAGGAAATAATCGCCGCGGCGGTTCTCCACGACGTTGCGGAGGACTGCGGCGTGACGGCTGGGGAGCTGGAGGCCAGTTTTGGAGAGAGGACGGCGGCCCTCGTGGCCGCGGACAGCGAGGACAAAAGGGACAGCCTCCCTCCGGCGGACACCTGGAAAATACGCAAGGAGGAGACTGTCGCGCGGATAACCAAAATGGACAGGGACGAAAAGATCATCGTGCTGGCGGAAAAGCTGTCAAACATGAGGTCCATTTACAGGGACTACGCCGCCCTCGGCGACAATCTGTGGAAAAAGTTCAACTGCAGCGACAAAAAGGAGCAGGGCTGGTACTATAAGAGCATCTGCGCCGCCCTCAAACCGGAGTTTGAGGGGGCTTTCGCCTGGCAGGAGCTCTCCTGGCTCACGTCCCAGGTATTTGACTGAAACAGCCGTAAAAAAAGCACCCTTTCGGGTGCTTTTCTATTTTATTCATTTTCAGTTCCCGGAGGAAGAAGCGGCGGAAGATGAAGATGCAGAGCTGCTGCCGGAGCTTGCAACGGAGGAGCTTTCCTCGGAAGCGCCGGGATTTACCGCTTTGATTTCCTCGCTGGGCTTCCAGTTTTCAGCGTAGCCGTTAAATTCCTCAGCATAGGTATCCGGAATGGGAGCATCGGCGTTGATGGTGAAGGAGGCGTTCTTTACTACCAATGCCTCCTCGTCCTCCACGAGCTTTGCCACAATGACGAAACGGTAACGCTCGCGGTTGCCGAGGCCGTAGCCCACGGTGCAGGTGGAGAGGGTGAGTATCTTGTCGTCGGTGGTGACCTCCACGTCGTAGTCATAGAGGGAACGCTCCTGAACGGTGTCAAGAAGGGTCTGGTATTTGGTGCCGGGTTCCGGCTCGATGTACCAGAGAGCCTTGCCTCCGTCGATCTTGGAGTCGTTATAGAATACGGCGAAAACCTCCCACACGTAGTCGTGGTCCGCGGTGGAGAAATAGATATACGGGGTCTGCTCGGCAAAATTCGGGTCCTTGAAGCTGAAAAGCTGGGAGAAGAGCGGGCCGTTGGGGTCGTCGTTGGTATAGGCAAGGTTGGTGATGCCAAGGTCGCTGTGTCCGAAAATTACGGTGTTGGTGGAGAGGCTCTCCACGCCCTCGCCGAAGGTGTTGCGCAGGTGGGTGTAATACGCGCCGTTGATCCAGTAGGTGGCGTTCACCTTTTTGCCGGTGACGTCGCGCTTATTGTAGGAGTAGCTCTTGGTGTCCTGGCATACGCCCGCGTCCACGTCGCTGAGGCCGGGAATATAGAGCCAGCCCACAACGTCATTGTTGATGTTGAAGGCGTCGGCGATTTTGTCAAGGCGGGAGGGGACTACGAGCGCCTCGGGTCCTTCCTCCTCTTCGGTATTGTCCCCGGCGGAGCTTATCTGCACCTTGCTGGAGGAGGTGCTGCTGTCGGAAACAGGGGTCTTGCTGCCGCCGCTGCAGCTGGTGGCAATAATAAGTATAAGGGCAACGAGCACAACTATAAGCGCCGCCGCGCCGCCGATGACCGCTCCGGTGGGGAGGGAGTTCAGCTTCTGCATGATGCCGCCGAGAAAATCGGAGGACTTTTTATCGGATTCGGGAGAAGCCTTTTCATCTGCCTTCGGCTCCCGGCTCACGGCAGGTTCGGCCTTCGGCTCAGCTTTGACCTCGGCTTCGGGCATGGGCTCGGGCTGGGGCTCTGCCTTGGGTTCCGACTCGGCTGTCGGGGCGGCTTCGGGCTCATCGCCATTTTTGGCGTCCTTTTTGCCCGCGCCGGTCACGGTATCAAAGCCGGCGGAGATATTTTTGCCGACGGTTTTGGCGCCGGCGGCAGCTCCCGCGAAAAATTCGCCGATGAAGCCGCCCTTTTTCTCCTTCTTTTTCTTTTTATCGTCGTCCCAGCTGGGGTCGTCGTTATATTCCTTTTTCTGCGGCGCAACCTCCACCACCCGCACGATTTTGTGGGGCTTTTTCTCGGTGGGTTCTTCGTCGGAGGGGACGGGAATATCGCTGGCGAAGCTCTCGTCCTCTGAGCTTACAGAGGGCCTTTTTCTGGGGGAGGGCTCGTTTTCACCGGATACATCCGGATTTTTGAAATCGTCGCTCATTATCTTGATTCCTTTCCGAAAATAGTTTTCTAATTATCTAATATAACATTAAATCACCGCAAAAACAAGCGAATATGGAAAAATAGCAAATCTATTTTTGTATATCCGCCCGCTTTTGCGGCGGTGCAGCAATGTACATTTATTAAGTGTGCCCAAAGGGGCATTTTGTTGCATTATTAAGGCAAAAATTTCTTATTGGCACGGGAAAAGCGGCTCAGAGAGGGTATCGGAGCTCCCCTATGGGGATGACGGGCTTCGGCGGGACAAGGAAGGGATTGAGGCGCTTTTCCAGCGTCACAATGCTGTGCCAGGCACCTTGTTTATAGCCGGAGTTTTCCGCGAAGCCGATCTGATAAAAGCCGTATTTCTCATGCATTTTTACGGAAACGTCGTTTCCGGCGGTGATGACCGCGTAGCAAAGGCAGAAATTCTGCTTCTGGAGAATGTCAAGAAGCACGTCATAGAGGGCGGAGCCTATGCCCCGGCCCTTGGCGGAGGAGTCAATATATATGGAGCTTTCCACCGTCCACTGATAGGCGGCCCGGGTGCGGTCCGGCCCGGCGTAGGCGTAGCCCAGGATCCTGCCCTCCTCCTCATAGACTATCCATGGGTACCTCTCCATGATTTTTGCCATGCGAAGGCGAAATTCCTCCTTTGAGGGCACGTCGTACTCAAAGGATATGGCGGTATTTTCGACGTAGGGAGCGTATATGCCCAGTATTTCCTCCGCGTCCGCGAGGGACGCGAAACGTATTTTTCCGCTCAGATTTTTTCTTTCCGTAGCTGATTCCTCCTGATGAAAAGCTGAATGAGTGCAAAGGGTGCCATGCAGAGAAGCAGTATCAGAGCTCTGCGCCCCAGGGGCACGAGCATGAACACCTCCGGCAGCAGAAATACCGCCCCGAAGAATATGCCTGCGCAGGCAAAGATGAGGGCTCCTTTAAACCTGTCAAGGGGCAGGCAGGAGCAGAGAAGGGTCACGAGGCTCGAAACCCCGGTGAATACGGTGCAGACCGTGGATATTTCGTCCGGAGTCAGCCCGAAGCTGCCCCCGAAGGCGAGGGTGAAAATAATTCCCGCGAATATGGTCACGGCTCCCGCCGCCGCCCGTTTGAGCACCGTGCTCATGAAGTGAGTTGGCACTCTTTTGAAGTTGGGCTCCAGGGCGAGCACCAGCCCCGGTATGCCCGAGGCGATGGCCCCTATGAGGGTGAACTGTATCGGCACAAAGGGATAGGCAAAGGGCAGGAAAAGCAGCGACGCCGCCAGAGCGGAGGAGTACATGGTTTTCATAAGGAACAGGGAGGCCGCCCTCTGTATGTTGTTTATGACCCGCCGGCCCTCCCTGACCACCTCCGGCATGGCGGAGAAGTCTGAATCCAGCAGCACGAGCTGGGCGGCGTGAGCCGCCGCCTGTGCGCCGCTCGCCATGGCGACGGAACAGTCCGCGTCCTTCAGCGCCAGCACGTCGTTGACGCCGTCGCCGGTCATGGCGACGGTGTGGCCGCCGCTTTGGAGCGCCTTGATGATGGCCCGCTTCTGCTCCGGGTTCACCCGGCCGAAAACCACGGTGCTTTCCGCCGCGGCGGCAAGCTCTCCGTCCGAAAGGACGGAGGCGTCAACGAAAATTTCCGCCCCGGGCACCCCGGCCTTCCGGGCAATGGCGGAGACGGCGGCGGGGCTGTCCCCGCTGATGACCTTGATGGCAACGTCGTTTTCCCGGAAGTATTCAAAGGTCTCCCGGACGTTGGGCCGGATTTCATCTTCTATAAGTATAAAACCTATTGGTTTTTCCGCAGTGTATAATTTTCCGTCGAAATTCGCCCCGCAGAGCACGAGGGCCCTTGTGCCGTCTCCGGAATAGGAGGCCGCCCGGCCGAGGGCCTCCGGGAATCTGTCCCCGAGGACAAATTCCGGGGCGCCGAGCATATAGCATTTGCCGCCGCCGAAATCCGCCGCCACGTATTTGAGCGAGGAGGAGAAGGGGAGCGTGTGGACGGCGGAAATGTTTTCGTCGCCCCTGGCGGCAAAGGCCTCGGCGACGGTTTTCGCCGTGGCGTTGTCCCTCGGGAGCACCCGGTAGAGGTTTGCGGCCACAGCGCCCACGTCCTCGCCGGTGAGGGAGACGGTCTCCCGCACCCTCATTCTGCCGGAGGTTATGGTGCCGGTTTTGTCGAGGCAGAGGACGTCCGCCCTTGCGAGGGATTCAAGGGAATAGAGCTGCTGGGTGAGGGTGCGGTGCTGGGCGAGGCGCACAACGCCCACCGCGAAGCTCATGCTCGTGAGCAGGTAGAGACCGTCCGGTATCATGCCCACCATGGAGGCGACAGTGCTTATCATGGATTCGGCGTAGCCCAGATCCTGCACAAAATAGTGATTCAGGAAGGTAATAACGCCCATGGGCACAATGACGGCGGTGACGCACTTGATTATTTTCACCATGGTGGTTTTGAGCACGGATTTGGCGGTTTTGAGCTTTTTGGCCTCCGCCGTCAGGCGCTCGGCATAGCTGTCCGCGCCCACGGCGGTGAGGCGCACGGCACACTCCCCGCTGATGACGAAGCTCCCGGAAAAGAGGCTTTCCCCGGCGGTTTTGAGCACCGGGTCGCTTTCCCCGGTGATGAGGCTCTCGTTGAACCTGGCCTCGCCGGATATGACGACGGCGTCGGCGGTTATCTGGTCCCCGGCGCCCACTATGATAACGTCCCCGAGCACCAGCTCCCGGCAGGGGAGCACCGTCTCCCTGCCGTCCCGGACGGCCCTTGCGGTGGGGGCGGTGAGGACGGAGAGACTGTCGACAGTCTTTTTCGCCCGAAGCTCCTGCACGGTGCCGATGAGGAAATTCGCTATGACAATGCCCAGAAAGAGCATATTGCGGTAGCTGCCGGTGGTGGCCACGAGCACCGCCAGCACCAGATTGAGCATGTTATAAAACGTAAAGAGGTTTGAGAGCCATATCTGCTTCACGCTCTTTGACGCGGAGGAGGGGGAGACGTTCGCCTTTCCCTCAGCGGCGAGGCGGGCGGCCTCTTCGGAGGACAGTGAGGGCCATTTCGGGTCAATTTTCAAAACGCGCTCCTCCTTTCCGTAATATAAATATTATTATATTCAGTTAAATAATTTTTTTCAACATATATTTTGCCAATAAAAAGGCGCCGCTTTCAAAGCGGCGCGGCGTTTTCGTTCAGCTTATCTTCTTCCGTGAAGGATTGGGGAGAGGGGCTTATAGATGAGGAAACAGATAAGCGCATCCACAAGACCCTTAAAGAAAGTAAAGGGAAGGTTGAACGTAAGAAGGCAGGCAAGAAGTCCGTCGACGTTGGGGTTTATCGCCTGGTACATTCCGATGATGGCGTCAAGGGGCATACCGTAAAAGACGACGTAGGCGGGATAGACGATAAAGTAGTTGTACGGAACGGAGACAATTGCCATAACGGCGGCGCCGAGGACGGAGCCTATTGCGGCGCCCTTGCGGCTTTTTATTTTTTTGTAAACGAGGGCGGCGGTTCCGACGAAAAGCGCGCCCATCACGAAGTTAAAGAGCTCGCCGACGGCGGCAGTAGTGGTGCTGGGGAGCTTGATGAGGTTCTTGATAAGACAGACGACGACGCCGGAAACGGGGCCGTAGGCAAAGCCGGCGATGAGCGCGGGAAGCTCGGAAACGTCCATTTTGATGAACGCCGGCATTATCGGAATCGGGAACTCAAGATACATAAGTATCGTCGCAACTGCGCCGAGCATTGCGGTTCCCACGAGTTTTCTGATGTTTATTGAAGATTTTGCGTTTTTCATAATAATACCTCTTTTTTAATTTGTTATGAACAAAGATTTAAGAATGGGGAATAGCCGCCCGGATTTTGAGCGGAGCGCCGAAGCGGGCGAATTAAAAACCACCGGCAGAGACCACCTCCAAAAAAGAAAAATGCCCCGAAACTGGCTGTTCAGGGCATCGCCGTATGCAAGGGGCCTCGCAAAAACAAAAAGCTCCGGAATCTTACATTCCAGAGCTGATACATGCGCGGTTATCACAAACATTGCACGATCTTCTTTCATCCAGACTATACTGTCGGCTTCGGAGTTTCACCGAATCATACCTTGCGGCTCGTGGGCTATACCACCGGTGGGGAACTGCGCCCCGCCCTGAAGACCTTATTAAGTTACCTTAAATATAGCACCATGATCCCCCTCTGTCAAGGGGGTTTGAAAAAAATATTGAGCACGGAAAAGCCCCCGGCGCAGAGCGCCGGGGGCCGTTTGACATATCGGGTCAGGCTGAATGAGCCCTATCAGTCGTCTTCCTCTTCTTCCTCTTCGTCGTCGAAGTCGAACTCAAGGTGCTCGCCGCAGTTGGGGCACTCCATCTCGCCCTCGTCGACAATGGAGCCGTCGATGCAGATAACTTCGCCGCAGGCGGGGCACTCGACCTCGTAGCAGTCGTCGTCATCGCCGCAGCAGCAGCAATCGTCGTCATCGTCATCGTCGTCGCACTCATAGTAATCGTCCTCGAGTGCCTCGAGGTCCTCGTCAATGAGCTCGACCTGCTCGCCGACCTCAGCAAGGGAGTCCTGCACGTCCTCGAGGTCATAGGCAAGGTCTTCAAGGATCTCAGCAACGGCGCTGAGAACTTTGTCCTCGCAGTTAAGTCCTTCCATAAGTCCTTTAAGATGAGCAACTTTTTCAGAAATAGTCATAGCTTTCTCCTTTACCGTTACAGGCAATTTTTTTGTTTGTGAGAAGTATTCCTCAGGCTCTGCCGATATATTCGCCGGAACGGGTGTCGATCTGGATGCGGTCGCCCTCGTTGATGAAGAGCGGGACCTTGACCTCAGCGCCGGTTTCGACGGTGGCGGGCTTGGTGACGTTGGTGGCGGTATCGCCCTTTACGCCGGGCTCGGTGGCGGTGACTTCAAGCTCCACGAAGTTGGGAGCCTCGAGGCCGAAAACGCTTCCTTTGTAGGAAAGGATCTTGCAGATCATTTCCTCTTTTACGAATTTGAAGCTGTCGCCGAGGAATTTTTCCTCGATGGGAACGAGCTCATAGGTATCGGGATCCATGAAATAATAAAGGTCGCCGTCGTTGTAGCTGTAGGTCATTTCTTTTCTCTCGATAAAAGCGGTGGGGAATTTATCGGTCGGGTTGAAAGTACGCTCAGTCACTGCGCCGGAGATGACGTTCCTGATTTTGGTGCGCACGAAAGCGGCGCCCTTGCCGGGTTTTACGTGCTGGAACTCAATGATCTGATAAACGGAACCGTCCATATCAAAAGTTACACCGTTTCTGAAATCACCTGCAGAAACCATAAGTTAAACCTCCTAATTTAAAACGCAAAGCGCGATTTTTTACATATAAAATAATAAAGGATTTTCTTTTATTTTGCAATACTTTTTTATAAAAATGTGCCCGCGTCGAAGAATTTCTGCGAAATTTTCAGCGCTTTTCTGCCTTTTATGCACATTTGCGCGTCCCGTTCTGCATTTTGGGAAGCCTCCTTGCCCAGGCAGGGCGGAGACAGCGCAGAAAGAAAAAGGCCGCCCGTCAGGCGGCCAATTAGGGAAATGTATATTATATATCACATGGAAAAGTTACACTAGTATAATAGGATCCTCCACCAGCCAGATCAAACCTCAGATCTACTTTTACAGCCCCACTACTGGTTATAGAATATCCTCGTATGACCCGATAAGTTACATCTGCAGGCATATCTCCAACAAAGTGCACATCGTGTACGATTACAAATTTACCAGTGCTATCATTAGCAGTGGCATCAATCTCGACTGTACTCAAAAACAAGTTTCCAACGGAAGAATAGACATCTTTTTTAACTGTGTAGCGAAGTAATAATCGCGGTGAGGCGTCAGGATCTTTTACTGCTGCAAAGGCCGTAGCACCACAAGATAAAACCATGATAAATGCAAGAATTAAAGAGAGAGCTTTTTTCATAATTAGACATCCTTTCTCAAAATTCTGGTGAATATTATTACATTTTGAAAAGGCTAAATGAGCATTGGCACCACCACAATAATAATTTATCTACAACAGTTCTTTTGGGTCAAAAACAAACTTTTTGACTTGAATTTTTTGGTCTTCAAATAATTTGTAATTATATTCAATATAAATTTTTCCGTCGTAAAGAATCGGGTTTTTAAAAGACAGTGAGTGCAGGTTACGTGGAACACAAGCAAAGTCTATTTCATAAAGGAGCTTGATTTCACGAGTATCTTTATCTACAACCAAAGATACCTCATACACTATATTTTCTTCGGTTTCGGCGGTGACAACCACAAAGTCATAAAGCGGTTCCGGGTAGTTGTTCTCGGTTCCAAAGGGGGAATTGAAGAAAGCCGAGCCGCTGTTTTGGGCGGCCCAAACACCAATATAGCTGTAGCTTACTTTATAAATCTCGTTGAAAAAGACTGCGACAGCCTTTCCGGAATTTATATATTCGGCAATATCGGCTGGATCTGTTTCAATGTTAAAGTTGACAACAAGGTCGAAACAAACCTTTCCACCCCGGGAAGTGTAGAAGTTGTCTATCAATGCTGAGTAGGTGGTTTCGCCTATTCTGATCTTTGCGCCGTGGTCGACCATGTATAAAAGCCTGTTCTCTTTGTCATAGACCGGAATTTTTGGGGTTATTATTTCAGTGACGTTCGTCTCGGTCGAGGTTACGGAATCGGTTGAAACGCTGACGGTGAGCTTTTTGGTGCTTTCGTCAAAAAATATATTTTTAAAATTCATACCGATAAACTCGCAGTAGCCGCTTTGTTTTTCAATGCCATTTGGGCTGCAGTATAAAAAACTTTCTACATCGGAGGGGTTTAGCTTACTTGTGCTGATTACAAACTTTTCCGGATTTTGCAAAACAAAAGCGTATCCTCTCATCTTTACAGCATAGACATCGCTCGTCAGCCAAAGCACACTACCGCCAATAGCAAAAGAAACAACAACGATAAATGCCGTTTTTAAAATACTAGGAAGCTTTGCATGCTTTTTAGTAGGCAGCGCCGCCGCTATCTCCATAGCGTACTCCTCCGCCGATTCGCCCCTTATTTCCTCAAGGGCCGCGCCGCTCACCTGGGCGTCAAGATAGATGGCCCGCAGGTTTTGGAGCGCCTCGTCCCTCTCTGTTCCCGGCTTGCAATGCCGGACTATATATTTTTTTATCCTGTTAAAATCTTTGAGGTAAAGCCCGTTAAGCTCTTTATTCATCTTTGCCGCCTCCATTCAGAATTTCATTTACTGAGGTTTGAAGCTCGCTCCATACCTCACGGAATTTCGATAGCTCCACGAGACCTTTTTCAGCAGTGTGGTAATATTTTCTGGCCGGGCCGTTTGAAACCGGCACCTTTTCCGAAGCTATGAGCCCCTCGCTCTCGAGCCGCAGGAGCAGGGGGAAAAGAGTGCCGTCGCTGACCTCCCGCAGGCCGAACTCGGCAAATTTCGCCGATATTTCCTGTGAATAGAGTTTTTCTTCGGCCAGCAGCTTCAAAACGCAGCCCTCGAGTATGCCTTTGAGTATCTGGGTTTTATTTACCATATTTGTTTTTCAGCTCCTTTCCGGAAGGGTTACTTGTAATGCAATCAACTAAGTTCATTGTAATACAAGCAACCTGCTTTGTCAACACCCTGCGGTAAAAATTTTACAGCAGGGGGCATAAGCGGAATTTCAAGCGTTTCGCACCATGACGGCGGGCGGGAGAGCGGGCGCAGGCGAATAAGCGCAGCTTAATAATGCCCGGAACGGCGGGGACGTTTTGCGGCGCAAAAAAAGCGGCGGGGCCTTTGCCCCGCCGCAGCTCTATCCGTTTACCGATTCCAGATATTCTTTTCTTCCTCTTTCGTAAAGGTCGTTACCCTCCGAGTCAATGACCACGGTGACGGGAAGGTCCTCCACCACCAGGCGGCGGACGGCCTCCGCGCCCAGGTCCTCATAGGCAACCACCTCCGCCTCCTTTACGCAGTGGCTCAGAAGGGCCCCCGCGCCGCCTATGGCGCCGAAATAGACTGCGCCGTGCTCACGCATGGCGGCGACCACCTCCGGCCCGCGCCGCCCCTTGCCTATCATGCCTGTTTCGCCGGCGGCGATGAGGGCGGGGGAGTAGGCGTCCATGCGGTAGGAGGTGGTGGGCCCAGCGGAGCCTATGGGCCTGCCGTCATGCTCGGGAGTGGGCCCCACGTAGTAGATGACGGCGTTCTTAATATCAAAGGGAAGCGCCTTTCCCTCCGCAAGCAGCTCGCAAAGGCGCTTGTGGGCGGCATCCCGGGCGGTATAAATGATGCCGGAAATAAGGCAGGAATCCCCGCATCTGAGCTTCCGGGCCTTATCAGGAGAGAGGGGAGAGGTCACTTTTATTGCCATATCAGAGCACCTCCGTTCTGTGTCTTGCCACGTGGCAGTTGATATTCACCGCCACGGGCAGCCCGGCTATGTGGGTGGGCATGGCCTCTATGCTCACGGCGAGGGCGGTGGTGCGCCCGCCGAAGCCCTGGGGCCCGATGCCGAGGGCGTTTATGCCCGTGAGCAGCTCGTGCTCAAGCTCCGCGTAAAAGGGGTCGGGGCTGGGGGCTCCGGTGTCCCGCAGCAGGGCTTTTTTGGCGAGGAGGGCCGCTTTGTCGAAGGTGCCGCCTATGCCGACGCCCACTATAACGGGCGGGCAGGGGTTGGCGCCCGCCTCCGCCACGGCTTTGAGCACGAAGGCTTTGACCCCCTCCACTCCGTCCGAGGGCCTGAGCATTTTTATCTGACTCATGTTTTCGCTGCCGAAGCCCTTGGGCGCGACAGTGATTTTAACGGCGTTTCCGGGCACAATGTCATAGTAAATCATTGCCGGGGTGTTGTCCCCGGTGTTGACCCGCCGGAGCGGGTCCCGGACGGCGGATTTCCGCAGGAATCCCTCCCGGTAGCCCCGGCGAACGCCCTCGTTCACAGCGTCGCTGAGGTTTCCGGAGATATGGACCTCCTGCCCCACCTCGAGGAACACGCAGGCAAGGCCGGTGTCCTGACAGATGGGCATGCCCTCGCTCTCGGCAATGGAGTAGTTTTCGGCTATGCGGTCAAGTATCTCCTTTGCCGGGGGCCAGGTCTCCTCCCCGGCCCTTTGGGCGATGCAGTCCCGGACGTCCCGGGGGAGCTTTATATTTGCCTCGATGCAGAGCCGGGCCACGGTTTCGGTTATGAGGGCGGAATCGATCTCGCGCAAGAGAGTACATCTCCAATCCTTGAAAATACGGAAAAAGCGGCGTTTTGCCGCCGCTTTAGGGTGTTCAGATTCTGAGCATCAGCTTCGCAAACTGGAAATAGATGAGCAGGGACATGGCGTCCACAATGGTGGTTATGAAAGGGGAGGCCATGACCGCCGGGTCAAAGCCAATTTTTTTGGCTATGAGGGGCATGGTGCAGCCCACAACCTTGGCGCAGATAATGGTCAGAAGCAGCGTCAGGCAGACCACCGCGGCGACGGTGGGGGTGATGCCGGCGTTGCCCATGAGCATGCCGTCAAAGAGCATGATTTTGGCGAAGCTGACCACAGCAAGGGTGACGCCGCAGAGCACGGCCACCCGAAGCTCCTTCCAGATGACTTTGAACGCGTCGCTGAACTCTATCTCCTGAAGGGAGATACCGCGGATAACGGTTACGGAGGCCTGGGAGCCGCAGTTTCCGCCGGTGTCCATGAGCATGGGGATAAAGGCGGTCAGCGCAACGTAGGCGGCCAGGGCGTCCTCAAAGCTCGTGATTATCATTCCGGTAAAGGTGGCGGAGATCATCAAAAGGAGAAGCCACGGGATACGGGATTTCCAGATGTCGAATACTCCGGTTTTGAGGTAGGGCTTGTCGGACGGGGTGATAGCGGCCATCTTTTCGATATCCTCGGTGGCCTCTTCCTCCATGACGTCGATGGCGTCGTCGAAGGTGACGATACCGACAATGCGGTTTTCGGAATCCACCACGGGCATGGCGTCAAAGTCGTATTTGCTCATGTCCTGAGCCACTATTTCCTTGTCCTCATGGGTGTTTACGGATATGACCTGTGGGTCCATAATGTCCCCGATGAGGGCGGAGGTGTCCTTCGCAAGTACCAGCGTTCTTATGGTGACGTAGCCCAGAAGGTGGCGCTTTTCGTCCGTCACGTAGCAGACGTTGATGGTCTCGGAGTCGGTGCCCTTTTCGCGTATCACGTCGAAAGCCCCGGCAACGGTGGTGTTCCGGCGCAGGCGGATGAACTCGGTCGTCATCAGGGAGCCCGCGGAGTCCTCCGGGTACTGGAGGAGCCGGTTTATGTCCTGACGGGTCTCCGGGTCGGAGTTTTTAAGTATGCGCTTTACGACGTTGGCGGGCATCTCCTCTATGATGTCGACGGTGTCGTCGAGGTAGAGGTCGTCGAGTATCTGTTTCAGCTCAGTGTTGGAAAAGCCCCGGATGAGCATCTCCTGGGAATCGCTCTCCAGCTCCACGAAAACGTCGGCGGCGGTCTCCTTCGGCAGGAGCCGGAACATCACGGGCAGGTATTCCTCCGGCAGGTCGTCAAAAAGCAGAGCTATGTCCGTCGGGTACAGCAGACAGAACTCCTTTTTAAGGTCGTTATACTTCTTCTGGCTGGCAAGCTCCTCGAGCTTTTCAAGCAAATCGTCATATTTTTCTTCAAAATCAGACATGGCGAAGCCCCCTTCCCGATAAAAATCCAAATATATAATATTCCCTGAAACCCGCCCTTGTCAACAAGCTGGGGCGGGTTTTGCGAAAAAATAAAAAAGCGGTGCTTTGAGCACCGCGGCCTCTTCACAAAAATCAGTTCACACGCTGGGCGATGAAACCGGTCACCTCCGAGGGATTTATCCCGAGCACCCAGGCAAATTCGCCGTAGAGGAGCCTTTCGGCCCTCTGCATTATGCTTTCGTCAGAGCTTCGGAGCTTCTTGCCCCTCTCGGAAAGCTCCTTTTTGCGCAGGTAGAGGGTGCGTATGAGCTTCACTACGTCCTTTCGGGAGCCCTCCTCCAGAATGTTCCGGAAGGTCTCGCCCCGTTCCTTGTCGTTCACTATCCACTCGAAGCTGTCCTCGGGCATGTCGTCTATCATGTCGTATACTTCCTGCCGGGTCAGCAGAGCCTTGGCGTGGGAGACGAGCTTTTCGCTGTCGGTGGGGACGTATACGGTGGAGCGGGTGTCGTATACGGGCTGGAGGACGTAGTATTCCCTCTTGCCGCTTCCGCAGTCCCGGACGCATATATCCTCTACGCGGCAGACGCCGCTTGAACCATAAACAAGTGTTTCACCGACATTAAGCACAGCTATCTTCCCTCCGTAAAATGCGTATAATTACCGCAAATTCTATCATACTAAAAAATCTACAATTATTATACATTATTTTAGTACAAAATGTCATAGGCATTTTTAACAAAATGCCATGGCTCCGCAATGCCCAAAACCAACAAAAAAAGCCCGCCGGGAGGCGGGCTTTGGCGGTCTTTACTCTATGAAGCTCTTTGCGGCTTTGTAGCCGTATTTTTCTTCGGCGGAAAGCACCGCCCTGTTCACGGCCATACCCACCACGTGGGCGGCGAGGGTGCCCACCACGTCCGGGCTGGATTTGACCTTTCCGGCGGAGAGGGCGTAAATGGAGTCCCCGTCCATGGAGGTATTCACCGGGCGGATTGTGCGGGCGAGGCCGTTTGAGGCCATGGAGGCCACCTTGTTCATCTCCGCCTTGTCGAGGCCCGCGTTGGTTATGACGGCGCCTATGGTGGTGTTGAAGGAGAATTTGCTGGCTATCTGGAGGAGCTTTACGGCCTCCTCCTCGCTGGAGAGCATGCCGTCCTTTTTGCTGTTCAGGAGCCCCGCGAGCTGCTTTTTGGAGTCCATTTCAAAGACGTCGCCCACGGCGTTTACCACCACCACGGCTCCCACCTGAAGTCCTCCCACCTGGAGACAGTAGCAGCCGAGGCCGGATTTCATGGCGAAGCCGTCGCCGTGCATTTTGCCGACGGTGGCGCCGGTGCCGGCGCCGACGCAGCCGTTTCGCTCCAGGTCCTTCTCGCTGTCGAGGCAGGCGGCGTAGCCCATTTCGGCGTCGGGGCGCACCTTGCCGCAGGCGCAGCCGAGGTCGAAAATGCAGGAGCCGACGACAATGGGTACTATCTCGTTCCCGACCTTGACGCCGCGGCCCTTTTCCTCGAGATATTTCATAATTCCGCCGGCGGCGTCGAGGCCGTAGGCGCTGCCGCCGCTGAGCAGCACGGCGTTCACGCCGTCGTTGCTCTTGAGCGGGTTCAGAAGGTCCGTTTCCCGGGAGGCGGGGCCTCCGCCCCGCACGTCCACGCCGCAGACGGCCTTTTTGTCGCAGACTATGACCGTGCAGCCGGTGCCGTGCTCCTCATCCTGGGCGTGGCCGATATGGACGTTTTTAATTTCTGTTATGCTTATTTCTTTCCACTGGCTCATATTTTCACCTCTTGAAGTTTTCGGATAATATAATATCACAGCAAAGGGGCAAAAGTAAATGCGGAAAACGAGTTTTATTGTTTTAAGACGCCCGGGCGCCCGTATTGCAACCCGCTGTGGTAGGGAACGCCGGGAGGGGCGTTTTTGATTTGCCTTATTATAGGAGAATTGAGCGCCACCCGTAGGGGCGGATATTATCCGCCCGCCTGCCCGCATCGCACCTTGCTACGGTAGGGAACGCCGTCCCCGGCGTTCCGCGGGGATTATGTACCCCCATCTCTTTCTGCGGAAAGACGCTGACGGCAAGAGGGAGCTTTCGCCTGGATTTCCATTGATGGAGTCTATCCGTTTCCGTCTCTTTGAGCAAGATCAAAGAGATGGGGGTACATATTCCTCTGCGGCCCGAGGGCCGCAAACCCTGAAACAAGGCCCAGTGTGGGGCTGCCCATTCATTCAATATTAAGCGCAACTCCCCGGATTGTCTACAAAGTACGCCCTTGGTGCCCGTGGTGGCACCTTCGTTCCATAACTGCAAAAAAAGAAGCCCACCTTGCGGTGAGCTTCCAAAAAATTTTTCGAAAACGATTAACGTTTGCTGAACCACAGCGGGCTATGCCCGCCACCTCAGTTCCGAAGAAAGAAAAAGCCCTCCGCAGAAGCGGAGGGCATGATTTTTTGTAATCCAAAGATTAACGTTTGCTGAACTGAGGTGCGCGGCGGGCTTTTTTGAGACCGTATTTTTTACGCTCTTTCATTCTCGGGTCACGAGTGAGAAGGCCTGCTTTTTTAAGTACAGGGCGGAGCTCCTCATTGTACTGGAGAAGTGCGCGGGAGATGCCGTGACGGATAGCGCCGGCCTGGCCGGTGACGCCGCCGCCGGAGACGGTGCATACGATGTCGAAAGCGCCGGTGGTCTCGGTGAGCTCAAGGGGCTGACGGACAATGAGTTTGAGGGTGTCAAGGCCGAAATAATCCTCGATGTCGCGGCCGTTGATGGTTATCGCGCCGGTTCCGTTCGGATAAACGCGGACGCGGGAAACAGAGCTTTTTCTTCTGCCGGTACCGTAGAAGTAAGGGTTGGAATCATACATAGTTTACGTCCTCCTTCCGAATCAGCGTACCCAGGCTTCGGGAGCCTGAGCCTGGTGTTTGTGGTTTGCGCCAGCATAGATGTGGCAGCGGGTGAGGCTCTTTGCGCCTACGCTGTTTGCAGGGAGCATGCCTTTGACAGCGAGCTTCATTGCGAAAGCGGGGTTCTTAGCCATAAGGGTTTTGTAGTTGATCTCTTTGAGATGGCCTACGTAACCGGTGTGATGACGGTACATCTTCTGGATGAGCTTGTTGCCGGTGAGGACAGCTTTCTCAGCGTTGATGATTACGACATAGTCGCCGCAGTCGGCATGAGGAGCAAAATCAACTTTATGTTTGCCGCGGAGAAGGGTGGCGGCAGTGGCAGCAGTGCGGCCGAGGGGTTTACCTGCTGCGTCAAGAACATACCATTTGCGCTCGATAGTAGCGGCATTAGGCATAGTGGTGGACATAGCGTTTACCTCCATTGTATTTTCCTTTGTTTTTCTTTCGTTCAGAAAGCGACAAGAGTTATTATAACTAAAGAAAATCCCTCTGTCAACAGATTTTTTGAGAAAATTTAATTTGCAAATAAAATGCTTTGATTTTCGCCTGTTTTCTTTGATTTACTTTGTTTTTCTCGCTTTCAATTTTTGATTTTGCGTAAAATGCACGGGCGGAAAATATGCAGGGAAAATGCCGCGGGGCGGGCGCAAACACTGAATTTTGCAATTTTCCACTCATATTTCATATTTTTTATTCGTATCATATATAATATTTCGGTTAATTTGTCAAGAATGTCGATTGTAAAATATATGTAAAGGTGATATAATGATACTTTACAAAAGGTATTATTTTTGAAAGGCTGAAAATTTTTTGTCATCATGAAAAATAAGATTGCAAAAAACAGCACAACATGGGTTTTTATAGCTGTCTGCTGGATGGCATACAGCTTTTCATACATAGGCAGGCTCAACTTCTCCGCCTCCATGGCGGATATGACCTCCTCCGGGGTGCTTCTGGCTTCCCAGGCGGGTACGGTCACCACGGGCTTTTTTATCTGCTACGGCTGTGGGCAGTTCCTCAGCGGAATACTGGGCGATAAAATATCCCCCCGCTACCTTGTATTTACGGGCCTTTTATGTTCGGCGCTCATAAACCTCGGCATATCTCTGTCGCCGCCGTTCTGGCTCATGGTCGCGCTCTGGAGCATGAACGGCCTTGCCCAGGCTCTGCTCTGGGCGCCGATTTGCAAGATCGTTTCCGACCGTGTGTCGGACGACAAGCGCCAGAAGGCCTGCACCGTCCTTGCCACCACCATGGCCGCGGGCACCCTTTTTGCCTATATCCTCTCCGCGGTGCTCATAAGCCTGTACGGCTGGACGGCGTCCTTTATATGCGGCATGGCGGCGACCCTTTTCGCGGCGCTGGTGTGGATAACCGTCACCACGAAAATCGAGCATGACGCGGACAAAAACGGCATAGTGCATGAGGCCGTGCTTTCTGCCGAAGAGGAGGAGGGGGAGGAGGTGCCCCACGACGAGGTGCCGACAAATCTGTTCAAGCTCTTTGCGGTTTCCGGCCTTGCGATTCTTGCCCTTGCGGGCGGAGTGCAGGGCGTGCTCAAGGACTGCATGTCCACCTGGGTACCGACCTTCATCACCGATATGTTCGATATGGGCGCGGTTATTTCCATACTCACCGGCACCATGCTTCCGATAGCGGGGCTTTTCGGCCCGTATATTGCGAATAAGCTCATAGTAAAGACCCGGGACGAGCTCTACTCCCTCTTTGTGCTGTTTCTCATCTCCGCCGGCAGTCTCTCGCTACTGACCCTTTTCGGCAGGTTCTCGCTGGTCATATCAATAATCTCTCTTGCTGTGACCTATGCCTGCTCCCTCGGCCAGAACATGATAATCATAGGCAATATCCCAATGTATTTTTACAAGGTGGGCAAGGTCTCGACGGTAACAGGTACGCTCAACTCCGTTTCGTACATAAGCACAGCCGCGGTGAGCTGGCTGACTGGCGTGCTTGTGGAGAAAACCGGCTGGGGCATGGTGATGCTGCTCTGGCTGCTGCTGGCTGTTTTCGCGGCGGGCGCGACCCTTTTGGCCAAGCGCCGCTGGAATAAGTTCCGCAGGAACCTCTTCTGATGCTTTCACATATTTCCGGCCTCCACTCTGCCGGGGGCCGGAAATATTCCGCATTTATTTAAAGTTTTTAAAAGTTTTTGTTGACACGGAGCAAAATTTATGGTATTCTAACTTTTGCGGTGAAAAACCGTCATGCGTTGTTAGCTCAGCTGGATAGAGTGACTGGCTACGAACCAGTAGGCCGAGGGTTCGAGTCCCCCACAGCGCACCAATAAAGCACACCGGAAGGTGTGCTTTTTATTTTATAAAGGATTAAGCCTGAAGCTGCGGGAAAACAAAGCGGCTCAAAGCTATTGAAAACACATGCAAAAGCTCTCCGAAAGGAGAGTTTTTTTGCAGCTATTCTGTAATCGGCGGCACGGCACTCGGGTATATTGTCCGCAGGGCTCTTGTTTTCCCCGCAAGGGTAGATAACCCTGCCATGATGCGGGTGAACGGCCGCCGGTACCGGCGTTCCGCCCCGGAAAGCATATCCATAATACATAGCGTGCCGTCGGCGGATAGAAATAATGAAAAGCGCGGCGAAAGGGCGGCTTTAGAGGGGGCCCGCCGAAACAGTGCACACCCCAGAAAAATGACATCACAGCGGCAGGGACGGACATATCCGCCCCAGCCGCTATGTCATTTTTATTCATTTCCCGGCCTTTTCCGCCGCCTTGAGCACGAGCACCTGGGTTTTTGCGTCCGGGACGGCGCCGCTGAGCACCATTTGGCGGGCTTCAGCCAGCGGAATTTTCACAACGTCCAGAAATTCGTCCTTGTCGAGATTCTGCCCCACCTCGGAGAGCTCCTCCGCAAGGAAGAGCCAGATTACCTCGTCGCAAAAGCCCGGGGAGGAAAGCATGGGGCCAAGCTCAGTCCACTTTGCGGCCTCAAGGCCGCATTCCTCCCGAAGCTCCCGCTTCGCGCAGGCAAGGGGCTCCTCGTTCGGGTCGAGCTTTCCGGCGGGCGCTTCGAGCAGGACCTGCCCCACAGGGTAGCGGAACTGTTTCACAAAAAAGGCGCTGCCGCCGCAGTCCAGAGCGAGCACCGCGGAAGCGCCCTTGTGGCGCACCACCTCCCGGAGGGCGGAGCTGCCGTCCTCAAGAAGCGCCCGGTCCCGGAGGACCTTGATTATTTTTCCGTCATAGACGGTTTCGGAATCCAGAGTTTTTTCAAAATGTCCCACAGGAAATTCATCCTCCCAAAGCCTAATTTACTATATTCTATCATATATTATTCTGGAAATGAATAGTTAGGGAGAAGAAATTATGGATTTTGACAAAGCGCCCACGGCGGCAAACCTTGAAAATTACATACGGGAAATGCTGCTTGCTCATCCCCATGCTCAGACTTTTTCTATCGGTAGCAGTTCCCTCGGACGCAGGATCTCGGTGCTCACCCTGGGCAACACCTGCGGCTGCGCCTTGTTTGTGGGAGCAACCCACGGCAGCGAGTGGCTGACGGCGCTGCTTCTGCTGCGATTTTTCGATGAAGTCTGCTCCGCTTTTGAGAATGGCGACTGCTTCTGCGGAGTGAACGTGGGAAAAGCCATATTCAAGCGCGGCATAGCGCTGGTGTCCGTGCTCAATCCGGACGGGGTGGAGATAAACCTCCGGGGCGCGGCGGGCGCCCTCTCCGCCGAAAAGCGCATAGCCCGGCTTGCCAAGGGGGATTTTGCCCATTGGAACGCCAACGCCCGGGGCGTTGACCTTAACCACAATTTCGGCGCGGGCTGGGAGACGCTCCAGAAGCTCGAGCACCAGGCGGGGATATACGGCCCCGGGCCGGGAAAATACGGCGGACCGCGCCCCTTTTCCGAGCCGGAAACAAGGGCGGTCTGCGGCTTTTGCAGCACCTTCAACGTGCGGCGGCTGTATTCATTCCACTCCCAGGGCGAAGAAATTTACTGGTACTACGGGCCGGAGACGCCCACGCTGAGCCGCAGCGCCGGGGAACGCCTGGCGGAGGCGTCGGGCTACAAAATGATTTTGCCCGAAGGCACCGCCTCCCACGGCGGGCTGAAGGACTGGTACATAAAAAATTTCCGCCGCCCGGGCTTCACCATAGAGATAGGTAAGGGCGAAAACCCGCTTCCGCCGGAGGACCTTGACGGAATCTATGAAAAAACGAAGAAAATGCTGGCGGAAATGCTGATAATCTGAATGGTTTTTCCGGGGTCGCCGGTAAAAATTTTGCGGGCGGCAAATATCAGCTTCCGCGCTTGCGGCGTATGGCTGCCGCTGCGCGCGCCGTTTCAGAGGGAGGGCGCTCCCCTCCCGGCAGTAAAATGGGGCGCGTAGTTTGGCGGCCGCCATTATCATATTTATACAAACAAAAAAGCGGGCAAAAGCCCGCTTTTCTTTGTTCTTTTTTATTCCAGCTCGAAGGCGCCGGTATAGAGCTGGTAGTACCGGCCCTTTTCGGCTATGAGCTTTTCATGGCTTCCGCGCTCGATAATGCGCCCGTGGTCGAGGACCATGATGACGTCGGAATTCTGCACGGTGGAGAGGCGGTGCGCTATGACGAACACCGTCCTGCCGTACATAAGGGCGTCCATGCCGTGCTGCACTATGGACTCGGTGCGTGTGTCGATGGAGGAGGTGGCCTCGTCGAGTATCATAACGGGCGGGTCCGCCACGGCGGCGCGGGCTATGGAGATGAGCTGGCGCTGGCCCTGGGAAAGGCCGCTGCCGTCCCCCTCAAGCACCGTGTTGTAGCCCTGGGGCAGCATGCGGATAAAGCCGTCGGCGTCCGCAAGCTGGGCAGCCGCTATGCACTCCTCGTCAGTGGCGCCGGGGCGCCCGTAGCGGAGGTTTTCCATGACCGTGCCGGTAAAGAGGTTTACGTCCTGAAGCACCACGCCCATGGAGCGGCGCAGGTCGTCCTTGTTGATGTCCCGTATATCAATGCCGTCGTAGGTGATGGTGCCGTTTTCAATGTCGTAGAAGTGGTTTATGAGGTTTGTAATGGTGGTCTTGCCTGCGCCGGTGGCGCCCACAAGGGCGACCTTCTGGCCGGGCTCGGCGTAGAAGCTCACGTCATGCAGGACCCGCTTGCCCTCCTCATAGGAGAAGTCCACGTGGTCGAGGCACACAGCGCCCTTGAGCTCGCGGTATTCAAAGCTGCCGTCCTCGTGGGGTATCTTCCAGGCCCAGTGCTCGGTGCGCTCCTCGGTCTCTTCAAGTACGCCGTTCTTCTCGGTGATGTTTACGAGGGTGACTTTGCCGCTGTTCTCCTCAATGGGCTCGTCAATGAGCTCGAAAATACGCTTCGCGCCGGCAACGGCCATGATGACCGAGTTTATCTGGTTGGAGACCTGGCCAATGGGCTGGCAGAAGCTTCTGGAGAGCTGTACGAAGGAGGCGATGGTGCCGAGGGTCAGGGGAGCAATGCCGCTAAGGCTCAGGTTGGTGACGCCCGCGAGGGCCATGTAGCCGCCCGCAATGGCTATGATGACGTAGAGGCAGTAGCCGAGGCCGTTCATAAGGGGCATAAGAGTGTTGGCGAGCTTGTTTGCATTGGTGGCGTTGGCACAGAGCTCGTTGTTTTTGACGTCAAAGGCCTCCTTGGCCTTTTCCTCGTGGTTAAAGACCTTGACGACCTTCTGGCCGTTTATCATCTCCTCAATATAGCCGTTGACGTCGGCAATGGAACGCTGGGATTTCATAAAATAGCCGCTGGATTTGCCGGTTATCTTTCCGAGGAGCTTGAGCATGAAGAAGGTGAACACCACCACAATGAGCGTGAGCCAGATGCTCTGCATGAGCATGGCTATGAACACCACGGCAATGGTGAGCATGGACTGTATCACCTGGGGTATGCTCTGGGAGAGCATCTGGCGCAGGGTGTCCGCGTCGTTGGTGTAATAGCTCATGACGTCGCCGTGGGAGTGGGTGTCGAAATATTTTATGGGCAGGCGCTGCATGTGGCGGAACATGCTGTCGCGGATGTCACGGAGTATATTGTGGGTGACGGTGGCCATGACCCGGTTATAGAAAAGCGTGGAGAGGATACCGGTCAGATAGAGCACCGCCATGCCGGCTATGGCGCCGATGAGGGCGGAGAAATCCGGGTTCGCGACGCCGATGAGGGGCGCGATGTAGTCGTCAATGAGGGATTTGATGAAAATGGAGGAGGCTACGCTCGCGACGGTGCTTAGAACTATGCACACGAACACAAAGACCATTTTCCATTTGTAATCTTTGAAGTAGGAGAGGAGGCGCTTCACGGTACTCTTGTCGACGTTCCTGACGGGATTTCCTCTGCCGGGAGCGGCGGAGGGCCTTTTTGCGGGTCTGTTATTGCTTTCAGTCATCGGACATGCCTCCTTTCTGGGATTCGTAGACCTCACGGTAAATGTCGCTGGAAGCCAGGAGCTCCTCATGGCTTCCCATGGCGGCTATTCTGCCCTCGTCCAGGACGATTATCTTGTCAGCGTCCTGTACGGAGGCGATACGCTGAGCGATGATTATTTTTGTGGTGTCGGGAATTTCCTCGGCGAAGGCCCTGCGGATGAGGGCGTCCGTCTTGGTATCCACGGCGCTGGTGGAGTCATCGAGAATGAGCACCTTCGGCTTTTTGAGCAGGGCCCTCGCTATGCAGAGACGCTGCTTCTGTCCGCCGGAGACGTTGGCTCCGCCCTGTTCTATAAAGGTGTCGTAGCCCTCGGGCATTTCGTTTATGAAGCCGTCCGCCTGGGCGAGCTCGCAGGCGTGCCTGATTTCCTCGTCGGTGGCGTTTTCGTTGCCCCAGAGGAGGTTTTCACGCACGGTTCCGGAGAAAAGCACGTTTTTCTGGAGCACCATGGCGACGTTGTCGCGAAGGGTCTCTATGTCGTACTCCCGGACGTCCCGTCCGCCCACTTTGACGCAGCCCTCGGTCACGTCATAGAGGCGGGGAATCATCTGCACAAAGGTGGATTTGGAGGAGCCGGTGCCGCCGATTATGCCGACGGTTTCGCCGGATCTGATATCCACACAGACGTCGTCAAGGCAGTTTTTATCGGCCTTTTCGGAGTAGCGGAAGGAAACGTGGTCGAAGCTGATGCTTCCGTCGGGCACCTCGTAAACGGGCTCGGCGCAGTTGGTGAGGCTGCTGTTTTCCTCAAGCACCTCACATATACGTCCGGCGCTCTCCTTAGCCATGGTTATCATGACGAAAACCATGGACAGCATCATGACGCTCATGAGTATCTGCATGGAGTAGGTGATGAGGCTCATGAGCATGCCGGTGGAAAGTCCCACTTCGGGGTCGCCGCCGGAGGCCACAATGGCCTTTGCTCCGAGCCAGGAGATGAGCAGCATGCAGGCGTAGGAGCAGCCCTGCATCATCGGAGAGCCCCAGGCCATGTTCTTTTCGGCCTTGGTGAAATCCTTGCGCAGATCCTCGGAGATGGCGTCAAATTTGTCGGACTCATGCTCCTCCCGGATGAAGGATTTTACCACTCTGATGCCGCGCAGGTTCTCCTGCACCGTCATGTTCAGCCGGTCGTATGTTTTAAAGACGCGCTTAAAAACCGGCAGTGTCTTTTTCATAATTAAATAGATACCTACCAACAGGATCGGAAGGCAGAGAATAAAGATTGCCGCAAGTTTCGGATATATACGGAACGCGAAAACCGTGGAGAAAATCATGAACATGGGGGAACGGAAAGCGGTCCTCACTATCATGAGGTAGGCGTTCTGCACGTTGCTGACATCCGTGGTCATACGGGTGATAAGGCTCGAGGTGGAAAATTTATCAATGTTTGAAAAAGAAAAATTCTGCACATTATAATACATGTCATGGCGCAGATTTTTTGCGAAGCCGCAGGCGGCTGTGGAAGCACACCTTCCGGCCAGGTTGCCGAAAAGAATGACGAAGGCGGCGTAAATAATGAGCATTATGCCGCTTTTTGTGACGGCGGCCATGTCGCCGGCGTTGATGCCAAGGTCGATCATATCGGCCATTTCAAAGGGGATAAGCACCTCCATCACTACCTCCAGCGACACAAACAGCGCTGAAAGGACGGAGGGGAGCTTATATTCCCTTATGGATTTAGCAAGGCGTTTTATCATGTTTTTTCCTCCGGGTCTGTTTCAAGATTTGCCATAAGCCTTTGAATATAGCTGCAAAGGGTGGAAATCTCCTCGTCGGTGAAGCCGGCGGTGAGCTTCGATTCGAGAAGTTCCCGGTTCGACTTCATAATGGCCAGTATATCCTCGGCTTTTTTGGTGAGCACCAGCTTTTTGAGCCGTGCGTCGTAATCGACCCTGCGGCGCTCAATAAAGCCCTTCTGCTCGAGCAGGTCAATGTTTTTGGAAGCGGTGGAGCGGGTTATGCCGAACTCCTTTTCAAGGTCGCGCTGAAAGACGTCCTGGTCCGGGTGGTCGCCGATATAGGCTATCACCCAGCCGTTGGAGCTGGTCATTTCGTCGATTTTCCTGTGCGCGCAGGTGCTGAAGACGCTGCGGGCAATTTTCCGCGAAAGGCAGCGGACGTCGCGGCCTACGTACCATTTCTCCGTGGAGCATTCCTCCTTTTTGTCAGGCTGAGATTGTTTGAAATCAAACAATCTGACGCTTTCATATTATACAACTAATTTTTTCAAATGCAAGAGCCCCGGCTCAAAATTAACAGAATGATAAAATTCTATTGCTTTTGGCTCGATTTTGTAGTATTCTTAATTTAGTAAATTATCGGAGGCTGAAAAATGCGCACTGAAATTACCTATAACGGCAAAAAGTACAATATGATAGAGGACGGCGCCTATAAGGACGATAACGGCTACTATATCGTCCACGTTTACGACCCCCTCGAAAAGCCCGACCCCTTTGGCTGGCAGAACAGCTTCTACGTCCGAAGCACCGACCCCGAGTGCCGGAACATCATCGAGGTGCGCCCCTGGTGCCCTTACAGCAAGACTGCCGGTTTCCTTTAATATTTGTAAAAAACAAAAGCTCCCGCCGTTCGGCGGGAGCTTTTTTGATACGGAAGAAAGGAGAAGCTGAGCCTGTCTGACCGTCCTTGAAAATTTATTCCCGGCGCTTTATTAGGAGAAAGATGAAACCACCGCAGATATTTAAAATGATATTATAAAAAAATCATTTTGAATATATAAACATAATATATAAATATGTGATTTTGCAATGTTACAATAGTATTACAGCATCGGGGAGTGACGGCATGGTGAATCAGGCAGAAAAGGAGCCCCTTAAAATAAGGCGCAGGGGCGAGGACAACAACAAGCTAATCAGCGTGCGTATAAAAGAGGACACGCTCGGCGAGCTGGACAGGATTGCGGCGGAGACAAACTACTCCCGCAACGAGCTCATAAATGTGATACTCAGCTACGGAGTCAAAAACTTAATAATCGAATAAAAGCTCTTTGCACAAAGGCGCAAAGAGCTTTTATATTTTCTAAAAAAACCGCTTTATCAAGCCGTTTTTTCACCACGGGCATGGCAAATAATATATTTTATAGTATAATAAAATAAAATATAAATGTTACTCTTCCATCTGTTTTCCAAGGAAACTGGCGGCTGCCGCCGCGAGCTTCGAGTCCGCTTCGGTAGCTTTTGTCCTGCCCTCGGAGCAGAGATAGATGACACAGCCGCAGACGTCGCCGGCGGCGACAATGGACGCCGCCGCCAGGGCGGCTTTGTCGACCCCTTCCACCGGGAAAAAGGGCGCCTCATTTTCGCCGCCGCGGCTGTAAGCCGCCCGGCGGTCCATCAGGTCCTCCAGCATGGGCGAGACCCGGCGTTCAAGAAGCTCCTTTTTCGGAAGGCCTGCCGCAGTGATGACGTGGTCCCGGTCGCAGATGACCACGGGGCTGCCGCCCACCTTGTAAAGAACTTCAGCGTACTGCCCCGCGAACTCACCGAGCTCGCCAATGGGCGAATATTTTTTAAAAATTACCTCACCGTCGTTGTCCGTGAAAATTTCCAGAGGGTCCCCCTCTCGGATGCGCATGGTGCGGCGGATCTCCTTTGGGATGACCACCCTGCCGAGGTCGTCTCGACGTGTCAAGAGAGGGGCAAAAAATTTGGGAGACGGTCAAAACCACTGAAATAGCATGGTTTTCGACCGTTTACGACCTTTCTCAACTGTTCTCGATAATCAGGGGTGCTCGTGTAATAATAGGGGCAAAACTGTCTTTTATCTTATTTCAAGCCTTAATCTTCTCTCTGAGCAAAGAAGTCAGCAAATACCCACTTGATTTCGATTTGCTCATTGGTGGTCACGATAACTCGCTCAATAGCTTCATACAGATGCTCTCGCAATCCCGCATCTACATCTACTAAAACCTGTTCAGCTTGGGTGATCTCCGTTCTGACTTCGGCTTCTTCTTTTTGAGCTTGGAGCAAATCACGGTATTCACTTCCAAGCTGTTCTTTTTTTGCGGACAATTCATCAGCCTGCACGGTCAGGCTTTCTTTGATTTGTATAAAATCCTCTCGGCTGATCTCGCCTGAACGATAGGCTTCATAACGCTCCATTTTGCGGCTTTGGAGCTGAGACAGTTCTTTTTCTACTTGCCCGATAGCCTTGTAGCACTCGGTGCTTGAGGAACGCTTTTCTTTTTTATTTGTGTGCGTGGTCTGCTTGATGAAATTGATCTGTGCCCTCAGAGATTCAATCAGCACTTCTTCCATTTCCGTCCTTTTGAAACGAATCGATGAACAAGCCACACTGTCCTGGTATAAAGCGGAAGCGCAGGAGTAATACTGATCTGAACCGTAGGTCTTACGAAGCTTTCTGCCGCAATGGGCACAGTAATATACTCTGTCAGGCTGGTCAAGAACCGACTTGGTGACTTTCTTTGGGTGTCGCAAGGTCTCATTGGCAAGCTCCCATTCCTCACGGGACACGATAGCTTCATGAGCGTCGGGATGGATGATCCACTCGCTCATAGGGACACGCCGCTGGTTCTTATCACGAATATGGCGGCTTTCTCTCGTGTGGTTGGTCATAACACCCGTGTACTTGATGTTGCGAATTGTGTAAACGATACGAGGGTGTGTCCATTGGGGTTCGGTTTTTTCCTTACGGCGAACTCCTTTGTATTCCTGGGGCGTGGGGATACCCCTTGCGTTAAGATTGGCAGCGATTTCGCTGGTGCTCTTACCTGCAATAACCGCTTCAAAAATCTCACGGACAACCTTTGCCGCAGGCTCATCAATAATCATTTTGTGCTTATTCTCCGGCGACGTTTTATAGCCGTAGGTGCAACAAGAGATATACCCACCCTTCTCCTGTTTGGAACGCATTGCCGTTTTTACTTTGGCGGACAGGTCCTTACTGTAATAATCATAGACGAGATTTCGGAACGCCACATCCATA
>JBJEQR010000026.1:0-11206 GCA_051881855.1 Oscillospiraceae bacterium
CCCCAGATTTGGACGGAAACACGCCGTGATTCCGTCGCGGAAGCGCATTGCTGACATGGTGGTGACCTTGAACGCAAAATGAGCACGATATGTCACAAAAGCTCGCTGATGTTGCGAGCCGTTCTCCCCCTTGAGGGGGGTGGGGGTGGGTCGCGGAGCGCAAAGGGTCGTGCCGCCTTGGCATATTGAAATCTGCTGTCGGCCTGAACGACAGCAGTTGAGATTAGAAAGATACCTTTTCCCGGCGAAAGTTTCTCCCCCTTGACGGGGGAGCGTTTGCGGGAGCAAACGGTAGGGGTGAAGTGCTTTTCTCTGACGGGTACCACCGTCTCTTTGAGCAAGATCAAAGAGATGGGGGTACATAAAAAAGAAAGGCGGTGGGGCAAGCCCCACCCTATCGTAGAGATTACAGGAGGAACACCTCATCCGTCTTTGCCTTACAGCAAAGCCACCGTCCTCTTGCGGTTCCCAAAAATTTCTGCGGCATGCGCATTATAAGGAAAAGAGCCCTTTGCGTCAGACGGCTCGCATTTCGGCATAACGCCTCATGCTTGCCGGGCGCTGCGGTCATAGCGTCCCGCCTATATCTGCCACAGGCAGCGGCGTGCCGCTATGCGCCGTACCCCGCTTGCTGTATCGCCCACTGGGCGCGCTTCGCGGGCTACGCCCCAGAGGGGAAGGCTTCCTCATCCGTCGCCTGACGGCGACACCTTCCCAAAGGGGGAAGGCAAGCGGGCGGGCAATACCCGCCCCTACGGTTTGCGCCGACGCACCATGGCGAAAACATTTTCGTCACGCCCCTCCCGGCGTTCCCAAAGCAGCGCCGTGCCTTACTCCCTTTCTCTCCCCTCATACTCCTCCTTGGTCATGGAGTAGCAGAAGGAATCGTAAACTCTCCCGTCATAGATTTTTGAGCCGCCCCTGAGGGTGCCCTCGTATTTAAAGCCGCATTTTTCAATGACCCTCCTGGAGCGCCGGTTATAGTCAAAATGATATATGGTTATCATGTCGAGGCCCAGCTCCCCGAAGCCGAATTTCAGGGCGGCTTTCACCGCTTCGGTCATGAGCCCCCTGCCCCAGTACTCCTTGCCCAGGGCGTAGCCGATTTCGAGAATTTTATCTCCCTGCCGCCTGAAATCCTTCATCAGGCCGAGGGAACCTATGACCTTTCCCGTCTCCCTGTCCACAAGGGCAAAGGTCAGCTCGTCCTTTGTGTCCATAAACATTTTGAGCACGGAGCGGCTCTCCTCAATGCTGTCATGGGGCTTCCAGCCCGCGTGGGGACCCACGTCCGGGTCCCTGGCGTAATCGTAAATATCCTGCTCGTCCCCTTTTGCGAACGGACGCATGATAAGCCTTTCGCTTTCAAAACCGTTTAAATACTTTTCAATATACTCCTTTTCCAAAGCCTCCGCCTCCTTTTCCGCAAATTTTACCACCCCTTTCCCCCGTTGTCAATGTTCCACGTGAAACAACACAAAAAGGCCGCCTTGCGGCAGCCTTTCTGTGTTTTCAGGGGAATGTGTCTTTGGCGAAGCGAGCTGCTTCTTTATATAACTGACGGCGCACATGCGGAATGCGCCGGAGCAGTTCGGGAGAGTTTTTCGGCGCCGCTCCTAAAAGCCGAGCTTTTCGGAATGGTCACCGAGTAGATGATATTTTCGCCGTTTTCCGTGACGGTGCTCACGGCGCCTATGCCGGAGTTTTTCATGACATCCACGGCGTGCTCAAAGGTATTTATAAAAAGTTTTACGTCTTTTACTATGTAGCGGGGCCTCGGCTTCGGAGCCTTTTTCTCTGCGCAAAGGGCGGTGACGTACCTCTCCGTCTCCGCGACGCTCAGCTCCCTTTCCGCAATGTGGGCGGCGGCTTTCCTCCGGAGCTCCTCCGTTTCGAGGCGCAACAGCTCTCTGGCATGGCGTTCCGTGAGGCCCGCCTCCGTGATGATCTCCCGTACCTCCGGAGAGAGCTTCAGAAGGCGCAGTTTATTTGAAAGGGTGGAGGGCGCTATGCCAAGGCGTTTCGCCGCCTCCTCCCTGCTGACACCCCAGAGAGTAATAAGCTCGGAAATGCCCTTGGCCTCATCGAAAACCCCGAGGTCGCTCCTCTGCAGATTTTCAATGAGCGCCCATACCGCGCAGTCCCTGTCGCTGAGGTCATAAACTATGGCCTCAATGGTTTTGCGCCCTATGAGGGCGCAGGCCCTGAGCCTGCGCTCCCCGGCGATAAGCTCGTAGCCTCTCTCCGTCTTTCTGACGGACACCGGCTGCACCAGCCCGTTTTCGCTGATGCTCTGGGCAAGCTCGGAAAGCTCCCTTTTGCTGAATTTCTTCCTCGGCTGAAAGGGGCTTGGACTTATCTGCTCAATGGGAAGCTGGAGAACGGTGTTCTGTTTTTTAAGCGTATCGAAAATTCCCATATCATCGCCTCCGGATTTATATTACCACATTTTTCCATATAGTTCCAGAGTTTTTTATCGCAGTTTCCGACCTTCTTCCCCTTTTTTCGGCGCAAAATCGGGCGCAGGCTCCCCTTTCCTGCCGAAAAAGGCAGAAAGCGGGCGCTTTTTGCGAAAAGTTTTTTGTGAAAACAGGAATATTCTTAAATTTATCGTTTTTCGATAAATTTTTATTGACTTTCAGTATTATCCATGGTATAACAAAATCAAATACTGCCTTTGGAGGTAATTTTATGAATCAGAAAAGCCTTGCTCTCTGGCTCAAAATCATAATCGTCCTTGCCGCCCTTATCGGCGCCGTGGCGGCGTTCCTTTTTATTCCCGCCTACGGCAGGAGCATTGCGGATGTCTATCCGGAAATGTCCTATTGCTACTACCCCTGGCTCGCCTTTGAAATTCTCTTTTCCCTGCCCTGCTTCGCGGCGCTGTTCTTCGGCTGGAAAATTGCCGTCAACATAGGGAACGACCGCTCCTTTACCCGGGAAAACTCCGCTTATCTTCGCAGCATCGCGATACTCGCGGCGACGGATTCCGGCTATTTTCTCCTTGGCAACTGGGCGCTGGTTTTCTTTGACATGAACCACCCGGGCATAGCCCTCCTGGTGGCCCCGGTCCTCACCTTTTTCGGCATATCCGCCTCCGTCGTTTTCGCCGCCCTGTCCCACCTTATCTATAAGGCCGCGGTGCTCAGGGAGGATTCGGACCTTACCATATAAAGGGGGCTTTCCTGTGTCAATAGAAGTAAATCTCGACGTCATGCTCGCAAAGCGCAAAATGAGCATGACTGAGCTTTCCGAAAAGGTGGGCATCACCATGGCGAACCTCTCCATTCTCAAAACCGGAAAAGCGAAAGCCGTGCGCTTTTCGACCCTCGACGCCATATGCAGAGCCCTCGACTGCCAGCCCGGGGACATCCTCTCCTATGCCCCGGAGGAGGAATGAGCACAAATATGCCCACTTTCCGCTTTTGTTCACAAATTGCTCTTTCTTTTCTTTTAAAAATGACTATAATAGTAACTGTATTTTTGCGGCCCGGTTTCCGGGCGGCAGCTGAGAGGGAGTGAATTTTATGCTGACCTGGCTTATCATGTTCATTCAGAAAATTATCGGCGCCAATTACGTTGCCATTATTGTCGCCGCCGCCTGGGCGGTGTATCTGGGGCTTTTCTTTGTCATAAAGCCGAACCGCGGCAAACAGCAGTTCAAAACCGCTGTCATTGTGGGTCTTTGCGCCACCGCTGTCTGCGACGTAATATGGTTTTTCAAATTCTTTGACAACTTCGAGTACCTTAACCCCGGCGTTGCAGGCCTGATGTGGCTTTTCCTGCTTCCGGCGGCGCTGCTCTTTATGGTCATGTTCCTGAGCTACGTCAACACCGGGCGCTATGAGCACGAGCGGAAAAAGCAGCTCAAGGAGGAGGAGAAGCAGCGCAAGAAGGAGAGCCGCAGGGCAAAATACGAAAGCGGGAGCGCTCCGAAATCCCCCGAGCTGAAAGGAGAAGCGGATGAAAAACCGTCTGAGTCTCCGAAAGGTTGACGAGGAAAACTGGCGCTGCGGCCTCAAGGTGGCCGAGAGCCAGAAGCCCTTCGTCGCGGACAGTGCCGTGCTCCTTGCGAGGGCCTACGCCTACCGGAATTCCCGCAGCCGCGCCTTTATAATTTACGAGGGCGGGACCCCCGTGGGAATGGCGCTCTATTACGACTGCGACGAGCTCTCCGCCTACGATTTCAGCCAGCTCTTCATTGACGAGCGGTACCAGGGCCGGGGCCTCGGCCTCGCCGCCGCGGAAAAGATACTCGGCCTCATGCGCCGGGACGGAAAATATAGAAAAGCCGTTCTCTGCTATGTGGAGGGGAACACCGCCGCCAAAAACCTCTATGAGAAGCTGGGCTTTGCCGAAACGGACCGGGACGGGGACGAAATAATCATGGAGGCGGCCCTCTGAAAAAACATAAACCTGCCGCCGCGGGCATCTGATCTCCCGCGGCGGCTTTTTGACCCATAAATTAAAAAGGAGGCAAAAAATGGACATCACCTTAAAAATGCCGGAGGGCATTTTCAACTACCGTGCCTGCGCCGTGATAACTGACGGCGGCAGGCTCCTCGCCATGCGCGACGAGCGCTCCCCCTATTATTACCTGCCCGGCGGGCGGATAAAACTGGGCGAGACGGCAGAGGCCGCCGTTTTGCGGGAGGTTCGGGAGGAGCTTGAAATAGAGGCTGAAATTGTCCGCCCCCTCTGGCTCTGCCAGAGCTTTTTTACCGAGGACGTAAGCCTTGAAAGGTACCACGAGCTCTGCCTCTATTTTCTTGTGGACGCCTCCGAAACGGAGCTGCTCAAAAGGGGGGACGAATTTTCCCTCTCTGAAAACGGCCATGCTCATAAATTCCGTTGGCTCAGGTTTGAGGAGCTCCGGGAGCAGTACCTGTATCCCCTGTTTATAAAGGGAAAAATATTCGATCTTCCCGAGAGCCTTGAGATAATAACCCAAAACGAATGAAAAAAAGCCGGACGCCTTCTGCGTCCGGCTTTTTATTTTTTCCCGGTGATGATGACAAACCCCGTGTTGTCCTTTGAAATCACTATCCCGCTGAGCCCCTCCGGGACGGCAAAGTCCTCCCCAAGCGCCTGGCGGGTGATGACGTAATCCCCAAAGGAGTAAAATTCCCCCTCCCGGAGGGAGAAAATATATTCCTCCAGCGTCAGCCCGTTTTCCGCGATTATCTCCGAATGGGGCTTCCCCACGTACCTTATGTGCCAGGGCTCAAAATCCATGCCCGTGGTTTCCTTACCATAGGAGGGATAGCGGATAATGAAGCCGTAATCCTGGCAGTACGAGTTCACAAACTGCCCCTCCGGGCTTTTGAGAAAGCCCTCCCCGGCGAAATATCTGACGTAAACGTCAATGCCGAGCCCCGCCTGGTGCTCGCTTGCTCCCACTGCCGCCGCGAGGTTTCCCTCGCTTTCGGCGGCGGCCTCCTGTTCCTCCTCCGTCCGGTAGGCGCTCATAATATAAAGAGCCGTGCCGAATTTCTGCCGGACCGCCTCCTTTATCCCGGCGTAGGCTTCAGCGGCGCAGGAATTTACGTATACTTCGCCGCCCCCGAGGGCAGCAAGCTCCGGCTCATATCCCTCCGGCAGTGGGTGCTCCCCGTTTATGAGCATCAGCGAATCGTCTATCCGAGCACCCCTTTCGATGAGCTCCTCCATGCTCAGCCTTTCGGTGGGAATCTCGCCGAGCTCGGCGAGCTTTGCGCTGTCCCCGCCGAAAAAATTCAGAACCGCGCTTTTCGCGAGGTAAACCTTGTCCGGGAAGAACCTCTCCATTCCAAAGCAGAAAAGGGCGGCGGCCAAAACCGCCGCCGCTGTTTTAATTACCTTTTTCATCTTAAACCCTCCTTTATAAAGAAAATTTTACCGGATATTTTCTTAAGAAAAAACCGGCCGGGGGTTTAAGATTTGTTTAAAGGTTTATTAAGAAAAGCCCGCCGGGAAAACCCGGCGGGCAGATTTCAAAGTATTTCCGCTTTCCATTCTCCGCTTTCACAGCTCCAGTAAAATTCGGAGCAGCCGTCGTCCTCGAATACCTTCACCATATCCAGAAAACCGCTGGCGAGCCTGTAGTTTTGAAGCTCGCTTCTCGGTATCCAAAAGACCTCCCCCTCCTCCGAGGAGCGAAGCTCCCCGGAAAAGCGGTCCGTCTTATAAAACAGGACCACGTACCGCTCGCCGTCCCCAGTCCGGAACTGCTTCGTGCCGCAAAGACGGGGATTTTCGACAGTGAGCCCCGTTTCCTCCCGCACCTCGCGGATCACCGAGCGGACAAAAGATTCACCGTGTTCTACATGCCCGCCGGGAAAGGTTATTCCCGGCCAGTCCTTATTCATTCTTTCCTGAACAAGTATGTTGCCTTTGCCGTCATACACCATGCACATGTTGGTAAGTATGACTTTTTCAGCCCTCGACATGGGTATATCTCCTTTAAAGCGGTTTTTCCGAAATTTTCACCCTCTGGCGCGGGTACTTTTGGGGCGTTGCCGCCTTTTTGTCGATGATAACGGCGCTGCGCCCGCCGGCCACGGGGATTTCATAGTGCTTCACTTCCCGAAGCCCGCCGCCGAGCAAAGCTATGGCTCTCTCCGCCCCGGCAATTTCGCTCTCCGCCTCGGCGGTTTTCATGGGGGCGAAAACGCCCCCCACTTTAACAAGGGGCAGGCAGTATTCGCTGAGCACCGCGAGGTTTGCCACCGCCCTGGCGGTGACAAAATCGAAGCTCTCCCGAAGGGCTTTGTCATGCCCCGCGTCCTCCGCCCTCGCGTGGACAAGGGCCGCCTTTATGCCGAGCTCCCGGCATACTTCGTCCAGAAAATTGAGCCGCTTCCGGAGGCTGTCTATGAGCACGAGGTCAATATCCGGCCTTGCGATTTTGAGCACTATTCCCGGAAAGCCCGCGCCGGTGCCCACGTCCGCGACCCTTGCGCCCTCCTTTATCTCCGCCCGGCGCAAAAACGCAAGGCAGTCCAGAAAGTGCTTCGCCGCTATGCCCTCCTCGTCCGTTATGGCGGTGAGGTTAATTTTTTCGTTCCATTCCAGAAGCAGAGCCGCGTATTTTTCGAGCTGCTCAAGCTGTTCCCCGCTGAGCTTGTCGGCGTGCTCAGGAATATAGGTTTTTAAAATATCTGTAACCATAGCGCTCCTTATTTCTGTATATATATGAGCAGCACCGAAACGTCCGCCGGCGAAACTCCGGAGATCCGGCTCGCCTGGCCGATGTTCAGCGGGCGGACCCGGCTCAGCTTCTCCACTGCCTCGAGGCGGAGCCCGTGAACCGCTTTATAGTCAATGTCCTCCGGGATCTTCTTTTCCTCGAGCCTGTGCATCTGCTCCACCTGCGCCAGCTGCTTTTTGATGTAGCCCTCATATTTTATCTCGATTTCCACCTGCTCGATGACCGCCTCCGGCAGGGGCTTCCTCTCCGTATCAAAGGGGGCGAGGTCCCCGTAGCTTATCTGGGGCCTGCGCAGGAGGTCGGCGATCTTCACTCCCTCCGTCAGAGGCGCAGTCCCGTGCTCAACGAGCATGGCGTCCAGCTCCGGCGACATGCGAAGGGTCGTAGTTTCGAGGCGCTCAAGCTCCCGGTCACGCATGTCGCGCTTCTGGAGGAATTTCTCCCAGCGCTCCTCGCTGATGAGCCCGATTTCGTGCCCTATGGGCGTAAGGCGCATGTCCGCGTTGTCCTGCCTGAGCACCAGGCGGTACTCGCTGCGGCTGGTCATCATTCTGTAAGGGTCCAGAACGCCCTTGGTCACAAGGTCGTCGACGAGGGTCCCGATATATGAACCGCTCCTTTCGAGCACCAGCTGCTCCTTCCCCTGAGCACGCTTCGCGGCGTTGATTCCCGCCAGGAGTCCCTGTGCCGCCGCCTCCTCGTAGCCGGAGGTGCCGTTGAACTGTCCCGCGCCGAAAAGCCCCCTGACGTTCATAAATTCAAGGGTGGGCCTGAGGTCGAGGCTGTCGCAGCAGTCGTACTCAATGGCGTAGGCGTTGCGCATGATTTTCACGTTCTCAAGCCCCTTGACCGAGCGGTAGAGCGCGATCTGCACGTCCTCCGGCAGGGAGCTGCTCATGCCCGAGAGGTACATCTCCTCGGTCTGGAGCCCCATGGGCTCCACAAAGAACTGGTGGCGCTCCTTGTCCGGGAAGCGCATGACCTTGTCCTCAATGCTCGGGCAGTACCGGGGGCCTATTCCCTCGATTTTCCCGGAGTAGAGGGGCGAGCGCCCTATGTTCTCCCGGATTATCTCGTGGGTCTTTTCGTTGGTGTAGCCTATGTAGCACTCCGCCTTGTTCACGAGGGGGCCCTCCGTCTCAAAGCTGAAGGGCACTATGTGCTCATCGCCGTACTGGATTTCCAGCTTCGAGTAGTCAATGCTGTCCCGGGCGACCCTTGCGGGGGTGCCGGTCTTGAAGCGGCGGAGCTTCACTCCGAGCTTCTCAAGGCTGTCCGAAAGGGGCTTTGCCGGCTGGCTCGCGTCCGGGCCGGCCTCATATTTCCTGTCGCCGACGTAGATGATGCCTTTGAGGTATGTGCCGGTGCAGATAATCACGTTGTGCACCTCGTAAAACGCGCCCAGATGGGTCATGACCCCGGCTACGCCCCCCTCGCCGTCGCTGCGGACTTCCACAATCTCCGCCTGCTTCACGTCAAGGTTTTCCTGTTTTTCAAGGGTGTGCTTCATGAGGATATGGTAAAAAGCCCTGTCCTCCTGGTTGCGGAGGCTGTGCACCGCGGGCCCCTTGCCGAGGTTGAGCATGCGGCTCTGTATCATCATTTTGTCCGCCGCCTTGGCCATTTCGCCGCCGAGGGCGTCTATCTCCCGCACAAGGTGCCCCTTTGCCGTGCCGCCGATGGACGGATTGCAGGGCATGTTGGCAATTTTGTCGAGATTCAGCGTAAAAATACAGGTTTTTGCGCCGAGCCGCGCCGCCGCAAGGGCCGCTTCCACCCCAGCGTGGCCCGCGCCCACCACCGCAACGTCATATTTTCCCGCAAAGTATTCTTCCATTTCAAAAGCCTCTATCCTGAAATAATTTATCGTCTGAGATACGCAAGGGCCTCCTGCATGCCGTCGCACCAGTTGTCCCATTTGTCCCGGTATTCCTCCGGGCCAAGCACCCGGTGCTCAAGGTCTGCTATACTTGTTATGCCCCGGGCTTCACAGGCCTTTACGCAGACAGCGTAAGCCTCCATGTCCAGATCCTCATCCGCATCAAAGGCGACGGGCACCTCCGAAAGCCCCGCAAGATACGCGGCCAGGGCTCTTGTGTGCCCGTCTGTAAGGATCATCTTTCCCGAAAGCTCCCGCACCGGCAGCGGTTCAAAATTTGAGAGGTCCTCCGGGTCGAACCACTCCCCCACTTTTCGCAGCTTGTCCCCGGAAATATAAAACTGACTGGGCTGCAATTCCAAAAGTTTCATTTTATTTGCCCACGCAGAATCTTGAAAATACCTGCTCTATTACGGCGTCGCTGGCCTTTTCGCCGGTGAGCTCGTAAAGGCAGTCCAGCGCCGTCTCGACGCAGATGCTCACGGCGTCCAGCGTCATGCCTCCCTCCAGCGCAAATACGGCCTCATCGAGAGCACGCTTCGCCCGGCAGACGCAGTCCAGCTGGCGCTCGTTTGCCATGACCGGCTCCGCGGGGTCGAGGTCGGCGGTTCTGAGCACTTCGGAGAGAGCTTTTCTGAACTCCTCCTCGCCGTTTCCGCTGGCGGCGGAAATGACCACCGCGTGCTCAAAGCTGCTTTTTATAATATCCACGTCCGCCTTTGTCTCAAGGTCGGACTTGTTTATAACGGCGACGGCGGGCCTGCCCCTCAGCTTATCGATGAGGTTAAGGTCGTCGGAATCGAGGGGCGCACTGGAATCGAAAACCGCAATTACCACGTCACAGCGGTCAATTTCGGTGTTCGCCATGTCGACGCCGATTTTTTCCACCCTGTCCTCCGTCTCATGGAGGCCCGCGGTGTCAAGGAGACGTATGGGAATATCCCCCACGAGCACCGACTCCTCCACAACGTCCCGGGTGGTGCCCGCTATCTCGGTGACAATGCTCCGGTCCCTCCCGGAAAGGAGGTTCATAAGGGTGGATTTTCCGACGTTGGGCTTCCCGGCGATGACCGTCACAGCCCCCTCCCGGATTATCTTTCCGGCGTCATAGGTATCCATGAGCCTTTTGAGCACAGCCCGGGTATTTTTGAGCACGGACTCTATGTGCTCGTCGGAAAGCTCCGGCACGTCCTCCTCCGGATAGTCGGACCAGGCGGCGAAATGGCTCTGAAGAGCGGTCAGCTCCTCGGTTATTTTCTTTATTTTTTTATACAGGGCCCCGTCCCTCATGGCGAGGGCTGCTTTGCCCGCCCCGGCGGATTTCGCGGAAATGAGGTCCATCACCGCCTCCGCCTGGGTCAGGGTCAGTTTTCCGTTCAGAAAAGCCCTTTTGGTAAATTCACCGGGCCCGGCGAGGGCCGCTCCCGCGGCAAGAGCCGCCCTGAGCACCCTTTTGAGCAGGGCCGGGCTGCCGTGGCAGGAAAACTCCACAGTGTTTTCGCCCGTGTAGCTTTTGGGCGCCACAAAAACCGTGGCGACGGCCTCGTCAATGTCGCCCTCGGCGTCAAAAACCCTGCCATAGGCGCAGGAATATCCGCCGAGGGAGCGAAGCTCCCGCCCGCCCTTAAAGGGGCGGAACATTTTTTCGCCCACGGCGACGGCGTCCTCCCCGGAAATGCGGACAACGCCGAGGCCCGAGGCCGAAAGCGGCGTGCTTATGGCGGCAATGGTGCTCATTGAGGGTACCTCCTGTAAAATGAATATAATTTATAGATGAATCCTTTTTTATGCAGGCATAGAGCCTTGTTTCAGGGTTTGCGTCCCCCGGGGCCGCAGGGGAATTATGTACCCCCATCTCTTTCTGCGGAAAGAATGGGGAAAGCGGTCCACATTGGGCCTCGGCTCGGGGTTTGCGGCCATCGGGGCCACAGGAGTTTTTCTCAAAGGAGGGGTGCTCGCCGCTCCCCTCCTTTGGGCTATCCCCAAATGCCTGCCCGCAATGCGCCTTGCTATTGTAGGGAACGCCGTCCCCGGCGTTCCGTTTGATATTGGATTTAAGGCGGCCCCCGGGGCCGCAGGGGGATATGTACCCCCATCTCTTTGTTCTTGCACAAAGAGACGGGGGTACGCCTCCAGAG
>JBJEQR010000027.1:0-46657 GCA_051881855.1 Oscillospiraceae bacterium
TCAAATGAATACAAGGGTTTAATTCTTCGAATGTTGTTCATTTTTCAAGGTCCTTCGTATCCCTCACTCGAGGGTGCTTCGCTATTATAGCATTTGAAAATCCGAGTGTCAACAGGTTTTTTTAAAGTTTTTTTAAAATTGCATTGCCCCCGTGTGTTTCGTAGAAAACCTTCAACATTTTGTGGAAAAATGCTTTTCTTTTGGCTACTCCAAAGTATATAATATGAAATTTTCCACAAATTTTCAACAAAAAAGGCTTTTGAGCACCTCCCCGGCGCCAAAAACCTTTTATCATATATTATATTATTTAGTATTCCCTTTGAAAAGCTCCTTGTTTTTCACGCAATAGTTTACCCCGGAAATAACGGTCAGTATTGTCATTATCCATATGCACCAGTAAGCGGCAATGCTGAGCACACCGGCGACTGTGCCCTCGCCGACCGACTGCCAAATGAGAATAACTACAATGGCTAAATCCTGAGAAACCGTTTTGAATTTGCCCCAAAAATCCGCGGCAATTACTTTCCCCTTTGTGACAGCCAAGGTGCGAAGTCCTGTAACGAGCATTTCCCTTGAGATTATCAGTATGGTCACAGCCGGGTGCACAAGCCCAGCGCCGGTAAAGCACACAAGCGCGGAAGTTATCATAAGTTTGTCCGCGAGAGGATCCATAAGCTTTCCGAAATCCGTCACAATATTCTGTTTTCTCGCAATTTCACCGTCCAGAAAGTCTGTAATTCCGGCGGCAATAAATATAATCAAAGCTATCCAGTCGCTGACGGCAGAAGAAAGAAAAGCTGCCACAAAAAACGGAATGAGCACCACTCTGAGCATGGTGAGCTTGTTTGGAAGGTTCAAATTCCCTGCCCCCTTTGATTATTCAACAAGCGATCCCAAAAGATCGTAATCCGAAGATTTTTCAATTTTTACAGTTACAAAATCGCCTATGCAATGCTTTTCAGGGCTGCGGAAATAGACAATGCCGTCTATTTCCGGTGCATCCTGGGCGCTTCTGGCTTTGAAAACCCTATTCTTCCTGTCATAGCCCTCTACCACCACTTCCATAGTGGTTCCGACTTTTTTCTTGAGCAGCGCAGTGGAAACAAGGTCCTGTATCTGCATTATGACCTCGGCGCGGCGCTCCTTCGTCTCCTCATCAAGCTGGTTCGGCATATCGTAAGCTGGGGTACCTTCCTCTCTGGAATATGCAAAGCAGCCGAGACGCTCAAACTTAGCAGCTCTTACAAATTTGCAGAGGGCTTCAAAATCGCTGTCGCTTTCACCGGGGAATCCTGTGAGCAAGGTTGTGCGGAGAGCAATGCCCGGCACCTTTTCACGGATATGTTTAATAAACGCAAGCAGCTCAGCAGGGGTGCTCGCTTTTCTGCGCATGGCTTTGAGCACCTTCTGGCTGCAGTGCTGTATCGGAATATCGAGATATTTTACGATTTTTTCTTCGGATGCTATAACATCAAGGAGCTCGTCCGTGACGCGCTCAGGATATGCATAGAGAATCCTCACCCATCTGATGCCGTCGATCGCACAAATCTGTCTGAGCAGCTCGGGCAACATACGTTTGCCGTAAATATCCTCGCCGTAGCGTGTGGTGTCCTGGGCAATTAAAATAAATTCCTCAACGCCCTTTGCCGCAAAGCCCCTGCACTCCTCTATGATGTTTTCCATGGTTCTGCTGCGGTAACGTCCGCGAATCGCAGGAATGGCACAGTAGGAGCAGCGGTTGTCGCAGCCGTCGGCAATTCTTATGTAAGCGTAGTGGGGATAGTTTACGAGAATACGCCTGCCCTCCATCTCCAGATTTTCCGGAGCGTAGAAGCTGCGCACCTCACGGCCGGTAAGGGCCTGCTTTATGGCGTTGCCAAGCTCATCGTTTGCGCCGATGCCGAGTATGACGTCTGCTTCGGGAATAAGCTCCGCCATTTCGTCCCGGTAGCGCTCCGCAAGGCAGCCCGTAACAACGACGAGCTTTATGACGCCCTGCTTTTTGAGTTCACAGCACTGGAGTATATTTTCAATGGATTCCCTTTTTGCGCTTTCAATAAAGCCGCAGGTATTAACTATCACAACGTCGCATTTGCCCGGGTCCTCGCAAATCTCAAACCCCTGACTTGCGAGGGAACCGAGCATAAGCTCCGCGTCCACCTGGTTTTTGTTGCAGCCGAGGGCTATCATGCCAACCTTTACGGCATTACTCTGTTCAGTCAAATTCATCAAGCATTTCTTCCTTTACCTTATATATCGCTTCTTTTATCATACCATATCCGTAGCCAAGACGGAAGAGGGCATTTATGGTTTTTGCGCGATTTTTTTCGTCGGAGAGCATATTTTTATACTTTATCTCAATCAGCTGGTCCAGCCTTTCCTCCGCCGTGCAGGTCTCTTTTTCCGCCGCCCAGATAGCCGCTTCAGCGGTTTCGTCGTCGATTCCCCGCAAAGCGAGCTCCCTTTTTATGCGTTCCGGGCCGAAATATTTGAGCTCCATGGCGTCGTGAGCATATTGAAAAGCATAGGTCTCGTCGTCAATAAGGCCGCCTTCTTCCAGCATATCGAGCACTTCGTTGGCGGTATCCGCAGAGGTAAAACGCCTCAGTTTGTCAAAAAGCTCCTTACGAGAATGAGCCCTGAACTCCAACAAGTTCAAGGCTTTCTCTTTTGCTTCTTCAGTTGTCAGCTTCGCTGAGGGGGTGCGCTTCTTATTCATCGTCCGCATCCGCGTCTATATCTATACCCGTGGGCGCCACGTTCAGCACCTTTGTCTTTTTGCTTCCGGATTTGGAAAGCTCCGCGACCTTGTCCAGATTCTGACGGATAAGGGCATCCAGCTCGTCACAGAGGGCGGGGTTTGCGGCAATCAGGTCTTTTACATTGTCGCGCCCCTGGCCGAGGCGCTCGCCTTTATATGAGAACCACGCGCCGGATTTTTCGACGATATCAAGTTTTACCGCAAGGTCAAGGATCTCGCCGACGCGGCTTATTCCCTGTCCGTACATTATATCAAACTCGGCCTCTTTAAAAGGCGGAGCAACTTTGTTTTTTACGACTTTTACCTTGGTGTGGTTGCCTATGACCTCGCCGCCGGCTTTGAGCTGTTCCTGCTTGCGGACGTCAAGACGGACGGAGGAATAGAATTTGAGAGCGCGGCCGCCGGGAGTGACCTCCGGGTTGCCGTACATAACGCCGACTTTTTCACGCAGCTGGTTTATAAAAACCGCCACGCAGTTGGTCTTGCTGATGACGCCGGTGAGCTTACGCAGAGCCTGGGACATGAGCCTTGCCTGAAGGCCCACGTGGGTGTCGCCCATAAGGCCCTCTATCTCAGCCTTCGGCACCATTGCGGCGACGGAGTCCACGACGATTACGTCGATGGCGCCGGAGCGCACGAGAGCTTCCGTGATTTCGAGCGCCTGCTCTCCGGTGTCCGGCTGGGAAACGAGGAGACTGTCAATATCGACGCCGAGAGCCTTGGCATATACAGGATCAAGGGCGTGCTCAACGTCTATAAAAGCGGCTTCGCCGCCCGCCTTCTGCGCCGAAGCTATAATATGGAGGGCAACGGTAGTTTTACCGGAGCTTTCAGGCCCGAATATCTCAACAATACGGCCGCGGGGCACGCCGCCGATACCAAGGGCGCAGTCCAAAGTTATAGAGCCTGTGGAAATTGCTTCGACGTTGAGAGCCGGAGCCTGCCCGAGTTTCATAACAGTGCCTTTACCGTACTGTTTTTCAAGCTGTTTGATTGCGGTTTCAAGTGCCTCGCGTTTATCTGCCATATCAAAAAAGTCCTCCTCGGCTGTGATTTCGAAAATCTATATATAGTATAATATATAAATTCATTAAAATCAACTGTTATTCTTAAAAAAACGAACATTTGTTCTGAAATATTTTTTAAGTTTCTTTTCCGCGCAAAAAGCACAGCATATAAAAAGGGCTCCGTTTCGGAGCCCTTTTTTACTTTATACAAAACTTTGCGCTTTCCGAACGCTATCACTTTAAATCATCCTTACTGTAAGACTCCAGTATTTTTAAATACGCGTTTTCTACAGCCTTTTCGGTTTTCGTAAAAACGAGCACCCACTCATTTCTGTTGGAATTATATATTCCATACTTTGAAGTTTTCAAGACTATATCTCCGTAAACAGCCGGTCTTGACCATTTTTCTGAGTCGCTGTAATAAACTCGTGTTCCGTTATAAGTCTCATCAGCAGAGCTGAAATCGGCAAAAATTTTCCCTTTATTTCTTTATTTTCCGCGCTGATTAAAATATCTTCGTCATTAAAATAGAAAAATGAGCGGCGGACAGGTTCCGGAAAGTGGGGATAATATGCGATAAAGGCGTCATTTTCAAGGACTTCGGAGCCAGTCTCGACCCTTTCATAGCTTATGCCAAACAAACCGACTGTACTTATCAAAATTGCTGCTGCAATCAGCAAAAGTGCTGCCGCTCCGGCGGCAAAATACTTTTTCTTTTTCGTCATTTTGCGTCAGCCCCCCATTTTATATTTCGTCTTACTCTTTTATAAACATTATACATTATAATTTATATGCTTTAAATCATATATCCAAAATTCTGTATATTGCACAAATCTTAGTATTCACTCTTGTACAGTCTGCGGCATCAAAAAAAGGCGCCCCTCGGCGCCTTTTTCATTCTTCCGTAATGAGCATTTTATAAATCTCGCCTTTGGTCCTTCCGGTGAGCTTCGCGGCCTCCTTAGCCGCGATGGAGGCGGGCTTGCCTTGCTCCATCAGCTCCTTTGCAAGGCTTATGGCCTCCTCCATGGGGTCCTTTTCGGCTGAGGCTTCGGGGATTTCGCCCTCGAGCACGAGCACGTACTCACCCTTCGGCGGGTTTTCCATATAATACGCCACCGCCTCCGGCAGGGTGCCGCGCCAGGAAGTCTCATGTATCTTAGTAAGTTCCTTTATAACAACTATGTTGCGCTCGCCGAAAACGGTGCTCATGTCCTTAAGCGTGCTCAAAAGCTTATGTGGCGCTTCATAGAACACCATCGTCCGGTGCTCATGACGAAGTTCGTTGAGGTGCTCCATTCTCGAGGTGCGCTTGACGCTTAAAAAACCCTCAAATGTGAACCGGGAAACGGAAAGGCCTGAAACCGCAAGGGCTGAAATGACCGCAGAGGGCCCGGGCACAACCTCCACAGGTACCCCAGCCGCAACGCACATTTTAACAAGGGTCTCCCCCGGGTCGCTGATGCAGGGCATGCCGGCGTCGGTCACTATTGCACAGCTTTCTCCGCCGAGCAGGCGCGCCACAATGGCCTGGCCCTGCTCAGTTTCGTTGAACTTCTGATATATGACCATGGGCTTTTTTATCTCAAAATGGTTGAGCAGCTTGACGGTCACCCTTGTATCCTCGGCGGCGATAAAATCCACCTTCTCAAGGGTTTCCGCCGCCCGGGGCGAAAAATCGCCGAGATTTCCGATAGGTGTTCCGACTACGTATAGCTTTCCCATAATTATCTCCCGTTTTGAATATAATTTATTTTGATGCCGGCGTGGCCGCCCTTCTTCCCCTCCACCAAAATGAGCCAGGGCTCCCGGCTCTCAGTGGCGTTATTCACAAAGGTCAGGCGTTTAGGTTCAATTTTGTTTCTGCGCATTTCAAATATGACATCCGACAGGCGCTCCGGGCGGTGGCACATACAGAGCCTGCCGCCGTATTTGAGAAGCCGGGCGGAAACGGCGGCCACCTGCGCCAGAGTGCAGCCGCTCTCCCTTCGGGCGAGGTCCCTCGCCTCGGTGCCGTTTTCCTTTCCCGCTCCGGAAACAAAATATGGCGGATTCACGGTTATGAGGCTGAAGCTCTCCGCCGGGAAGTCCAGCTTGTTAAGGTCAGCGCAGACGGGAATGAGCCTGTCCTCAAGGCTGTTTTTCGCGGCGGTAAGCCTGCATAGCTCAACGGCTCCGGGCTGAATATCCACAGCTGTGACCCTGCCTTTGAATCCGTTTGCCATCATCATTATGGGCACAACGCCGCAGCCTGTGCAGAGGTCCAGCACCTTATCGCTGTATTTCGGCTTTGCGAATTCCGCAAGCAAAAGGGCGTCGCCCCCAAAGCCGTATTCCTTTGTGGTGGCCATTTCAATGCCGTAAAAATCATTGTAGATAATATCCATAGGACCTCGAACATTCCCGGCAGCTTTTTGCCGCCGCAGATATATAAAAAATTAAGCGGGAAGGGAACTCCCCGCCCGCTTAAAGTGATTTCTGTTATTCCATCTCGGGTGCGCCTACGGGGCAAACGCTTGCGCAGCTTCCGCACTCAATGCATTTTGCAGGGTCGATGACATATTTGCCGTCGCCGTGAGAAATTGCGTTTACGGGACATTCGTCAGCGCAGGAACCGCACTCGATGCAAGCATCAGAAATTTTGTAAGCCATGATAAAAAGCCTCCTTAAATATTGGATAAACTAATTTTATCATATATTTTCAAAAAATCAATAGCGTCAACCGTTTTCTTCAGCAGTTTCCTCCGGTGGAATTTCTTTCTCCTTGCGAATGGTGCGCACCTGGGATTTATGGAAACTCTTCGGCACGCCGTCCGGCGCGTCGTTCATCTTTATGCTGAGCATGCCGGTCATAAGGTTTATATCAACCACCGTGCCGACGCCCTCCGGGGTCTTTACGGAGGCGCCCACTCTGGGCGTCGTGCGGATAAGCTCTTCATAGCCCTCCTGCTCATATTTCAGGCAGCACATGAGCCTTCCGCAGGTGCCTGAGATTTTTGTCGGGTTGAGGGAGAGACCCTGTTCCTTGGCCATTTTTACGGAAACCGGGGCAAATTCCCCGAGGAACTGGGAGCAGCAGAAGGGCCGCCCGCAGATTCCGAGGCCGCCCATCATCTTCGCCTCGTCCCTAACGCCTATCTGGCGAAGCTCTATCCTCGTCCTGAAAACGGAGGCCAGGTCTTTTACAAGCTCCCGGAAGTCCACCCGGCCGTCGGCGGTGAAATAAAAGATTATTTTGCTGTTGTCAAAGGTATATTCAACGTCCACCAGCTTCATATCAAGGCCGTGGGCGGCAATTTTCTCCTCACATTTTGCAAACGCCTGTTTTTCAAGGGCTGCGTTCTCCTCAACGTGGGCGAGGTCCTCCTCCGTCGCGTGGCGAAGAGCGCTTTTGAGCGGCATTACGACCTTTTCCTCGTCCACAAAGCGGTTGTCCGCCGCCACTTCACCGCACTCTATGCCGCGGCTCGTTTCGACAATCGCCCTGTCGCCTATGGCGTATTTTTCTCCGTTCGGGTCAAAATAGTAAACCTTTCCGACCTCTTTGAACCGAACGCCTATAACTTCAATCTGTTTGCTCATAAATTTCCTCCAAAAACGCGGGCAAGCTCCATGCAGGCCCAGCTCTGCACAAGCTCCACCGAGCAGTTCTGCAAAAGCGCCTCTTTTCCGCGCCCGATTATTTCCATTGTTTTGACCGCTTCCGCAGGGGATACCCGCACCGGCGGAACTTTTCCCGCCGCCCGGTCAACGCCGCATCGCCCGGCGATATTTCCAAGCTCCTCAAAATACTCCCCGAGGGCGGCTCTGTCCGAAACGGAAGAAGCAAGTCCCGAAGCAAGCTCGTACGTTTTGCCCTTGCGCAGAAGCTCGGGCGTCTCCGCCGCAAGCTTTATTATTCCCATTTTCCCGCCGTCTATTGCTTCCGCTGCGGCTCCGGAGTTTCCTCCGAAAGCTGTCGCCGCAAGCTGAGCATCCTCCTGAGAAATTTCAGGGAAATGCTTTCTGAGCACTGCAGCGCACTCCTCCCTGGTGGGCGGCTCCAGAGTATATACCGTAGAGCGGCTTATGATGGTATCCAGCAGGGAGTGGCGGTTGTCACAGGTCATAATAAACCTTGCGTGTGCCGGGGGCTCCTCAAGGGATTTGAGCAGAGCGTTCTGCGCCTCCGCAGTCATATTCTGAATTTCAAGCAGGATATAGACCTTCTGCTCGGACTCATTCGGCGCAAGCCAGAGGGAATTTTTTATCTCCCTTATGCTCTCGATATGAAAGCTCCTGGCGGAGCCGCTTCCGTCATAGATTTCCACGTCCGGATGGTTGCCGTCGTCAATTTTGCGGCAGACAGCGCAGCGCCCGCAGGGGGGCTCGGCGCCCTTGCAGAGCAGAGCCTTTGCAAGCCAAAGGGCAAGCTCACGCTTGCCGGTCCCCTTTTCCCCCTCTATCAAAACAGCATGGGAAAGCAGGCCCTCGCCGATTGCCGCCGAAAGCGTTTTTTCAAGCTCTTTGATTCCCGGCATTTCAGACTTTCTCGAAGCGCTCGACGTTCATAACAAAAACGGTTGCGCCGCCGACGGTCACTTCCACCGGGAAAGCGGAATACATCCCCACGTCGAAGCTGTTGTTGCTGGGGATCATCTGTTTGCGTTTTTTGCTGTGCTTCGCGATGGTTTCAATGACTTCATTCACCTGGTCGTCGTTGACACCGATAAGAAAGGTGGTGTTTCCGCTCATGAGAAATCCGCCGGTGGTGGCGAGCTTGGTCACGGAAAATCTCGCTTTGGTCAGTGCGGCGGAGACAGCGCTGCTGTCGTCGCCGGAGACGATTGCCATTATCATTTTCATTTTATATAGTCCTCCTTTTTGGAGATTATATTATGTCTTTTGGGCTTTGCTGCAAAAATACGGTTTATTTGATTACGTTTACGCTTTCAATGCCGTATTTCATAAACAAAGTCTGTATTTCCTCATTTATGATTTCCCCCGGCGCCGCCAGCGCGATGCAGGGCGGGCAGGGCAAAACGAGGCCTGCGGCAGTTCTTCCGAGAGCTTTTTCCACCGGAATGCTCTCGCCCTCCGCGAAAACCGCCTCCCTTACCGAAAGCGCCCTTTCCGGCATTGCGGAAAGGCGTTCTTCCAAAGCGGCGCAGCCGTTTCCGAAGGTGTCGTCAAGGAATTTCGAGACCCGCTCGAAATCCCTCTCCGTATTGAACGGCGAAGCCATGAGCACCGCCCACTCGCTATTTACATACTCCGGCTCTATCCCGTGCTCACGGAGAGAATTTTCAAACTCCGCGGCAGATTTTTCCGATGCTGTGACGGAAAGAGTCAGCCTCGCGGGCTCGACGTTCCGGGCTTTCGGAGCGAGCCCGTGCTCAAAAGCCTTGTAGCGGAGATTTGCCACTTTTCCGTTGAGCACGGCGAAATCCGTCCTCGCCTTCGTCTCGAGATATTCTATGCACTCATCGGCAGAAAGCATTATCAGATAGCTGGGGCTGGTGCTCCCGAAAAGGCGCATTTTCTGCTTTGCCTTTTCGTAAAGCCCGCCGTCCTTTAAGTGCAGAAGCGCTCCACCAGTAAAGACCGGGAGGGTTTTATGAAGCGAATCCGCGCACATGTCCGCCCCGAGGCTTATGGGATGCATCTCCGTCGGGAAAAAGTGGAGGTGGGCGCCGTGGGCATTGTCCACAAGGAGCTTTGCGCCGTACTTTTTACAGAGCGCGCCAAAGGCGGGAATATCGCTCATGACGCCGAAATAGTCCGGCGAAGTGAGGTAAAGGGCCTTTACCCCCGGATTTTCCTCAAAAGCCCGCTCCGCCCCTTTCAAATCCCTCGGGTTTATCCAAATGGGGTTTAATCCAAGGAGCGCCGCGGCGTTCACCGCCGAAGCGTGGCAGTTTCGTGCGGCGATAAAGCTGTCGCCCGCATTGAGTGCTGCCGCCAGCATAGCCTGTATGCATAGAGTAGAGCCCCCTGCGGAGAGGAGGCTTGCTCCGCTTCCGTAAATTTCAGAAAGCCTCTGCTCTGTTTCGGCTATGGCGCCGCTTGCCTCAAAAAGGCTGTCGGTGCCAGCCAACTCCGTGACATCATATTTATAATGATCAGGAAAGCAGCAGGCGCCCTTATGGCCCGGCATATGGAACCTTGACAGGTCCTTTCCTATATATTCGTCAAGAGCTGATTTTAAAGGCGTCATTTTCTCAGCTTCTTTTTGATTTTGTTGAGCTTCGAGTTGAGCTTCGTCGCGTGTTTGACCATTTTGGCCGCAAAAGGCTTATAGATAATGTCAAATTCACCCGGAAGCTCGTCGACCTGCCCGTTAAAACCGCGCTTGAAGCGGTAGAGACCGTAGAGGTGGTCGTTTTCATCCTCAAGATTTCCCGAAATGCCCTGGAAATCATAGACGGTGCAGCCCGTTTCAATGGCCCACTTTATCATTTCCCACTGTATGAGGTAATTTGGCATCACGTTGCGGAAGGCATTGTCCGAAGCGCCGTAAACGTAGCAGCATTTTCCGGCGTAATTTGTGGTTATAGTCCCACAGACCGCCTGACCTTCATAAAATCCCATATAAAGCCGGACGTGCTCGCCGAGGGAGTCGAGCATGCGCTCGAAATACTCTTTCGGACGGATATTGAAGCCGTCCCGCTCCCCGGTGGTTTTCATTATTCTCATAAATTCGTCGAGGTACTCCTTGCCCACGACCTTTATCTCAACGCCGTGTTTCATGGCCACCCTGACGTTATAGCGGCATTTCTGGGTGAGGTTCATAAAAACCTCGTCCTCGGTTTTCCCGCCGATATAAAGGCGGTAATTGAAGCGGCACTGTATGGTTTCAAATCCCGTGGGGCCGAATTTGCGGCTGAAACCCATTTCCTCAGCAATTTTGAGGAATTCCTCATCCGATGCCAAAACGTCCGGATCCATTTTGAAGTTATGGGCTTTATATTTTTTCGCAAGGACGTTCACGCCCTCCATAAGGTCCCTGAGCACGGCTCTGTCGTGCAAATCGCAAACGGGGCCCCTCGGCGCATAGAGAAAGCTCGTTCCGATGAGGGGAATTTTCTGTATGAGCACGGAGATGCCTCCGGCAATTCTGCCGTTTGCATCCCTTGAAACGACAACCTCATGCCCCCAGTTGTTTTTTACGCCGTACCAGAGCGTGGACTGGGTGAACTGCCCGAAAGGGCTGCTTTGGCAAAAAGCCTCGTATTCCGGGTACTGCTCCTTTTTAAGGATTTCCATTTTAATCCTCCGTGATTATTTTGTAGTTGCGCTCCACATTTTCGATTTTCCAGGCATAGGCCCTGTCGGAGACGTCCATTCCGGGAGTGTAGACCGGCTTTGCGCTTTCCTTGAACTCGGGAAGGCCGGTGCCGTCCGCATGGCGGTTCATGGGGCAGACGTCCGTACAGCAGTCGCAGCCGCAGACAAGGCCGACTTTTTTGATGAGCGCTATGTCCTCCTCCGTAAGCTCCTTCTTTTTCTGATTTATGAAGGAGACGCATTTCTCCCTCTCGTAGCCCTTTTCGCTGAGGGCTTTGCCTGGGCATACGTTCACGCAGCGCATGCAGTCAAAGCAGCCGCCCACGGATTTTTTGGACTTTGCGAAATGCCTTGTGGTCACTATTTCGCCTATGGCGCAGCGGGTGCCGTACTGCTTGCTGATGAGCAGATTGTTCCTGCCCCGGACACCGAGGCCCGCGAGCACCGCGGCGCGCACCTCCGCAATGGGAGAGGAGTCCACAAAGAATTTGAAAGTCTCCTCCGGGAAGGAGCGCCTGAGGATTTCCGCAGCTATGGAAAGGTGCTCGGACGCTACGGCGTGGTAATCCCTGCCCACGGAGTGGCGGGCTACGTTTCTGCCCTCGTTCATGCCCGTATCCCAAGGGATAAGGCAGACTATTACGGATTCAATCCCCTCGAAAAGGTCCTTCTGTTTGAAACCTGTTCCCGGAAGGGTATCCTTATAATCGGCTACACCGTAAACTTCTATTCCGGCGGCCTTCATAACTTCTTCAAGCATAAATCAATTCCCCCAATACTTTCTGTCAAGGCTTCTGTACTGCAGCGCTTCCGCAATATGGCCTATGTCGATTTCTTCACTTCCGTCAAGGTCCGCAATGGTCCTTGATACTTTAAGTATTCTGTCGTATGCTCTGGCCGAAAGGCCCATGCGCTCAAATGCATTTTTGAGCATCATTTTTGCCCCGTCCGTGAGCACGCAGTATTTTCCGAGCATTGCAGGCGTGAGCATCGCATTGCAGGTGATGCCCGTACCCTTGTACCGCTCTATCTGCAGCTTTCTGGCGGCGTTCACTCTTTTTCGTATTTCCGCGGAGCTTTCCGACTTCTGCTCACTGGAGAGGTCGTCAAACTCCACCGGCATGACCTCCACGTGGAGGTCTATCCGGTCAAGCAGCGGGCCCGAAACCTTTGCGAGATAGCGTTCCACCGCACTTTCGGTGCAAGTGCACTTCCGGGTCGGGTGCCCGTAATATCCGCAGGGGCAGGGGTTCATGGCCGCCACCAGCATTATGGAACAGGGATAGGTAAGCCTTCCCGCGGCCCTTGAAATTGTTACCGTCCCGTCCTCCAGCGGCTGGCGCAGTACCTCCATGGCGTTCCGGTTATATTCCGGAAGCTCGTCGAGAAACAGTACTCCGTTGTGGGCGAGGGAAATCTCGCCCGGGCGAGGAATTGAGCCGCCGCCCGTCAGCCCAGCGGGCGAAACGGTGTGGTGGGGCGCCCGGAACGGGCGCTTTTTTATGAGTCCGCCGCCCTCCGGCAGGGTGCCGCATATGGAATGTATTTTTGTTGTTTCAAGGGATTCCTCAAAGGTCATCTCCGGCAAAATGGAGGGCAGGCGCTTTGCGAGCATGCTTTTGCCCGCTCCGGGCGGGCCGATGAGCAATATGTTGTGAAAGCCCGCCGCCGCTATCTCAAGGGCGCGCTTTGCTTCATACTGCCCTTTTACGTCCGCGAAATCCGGCTCCGGGAAGGAATACGCGCTGTGAACGTAGTCCGAAGCCTTTACCGGCGCGAGCAGCTTTCTACCGCAGAGGTGGTCTGCCACCTCCGAAACCGATTTTGCAGCAAACACCTCAATTCCTTCGACAATAGAGCCCTCCGGCGCGTTCCCCGCCGGGATAAAAATTTTAGAAATGCCGAGCTTTTTGGCCTCAAGCACCATCGGAAGTATGCCGGTTACCGGCTTTATGGTGCCCTCGAGGGAGAGCTCTCCTATGAAAGCGTATGGAGTGGCATCCGCCTCTATCTGGCAGTCGGCTCTTAGTATACCTATCAAAATGGGAAGGTCATAGAGTGAACCGGCCTTTTTTATGTCGCTTGGGGCAAGGTTGACCACTATTTTCCCCGTGGGAAAGCTGTAACCGCTGTTGACTATCGCGGTGCGCACCCTGTCGCGGGATTCCTTTACCGCAACGTCCGGGAGGCCCACTATGTCAAACCCCGGAAAAGAGCCGGAAATGTCCACTTCGACGGCGACTCTGTATGCGTTGATTCCGAGAAGCCCCATGCTTGTGCAGGTACAAAACAACAATTTCGCCTTCTTTCCCAGTTTGCATATAATTTATCAATTTATTATATAACATAATAACGGATAATTACAAGTGCAAATTAGAAAAGTTTTGCCCTGTGGGCATTTGGCCGCGTTTAAATCTATGCTTTTCCCCATGATTTTATTTTAGGCGCCAAAACGGGGAAAAACGCCTCCGTTTCAAAAAAATCCGGGTGTTTTCAGTTTAAAATAGCCTTTAAAAGATGAAAGAGTTTATTGCTTTATTTTGAACTTAAAGCTATAATTATTATGTAACATTTTGTGTTTCCTGAAAGGAGTGCTTTTATGAAAGTTCTGCTTGTAAACGGAAGCCCTCACAGGGCCGGCTGTACATATACTGCCCTTCACGAAGTCGCCGCCGCCCTCGGCGCTGAGGGCATTGAAACCGAAATTTTCTGGATCGGAGCGCAGCCCATTTCCGGCTGCATGGCCTGCGGCTACTGCAGTGAGCACGGCAAATGCGCATTTGACGACTGCGTAAACCTTTTTGCGCAGAAAGCGAAAGAGACAGACGGCTTTATATTCGGCTCACCGGTCCACTATGCCTCGGCCTCCGGCGCCATGACCTCCTTTATGGACAGACTTTTCTATTCCACGCCTGCGGAGGTCTTTCGGCACAAACCCGCAGGAGTCATAGTTTCCGCAAGGCGCGCGGGCACCACCGCTGCTTATGAACAGCTCATAAAATATCCCGGTATTTCCGAAATGCCCATAATATCCTCGCACTACTGGAACATGGTGCACGGCAGCCGCGCTGAGGACGTCATCAAGGACAAAGAGGGCATGCAGTCCATGCGCATACTCGGGCGCAATATGGCGTACTATCTTAAATGTATCGAAGCAGGCAAAAAGGCGGGCGTATCCGAACCTCCCCATGAAAACAGGGACGCCACAAACTTTATCCGCTGAAAATTTTCGGAGGTCAGTTTTATGAACGAGAATGAAAAATATCTGGAATGGAAAAGCACCGTAAAAAATGAGGAGCTTTCCGCCGAGCTCGAAAGGATTTCCGGGGACGAAAACGGGATTTTCGACCGTTTTTATAAAAACCTTGAGTTTGGCACTGCAGGCCTCAGGGGTATCCTCGGCGCGGGCACAAACAGAATGAACATATACACTGTCCGTCAGGCCACTCAGGGCCTTGCCGAATATCTCAAATCCAAAAAGGATAACCCTTCCGTCGCCATAGCCTATGACACGAGGCATAATTCCGAGCTTTTTGCAAAGGATTCCGCCGCAGTTCTTGCGGCAAACGGAATAAAGGTCTGGATCTACGGCGCTCCCGCGCCCACTCCCATGCTCTCCTATGCCGTGCGCGAAAGATACTGCGACGCCGGAATCGTCATTACCGCCAGCCACAACCCGGCTAAGTACAACGGCTACAAGGTCTACGGACCTGACGGGTGCCAGATTTCCCCCGAGGTAGCGGAGGAGGTCACGGCATATATTGAAAAAACCGACGTGCTCAGAGGTGCGCTCATATGCTCCTTCGACGAAGCCGTAAACGAAAAGAAAATCATCGTATTGCCGGACAGTTTCTGGCGCCGCTATTACGCCAGAGTGCTCAAAGAGAGCGTTGACCGCGACGCCCACTCCCTCAATGACCTGACTATCGTCTACACCCCTCTCAACGGCACCGGCGCGGTGCCCGTGGTCACAACTCTATCCCTCGGCGGCTTCGGCAACATAGAGGTTGTCCCTGAACAGATGAAGCCGGACAGCAATTTTACCACCTGTCCGTCGCCCAATCCGGAATACAAAGAGGCCCTTGCTCTCGCGCTGAAAAAAGCTGAGGAGACAAACGCTGACATCGTGCTCGCGACTGACCCTGACTGCGACAGGGTCGGCGTTGCGAGCCGCGAAAAAGACGGGTACCGCCTTTATACCGGAAATGAAACAGGCGCCCTGCTTCTGGATTTCATCATACGCGCAAGGAAAGAGAACGGCACCCTGCCCAAAAATCCCGTGGCCGTCCGCTCCATTGTCTCCACTAAGCTCGCTGACCTTGTGGCCGCTCACCACCTTGTTAAAATGGAAAAAGTGTTCACCGGCTTCCGGTACATAGGAAAGGTCATAGCAGGGCTTGAGGCTGAGGAGCAGGCGGACCGCTTCATCTTCGGCTTTGAGGAGAGCTGCGGCTACCTTTCCGGCACTTACGTCCGGGACAAGGACGCCGTGAACGCCTGCCTCCTCGTTTGCGAAATGGCAAACTGGTGGAAGCTGAGAGGAAAAACTTTGGGTGAAGCCCTTGACGGGCTACACCAGCTGCTGGGTTATTATTACGACTTCCAGGACAATTTCTACTGCGAGGGCGCCGAAGGCGCAAAGCGCATAGCGGAAATAATGGATTCCCTGCGCAAAAACAGTCCCGAAAGCATCTGCGGCAAGGAGATCACTTACAAAAACGACTATCTTCCGGAATCCAACATGCTGGAATTCTGTGTGGAGTGGAACTCCAGCTTCATAGTCCGTCCCTCCGGAACCGAACCGAAGATAAAGATTTACTACTCCGTCAGAGCGGACAGCATGGAGCACGCAAAGGAGCAGGGCGAAGCCCTCAGGTCCGCCGTGCGGGAGCTCATCGGCCTTTGATTTTTGAAAAATTTTGCCCTGAGCAAAATTTTCCGAAAAAAATCTATTGCAATCCGTAACTGTTTGTGTTATCATACCATTATTGACGTAAAAAAGAACTTGAGGTAAAAGCTCTGAAAGAAAGAGGTGACATAGATGAAAGAAGGAATTCATCCTAACTACAAACCCACCACCATCACCTGCGCATGCGGTGCTGTTTGGGAGACCGGTTCCACTAAAGAAGACATCCACGTAGAGATTTGCTCCAAATGCCATCCTTTCTACACTGGTCGTCAGAAACTCGTTGACACCGGCGGCCGTGTTGACAGATTTAAAAAACGTTTCGGCATGGAATAATCAAAAAATTAAGCCCGGTCTTTGTCCGGGCTTTTTTTCTTTTTTGCAGAGAAAGGGGGCGCTGACCTCTGGTGGAATACAGAACCGTCCGGGCATTTGCCATGGATGAATTCGTTGAGAAAAAATCCCGTTTTATCGGGCATATTGCGCCGGTCTCCAGCGAGGAGGAGGCCATCGCTTTCATAAATGAAATGCGGGCAAAGTATCGGGACGCCACCCACAATGTCTACGCCTACTCCCTGCGGGAAAATCAGATAAAGCGCGCCTCCGACGACGGCGAGCCCCAGGGCACGGGCGGCGTGCCCATTCTCAGCGTGCTGAACGGAAGCGGGCTTGTGGACGTGTGCTGCGTTGTGACGCGCTATTTTGGCGGCACCCTTCTCGGAGTTGGCGGCCTCGTCCGGGCATATACGGAGGGGGCGAAAATCGCCGTAAACGCCGCTGAGATCAAGGTCATGGCCGAGAGCGTCGACCTTGCGGTGACGACGGACTACGGCCTTTACGGCAAGCTCGAGCACTATTTAAATGAGCACGGCGTGCTCGTCCTGAGCACGGATTTTGGCGCCGACGTTAAGGCCACCGTCCGCCTTAGACAGGAGGATGCGGCTGAGTTTGAGCACGGCGTCACCGAGCTCTCCTCGGCAAAAGCCCTTATTGAAAAAATCGCCGAGGGCTGGAACGAAATGTGAAAAATAAAAGGGGCGGACTCTGTCCCCCCTTTTACCGTAAAAAGAGCGCTCCCTGGGAGCGCTCTTTTTCGTAATTCAGCTGTTCACGATTTTAATGGAACCGAAATCGTTGTCGCCGACGATATTTATTCTGGGATTTTCGGGATTCTGATTTTGCCGGACAAAAACGGAACCGAAACTGCTGTCAATATCCGCCGCAACGTACCAGTCGGCGGGAACGTGAAGCTCAATTTCACCGAAGGAATTATCCACTTTTATAGTTCCGTTTCCAAGATAGGCTTCCTTGTTTTCAATATATACGGTTGTTTTTCCGAAGTCATTCTCAATACTCGTCGTTCCGAGCTCTGCGGCGTCGATATAGGTTACGGCGTTCCCGCTGAAGCTGTTTTTATTGCAGTTCCCGCTTGAAAAGCAGTCGTATTTTTCTTTTCTGCCGGTGTGGAAAATCGCGCCGAAGCCGACAGTAAGAAGAAGCGCCGCAAGAAGCACGTACCAGTTGGAAATGATATTTGGGTCCTCCCGTCCGAGGAGATTTGCGATATTTTCTTCAAAGAGCATGAAAATAAAGGCCGCCGGGAAAAATATCGCCGGAATATTGAGACGGATGAGCTCTTTCAAAAACCATGCCAAAAGCAAGATGCCAAGAGCCACACGCCAGAGGGACACGCCGTAGGCGCCAAAGCCCATTCCGAGCCCTTCGAGCACCAGGAGCACCGCAGCGAGCACGAGCACGATTCCCCATACCCAGCCGTCCCTGCTGACGTGGTATTCAAATTTTGCGTTGTTTTTACTCATTTTCTAAGCCTCGTTTCTTCAATAGTATCATGGACAAGTTTGTAATACATCCGGGAAGCGTAAATCTTTTTGCCCGTCCGTTTGAACAGGATTTCGCTTGCTCCGGTCAGAGAATGATTTATAGCGGAGATATGCGCCGTATTTACAAGACAGGATTTTGATGCCCTCACAAAAGTTCGCGGCAGGAGCTCCTCAAGCTCGCAGAGCTTCATGGAGGAAAAATACATGTGCTCCGCCGTGTGGGCGCTGACTCTCCTGTCCACCGTTTCAAAAAACAGTATGTCGCTGCAGGGAACATAGCACTCCTGCTCGCCAAGCTGCAGGGCGAGCTCCAGCTTTTGTGAAAGGGCATCCGCAATGGCCGCCTGAAGCCTGCTTATTTCTTCGGTTACCGTCGGGGCCCGAAGCACTATTTCTTCCGGAGAATCCGGGTCTATTTCTATCCGAAGCTTCATTCTGCGCCCCACCCTCAAAAATCAAAGCGTTATCTTCTGTGACAGCTTTGCGAGAACCGCAAAGCCCCGTTTTTTGCAGGGGGCAACAGAAGCCTCTGCCCCGTCCCTTCGCTCTTCCTTTGCCGCAGCCAGATTGCAGGCGGCTTTTGCATGAGTATCAAGCGGTATATCTGTCTTTGGTTTCATCTTCTGTGCGCCTCCCTTCAACGATTCAAATTATAGATTTTCCTTTCGGATTTGTAAAGCGGTTTTGCTCAAGAGGTAGAATTTAAGGTCCAAAAGGTAAAAACTTTGCCGTTTTTTCGTATTTCGCAAGGGTCTGGGGCGCACCCGGAGTTACATATAAAAAGGCAGGGCACGGTTTCTCCGCGCCCTGCCTTTCATTATTCAGTCCAGATAATATTCCAGCTCTGTTTCATCCTCGTCGCCTCGCCCGCTTTCGGTGAAGCCCAGCTTCTTATACATGCTGTATGCAGTCCGGTTTTCAGGATTGCAGGTCAAAAGGATATGCCCCGATCCTCCAAAAGGCTTTTTCCCGATATATTCCAGCACTTTTTTGAGCGCAGCTTTCCCGTATCCTCTGCCCTGCTCACTCCTGTCTATCATCATGTGCCAGATGTTATAGGTCTCCTCATCATAGTCATATATCACCATGACATAGCCGACCATTTTATCCCCGGCATATATGCCAAATGGGGTACACTGATTATAATAGACATACGCCTGAGCAAGACTGCGTATCGGGTGGGACACAAATCTCTCCTGCCCCTCCCCGAGCTTCAGATTAAAACAGTCCAGATAGTTCGATTCGTCAATTTTTCTCAGTTCTACGCTGTTCATATAAACCTCCGTTTTTCAAATTTGTCAGTTTTTTCTCGGATACATTTTCAGTCACAATGAACAGCCCCTTTCGTTTTTGGAATATCTATGTGATCACAGGCGCGCCTGTGCTGTTTTACACAAATATACCGTATTTCCAATGCCGATTATATACCGTATATACCCATAAGTCAACACGTAAAAAAGCGTCCGCAGAAGAATCTGCGGACGCTGAATAATTATTTATCCTGTCAGATGAAAAGCGGGCTTACGGGGCGGTCGCCGTAGATTCTCTCGATGGCCTCGGCAAAGACGGGGGCCACGGGAAGGACGGTTATCTTGTCGCAGAGGGCTCTCTTCTCGTCGCTTATCGGAATGGTGTCGAGGAGCACGAGCTCGTCGAGCACGCTGTCGTTGATGCGCTGCATTGCGGGACCGGAAAGGGGACCGTGGGTGGCGCAGGCGGTGACGGATACGGCTCCGCCCACCTCCACAAGGGCCTTTGCCGCGCCGCAGAGAGTGCCGGCGGTATCCACCATATCGTCCATGATTATGCACTTTTTGCCCCGGACATCGCCTATAATATTCATGACTTCGGAAACATTTGCCTTCGGGCGGCGTTTGTCAATGATGGCAAGCGGAATATCAAGCCTCTCGGCAAATTTGCGCACGCGGTTCACGGAACCGTGGTCCGGAGAGACCGCCACATATTCGTCCTCATGGTGATGAACGAGGGGCTGGAAATAAGGAGTGAGAATGGGCGCGCCCATGAGGTGATCCACAGGAATGTCAAAAAAGCCCTGTATCTGCGCGGCGTGAAGGTCCATGGTGAGGACCCTGTCCGCACCTGCCGCGGTGAGCATGTTGGCTACGACCTTTGCGGAGATCGGGTCTCTGGCTTTTGCTTTTCTGTCCTGACGGGCATATCCGAAATAGGGCATTACTGCGGTTATCCTTCCTGCGGAGGCACGGCGGAACGCATCTATCATAATGATGAGCTCCATGAGGTTGTCGTTTACGGGGTTGCAGGTGGACTGCACAATGAAAACGTCGGAACCGCGTACGGATTCCTCAAGAGATACGCAGACCTCGCCGTCGGCAAAGTGGCCCACGGTGCATTTCCCTACGGGAAGCCCCAGATTTTTTGCAATGTCCTCCGCCGCTTTGGGATATGCGGTACCAGTAAAGATTTTGATGTCCTTTCCGTGAATGTTCATTTTTTACGCTCCTAAAAACTTTATTTTTTGACTTGTCTTTATATAATATTCCCCAGCCCAGGGGATGTGGCGCAATTATTTGATTTTTATGGCATCGTGCTTTTTTACCCAGTTTTCAATGTTTTTCTGGGTGGACCTTTCCACCGCAAGGGCATATTCCGGCACGTCCTTCGTGATAGTGCTGCCCGCTGCGGTATATCCGAAGTCCCCCACCTCAACTGGGGCTATGAGATTGGTGTTGCAGCCGATAAAGGCGTGGTTCCCGATTTTTGTGCGGTGCTTATGCTGACCGTCGTAGTTGGCAACGCAGCAGCCGCAGCCGAAATTCACAGCCTCGCCAACGTCGGAATCCCCGATATAAGTGAGGTGGGCGACGGCGGTGCGCGCCCCTATATCGGAATTTTTTATCTCGACGTAGTCGCCTATCTTGCAGTTTTCGCGGATTACCGTCCCAGGTCTCACCTGGCTGAAGGGGCCGATTTTGACGTTTTTCTCAAGCGTCGACGAGCGTATCTGGGTGGAATTTACCTCGGTTCCGTCGCCTATCACGCTGTCCTCGATATAGCTGTTAGGTCCAATGACGCAGTTTTCTCCTATTTCAGTGTTTCCGCGAAGGATAGTTCCCGGCAGCAGCTTTGTGCCCGCTCCCACTTTGACGGTAGGCTCAACTATTATCCCGTCGGTGCAGATTATGTCCACCCCCGAGGCACAGAGCTTTTTAAATACAGCAGTTCTCGCCGCGGCGTTCAGTGAAACAAGCTCAAGGGCGTTTTTTGCCCTCATGTTTATTTCAGGTTTGCCGCTGATGAACGTTCCCGCCACCTTCTGCCTGTCGGACAGGATCTTCAGAGCGTGGGACACAAACTGCTCCCCGTCCCTGTCCTCCGGATCCCGGGCAGAAAAAAGCTCCAGCAAGAAGGCGCCCTTTACCCAGAACGCGCTCAAAGCGAGTTCCTTGATAAAGGCCGTCCTTCCGCCGGAGGCGAGAACAGTCATATCGTAATCAGTTTCAGTGTGGTGCTCAAAAGAGGCTTTTACGGAATCCCCGTCCACAAAAGGAGCTTCCGCACAGAGAACAATTATATTTTTTTCACTTCGTTCAAATACCCAGTCCTGAGCGGCAAAGGCCGGATGGCCGCTTTCCGCCTCACGGCAGAAAACAGGCGCGGAACCGGTATACTTCTCCAATGCTTCCTCGCCTTCCCTGCGGACGTAGCACCTGTCGGATATTCCGGCTTCGTCCAGCGCAGAGTTCACCCACTCTATCATCGGGCGGAAAAGCACCTCGCAAAGAGCGTTAGGTCGCTCTTTATGCATAAATTCGCCGCCGGCAGTATATACTATCGCCGCAACGCCCTGCATAATAAGCACCCCCGTTTTGATCATTTTATACATATACATTATGCCAATTTTACACGTATTTTGCAAGTAAAAACATAAAAAAAGAAGCAAATAATTATTTTTCGTCAATTTCGCAAAAATTTTCTATATAATATAGAAAATATCAAGTTGTTTTGATATAATGTAAACTGTAAAGAAATATCCGGCGGCTGTGAAAAAGCACTCCCGCCTTTCTACAAAAGTTTGGAGGTTGATTTATGAAGAAAAAATTCGTTTATCTTTTCTCCGAGGGCAACGGCCACATGCGTGAGCTGCTCGGCGGAAAAGGCGCAAACCTTGCTGAAATGACCAATCTCGGAATGCCTGTTCCCCAGGGCTTCACCATCACCACCGAAGCCTGCACCCAGTATTACGAGGATGGCCGCCAGATCAACAAGGAAATCGAAGCGGAAATCTATGAGTATCTCCGCAAGCTCGAGGAAATCAGCGGAAAGAAATTCGGCGACGCAGAAAACCCGCTCCTCGTCTCCGTCCGCTCCGGCGCAAGAGCTTCCATGCCCGGAATGATGGACACCATACTTAACCTCGGCCTCAACGACGAGGTGGTGGTGGGCTTCGCAAAGCTCACCAACAACGAGCGTTTTGCCTATGACTCCTATCGCCGCTTCATTCAGATGTATGCCGACGTAGTCGAGGAGGTTCCGAAAGCAAAATTCGAGGAGATCATTGACGAGCTGAAAGAAGCCAAGGGCGTCGTCCATGACACCGAGCTTGACGCCGATGACCTCAAGGTAATGGTCCAGCGCTTCAAGGATTACTATTATGAGCAGAAGGGCCGCTGCTTCCCCACCGACCCCAACGAACAGCTTATAGGTGCAGTTAAAGCCGTTTTCCGCTCCTGGGATAACCCCCGCGCCAACTACTACCGCCGCATGAACGACATCCCCTACACCTGGGGCACCGCCGTCAACGTACAGATGATGGTATTCGGCAACAGCGGCAACCTCTCCGGCACCGGCGTTGCCTTCACCCGCAACCCCGCCACCGGCGAGAACAAGCTCTACGGCGAGTTCCTCATCAACGCACAGGGCGAGGACGTCGTCGCAGGAATCCGCACCCCCCAGAGCATTGACAACCTCGACAGCATCCGCCCAGGCATCTATGATGAGTTCGCGGCTATCGCAAAGAAGCTCGAAAACCACTACCACGACATGCAGGATATGGAGTTCACCGTTGAAAACGGCAAGCTCTATATGCTCCAGACCAGAAACGGCAAACGCACCGCAGCCGCTGCTCTCAAAGTGGCCTGCGACCTCGTGGAGGAGGGCCTCATAAACACCGACGAAGCTCTCATGTCCATCGACCCCAAATCCCTTGACGCTCTGCTCCACCCCCAGTTCGACGCAAAAGCACTCAAAGCTGCCGAGCCCGTCGGCTCCGCACTTCCCGCCAGCCCCGGCGCTGCCTGCGGCCGCGTGGTGTTTACTGCTGATGACGCAGTCGAATGGGCAGGCAAAGGCGAAAAAGTCATTCTCTGCCGCCTTGAGACCTCTCCTGAGGACATTGAGGGTATGCACCACTCCCAGGGTATTCTCACTGTACGCGGAGGCATGACCTCCCACGCCGCCGTTGTTGCCAGAGGCATGGGCACCTGCTGCGTAGCAGGCTGCGGCGACATCAACATGCATGAGGAAGAAAAATATTTCGAGCTCAACGGCCACATTTTCCACGAGGGCGATTACATCTCCCTTGACGGCTCCACCGGCAACATCTACGGCGAAGCCATTCCCACCGCCGCCGCTTCTATCTCCGGATATTTCGAGACTATCATGGGCTGGGCGGACAAACGCCGCAAACTCGGCGTTCACGCCAATGCCGATACCCCGAAGGATGCCCGCCAGGCAGTGAAATTCGGCGCAGAGGGCATAGGCCTCTGCCGCACCGAGCACATGTTCTTTGACCCGGACCGCATCGCCGCCATGCGCGAGATGATCGTCTCTGAGGATACTGAGCACCGCAAAGCCGCTCTCAAGAAGCTCCTCCCGATGCAGAGAGAGGATTTTGAAGGGCTCTTTGAGGCTCTCGAGGGCAGACCTGTCACCATTCGTTTCCTGGATCCGCCGCTCCACGAGTTCCTTCCCACCGATGAGGAGGACATTGTCGCCCTTGCAAAAGAGATGAACATTGAGGTTGCAAGACTCAAAGAAACCATTGCAAGCCTCCATGAGTTCAACCCCATGATGGGTCACCGCGGCTGCCGTCTCGCCGTTTCCTATCCTGAAATTGCCGCAATGCAGACCCAGGCAGTTATCGAAGCCGCTATCAACGTCAGCAAGCGCCACCCTGACTGGAAGATCGTTCCTGAAATCATGATCCCGCTTGTCGGAGAAATCAAGGAGCTCAAATTCGTCAAAAATATTGTTGTCGAGACCGCCGAGAACGTCATGGCCCTCCAGAACTACAAAGTGGATTACGAAGTGGGCACCATGATCGAGATCCCGCGTGCGGCGCTTCTTGCCGACGAGATTGCCACCGAGGCGGAGTTCTTCAGCTTCGGCACCAACGACCTCACCCAGATGACCTTCGGCTTCAGCCGTGACGATGCCGGCGCATTCCTCGGCGCATATTATGACAATAAGATTTACGAGTTCGATCCCTTCGCCAAGCTCGACCAGGCAGGCGTTGGCAAACTCGTCAAAATGGGCGCTGACCTCGGCCGCCAGACAAGGCCCGACATCAAGCTCGGCATCTGCGGCGAGCACGGCGGAGACCCCTCCACCATCGACTTCTGCCACAGAGTGGGACTCACCTACGTCTCCTGCTCCCCCTTCCGTGTACCGATTGCTAGACTTGCCGCAGCGCAGGCCGCGATCAGAAACGAATAATTTACAAATACAAAATAAGCGTACCATTCAGAATGGTACGCTTATTTTTTTATTTATAAGACGGAGTAAATCTTGTTTCTTGCCGGAGTTAATTTGAGCACCATTCTCTACGTCCTTTCGTTCTGCTTCGCAAAACAGCTGCTCATTGCGTGCTCAAATTGCTTTTCAAATGCTTCAGCGGCCCTTCTGCTTACCTTAAGAAATGGCAGCAACATATCAAATGCATGAAACATGTTCGGATAAATGTCAATCTTTACATCTACTCCCGCTCGTGTCAGATTGTCAACATAAGCAAGCGTCTCAGCGTAAAAGGGTTCCGCAGTACAAACAAAAGTATAAGCCGGCGGAAGACCGGAATAGTCCTCCCTGCGTGAAGGTGATGCATAGGCGGGAACCTTTTTCCCTTCTATACCACGCAGGTAACACGCCCAAGCGCGGCGGTTTCTCTTAGTGTTCCACACAGGCGCATGATTGTTCCTCGACGTTTCTGTGTACTCGTTGTCAAGCATCGGGTAAAGAGGCATCTGATATGCAATGTTTATCTCTCCACGGTCCTTTTCATACATACACAGAGCCGCCGCCAAACCTCCTCCTGCGCTTTCTCCTCCCACCATTATCTGGTCGGAACGGACTTTCAGCTCCTCTGCATGCTTCAAAAGGTAGAGCAGGGCCTGATGGCAGTCTCTCAGCGCAGCAGGATATGCATATTTCCCCGCCAGCCTGTATTCCGGAGAAACGACAACTGCTCCGTATTTTCTGACAAGGTTTCTTGCTCTTGACATGTAAACCATTTCCGCCATACCGGTTATATATCCCCCGCCATGAATCCATAAAATCCCCGGGTGATCAGCACCGTCAGGTTCACTGACCGGTTCCAAAATGAGTAGTTTCATGCGCATTTCGTCAGAATAAATATATTCTTTCCTCGTCTTGTATTTCATTTCCGGCGTCCTCTGGCAGTATTGCAATTTTGTTATCGTATCGGTATTTTCATATTACAACATAAAAAACGGGATGTCAATTTTGCAAACCTTTCTAAATTTAACTTTCTCTTTTTTGAACAAACGGCACAGCGTTTAAAATAGAAAGCTCAGATATTCATATTCCAGCAGCGCCGGCCATTAAACGCCGTTTATACGAATTTTTTGGTTAAAATTTAAAAAAGTTTTACTCTTTTTTTGTATATTATATTAACATATCAATAATAGTTTGCTATAATTACAGGTACACTATTATACATCCTGGAGGCTGTTTATGAAAGTTACAGAAAACATTCGCTATATCGGCGTCAACGACCATGACGTTGATTTATTTGAAGGTCAGTACAGCGTTCCAAACGGAATGTCATATAACTCTTATCTAATAAAGGATGAAAAGACCGCGGTAATGGATACGGTCGATATCCGCTTCGGAGAGGAATGGCTCAGAAATATCCGAAACGAACTTGGAGATGCGGAACCCGATTACCTCGTGATTCAGCACATGGAGCCGGACCACTCCGCAAATATTTTTAAATTTATGGAGACCTATAAAAGCACGAAAATCGTCTCCTCCGTCAAGGCTTTCGCCATGATGAGGCAGTTTTTCGGCACCGATTTTCCCGAGCGCCAGGTGGTCGTCGGGGATGGCGGCAGCCTCTCCCTCGGCGAGCACGTGCTCAGTTTTGTAGCAGCGCCGATGGTTCATTGGCCAGAGGTCATCGTGACCTATGACAGCCGCGACAAAGTGCTCTTTTCCGCCGACGGCTTCGGAAAATTCGGCGCCCTTGACGTGGACGAGCCCTGGGCGGACGAAGCCCGCCGCTACTATATCGGCATAGTCGGCAAATACGGTGCTCAGGTCCAAAACCTTCTCAAAAAAGCGGCGGCGCTCGACATAGCGACCATCTGTCCGCTTCACGGTCCCGTGCTCAAGGAAAACCTCGGATACTACCTTGGGCTTTACGACACCTGGTCCTCCTATACCCCCGAGACAGACGGAATACTTGTTGCCTATACCTCCGTTTACGGACACACCAAGGAGGCCGCTCTCAAGCTTGCCGAAAAGCTTAAAGAGAACGAGTGCCCGAACGTGGTCGTTCGGGACCTTGCACGCTGTGATATGTCCCAGGCGGTAGCCGAAGCCTTCCAATACAGCAAGATAGTCCTTGCGACCACCACCTATAATGCCGAGATTTTCCCGTTTATGTGCGACTTCATTGAGCATCTCACGGAGCGCAATTTCCAGAACCGCACAATCGCCATTATTGAAAACGGAAGCTGGGCGCCCCTTGCCGCAAAAGTCATTAAACAAAAGCTCGCCTCCTGCAAAAACCTCAGCTTTGCGGACAACCTTGTCACCATAAAATCCTCCCTTACCGACGAGAACCTCAAACAGCTCGATGACCTTGCAAAAGAGCTTTGCCGCGATTACCTCGCTAAGGACAGCGATACCGCCGACAAGAATGACTTAAGCGCCCTTTTTAACATCGGCTATGGGCTTTACGTCGTTACCTCCAAGGACGGCGAAAAGGATAATGGAATGATTTTAAACTCCGTGACCCAGGTCACCAATACCCCGAACCGCATTGCCGTCACCATCAACAAAAAGAGCTATTCCCACGACATCATCAAAAAGACCGGCGTCATGAACGTGAACTGCCTTTCCAAAGACGCTCCCTTCAGCGTGTTTGAGAACTTCGGCTTCAGGAGCGGACGCGACGCGGACAAATTTGCGGGAATCACCCCCTGCCGTTCCGACAACGGACTTGCTTTCCTTCCGAATTACATAAACTCCTTTATGTCCCTCAAGGTCGAAAGCTACGTTGACCTTGACACTCACGGAATGTTCATCTGCACCATCACTGAGGCAAGGGTCATTTCCGACGTTGAAACCATGACCTACACCTATTATCAGAATAGCGTCAAACCGAAGCCCAACACCTCCGGTAAAAAAGGCTGGGTATGCAAAATCTGCGGTTACGTTTACGAGGGCGACACCCTTCCGGAGGACTTCGTCTGCCCGCTTTGCAAGCACGGCGCGGCGGACTTCGAGCCCATTGAATAACTATGGATAATTACGTGCTCAAACCGCTGCGGGAAAACCCCGAGCTTTACGAAAGAACCGTTCTCTGGTTTTCTCAGAAGTGGCGCATACCCATTGAAGCCTACCGGGAGAGCATCGGCGAATGTATTAAAAACAAGTACGGCGTACCCCAGTGGTACATCGTGCTTGACGAATACGGAAATATTGCCGCCGGCGCCGGGGTCATTGAGAACGATTTCCACGACCGCCCGGACCTTACCCCGAATCTCTGCGCCCTTTACGTTGAGCCGAAGCACCGAATGAAGGGGCTTGCAAGGCAGCTCCTCGATTTTGCCAGGGAGGATATGTGCAAAATGGGCTTTGATACCCTTTACCTTGTGACTGACCACGAGGATTTTTATGAAAAATGCGGCTGGGAATTTTTCACCACGGTGAACGACGTTGAAACCGGACCGGAAAGAATGTACCGGACAAAAACGGAATAAAAACTTATACACAAAAAGGCTTGCCGAAATGGCAAGCCTTTTTTATTGGAATTAAAAGAAAGATATATCAGTAATCCTCTTCCACCTCGCGGCCGAGGGCACGCATTACTTTGTTATAGGCGGCCATGGTGTTGTAGTCGAAGCAAACCATGTAAACGTCCTCAATGCAGGTGTCCTGCTCGAGATATTCGAGAATGGTGTTGATGGCGATTTCAGCCGCTTTTGCGAGGGGGAATCGGTAGGCGCCGGTGGAGATGGAGGGGAAGGCAACAGTCCTGCAGTTATACTCCACCGCAAGGTCGAGGGATTTTTTGTAGCACTGACGGAGAAGCTCCTCCTCATTGGTGAGGCCGTTGTTCCAAACGGGGCCTACGGTGTGGATTATGTATTTCGCGTCGAGCTTGAATCCGGGAGTAATAACAGCGTCGCCGGTTTTGCATCCGCCTATGCGGCGGCAGCAGCTGAGAAGCTCAGCGCCGGCGGCACGGTGGATGGCGCCGTCCACGCCGTCGCCGCCCATGAGGCTGGTGTTTGCGGCGTTGACTATTGCGTCAACCTTCATATTTACAATATTGCCTTTTACAACGGAGAAATTGGACATTATATATCTTTCCTTTCTTTAGTCCGAGTCACTGTCAAAATCGGAGGCGTCTGCGTCGGCGCTGATATTAAGCGTATTTATCGTTCTGCGCTTCATACGTTGGTCCTCAGAGTTCTCGATTATAAAATTCTTTATCTCGCGGGCGTTTTTAATATTTTTGAGCACAAGCTGCGGGTGAGTGGTATCGCTCGTTCTGCATATTACGTTGCCAAGACCGAAAAGCCTTCCTATAACTGTGGTGGTCAAAACGGTATCCTGGACCTTATACATATAGCAGTCGTTTTCCTCACGGGTGAAAAAACCGGTATTTATAGTTATCTGCTCTTCAGTGATGGTGTATTTCGTAAACGTGAAAGGCAGACCGAAAAAGAGCCAGCGCTTTCTTTCAACATATGCCATATCAAAAACACCTCCTTCCGTTATATTATACCATCTTAAAAAGAAATATCAAGGCTTTTCGCCTCTCAAATAAAGAGTTTTGCCGCCATATTTATCAAAAAACACAGCGAAAGCCCGGTTACAAGAGGCACCAAGACGGAAAGCGCGGTCCATTTGAAGCTCTTTGTTTCCTTATATACCGTAAAAAGCGTAGTGGCGCAGGGCCAATGAAAAAGGAAGAATATCAGGGTGCAAAGGGCCGTTGTCACCGTAAAGCCGTTCATTCTGAAGAGCGCCGCCGTTTCTGTCAGGGAAGTCACCTCCGCAAGCTCCCCGCCGGAATAGCCCATAGCCATAATAGGAAGAGCGATTTCGTTTGCCGGGAAGGAAAGCAGAAAGCCCGTGAGCACCGTGCCGTCCATGCCGAAGAAACGTCCCACCGGTTCGAGGGCGCCTATCATTGCTTCGAGCACGGTTTTCTCCCCTATTATTACGTTTGAGCACAACCAGATTATCAACCCCGCAGGTATCGCCACAAGCACCGCCCTTCCGAGCACGGCCAAGGTCCTGTCAATGACTGAGCGAAGAATAACCTTCCCTATTTTCGGTATTCTGTACGGCGGCAGCTCCAGAGTGAAGCCCGCCGGCATACCTTTGAGCAGGGTTTTTGAAAGCAACCAGGAGACAACGAGGGTCATCACAACGCTCAGCGCCATAAGGCCGGTCAGCATCAGGGCGCTTATCACCGAGGAAAAGGGCCTCCCAGCGGCAAAAAACATGGCAATTATCGCAATTAGCGCGGGAAAGCGCCCGTTGCAGGGCATAAAGCTGTTGGTGAGCACGGCTATCATGCGCTCTCTGGGGGAATCTATTATTCTTGCTCCCGTAACTCCCACGGCTCCGCAGCCAAGGCCCATGCACATTGTGAGCGCCTGTTTTCCGCAGGCGCTGGCGCATTTGAAGCCCCGGTCAAGATTGAAGGCCACCCGCGGCAGGTAGCCGAGATCCTCCAAAAGCGTGAACAGCGGAAAGAATATCGCCATGGGCGGCAGCATCACCGAGACGACCCAGCTCATGACCTTCCATATGCCGTCAATGAGAAGGCTTTCGATGAGTGCCGGGCACCCAATTTTCAAAAGGCCGCTTTCAAGCTCGGCTCCGAGCCAGGTGAAAAGCCTGCTCAAAAGCTCGGAGGGGTAGTTCGCGCCGCTCACCGTAATCCAGAAAATCAGGGCGAAAAGCCCGAGCATCACCGGAATGCCAAGCAGTTTCCCGGTGAGCACCGAATCAATTTTTCTGTCCCTTGAAAGGGCTTTCGCTGTGTGCATATCCACCGCAGAAAGGCAGATCTCCTCCGCCCGGAGCACCGCGCAGGAGGCGAGCTTTTCCGAAATGTTCTTTGGGGTTATGCCCCCCTCCTTCATAATGACCCGGGCGCGCCCCAGGGCGCCCATGACCTCCGCGTCCATGCTCATGGGGCCAAAACGCTTTTCAAGGGTGGAGACAAATCCCTGCTCATTTTCAAGTATTCTGAGCACGGGATAGACCGACGTAAAACCGTATTTTCTTTTGAGCACGGGCGAGAGCACCTCCGCCGCCCTTTCCACCGCTTTCGGGTAGCGAACCGGGATAAAGACAGTATGGAGGCGCCCCTCTGCCAGCTGTGCCATTGTCTTTTCAAGTTCGTCAAGGCCCTCTCCCCTGGAGGCGGAAACTCCCACAGCGGGCAGGCCCAGCTCCGCTGAAAGGACCTCAAAATCAATTTTTATGCCCTTGTGCCTTGCGTCGTCCATCATGTTGACGCAGATGAGCGTTTTCGGGATCAGCTGGGCCACCTGAATCGCGAAAATGAGATTCCGCTCGAGGCAGCAGGCGTCGCAGACGACCACGGCCGCGTCCGGCTTTTCAAAACAGAGGTAGTCCCTCGTCACCTCCTCCTCGGCGGAATCCGCCGCAAGGGAGTAGGTCCCCGGAAGGTCCACAAGCCGGTAGCGCTTTCCTCCCTCTGTGAAAAAGCCCTCGGCGGAGCCGACAGTTTTTCCGCTCCAGTTTCCCGTGTGCTGGTGAAGGCCCGTCAGGGCGTTGAACACGGTGCTTTTGCCCACATTAGGGTTTCCTGCCAGAGCGATAGTCGCCGCAATCATACCCCCGCCTCCACCAGAACAGTAGCCGCGTCCTCTCTCCTAAGGGCAACCACAGCGCCCCTTATCAGGTAGGCTTTAGGGTCGCCGGCGGGGCTTTTCCTGACGCACTCCACCGGAGTGCCCTCCACAAGCCCTATGTCCATGAGCCTTCGGCGGAGCTCGCCTTTTGTATCGAGTTTTATGACGGTGGCGTATGTACCTGTTTTCATATCGCAAAGCGGAATTTGCCGCATAGTGCCTCTCTCCTTTACTCAATAAATGGTATTGACCCCATATCAAAATATGAAAGGCTCTGCCATATTGTGAGAGAGGAAATTTACGCCAAAAATTAAAGAAAATTTAATATTCCGTCCTCAAAAAATTGATAAAAAAGCGCGAAGTTGAGCTATAATAAAATCAATGATAAAAGAGAGGTGTTTGACTTATGGCATTGCTTGATAAAATTAACGATATTGCCAAAACCGCCAGTGAAAAAACGAACAGCGTCATCGAAACCACAAAGCTTAACAATAAAATAAACGCCGAGGAAAGGAATATTGCTGCCATCACCGCAAAGATAGGCCAGTACTATGTCTCCAAGCTCGACGCGGGCGAAACCCTTCCCGACGACGTGATGAGCATGTATGAGGGCATTAAAATGAGCCGCGAAACCATTCTCGCCACGCGCGCTGAGATCGAAAATCTCAACCCGCCGAAGGTTGCCGAGACCGGCAGCAAATTCTGCACAAACTGCGGCGCGAAGCTCGACGCTGAGGCCCGTTTCTGCACCAGCTGCGGCTCGAGCCAGCAATAATACAAAATAAAAAAAGCACCCTTGCGGGTGCTTTTTTTATTTTGTCAAATTTCAATCAGCTCATAGTCCTCTGTTCCGACTCCGAGCTCCGCCGCGGCGTCAATGGTGTGCGTACCGTTGCGGCTTTCTATCCTTTCCACAAGGTGATCCCGGCCCGGGTCATCGGAGGCGTACACAAGGTCAACGCAGGCTTTGTCGACTGCCACAGGGTCGAGGGAGGCGAGAATCCCGATGTCCGCCATGCAGGGGTCCTCCGCCACAGCGCAGCAGTCGCAGTCCACGGACATATTCTTCATAACATTTATATATGCGGCCCTGCCGCCAAAATAATTCACAACAGAGGAAGCCGCGTCCGCCATGGACTCAAGGAAAGAGTCATGGTCGGCGGTCCAGATTTTTTCCGGCTCGCCTGCTCCGTGGATATATGCTTTGCCGAAGGAGGAGGCTATGCCTATTGAAAGCTGCTTCAGCGCGCCGCCGTAGCCGCCCATGGGGTGGCCTTTAAAATGGGAGAGCACCAGCAGCGAATCGTAATTGCCGAGGTTTTTGCCCACGTAATTTTTCCTGATGCGTTTTCCGTTCGGAATATCGAGCACCATATCCGGCCCCTCCGCGTCGAGCAGGTCCACGTCAAAATGCTCGCTCCAGCCGTGCTCAGCTATGGTTCTGAGGTGCTTTTCGGTAGTGTTGCGCCCGCCGTCATAGGCGGTGTTGCACTCGGTAACGGTTCCGCCGACGAAATTTATAAGTTCCTCCCAAAAATCCGGACCTAGAAAGTTCTGATTTCCGGGCTCGCCGCTGTGGAGCTTTACGGCAACCTTTCCCGGAAGCTCCGGACTGAGGGCAGAATATATTTTCATAAGGCCCTCGGGGCTTATGTCCGAAGTCATAAATACTTTAGCCTTTTCCATAAATGTCATCTCACTTTTTCTGCAAATTCTGCGCTTTACATACAAGCAAAAGGGACGGCATTGCCGTCCCAGTTTTTTGTTTTCAGCCGGAGATTATTCCTCCACAACGACCTCTGCTTCAGGAGCGTTTTTGCGGACACTCTCGATGCCGTTTTTGCAGGAGGCTTTGGCTTTGTAGCCCTCGGAAGCAAGGATCTTTTCGCCGTTTCTCGCGGTGAGACGGAAACGGAACTCGCCCGCCTTGTCCTCATAAAGCTCAAACTTCGGGTTTACGACCTTTTCGGCGTTCTCCGCGGTCTGGTCCTCAAAATTTGCCACAGCGGCGTTTTTGCGGACGCTCTCTGCGCCTTTGAGGCAGGCATCCTTACTGCTGTAAACCTCGGAGGTACCGATGGTCTCCCCATTTCCCGCTACAAGTTTAAAGGTGAATCCGGTTTTGGTTTCTTTTACTACGAATTTTCCCATTTTATTTGCTCCTTTCAAAGGTTTTACGGGTATATAGTAGCATGTTTTTCTGTGTTTTTCAACATCATAGCTTAAAAAATGGCAGGCAGAGAAAAAAGTTTTTCTCCCAAGCGAAAAAAAGCGCCGCTTTTGAAGCGGCGCCCATATTTTTTTATTCGAGAGTTTTTCTGTCAAGTTCTTTATACGTCGTTATTATAACTACCACAGAAGCCACAAGGGTCAAAAAGTCGGAAACCGGCATGGAGTAGAGCACGCCGTCGAGGCCGAACCAAAGCGGCAGCAGAAGGGCGAAGCCCACACCGAAAATGACCTCACGGAGCATGGAGAGCCCGGTGGAGATCCAGGGTTTGCCGAGGGACTGAAGATAGATGAAAGCGGCCTTGTTGATACATGCGGGTATGATCATGCAAAGGTAGGTGCGGAAGGATTTCACAGCGAACTCAGTATAGTAAACGCTTTCGTTTTTGGCGCCGAATATTCCTATGAGCTGCTTAGGAAGAAGCTCAACTATCAGAAACGCCACAGCTCCGACGACTGCTTCGCATATAAGGAGCTTCGTGAACAGAGCCTTCGCCCTATCCTTTCTTCCCGCTCCGATGTTGTAGCCGACAATCGGGATACAGCCCGCCGCCATACCTACGACTATGGAGATAACAATCTGGAAAAACTTCATGACTATGCCGATGACGGCCATAGGTATCTGAGCATACTCCTCAAGGCCGAAAATCGCATCCAGCGCACCGTATTTCTGCACCATATTGTTGATTGCGGCCATGGATGCAACGAGGGAAATCTGAGAAAGGAAGCTGCAGATTCCGAGAGGTATATATTTTTTCATCAGAGCCGGATGAAGCCTGAAGCTTGCCCTTTCAAACTTCACAGCTTTCATTCTGAAGAGATAATAGATGGAGAGAGCTGCGGTGACTACCTGGCCGAGCACGGTTGCCACAGCGGCGCCCATCATTCCCCAGCGTAAACCGAAGATGAAAATGGGGTCGAGCACGATATTGACCACAGCGCCGGCAAGGGTTGCAAACATTGCAAAGCGGGGGCTTCCGTCAGAACGGATTATGGGGTTCATGGCCTGACCGAACATATAGAAGGGTATTCCCATGGTGATATAGGTGAAATACTCTTTGGAGAGACGGAAGGTCTCATCGTTCACACGTCCGCCGAACATGGTGATTATCTGGTCCTGAAAAACGAAATACACCGCAGTCAGCACTACGCTTGCAATAACTGAGAGAATTACTGCGCTGCCGATGCTGCCTGCCGCGTCCTTATCCTTGCGGGAGCCGAGGCAGATGCTCACAAAGGCGCAGCAGCCGTCGCCTATCATAACAGCAATGGCGAGAGCAACAACGGTGAGCGGGAACACGACGGTATTTGCGGCGTTGCCGAAGGAGCCGAGGTAAGAGGCGTTTGCGATAAAAATCTGGTCAACTATGTTGTAAAGCGCCGCCACAAGCAGTGAAATGATGCAGGGCACCGAATATTTCATCATAAGTTTGCCAATGGGTTCTGTTTCGAGAAAATTGTTTGTCTGTTTTTCTTTCATATAATTCCAAGCCTTTCTGATAAATTTCTGCAAAATAAAAAAACGCATAAGCTCCGGTTGCCCGGACTTACGCGCTTTTGGCTGCTCAGCTTCAAATATATTATAACAATTCCGGATTCAAATTTCAAATGTATTTTTCAATAAATTTTCCTATATGCATTTTTTGTTCAAACTGACCTTTGAAAAGTGAAGCCTTAAAACTGTATAATATTTACAGCTAAATAAATTCCCCGAAAGGAGACAGAGTTATGAAAAGAGTCCAGTCCGCCTGCATCTGCCAGACGCTTCACTTCGTGCTCAAGGAGGAGATACTCCATGATGAGGCCGTTTCCCTCGTAAACGCGGAGGTGGAAAAATATAAGGCAGACCTTGAAAAATCCGGCAGCAGATATAAAATTCTCGACGAGCACCGCGAAAGCGACGGCTCCGTCATCATCAAAATCATCAAGCAGTACAGTAACTGCGACGTGGGAGATTATATGGACTGATAAAAGCCGCCCTTTGGGCGGCTTTTATTCTTTCAATTTATATGCGTTTAGCTCCACGTAGGCCATCATTTTGTTGTAGAAAACTATCTGCATCACCGAAAATACAAATGAAATGAGCACCGCCATGCCGGTTTTCCCGAAAACAATGCTGAGAAGCAGCCCAATGGCGGCTATGCAATCAAAAAATATTGTCCAGGAGCGGTTTTCCCGTTTCCAGTTGCGCTTCCAGAATTCGACACGTTCCTTCTGGGTGAACCTGTCGGGCCGGGGCTCCCTTTTGCCGCTTTGGGCACAAATGCGTTCCCCGTCCAGGAGCTCCTCCATGCTGACGCCAAATTCCTTTGCGAGCAGGCGGAGAGTCTCCACATCGGGCATATAGTTCCCATTTTCCCAGCGGGAGATGGTTTTGTTCGTGACGCCGAGTTTCCCACCCAGCGCCTCCTGGGTCATTCCCCTTTCCCGGCGAAGCTCGGAAATGAGCTTTCCTGTTTTTATCTGGTCCACAGCGCCACCGCCTTTTGCAAAACTTTCCTGTTTATTATAGCGCAAAGCTGTTTTTCTGTCTTTACCACAAAAAGCGAATCCTTTGACAAGGCCCCGTTTTTACTCAAAACGGGGCCGTTTTTTATTCTTCTTCAGGTTTTTCAAACTCCGCTGCGCAGTCCTCGAGAAGTTTTCTTATCTCAAGGTGCTGGGGGCAGATTTTTTCGCATTTTCCGCACTTTACGCAGTCAGAGGCCTTTCCGGCAAGCTCAGTGAGCTTTTTATAGTACCACTCGCTGTTCCAGTCGTGGAACTGCTTTTTCCTGTTCATGCAGGAGAAAACGTCCGGAATGGGAATCTGTTTCGGGCAGCCGTCGGTGCAGTAGCGGCAGGCGGTACACTGTATGAGATGCTGGCTCACGAAGATTTCCTTTACCCTTTCAATGGCGGCAAATTCCTCGTCAGTGAGAGGCTTGAAGTCCCGCATGAAGCTGAGGTTGTCCTTCATCTGTTCAAGGCTGCTCATGCCGGAAATGACCATCATTATCCCATCAAAAGAGGCGGCAAAGCGGATTGCGAAGCTGGCGGGGCTGCCGTCGCCCACCTCGTGGAGGGCGTCCACGGCCTCGGCCGGAAGATTTGCAAGGCAGCCGCCCTTTACCGGCTCCATTACAATGACTGGTTTTCCGAATTTCCGACAGACATCAAGGCATTTTTTGCTCTCCACGCCCGGGTCATCATAGTCAGCATAGTTAAACTGTATCTGCACCACCTCAATGGATGGGGCGTCGCTGAGTATCTGCTCAAGGACGGAGGCTTTATCGTGGAAGGATATGCCTATGTGGCGGATCTTACCCTCCGCTTTCAGCTCTTCGGCTACGGAATATGCCTCGCACTCCATATATTTTTTGTGACTGGTGGCGCTTTGGGAGTGCATAAGATAGTAATCGAAATATTCAACGCCGCAGGCCTCAAGCTGGCTTTCAAAGAGGGGGCGTATCTCCTCCTTAGTGTTGAAAAAGCCGGAGGTGAGCTTGTTGGTGAGGATATAGCTCTCCCTCGGGTAGCGGCTGGAAAGGCAGGCCTTCACCGCCTGCTCGCTTTTTCCTTTTATGTAGCCGTGAGCGGTATCAAAGTAGTTAAATCCCTCCGACATCAGAAGGTCGACCATTTCCGAGGTCTGCTCAAGGTCCACGTCTTCACCGATCATCGGAAGGCGCATCAAACCGAAACCGAAATTTTTCATATCTTTCTCCTTATTCTGCATTTGATAATATCTTTTTATAGGATACTACTATTTGCTCTGTTTTTCAAGATTTTTGCGCCCGCTTTGTCAGCTTTGAACAAACGTCATATTCCAAAAAGGTATATTCCAACAAAAAATTCATGTATATGTTGACAATGTAAACAGCACAATATATAATGAGTTTACAAAGTAAACAGATTGGAGCGTGGACGATATGCCTGAAAACAATATAAGCCTCACACCTGCGGAGTGGAATCTCATGGAGTGCCTTTGGGAATCCTCTCCCCGCACGGGCCGCGAAGCGGCGGAATATCTCGGTGAGCACGTGGGCTGGAGCAGGAGCACCACCCTGACCATGCTCCGCAGAATGGCCGAAAAGGGCCTCATAGGCTGCGATGACTCGGGAGAGATGAAAACCTACTCCCCGCTCATAAAGCGTGAGGAGGCTGCGCTTCGGGAGACAAAGGATTTTCTCAGCCGCATATATAACGGCAGTCTCTCCATGATGGTAAGCGCCATTGCGAAAAAACAGGAGCTCAGCAAGGAGGAAATAGATGAGCTCTATTCCATACTTAAAAAGGCGGAGGAGGGTAAAACATGACCGAATGGATAATCACGTCATCGGTACTAATTCTCACGATTTTTGCTCTGCGCTTTCTGCTGCGGGGAAAAATAAGCCTCAAGCTCCAGTACGCTCTGTGGCTTCTTGTGGCAATGAGGCTGCTGCTTCCCTTTTCGCTTTTTGAAAGCCCCGCCAGCGTCATGAATGCTGTGCCTGAGCCGCCAAAAATCATATATAACGGCATGACGCCGGAAACCGAATACAACATGCCGGCGGATTTTACTCCCGCGTCGCCTTTTGCGCCCCCAGGCGATGCTACGGCTGAAACGGATATAAATATATCCCATTCCAGCAGCGTCACCGAGCCTACCGTTTCTGAATTTGACTGGGGCGAAGCCGCAAAAACTGTCTGGCTTTTGGGAATCGCCGTCACAGCCACTATCTTTCTCGCATCCAACCTGAGGTTTTCCGCCGCCCTGCTCAGGAGCCGCCGAAAAATCGAGGCGGAGGGCTGCGCCCTGCCGGTCTACGTTTCCGGCGCAGTCAAAACGCCCTGTCTTTTCGGGCTTTTCAGGCCGTCTGTCTATCTCACGGAGGAGGTTCTTTGCGATGAGCACGTGCTGCGCCACGTGCTCGCCCACGAGCGCACCCATTTTTCCCATAGGGACCACATCTGGGCGCTGGTGCGCTGCGCCTGCATCGCCATTCATTGGTATAATCCCCTGGTGTGGCTGGCAGCCTTTTTCTCCCTTCGGGACGCTGAGCTTGCCTGTGACGAGGACACCATAAAGAAGATCGGCGAAAATGAGCGCACCGAATACGGACGCACGCTCATCGGCCTTGCCTGCGGCAGGCCGGCCGCCGGAATTTTGCACACCGCCACCACCATGACCGGGAGCAAAAGCGGCATAAAGGAGCGCATAGCGCTCATAGCAAAGCGCCCAAAAATGCTCTGGTGGACGGCAGCCGCGGTGGTGCTCATAGCCGTGCTCGCGGCTGCCTGCACTTTTACGGGCGCGAGCACGAAGGCTGACGCCGACGAGGTAATCGAGCTGACGGCTGAGCAGATTGATGAGGTGAACGCCGCCTTTGCTCCGGAAACAACGGACGAAAACGGAATCCCCACGGCAACGCCCATAAGCTGTTTCTTTACCTCCTACTACACAAAGCCCCAGGACATTGACCTCGCAGAGTTTCTGCGCTGCTGTCCAATCGCCGGAACAGTTTCCAGCCAGGCGGAGCTTGAAGAGCTGAGAACGAGCGAATATTATCCTCTCGGTTCCGCTCCTCTCGGCGCGGCGGACCGGCCGGTAAACAAATTCACTGCCGGCTCAGTGAATCTCCTTCTTCAGCAATATACGGGGGTGAGCCTCAGCGAGCTTATTGATGCCGGTAAAAGCTCGGAAGAACTCATTTACGTTGAAAAATATGACTCCTATTACAACTTTTTTGCAAAGGATCTTTATCCCGGCACTTTTAACTGCACCCGCGGTGAAATCGAGGGCGATGAAATAAGGCTCTACTCCGACCTTGCGGACGGGAACACCGCCCTTCTGACCCTCAGAAAGGAAGGGGAAAATTATCTCATAGTTTCCCACGTGCTCACGGGCATCACAGCTGACCGGACCGCGGAAAACAAAGAAGCAACAGAGGTTCCGGAAAGCGCAGATCCCCTTACGGAAAAATACTATAACTATTTCGGCTCCGAGCTTTTGTATATCATGAACGAGGACCCTTACGACCAGAGCAAAATCGGCTTCACCGATGAACAGATCTCCGTTTTTGCTTACCTCACAGCTCTGCGGGAAAATCCCGGCTACGACAGCCCGGCAGGCGTTCAGAGGGACTATTTCGATGAAATCTGTGAAAAGCATTTCGGAAGAACGGTCACACAGCTTGACAACAGGCTGCTCATAACCCTTGAAAATGGTAACATCGCCTCCACCGGCTGGGGGCCCTCCGGCGCCGCCTACGTGCTCAATTCCATATATGAGCTGGACGGTGGAATTAAAAAGGCCACTTTCTTTGAGATCTCTCTCGATGCTGCAGCGGTTGAAGCTTTTTATGGAAAATATCCGGACGGAGATCTTAGCTCCGCTCTCCTCGATGGGCAGTTTGAGGATTTCGGCGCAGTAAGCCTTGTGGAGCTTCGTTTCACTGAACATGTGGACGAAAACGGGAATTTCTATGTTGAGTATATATCCGCAAACCGCCTCGGGACTACGAAAAGCACGGACGTATACCGTTCCGTACCTTCTGACCCGCTCTTCGAAACAGAAATTCCAAGCCTCACAGGCTCAGGCCGTTCCGGGCTTCCTCTGCGTGAAGAGGAGCTTTCGGTCTGGTGTGCGGAGGGCGGAGAGGAAGAATTCATTTCCGTAAATTACGCTGAAAACTATGACAGTATTCCGGGCGGACCCGACCCGGCAAGGCTCATATATAACGTCACGGACAACTTCCGCGCAGCCATTTCCCAGAGGAGCTTTTCTTCCCTTTCAAATGCTGATTATGAATATCTGCTATATACCGCGCTCTTTAGAACTCCTGCTGTCTCTGCTGACAGTGAAAATATCAAGGGCAGCGCCCTTGAAAAGATATCTGAGGCTTTTGAAAACTGGGCTGTATCCGATTTCGTTTACGTCTCCGACGTTGAAAAAACCTTCCGCTATCTTTTCGGTGATGAAATCAGGTACGTTCCGAAAAATCTGCGGGAGTTCGGCTGGCGCTATATAGAGGAAGCTGACGTATATATTCGCCTTGAGCACCAGGGGCTCTCGCTGAATTCAGCCGGCTATCCCCTTGTTGTGGCCGTCCGGCAAAGCGGTGACCTCTGTGAAATAGATGCTTTTCTGGGCCTTATTTCTCCCGACGACGAAAGCATTGCTTTTTACAGCGGAGCCAGCAAAATAGAATACTCAAAGGACAACTTAGCCGGGTTGTATCTGTCCCAAAAACTCTATACCTACGCCTTCAGAAAGGCCGATGACGGGCGCTTTATCCTGCAAAGCGTCTATGCCAAAGCCCCGCAAAGCCTGAACTATATTTACAGCGGAAGCGGCAAAGTCGGCCTTGAAACCGGCGGCCTCGTCGAAAGCCGTATTTCGCCCGTATATGACGCAATAGAGCTAAAATGCACGGAGGACGGGACCTTTTACTACGAAGCAATGGTCCAAAGCGGCACCCGCAGAGTGGTGGATTTTGGTCCCCGGGACGTTCCATTTTACAAAGAGGTTCCTAAAAATATATATCATATTTATAATCTCGACGGTACGAAGCTCGTGGACATGTGGTGCAATGATTACCGCTATGCATACGGAATGCTGTATACTGTGCTCGACGATTCACCCTATGCTTTTGAAATTGAAAACGGCAGAGCTGTTCAGATAGGAGAGCCGTCCCCAGCAGAGGTGGGCACATCCTTCGGCTATACGCTGATGATAAAGGCATACTACCCCGCTTATCACAGCTTTTACGGCGTTAAAGACTCAGACGGCAAAGTTATAGTCGAGCCCATGTATACCGTACTCAGAATACCCTTTGCCGACAGGATAGTGGCTTCAGAAGGCGCCAGCGCATATCAGGCGCTGGACTGCGGCAGGGCCGTTGTTTTCGATTCCGATGGGAACAAGGTTAGCACGGACGAATTTAATGCGCTTTACTACCATTCCTTCGGTGACGGAACGTATATCGGAGTGGGCGTCTGCCTGGACACCGGAGACATTCAGTGCCTTTACAGCGACGGAACGACAAAGCCCGCGGGCTTCTGGTTCGTCGATAAAAACGGAAACGCCGTCAGCGAGTGTTTTTCCAGCCTGTCAATAATGGACAGCTACGCTCTGAGCGTCGACAGCAAAGACGTTGAGGTCACCGCCACCAATTCCGGGCGCGATGTGGTTTTCCCGCTGAGTGACTACATTCTGCCCGAAAAATGAGGCGCAAGCACCGGTAGTGCGGAGGATTTCAGTTAAAAACACAAAAAGCCGCCTTCGGGCGGCTTTTTCGTTATTTTTGCAAATATTATCTTGCAAAAACTTTAAAATTTTGTATAATAGTAATTAGCGTTGCTCTGTTAAATTTTTTACCGAATCGAGGAAGTTCCCCATGAGCAAAGAATTTGTAATTGAAACCTCAGCAAGGCATATTCACGTCTCCGAGGCTGATTTTAAGACCCTTTTCGGTGAGGACGCCGTCCTCACCAAGAAAAAGGACCTCTCCCAGCCCGGCCAGTTCTCCTGCTTTGAAAAGCTCGATATTATCGGTCCAAAGCGCACCTTACAGAATGTCACCATTCTGGGCCCCTACCGTGCTCAGACCCAGGTGGAGCTCTCCCTGACGGACGCCCGCCACATAGGAGTCGCCGCTCCTATCCGTGAAAGCGGGGACCTTGCTGGGTCCGGCGCCTGCCGTCTGGCGGGGCCATACGGCGAAGTGGAACTTTCTGAGGGAGTCATCGCGGCGAAGCGCCACATACACATGTCTCCCTCTGATGCGGAGGAGTTTGGCGTCAATGACAAGGAAGTGGTGAGCGTCAAGGTGAATTCACCGGAGCGCGGCCTCATTTTCTCCGATGTGGTGGTCCGTGTGAACCCGAATTACTCCCTTGCCATGCACGTGGATACCGACGAAGCCAACGCCGCGGGACTTAACGGCGAGACGGGAGCAATAGTTAAAATATGATCAAAAGCCCCTGCGGATTTGTCCGCAGGGGCTTTTCCATGTTCAGGCATTACAGATCAGAGCCTCCACCAGAGGGTCTCTTTTCTCTCGTACTCCACAAAGCCGCAGCGCTGCAAAATTCTCTGGGAAGCGGTGTTCCAAAGCTCTGTTTCAGCTATGACGTGGGCGACGCCCTTTTGGCTCAGCGCCCAGTCACACATGGCGCGGACTGTCTCAGTCATATAGCCCTGGTGCTCAAACTCTTTGCCGAGGCCGTAGCCTATCTCCACTTCTCCGTTTATATCCGGCGGACTTTTGAAATCGGCCGAACCCACAGCAGTATTGTCGGATTTTCTGATAATCAGCCAGAAGCTGTGCCAGAAATAGTTTTCACTGTCCTCCTGCGCCCTTCTGACCTGGCCCACAACTATTTCCTTAAGAACTCCCTCCATGGGCTCCGCCCGATAGGAGCAGCCCAGCTCTTTCTCAAGGGCCGGAATGTTGCTTGAAAGCAGCTCCAGCTGGCCCGGAGTCAGGGCGGCGATTTTTAATCTCTCGGTTTCAAGGCAAATTCCATTCATGCGTCAAAACTCCCCGGAATTATCTGTTCTCGTGGATTCCCACAAATTCATCGTTCCGCTGTTTGGAGGTTATTCTGGTCCAGCAGGGGAAAAAGCCCGCTGCGACCCCCGTGCTGAGAGAAAGCGTGTGGGACACGGCGCTTCCGTAATAGGGCACCTTTCCCCGCTCAAGCACAGCGTCCTTAAGAAGCGCCACGAGATTTGCTGCGACTCCCCTGCCGCGGTACTCCGGCGCAACGCCTATGCCTATCTGCCAAAGGAGGGGGCTGTCGGCGCTGGCTCCGGCCATTCCGATTATTCTGCCGTTTTCTTTCGCCGCCACTGCAAGGACGTCCGGTGCGTTTTCATCAAAGCCTAGAGCTTCATTGGCCCCAGGAGCGTCTTTATATTTCTCAAAATCCCGCTCGATCCACTCCACCTCGAAAAGAGGCTCGGTTTTCGGAAGGCTCGGGTCCGGAACATAGTACTGGTGCATATCGTCTATGTTGTAGCCGTGGAGGTAGAGCTGCTCAGTGAGCATTACGAGGGTTTTGGGCTGGAAAATCCACTCCGGGCTTTTCCCCTCGAGGAGCTTTCTGATGCCGCCCACCATTTCCGGCAGAACGGAAAAAACTGCGGAGCCGCCAAAGCAGCAGGCGTACATGCCCTGCTCCCGGTCCTCATACATTATGCGCCCCTGGTTTTTCGCGATTTCCGTGACCACCACTTCGCCGCTGTCAAAATCGCTTTCTTTGCAGTTGAAGTCAATGGCAAGCTGCTTTTTTACAATTTTGATCATATCGGATTTATCCATTTTTTATCCCGCTTTCTGTCGAATTATGATACTTTTTGTATAATATATGCTTAAAATTACTTTTTGTAACAGGGTTTGTCTCTCTCGGGCTCAAACAGCCTCAAAAAATTTTTCTATGTCCTCCCTACTTCCGCCGCAGCTTCCCTGCGCAAGCTCAGGTTTGCCGCCGCCCCTGCCGTTGAAAGCGGCGTTTATTGCCTTTGCGCAGTCATTGCAGTTTTTGATTTTTGACGAAATGGCGTATTTCCACTCGCCCTCCCTGCCGGAAAAGACGGCGGCGACGCCGAATTTTTCGCCGAGGGTCAGGCAGTAGCGGCGGACTTCCTCCGGAGAAAGGCTCTTTTCAAATATGCAGACCCTTTCCCCCTCCCCGAAGCGTTCCGCCTTGAGGGAGAAAAGCTCCCTTTGGAGAGCGGCTTCGTTAATTTTCCTCTCGGTTATCTCGTTTTCGAGCCGCCCGACGGCGGTGCAGATTTCTTCCGGCTTAACGGAAAGCTCCGTTGTGACCCTGTTTACGTTATGGTTCTTCCGGCGGTAATCCGCAAGGGCCCGCCCGCCGCAGAGCATCGTGAGGCGGGTGCCTCCCTTATAATTTTGAAACGAGGTTATTTTGATTATTCCGATTTCACCGGTTTTTTTCACGTGGGTGCCGCAGCAGGCGCAGATGTCGAAGCCCGGCACGGTCACAATGCGGACCCTGCCGCTGAGCTCCTTTTTGCTTCGGTAGGGAATGGCTTTGAGCTCCTCCTCGGAGGGATAGCTGATTTCTATGGGCAGGTTTTTATATACCGCCTCGTTGGATTTCGCCTCGATGAGGTCTATGTCCTCCTCCGAAAGGGGCACGTCAAGGTCGATAGTGGTAAAATCCAGCCCCAGATGAAAGCCCACGTTGTTTGCGCCGAAACGAGAATGGGCAAGGCCCGAAAAAATATGCTCCCCGCTGTGCTGCTGCATGAAGTCAAAGCGGCGCTCCCAGTCGATTTCACAGCTGACAGCCGCCCCAGGCTCAACCCGACTTTTAAGGAGGTGGCGGATAACGCCGTTTTTATCCACCTGCACGTCAAGGACGGGCACACTTCCGATGGTACCGAGGTCGGAAAACTGGCCCCCGCCCTCCGGGAAAAACGCCGTCCGGTCAAGGACGGCCCAAAAGCCTCCTTTTCCCTCTTCGCAGGACTGTACCCTCGCGTCAAAGCAGCGGGTATATGGCTCCGCATCAAAAATTCTCTCTGTGGCTTCCATTATTTCGCCTCCGGTTTATAACTGCTATCAGTATAGCATTACTCGATGAAAATAGCAATTGATAATCCGAAACTGTTGTGCTATTATATATATGTATAGTTTTCTTAAGGAGGCGAATTTTATGCCGAAAGTCGTCCTTGTGACCGGCGGAAGCCGGGGCATAGGCAGCGCCATATGCAGAAAATTTGCCGCCGAGGGCTATACCGTCGCCATAAACTATGAAAAAAGCGAAGAAAAGGCAAAAGCCCTCGCTGGCGAGCTCGGTGGCAGGGCTTACAGAGCCGACGTCTCCGATTACAAACAGGTCACTGAAATGGTTGACAAAATCGAGGCGGAGCTCGGCGGAGTTGACGTGCTCATAAATAACGCCGCCGTTTCCGTCGTGGGACTCTTTCAGGATATGACTGGTGACGAGTGGGACCGGATTTTCGGCGTCAACGTCAAAGGCGTTTTCCACTGCACGAAACGGGTGCTCGGGCACATGCTCCATGAGCAGAGCGGTTCCATTGTAAATATCTCCTCCATGTGGGGTGTCACCGGCGGGAGCTGCGAAAGCCACTATTCCGCGGCCAAAGCCGCAGTTATCGGCTATACCAAGGCCCTCGCAAAGGAACTCGGCCCCTCCGGTATCCGTGTAAATTGCGTGGCGCCGGGAACCGTTGATACTGAAATGAACTCCCACCTCTCGGCGGAGGATATGGAGGAGCTTCGGGCTGAAATGCCCGTAGGGCACATCGGTACGCCGGAGGAAATTGCGGAAGCTGTGTTTTTCCTCGCTTCGGAGAAGGCCTCCTTCATCACGGGCGAGGTGCTCAACGCAAACGGCGGTTTCGTGATTTGAGCATGCTCAAATAATTTGTTATTCAAAATTCTTTTGGAGGAATTTTAAAAATGATAAGACTTTCAGGCACACAAAGAGAACTTATGGAAATACTTTGGGAGAACGGAGAAATGACCCTCCACGCTCTTACTAAAGCCGCCCTCGGCAATGCCGTCACCCCTAACCGCACCGACGCTATCCGCGTCGTGCTGCTCCAGATGGTAACAAAAGGCGCGGTTCACGAGGACGCCAGCGTCTCCCCCCATATCTACACCCCCATTGTGAACCGGGACGAAGTTGGCTTTGAATCCGGCTTTGTGGACGTGGCAAAGGCCGAGGGCAACGCCATTCTCACCGCTCTTTCCTGCGGAATGGGCCTTCCGGGAGAGGTGTTCAGCGAAACTGAGGGCAGAAAGATCGACGAGTCCAAAGGCAATTTCCAGCGCACAGTCACCGATGAAGCCCGCAAAGAGGCTATCAAAGAGGTAATGGCTCAGATCTGCCGTGAACGCGACGAATACGAAGCACAAAAAGCGGCGGCCAAAAAGGCTGCCGAAGAAGCAAATAACGAAAGCAAGGAGGAAGAATAATGACTGAAACCGAATACAGATATGATACCCAGCTGCTCATCGAGGGTACTGACCTCTCCGAGGACGAGATCCACGATTACCTTATGAACGAGATCCCCGGGGACTGCCTCATCGCAGTGGGCGACGAGGAGCTCATTAAAATCCACTACCACACCAACACCCCCTGGAAGGTGCTCGAATACTGCGCCAGCAAGGGCGAAATTTTCGACATTGTGGTCGAGGACATGGACCGCCAGTCCAGAGGACTTCAGGGCTAAACCCCCTGCGCCTTTAAAAAGTTGCCCGCCGCATTCGGTAGGGCTTCGTAAAACAGTTAAACCGACCTATGGTTACGATCATAGGTCGGTTTTTATGTTATGC
>JBJEQR010000028.1:0-46612 GCA_051881855.1 Oscillospiraceae bacterium
TCGATTTAGTAGATAGAAGCTTAAAAAGGATAATCAACAAGTATAACGAAAGTCCAGAGGCAAAGGAGAGCGGAGTTTTCCTACCCCACTTTTCTGTGCACACATTCCGCCATACGTTTGCCACGAGAATGTTTGAAAGTGGTGTGGATCCGAGAGTGACCCAGGCTATACTCGGACACTCCTCTCTTAATATGACTCTAAATGTGTACACAGATATCTCCCAGGAACTTCGTCAAAAAGGCGCATCAGAACTGGACAAACACCTCTCAAAGTTTACACCAAAATTTACACCAATTGAAACATAAAATACGTGAAAATACGTTAAATTACGTGATAATGTAAAAAATTGTAATGTTCAAAAAATGGCTTTATGTAGCCATTTGTGAGGTTATATAAAGGTTTTCATAGAAAAAACGGTTTAATTATAACATAAAGAGTGAAAATCAAAGCCCATATGTAAAAGGGCTTTGATTTTTGTTGCTATTTGCTTATTCCTTTTCAGTCCAAATGTCGAAATGGTCCTCGGGGGAAGTCTCCCAGTCCGCAAAAGTTTCGGCATACAAAGTGTATCCTTCATCGACAACAAGGCTGAGCACGGTGCCTTTTACGGTGCCAATGCCGTCAAGCTCGTGCTCAAACGCTTCAGCGGAGACGGAGCTGATACCGGAAATGCTTTCAAGCGCGTCAAACATTTCATTTTCGTATACGAGCTCCGCGACATAGAAGGTGGAAATGCCTGTATATGCGTCGAAGAAATATTCTATTTGCGGGAAATAGCTGTCGAGCCCGCCATTCTGGGCTTTTGTATCAATATCATAATAGACAGAGGCTCTGTCTGCATCTATATTGATTTCGCCGAGTGAAATTTCGCCAGCGACGCTGCCCGCCGCCGTATGATGCATTGACGAGCCGTTCAGAGAATAAACCTCTCTGTTAGCGCTTTTTTCTTCGATGTCATAAACGTAGAAATAGGGGAAATTTCCGGGTAGGTAACGCCAGGTTCCACTTTCAAAGGGTATATAGAGCTTGCCGTCCCTGAACAGTATGGACTCGGGATCGATGGATACCTGATCGATGATATTTTCTATCTCATCGGGTGTACCTACATAAACTGCATTATAGCAGTAATAAAGCGTATATCCGCCTCCGAGGTCCCTGATATATAGACTGTAGTTGGGCTCAATTGTACCGTCAGTTTGCCAGTTCAGTATTTCTTTACCACAGCTCGATTCCCAGAAAGTCCGAAGTGCCTCCGGCATAGCCATTACAAGTTCTTCGGATTTGTCATTTGATTGCTGTTTAGGACTTGAGCTGTCGTTTTCGGCGCTTGAATTTCCGCTTTCGGCGGGGGCTGAGCACCCGGTGAAGATGAGCACGAGCACGAGAAGAAAACTGATAAATTTTTTCATGAATTTTCAATCCTTTCCGTATTATCTCCCACTCGTTTCAGTTGTGAGATATTTTTTGTTTACTTTTTGCGTTATGTTTTCTTTCTTATTTATTGTAACGCAAAAAGCTGCTGCAGAAGTTCTGGAGCGCTGCAGATATAATAAAAAGGAGAAATTAAATTATGGCACAAAAATTAGCATTTTCTCTTGATAATAGGTAACTCTGTAACCCTCGACACTGTAATCGGTAAGGTTGGTAACACTGGTGCATGGGACATGGGAACTCATCTCCATGTTGAAGCTGATACTAACGCCAACTATCCGCTTTATACCCCTACTCTTACCGGTGCAGCCGGTGGCCTTTACGCTGACATCCGTGGTTCCGGTGATACAGCTATTGACCCTTGCACCATTTTCTTCCGCAAAACAAGTGCTCCTGAAAACCGGACTGTTGGTTATAGCCAGAGCTGCTGTAATACTCACGGAACCAGCGAACCCTATATCAGCACTGCCAAAATAAACGCCCTTAGCAACAAAACTTTTTCTTAAATAAAGGTTTTGTGAAGTTTATTTCGCTTTAATGGTACCTAAAATGGCTTCAATATCTTCAGTGCGCAGACCGCCATATCCCATTACCGGATAATATGCAAAAGTTATTATTTTATCATTAAGCTGGATACAGTAAAAAATATTGTTTGTCAAAACCGGGACGGCATCATCAATTTGTGTCTGGATGTGGTATTCTTTTGCAGGGTGATCATTGAACGAAAGTTCAACGGTATTTACTGCAGATGCATATTTTTCATCGTAGGGGGCAAAAGGGTTGTCGCTATCAACTATGTCTTCTATCGACAAAAATTCTGCGACAACTCTTTTGCTTTCACCATCTTCACCTATAAATTGGTTGTTTTCCATTGTTACAGTTTCCATTGGAGCACATCCGGAAAAAGAATCGTCACAGATCAAAACTGAAAATGCTCCAAAATCAATTTCCTGATAACCCTCAGGAATTTCTTCTGTAATGGAGGAATCATCGTTATTTTCGGAGTCATTTTCTTCTGGTTTTTCTAAAGAAGATTCCGGTACACTTTCATTTGAAATTTGGGGTGTACTTTCATTTTCTAAGCCCGTATGTTCAGTTGGTTCGGTCATTGAGCACGAGCAGAGCAACATAAGTGCCATCATAACAACAAAAATTTTTTTCATAAATATTCATTCCTTTCTGTGTTATCCCCCGTGCATTTTTCTGGGAGATATTTTCATAAAAACAATAAATTATCAGACACTATTGATTATATCCAGTAAGCCATAAAAGTAAAGGCATTTCGCGGTTTCCTTTATGCCGAATGGGAATATTTTTCCATAATAAAAACAAAACCCCCGGCGTTTTGCAACATATCCAGGCAAGATACATCTATAAAATTGAAGCTCTGCTCAGCTGTTTGGTGCTGAAGCCATAGCAGTTCCGGCGGTCAGCACCCTGAATGCCCCACGCACGCCTCCATTGCAGTCCCTTTTACTGCCTATCCTATCTCCCTCTCACACAGGATAAGCAACACTGTCATCTCCGCTATAGCCGTGCAGCGGTGTTTTCCCTGCTGAGTTTTATTAAAAAATCCGCGCACCGTGGTCCGTTTTTCAGCCATCCTGCGGATTTTTTAAGGCCTTTCAGATTTTTTCGTTTCAGCTATTGACAGCAGCGGTTTTGGAATATATAATATGTAGCATGCTACATATTTAAGGAGTGAAACGCTGTGGCTAAAAAGGACATAGGCTATCTGATAAAGAACATAAACGACAGGCTCAAAGCAAAGGCTGACGCCGATCTCAGGCGCTACAATCTTACTCTTGCCCAAAGCCGCGTGCTCGCATTCCTCAACAGCTGCGGCGGCGGAGCCACCCAAAAGGAAATCGAGGTTTTTCTGGAGGTTTCCCACCCCACTGTGGCGGGCATTGTATCCCGTATGGAACAGAATGGCTACGTTTCCTGCCGAATGGACAAGGGCGACAAGAGAAATAAAATCGTCGAGCTTACCGGGCAGGCCAAGTCCATGAGCATCGATATGGACCGCAGAGTCCATATCAATGAGCAAAAAATGCTTGCTTCCCTTTCGGTCGACGACGTTGAGCATCTTCGTGAAATGCTCACGGTAATATATAAAAACCTTGAATAACCGAGCCGGCTCCGGCCGGCTTTTACTTCACCCAAAAGTGTAGCGTGCTACAAATGAAAGGAGAGATTTTATGATTAAAACGCTCGCAAAAAGCCTGCGTGAGCACAAAAAAGGTTCTGTCATAACAATTCTGCTGTCAGTGCTGGAGGCAGGATTTGAAATTCTGATACCTCTGTGCATGGCAAAGGTCATAGACGAGGGCATAGAGCCCGGAAGCATGGGAGCCGTCTGGAAATACAGCATGGTATTACTTGCCTTTGCCTTTCTCCAGCTTGTGACCGGCGTACTTTCCGCCCATATAGCTGCAAAAACCTCCGCAGGTTTTTCCGCAAACCTCCGGCAGGATATGTATGACAACGTGCAGACTTTTGCCTTTTCCAATATCGACAAATTTTCCACCGCCTCCATTGTGACAAGGCTCACAACTGACGTCACGAACATTCAGAACGCTTATCAGATGCTCATACGCATGGCAGTCCGAGGACCTGTGATGCTCATTTTTTCAATGATAGTGTCTTTTTCCCTCAACAGCACTATCGCGTGCATATTCCTCGCGGTGATTCCGCTTATGGCGCTGCTGCTCATTCTGATAATCCGAAAAGTAAACCCCATATTCGCGCGTGTTTTTCACACTTACGACAGCCTTAACAACGTGGTGCAGGAAAATGTCCGGGGAATCCGCGTGGTGAAATCCTTTAACCGGGAGGAGCACGAAATCAGCAAATTCAGAGGTATTTCCGAAAACATTTATCGGGATTTTGCCAAAGGCGAACGCCTGCTCGCCCTCAACTCCCCCATAATGCAGTTTTTCATGTATGCCTGCATGATACTCATCTCATGGATAGGCGCTAAAGCCATAGTGGCCAGCGGAAACAACGCTGCCCTCGGCCTCACCACCGGGGACCTCACCGCATTGTTCACCTATGCTACCCAGATACTGATGAGCCTTATGGCGCTGTCCATGGTCTTTGCCATGATAATCATATCCATAGCTTCCGCCCGCCGTATCGCGGAGGTGCTCAGCGAAAAGACCGACATTTCAAATCCCGCCTCTCCGGTAACAGAGGTTAAGGACGGTTCCGTATGTTTCAGCGGCGTTGACTTTGTCTATACCTCCAAAGCCGACAAAAAGGTCCTCGACAACATAAACCTTTCCATAGCCTCCGGAGAGACCGTGGGCATAATCGGCGGCACGGGCTCGTCCAAATCCAGTCTTGTCCAGCTTATTCCCCGGCTTTATGACGTGACCCGCGGCAGCCTGACTCTCGGAGGGGTGGACGTGCGCAATTACGACCTTGACGTTCTCCGCAGCTGCGTAGCCATGGTGCTTCAGAAAAATGAACTTTTCTCCGGCACAGTAAGGGAAAATCTCCTTTGGGGAAATGAAAAGGCCACCGACGAAGAAATCCGGGAGGCCTGCCGGCTCGCCTGTGCTGACGAGTTCATAAACTCCATGCCTGAAAAATACGATACCTACATTGAGCAGGGCGGCGCAAACGTCTCAGGCGGACAGAAACAGCGCCTCTGCATAGCAAGGGCTCTCCTCAAAAAGCCTAAAGTACTGATTCTCGATGATTCCACCAGCGCCGTCGACACCGCCACCGACGCCGCAATTCAGAAATCCTTTTCCGAGTTCATACCGGATACCACAAAAATCATTATCGCACAGCGTGTAAGCTCGGTGCAGAACGCCGACAAGATAGTGGTGCTCAATGACGGAAAAATCGCCGCCGTCGGCAGCCACAGCGAGCTTCTAAACAGCTGTGCCATCTATCGGGAAGTATATGAATCCCAGAGGAAAGGGGGAAACGAAAATGAATAAAAAAGAGCAAAATTCCCAGGAGCGCTTCGATATGAAAACCGCCGGCAGGCTGCTGTCATATATGAAGGATTACAAGGGACAGCTTGTTTTTGTTACAGTCTGCATACTGCTCAGCGCCATAGCAAGCGCCGTGTCATCCCTGTTTCTGCAATCGCTTATAGACGACTACATTGCTCCCCTTCTTACTGAAAGCAGCCCCGTTTTCACCGGGCTTCTGAAAGCTTTGGCGGGCATTGGCGCAGTTTACCTCGTGGGCGTCGTTTCCACCCTGCTCTATAACAGGGCAATGGTCACTATCGCGCAGGGTACCCTGAAAAAAATCCGTGACGACATGTTCAAAAAAATGCAGCGTCTGCCTCTGCGGATTTTTGACACCCGCACCCACGGCGACATTATGAGCCTCTACACCAACGACACCGACACGCTCCGCCAGATGATTGCCCAATCCATGGCGCAGCTCATCTCCTCCGTATTCACAATAGCAGCCGTGCTCATCTGCATGCTCTACCTGAGCGTGTGGCTGACTCTCGCTGCGGTAGCAGTGCTGCTGCTCATACTCCGGGTTGTGAAGGTTGTCAGCTCCAAAGCCGGCGTTTATTTCATTGCACAGCAAAAAACTCTCGCTGAGCTCAACGGCTACGTGGAAGAAATGGTGAACGGACAAAAGGTAATAAAGGTGTTCTGCCATGAGGAACAGGCAAAAGACGGTCTACGCGAAAGGAACAAAGCCTGGATGGAAAGCGCATCCAGCGCCAACGGCTACGCCAACTCCATGATGCCCATGATGAACGCCCTTGGCTACATTCAATACGTCATTATTGCCGTCATCGGCGCTTATATGGCCATTGCCGGAGCTCCGGCCTTCGGCCTTTCGGGCGGCGGCGCCGTCAGCCTCGGCATGATAGCTTCATTCCTCAACCTTTCAAGGAACCTCACCAATCCTGTATCCCAGATTTCCAGCCAGTTCAACTCCATTGTCACTGCTCTTGCCGGTGCGGGCCGCATTTTTGCTTTCATGGACGAGAAGCCGGAGGAAGACTGCGGAGACGTCACTCTCGTGAACATAGATGATGAAAACGGCATCCTCACTGAAACAAATGTACACACGGACAAATGGGCATGGAAGATACCTGAACCCGACGGCTTCTCCTATGTGAGGCTCGAGGGCCGGGTGGTATTTGAAAACGTGGATTTTGGCTACGTTCCCGAAAAGCAGGTGCTTCATGACATCACGCTTTACGCAGAGCCCGGTCAGAAAATTGCTTTTGTGGGCGCCACAGGCGCCGGAAAAACCACAATTACCAATCTCATAAACCGCTTCTATGATATCTCCGACGGAAGCATCACCTATGACGGCATAGATATAAAGAATATCAGAAAAGCGGACCTGCGGCGCTCACTCGGCATGGTGCTCCAGGACGTGAACCTGTTCACCGGCACGGTCATGGATAACCTGCGCTACGGCAGCCCGGACGCCTCCGATGAGGACTGTATCGCGGCAGCAAAGCTCGCCAATGCCGACGGCTTCATCCGCATGCTGCCGGAGGGTTATAATACCGTGCTCAAGGGTGACGGCAGCGGCCTTTCCCAGGGGCAGCGCCAGCTAATTTCCATCGCGCGGGCCGCTGTTTCCGACCCTCCGGTCATGATTCTCGACGAAGCCACCTCCTCCATTGACACCCGCACCGAGGCGCTTGTGCAGGACGGCATGGATAAGCTGATGAAGGGCCGAACGGTGTTCATCATCGCCCACCGCCTGTCCACGGTGCAGAATTCCGATGTGATAATGGTGCTCGATCATGGGCGCATCATCGAAAGGGGATCCCATGAGAGCCTCATAGAGAAAAAAGGAACCTATTACCGGCTCTATACCGGTGCCTTTGAGCTCGAATAATTTAGCCTGCCTTTAGGCCGGGGTGATATGCTTGTCTTAAAAAGCCGAGGTGATACTATGCGTCTCCTTATAGCGGAGGATGACCCAAGACTGCTCAAAACCCTTATTCATATCTTTGAAAGCAACAAATTCATAGTTGACGGCGTTTCAAACGGCGGGGACGCCCTGGCCTTTGCTCAGTCGGAGGAATATGACGGGTTGGTGCTCGACATTATGATGCCCTGCATGGACGGCATTGAAGTGCTTTCACAGCTGAGAAAAATGAACGTCACCACACCTGCCCTTTTTCTCACAGCCAGAGCGGAAATCTCTCAGCGGGTGGAAGGGCTGGACGCCGGAGCTGACGATTACCTGCCGAAGCCCTTTGCCGCATCGGAGCTGTTGGCAAGAGTCCGGGCCATGCTCAGGCGGAAGGACAACTACGTTCCGGACCTTCTGAGCTTTGGCGGAGCGGTGCTCAACCGCACCACCTATCAGTTTATATATGACGGGAACTCGGCAGGCCTTTGCGGCAAGGAATTCCAGATACTTGAAATGCTCATGCAGAGCCCCAAAGCCGTCATTCCGACGGAAAGGTTCCTGACTCATATTTGGGGGTGGGATTCGGATGCAGACCCGAGCGTCGTCTGGGTGCATATTTCAAATCTGCGCAGGAAAATCGGCGCCGTCGGCGCCCCGCTGGAAATACGTTTCGCCCGTGGAGCGGGATACGTTCTGGAGGAAAAGCGATGATATACAGGCTGCGGAAAAAATTCATACTTATCAGCGCCTTTTCAATTCTCCTGGCTTTTCTGGCCATATTTACGGTCATGTGCTTTGTGGGCACGGCCCAGCTCAATTCAGCTATGGACACCCTGACCGATGCCATAGCCGAAAACGGCGGCGTTTTTCCGGGTTTTGACTCCGGAGCCGAACCCATGGGCAGGTTTCCGTACCTGGAAGTCATTACAGAGGAAACTCAATTCAGCACCCGTTTCTTCACCGTATGGCTCGACCGAAACGACCGGATAATCCGGGCAAATGTCGACTCGGTTTTCTCCATTTCCGAAGCCCAGACCCAGGAATATGTGGAAACCGCCCTGGAGGTCGGCAATGACCGCGGCTGGGTCTCCGACTACCGGTACAAATTTTTTGACACCGAAAGCGGGCGGGCCGCCGTTTTCGTTAACGGCGCCATGAACAGGACCCTGACCTACCGTTTCCTTTTCACCGCCGCCATGGTTTTTGCCGGCTTCGGCGCGGCAATCATAGTTCTGTTCGTGCTCCTTTCAAAACGCACCGTCCGCCCCATAGCCGAAAGCTATGAAAAACAGAAACAGTTCGTCACGGACGCGGGACATGAGCTCAAAACTCCCCTCACCCTGATTCTGACCGACCTCGACATCGTAGAGGCTGAATCCGGCGGGAGCGAATGGCTCAGCGACATACGGAGCGAGGGCGAAAGAATGGGTCTGCTGATAAACCAGCTTGTGACCCTCGCCCGGATGGATGAGGAACAGTCAAGGCCGGTTTTTTCTCTTTTCGACCTGAGCGGCTGCGTGCTTGATACGGTTTCAGAATTTATGCCGCTGGCCGCCGGCCGCGGCAAGGAACTTTCCGTCAGGGCGGAATCAGCGGTACAATATCGCGGCGACGAGGGCATGATACGCCGCCTTGTATCCATTCTTCTCGACAATGCCGTCAAATACTGTGACCCTGGCGGCAGGATAGAAGTTTCTCTCTCCGGCGGGCGCCGCCCCGTCATCACGGTTGAAAATACCTTCCGCGGAGTTGAGCAGTTGGAGCTTGACAGATTGTTTGACAGGTTCTACCGGGCCGACAAAGCCCGGACCTTCAGTGGGAGCTTCGGCCTCGGGCTTTCCATTGCGAAAGCCATAGTCCAAAATCACCGTGGCGACATTTCAGCCTATAAAAAGCCGTGCGTCATCGGATTTAAAGTAGATTTAAAATAAAAAGTCCGGGAAACCTTTCGGTTTCCCGGACTTTTTGTATTTTTTCGCCGCAAATGCTTTACATTTTGTTAATCCGAATTTTTAGCTTGACTTAAGCCCAAGATTTTAGAATATTGCTATCGGGCAGGGCAAAGCCCGAAATATAAAAACAGGAGGTTTAAAAATGAGTAAAAAACACGGCTTTCTGCCGCTGGCCCTGGTTGCCGCCCTGCTTTTCGGCTGTTTAATTTCCGGCTGCTCCGAAAACGCCGGAAACGGCGCGGAAAACTCCGGCGGCAGCTCCGAAAGCAGCGATGCGAGCTCCGAAGAAAGCATAATCGAAGAGGACGTTATAGGCGAAGTGAGCTACATAGGCTCTACCTATGTTTCCGTCACGGTCTGCATCTCTGATACGGACATCGACGACTATGCTAATGCGGACACCGGCTCGCTGACGCTGACGGACGGTACCCAGAGCATAACCACCGACGCCGACACTGAATATTGCTCCGCAAGCGGAGGCGAACTTGTTCCGGCAAAGCGTGAGGACATTGCCAAAGGCGACATAATCGCCTTTACCTCCTCCGGTGGAACCCGCAGGATTATAATTCTGCAAAGCGCCTCCGAGGCTTTTGCCTCCTGCGAAACCGCTGTTGCGGAGGTAACGGCGTCCTATGAAAACGGTGGCTTCTCTCTCTCCGTCTATGCCCTTTCGGAGGAAGCCGCAGGCTATGAGCTGACCGACGCCGTATCCGCAGAGCTTGGCAATTATGCGGCGTCGGGCAAAACGGTGGATTATTCCGTTCCCGAAGGCGCCTCGCTCCGTATAGTCAGGGAGGGCGTGGCCGAGGAAATTTCCGCAGATGACATCGCCGTGGGTGACATGCTTGTGATACAAAACGACGCATCTTCCGGTGCCGTCCTTATCACCGTTCACCGCTCCGAAGCCGTAGAATAGGCGGAAAACGCATGGGGCGTCCCCCCGGCGCCCCATTTTTGAGCCCGCTCTTTCCGGCGGGCAGAATAAAGGAACAAGGAGGTTTAGTATGATATCCGTTGAACATCTGACAAAATGCTACGGCGACGTCAAAGCTGTCAGTGACCTTTCCTTTGAAATAGGCGACGGACATGTTTACGGTTTTCTGGGGCCCAACGGTGCCGGAAAATCCACCACCATGAATATAATGACAGGCTGTCTTTCGGCCACAGAGGGCCGCGTGCTCATCGACGGCCATGACATTTTTGATGAGCCCGGAAAGGGCAAAAAGCTCATTGGCTACCTTCCGGAGCACCCCCCGCTCTACATGAATGAAACTCCCCTGGAATATCTCAGATTTGTGGGCGAAGCCAAAGGCCTTCGCGGCGGGGTCCTTGCTGAGCAGATAAACAGCGTCATAGAAAAAACAAAAATAGCGGAGATGAAAAACCGCCAGATTTCCGCTCTTTCAAAGGGCTATAAACAGCGTGTGGGCATAGCCCAGGCCCTTCTCGGAAATCCCCGCGTCATCATTCTTGACGAGCCTACAGTGGGGCTTGACCCGATACAGATAATAGAGATACGGGACCTGATCCGGGAACTGGGACAGGAGCACACGGTAATTTTCAGTTCCCACATCCTCTCCGAGGTGCAGACAATATGCGACCGGATACTGATAATCGCGAAGGGAAGGCTGGTAGCCTTTGACGAGCCGGAAAAGCTGGAGAAGGAGCTGCTTTCCCCGAGTGAAATCACAATCACCTCCGACGCCTCCGCAGAGGAAATTTCCGGAATACTTTCCGGCGTCGGGCAAATTTCCGGCATTGAATTGAACGCTGCGGACCCCTCTCTCACCACGGCCCGCATAAAATCGGACGGAGACAACATATACGAAACCTCCCGGGCTGTATTTTCCGCTTTTGCTTCAAGCGGCAGAGTTCTGCTCGAAATGGCCCTTAAAAAAGCCAGTCTTGAGGAGCTTTTCCTTGAACTTACCGAAACCGGTGCAGTCGCTTCCCCCGAGCCTGCCTCCGGGAACCCAGAAGAAAGCGAGGCGAAAGAAGAATGACTGCGGTTTTAAAACATGAGCTCAGACTCTATTTCCACTCGTTGACAGCATACGTTTTCGGCGCGTTCCTTTTGGTTTTCGTGGGTATAGGCTCCATGCTGTATAACCTTCGGAGCGCCGTCAGCAATTTTGAGTTTGTGCTCAGCTTCAGCTGCCTTGTTTTTGTCGTCATAGTGCCGGTGCTGACCATGCGCGTAATTGCGGAGGAGCGCAGGCAAAAAACGGACCAGCTGCTCTACTCCCTGCCGGTAACCACCACGCAGGTGATAATCGGCAAATACCTCGCCCTGCTGACGGTGTACCTCATACCGCTCTGCATCATCAGCGTATATCCTCTGATTTTCTCCATGTTCGGTGAAGTGTATCTCCCCACCTCCTATGGCTCTATTCTAGCGTTTTTTGTCATGGGAGCTGCGCTCATAGCGCTGGGGGTATTCATTTCCTCCCTCACGGATAACCAGGGCTTCGCCGCCGGCATCGGCATTGCGGTGATACTGCTCAATTATTACAGCGTCAGTCTCTCCGAATATGTATCCTCTACGTCCTTCGGTTCCCTTGCGGCCATGTGCGCCATAATTCTCGTACTCTGCGCAGTGGTCAACTATCTGACCAGGAACGAAAACCTTGCCTGTATTGTCGGCATCTGCCTGCTTGGGGCGCTCATGCTCATATATTTCATGGATTCGTCTGTGTTTGAGGGACTGCTTCCGAGCATCATGAAAAAGCTGTCCTTGTTTGAGCGTTTTTACGTTTTCGTAAACGGAATTTTCGACATGACCGGCATTGTGTACTATCTCTCCGTGATAGTATTTTTCCTGTTCCTGTCTGTGCAGTCCCTGGAAAAACGGAGGTATAACTGATGAAGAACTTAAATCTTTTCAATTCTTCCAAAAGCGGGGCGGAAAACAAACTGGCGCTGCGCGGCGGCTCCTACTCCATGGTAATCACCGTCATAGTGCTGGCACTTCTCATAGTTGTAAACATTTTTGTCTGTGCCCTGCCCTCCTCCATCACCAAATATGACATCAGCTCCACAAAGCTCTACTCCATCACGAGCAACACCAAGGCGGTGGTAAATGCGCTGGAAAAAGACGTGACCATATACTGGATTGTTCAGGCGGATAAAGAGGACGATGTCATCGAAAATCTGCTGGACAAATACGACAGTCTTTCCGACCGAATTGAGGTGGTAAAGAAAAATCCTGACGTATTTCCCACTTTTGCGGAGCAGTATACCGATGAAGATGTTCCCAATAACAGCCTCATTGTGGAATGCGGCGGGCGCAGCCGTTTTGTGAGCTACAACGACATTTACCTCCAGGAGGCGGATATGTATTCCTACACCTACACCACCTCCTTTGACGGCGAGGGTGCTATCACCTCCGCCATAGATTACGTTGTCACCGAGGACCTTCCCCAACTCTATCTGCTCGAAGGCCACGGTGAAGCAAATCTTCCCTCCACACTCAGCGACCAGATAGATAAAGAAAACATGGAAGTGAACAGCTTCTCCCTGCTGACCGTGGACGAGGTGCCGGAGGAGGCCGACTGCGTGGTCATATATTCTCCCTCCAGCGACATTTCCGAGGAAGAAAAGAAAATGCTGGCCGAATACGTTGAAAACGGCGGCAATCTGCTCGTCATGGCCGGGCCGGTGGAGGACAGCACCCTTGAAAACCTTTACAGCATTTTGGCAGACTATGGGGTTGAGGCCGCAGATGGCATAGTAATAGAGGGCGACAGGAACCATTACGCCATCGGCGCTCCCTATGCCCTGCTTCCGGATATGAACAGCAATCAGATAACCGATTCCCTCATAGAGGAGAACTATTACGTGATTTTCCCGATAGCGCAGGGACTTATCGTATCCGGCAGCACGAAGGGCACCGTCACGGAGCTTCTCACAACTTCGGACAGCTCCTTCAGCAAAACCGCCGGATACAGCCTCTCCACCTATGAGAAAGAGGAGGGAGACACGGACGGTCCCTTTGCCGTGGCCGTTTCCATCGAAAACAGCGGCGGCGGCAAAATCGTGTGGTTCACATCGTCGGACTTTGCCCGGGACATGTATAACGCCTACTCCTCCGGCTCCAACGTGGACCTCTGCATGAACTCCCTGTCCAGTCTCATCGGTGAAAGGGAGGCCATAGCCATACGGAGCAAATCTCTGAACTACAACTACCTGACCATCAGCGAATCCACTTCCTCTTTGCTCAAGGCGGTCATGATAGGAGTTCTGCCCCTGACCTATCTCTGCATAGGCATTTTTGTGGTTCTGCACAGAAAGAAGGTGCAAAATGAAGCGCTCTAAGAGGATTTACATCCTGCTCGGCGTCCTCGCGGCGGCATGTCTCGCAACCCTCGGCGTAATGCGCTTTGAGGAGCACAAGGAAAAAGTCCGGAGCAGCGACGAGATTATTCTCGAGCTGCCCACGGACTCCATCACCTCCCTCTCGTGGGAGTATGAGGATACCAGCCTCTCTTTTCACAGGGACGGGGACTGGCTATATGACGGCGACGAAGCATTCCCGGTGGACGAGGAAAAAATCGACGGCCTTCTCGAACAGTTTCAGGAGTTTGGCGTCTCCTTCATCATTGAGGATGTGGAGGATTTCGGACAATACGGACTTGAAAATCCAGTCTGCACCATAAATATCGGTGCCGGAGATGAAAGCTATGAAATCCTGCTCGGAAATTTCAGCAATATGGACTCCGAGCGCTACGTTTCCATCGGCGACGGAAACGTCTATCTCGTCAAAAACGACCCTCTGGAGCAGTTTGACGCCGCTCTCAGCGACCTTATAGCCCACGACGTTGCCCCCGTTTTTGAAAACACGGCGGAGATAGAATTTTCCGGCGCGGAGTCCTACCGCATACTGTATCAAGAGGACAGCAGGGACACCTACTGTGCCGATGACGTCTATTTTGCGCAGCTCGACGGAAAGAGCCTTCCCCTCGACACACACAGGGTTGAAAACCTTCTCGACAGCATAAGCGGCCTGAGCCTTAAGGATTATGTGACCTATAACGCCACGGATGAGGAGCTCGCCTCCTGCGGTCTCGACAGCCCGGAGCTTACGATATCAGTCAGCTACTCCAGCGAGAATGACGAGGGTGAAAGCATCGGGAACACTTTCGTGCTCAGCATCGGCCTTAACCGGGAAGAACAGGACGCCGCAAATGAAAACAGCGAAACGGGCAGCTCCGAAGAACAGGAAATAACTGCATATGTCCGCATCGGAGATTCGCAGATAATCTACGAAATATCCAGGGAGGATTACGAGGAACTTTCTGCCGTTTCCTATGACTCCCTGCGCCACAAAGAGGTACTGACCGCCGATTTTGAAGAAATTTATCAGATAGACGTCTCCCTCGAGGGCAAAGTCTATACCGTCACCTCTGAAGAAAAAGACGGAGAACGGGTTTACCGCTATCTCGGGGAGGAGATTGACATCAGCTCCTTCAAAAACGCACTGACTGCACTCAGCGCTAACAGCTTCACCAACGATTCCCCCACAGAGAAGGAGGAAATCGGGCTCACAATCTATCTGAACAATACGAATTACTCAAAAATTCAGATAGAGCTCTACCGCTATGACGGAAACGAGTGTCTCGCCGCGGTGAACGGCGAAACGGTATCTCTCATCGACCGCTCCCAGGCGGTTGACCTCATTGAAGCAGTCCATTCCATTGTGCTCCGCTGACGCAGTTTAAAAAAATACGCTCGGAAGCTCCAGGCTTCCGGGCGTATTTTTTATGTCGCGGAAATTCTTATTTACAAAAAACGGGCGGCAGAAGCCGCCCGCAGTTTTTCCTCCAATGACGCTATTTGTTTTCCTCTGCTATGATATAGCTTTCAAAGCCGTCGGAAAAATGGAGAGTGCCGTCGGGCTCCACCCACATGGCCTCGGTATTCTCAAGGGAATTTACGAGGGCCATGCCCTGCTCAAGGGAGAGGTTGAAGCAGGCGGTGGAGAGGGCGTCGGCGACGCCGGAATCCGGACAGAGAATGGAAACGGAGGTGAAATCGTCCTTCGGCATCAGGGTGTCCGGGTCGATTATATGGTGGTACTTCTTATCGCCCACGTAATAATACCGCTGATAGGATCCGCTGGTCACCAGTGCAAGGCCGCTGAATTTCACTTTGAGCAGGAACTGCTCCTCGCTGGACTTGTCCGGGTTCTGTATCCCCGCGACCCAGCCGTCCCCGTCGGCCTTTGCGCCGATGGTGCGGATATTTCCACCTATGTTGAGCGTATAATTATCGACGCCCATTTCAATGAGCTCCTGCGCAATACGCTCGGTGGCGTAGCCCTTGCCTATGGCGCCGACGTCGATTTTGAGCTCCGGGTCGGCAAAGAACACCGTATTGTTCTCATAATCAATGACAACGTCCTCCGGGTCGCAATGCTCCGCTGCGGCCTCGAGGTCCTCCATGGGCGGGAGAGAGGCGTTCAGCGGGTCATAGTTGCCCTCCTCCCTGTAATTATGCCAGATGGCGAGCACGCTGCCCATGGCAAAATTCGTTCTGCCCTCCGTGAGGTCATACATCTCTCGGCAGAAATCCAGCAGCTTTATGACGTCCTCGTCAGTCTCGACGGGGCCGTTCGCGGCGTCGCGGTTGATTTTATAGAGGTTGTTTACGTCCGGATAGGCGTGATATATGTCGTAAAGCCTGTTGTAGCGGTCCAGCTCCGCCTCGATAAACTCGCATTTTTCGAGGAAGGCCTCCTCGGTCTCCTCGTAGCCAACAATGGTGGAAAGGGTATCGAAATAGTCGTAATACGATTTTGAATACCGCGTTTTTTCAGGGCCTGCGGGCGCGGGTTCCTGCTTTGAGCAACCGGCAAAGCCGGCCAGAACGCAAAGCGCAAGCAATATTGAAATAATACGTTTTAAACCGGTTCTCATAACGGTTCCTCCTTATTTATTTGAGAGAATGAAGCCGCCGGCCGTCTCTCCTCACCGGAAACGGTAAAAAGCGGCGGGGCTTTCCCCCGCCCCAGCCGCAAAATGCGAAAAGCATTGGCAGCCAAGGCGGATAAAAATAAAAGGGGGATAAAATCCCCCTCTTATTATGTCTGATTCAGTTCAGATTATCTTGCGTTTGCGAATGCTTTTGCAAGAGTGCTCATGAAGTCAGTGATCTGGATGGTGCATCCAGCAGTAAGAGCTTCATCAGCAGCTACGGTGTAACCATGATCGTTGGTGGTGGTCTCAATGCCAGCTACCTGATCAGCGGTCATGCCTTCTACGTAGGTCTCGAATGCGAGAGCCTGCTCGTACCACTCAGCGATAGCGCCGCCGTAGGTGACCATGTTGTAGTCCTCTTTGAGCTCTTTCTTGGTTCTGAAGGAAGCGTCATAGTCATCGGAAACGGTTACGATAGCGCCGGTAGTGTCGAACTCAACTTTAGGCTGGATAACATCGAGAAGGTCAACAAGGATGGTGCCGTCCTCAGCAACAACAACAGCAGCAAAGTCAGTGTAGAGCTTTGCAACGCCGTTAGCGTCAGCAGTGGCGGAAGTGGACTCGCTTACGTCGGTGTTTACGCCAAGGCCGAGGGTCCAGTTCTCAGCGGTGAACTCTTTTGCATACTCGTCGTTGCATGCTTTGACGATAGCAGCCTTGAATGCAGTGATGTCCATGGTGCAGGAAGCATAGATGGTCTCGTCAACAGCTACGTTGTGGCCGCCTTCGTTGACAACGGTCTCGAGAGCTTCAACATCAGCGCCGGTCATGCCGACAACAGCCTCTGCGAAAGCGTCAGCCTGCTCAAACCACTCAGCAATAGCGCCGCCGTAGGTTACCATGTTGTAGTCGAAGCCTTTCTCCTGTTTGGAACGAACGTCAACAGTGGAGAGGTCCTCAGGAACAAGGCCGCCCTCAACTGCGAGTTTGGTCTGTGCAACGTCAAGCTCGCATTTTACAATTTTGCCCTCAGAGTCGGTAACAACTACAGCAACGGTAGCGTCAACCTGAGCGCTGGCTTCTTTAGAAGATTTGGTGCTTACTACAATGCCCATACCGAGTTTGTAGGTCTCTGCTACAGGGGCGGGATCTTCGGTGTTGGACTGTTCCTCAGAAGAGGTTTCCTCGCTGCTGTTGTCCTCTACGGGCTCGTCATTGTTAGAGCAAGCTGCAAAAGAGAGAACCATTACGAGAGCAAGGAGAAGTGCGAGAAGTTTTTTCATAATAAATACTCCCAACTTTCATTTTTATGTAATTTATCACAGTTTTTCCTGTGACCACTGCATATTATAGCTTTAAACACCGCCTTTGTCAAGTCTGTCGTTAAGAAATTAGCATTTACACACATTATTTTCTCTCCGGGAAAATAAAAATATATGCAATATATTTAAAAAACCATCATAAACCGGAAATTGCCTTTTCTCCCAAACATTTTAGATGAAAGTATCTACATTATAATAGATAATTCGACTTTATTGCGTTGACTTTTAGGGGGTATATGTAATATAATATTGTTGGTTTTTTGTTGACTGGTATTTTGTCAAAAAATAAACAAACCAAAACAAAAACGCAGAAATAGAAAAGAGGTTTTATTCCATGTCTATTTTCGGCATCAAGGGCGTCCACGTCCCGCACAGAAAGCACACCGCTTCCTGCCATGCGGAGCGCATGCCCATCCCGAAAACAGTAGTGCTTCCCATGAACATGCACATCGGCGCTCCCGCAAAGCCCGTTGTCAGCGTGGGCGACACTGTCGGCGTCGGCCAGCTCATAGCTGAGGCGGGCGGATTCGTCTCCTCCCCTGTCCACGCTTCCGTCTCCGGTAAGGTCACCAAAATCGACAGCATGCTCGCTTCAAACGGCGGCACGGCCACAGCGATCACCATCGAGTCCGACGGCGAGATGCGCCCCTATGAGGGCATCACCCCTCCCACCGTCACGAATTACGATGAGTTTGTAGCCGCCGTCCGGGCAAGCGGTATCGTCGGCCTCGGCGGCGCGGGCTTCCCCACCTCCGTCAAGCTCTCCGTAAAGGACCTTTCCAAGGTTGAGGAGGTCGTTCTCAACGGCGCCGAGTGCGAGCCCTACATCACCGCCGATACCCTCACCATGACCGACAGGGCCGACGACATTTTCGAGGGCATACAGCTCCTTGAAAAATATCTCGGCGTCAAAAAAGTCATTGTCGGCATCGAGGACAACAAGCCCGAGGCAATCAAGGCCATGCAGGAGCTTGCCGCAAAGGACAGCTGCATCTCCGTCAAGGCCCTGCCCGCCTCCTACCCCCAGGGCGGTGAGAAAGTCCTCATTTTCAACACCACCGGCAAGGTCGTTCCGGAGGGCAAGCTACCGCTGGACGTCGGCTGCATCGTGATGAACGTCACCACCCTCGCCTGCATCGCTCAGTATGTGAAAACCGGCATGCCCCTTGTTGAGAAATGCCTCACCGTTGACGGCTCCGCTGTTGCTGAGCCAAAGAACGTCATTGCCCCCATCGGCGCGTCCATGAAGGACGTGTTTGACTTCTGCGGCGGATTCAAAGAGGAGCCCAAGAAGGTCCTCTACGGCGGCCCCATGATGGGCATTGCTGTTCCCAACGTGGACCAGCCCATTCTTAAAAACACCAACGCCATTCTCGCGTTCAACGCGAAGGACGCTGAGCTCCCGGCGGAGACCCCCTGCATCCACTGCGGCAACTGCATAAACCACTGCCCGATGCGTCTCAACCCGCCGGCTATTGCCAAGGCTCTCAAGCAGCACGACGACGAGACCCTCGCAAAGCTCAAAGTAAACCTCTGCATGGAGTGCGGCGCCTGCGTATTTGTGTGCCCCGCTCACCGCTCCATAGTTCACAGACACAAGCTCGCCAAAGCTGAGCTTCGCACCTATCAGGCAAAGCTCGCTGAGCAGAAGAAAAAAGAGGAGGCTGAATCTAATGGAAAATAAGCTGATTGTTTCCGTCTCTCCTCACGTATTCGGAAAACGGAACACCACCGGCGTCATGCTGGAGGTAGTCATAGCCCTCCTGCCCGCCGTCGTCGCGTCCGTTCTGTTCTTCGGCATGCGCGCAGCGCTCGTTATCGGCGTTTGCGCCGCCGCCTGCGTTGTTTTTGAGTATCTTTTCACCCTGCTCTGCAAACGCCCCACCACTGTGGGCGACCTCTCCGCGGTGGTCACCGGCGTACTTCTCGCCCTCAACCTTCCGGCCACCATTCCGATCTGGCAGGCAGTCATAGGCTGCTTTGTGGCCATAGTCATTGTCAAATGCCTGTTCGGCGGCCTTGGCTGCAACTTTGCCAACCCCGCCATCACCGCCCGTGTCATCATGCTTATCGCCTTCACCGGCGAGATGACCGCCGCTGTGTTCCCGAACTCCGAAGTTGACACTGTGGCAAGCGCCACTCCCCTTGCGGTGCTCGCCGGCGGCGAAGAGGTGGGCGTTTCCCTCTTTGACATGTTCCTCGGCAACCGGGGCGGCGCTCTTGGCGAGACCTCTGCTCTCGCGCTGCTCATAGGCTTTGTCTACCTCCTCGTCCGGGGAATCATCACCTGGCACACTCCGGTGGTGTTCATCGGAACCGTTTTCCTCGGCTCCCTTGCTATCACCGGCAGCCTTGAAACCGCACTTTACTACACCCTCTCCGGCGGCCTCTTCATCGGCGCCATTTTCATGGCTACCGACTACGTGACCACCCCCTGCACCAGCTGGGGCAAGGTGGTCTTCGGCCTCGGCTGCGGAATTATCACCCTGCTCATCCGTTTCTACGGCAGCTATCCGGAGGGCGTATCCTTCTCCATTCTCTTCATGAACATTCTTACCCCCTACATAGAGAAATGGACCATGAGAAAACCGCTTGGAGGTGTTAAAGCATGAAAGAGAACATAAAAAGCGTTGTCGTTCTCACCGTCATTTGCCTCGTGGTTGCCTCCCTTCTGGCCGTAACTAACTTCTATACCGCTCCTATCATTGAGGAGCACAAGGCAAACGCCGCCAACGAATCCCTCACCATAGTGATGCCCGAAGCCGCCGGATTTGAGGAGATAGTCCTCCCGGAGGGCAGCCCCGCCACCGTGAAGAACCTCTATAAAGAGACCTCCGGTCTCGGCTACGTTGCAATCCTCGGCACCACCTCCCAGTACAGCTCCGGCGAAATGGGAATCACCGTGGGCTTCACCACCGACGGCAAGATCTCCGGCATCTCCCTCACCAGCTACATGGAGTCCAAGGACTTCGGCGCCGACTATCCCGAGACCTACATAGGCCAGGATTCCGCTCTCGGCGGAGTGGACACCGTTGCCGGCGTTACCTACTCCTCCACCGCATTTAAGAATGCCATTTCCGACGCCTTCACCGTCCTCATTGAAAACGGCCTCGTGGCTGAGGGACAGAAGAGCGAGGAACAGCTCATCGGCGAGGTCATGCCTCTGGCACTTCCCGGCTGTGCAAATGCCCTTGGCAACTGCATAGTAACTCCCGTTGAGGGCGTTTCCGCCCCCGTCACCGCGGCATATAAAGCAAACAACGGCTGCGGATATATCGTAGTCGTCTCCGGACAGAGCGGCACCGTAGTCTGCGGCGTCAACGCCTTCGGCGAGGCCCGGTGCTTCGACCTTGAGGGCAACGACGTCACCGCCAGCGAGGCTGACGCTGTGGCCGCCGCAAAGGCCGCTTTTGCTCCTCTCGCTTCCGAGAGCCTTGAATCCGACACCGCCACCGCCCAGAGATACGCCGCCGAGGGCGCCGTGCTCACTCCTGTTGAGGCCACCGGCAGCTTCTCCTGCGTCACCGCAGCATTCACCGCTGAACTCGAGGGCGAGACCCAGTACGTTGTCATCACCCAGCCTCTCGGCTTCGGCGACGAAGCAATGAAGATGCTCCACGTCTTTAACGAGAACGGCGAGGTAGTTTCCTTCAGCGTGCTCTCCGAGCTCATTCTCCACGGCGAATATTACAGCGACCACCAGCTCACCGACGAGGCCGCTTATAAAGAGCAGTTCATCGGCGTCACCGCTGACAGCTACTCCGACGATATGACCCTCGTTGCCGGCGCTACCATGACAGCAAATGCCGTCTCCAGCTCCTTCAACGCGGCGTTTGAAGTATTCAATTCTGTAAAGGGGGCGGCTAACTGATGAAAAAGACAGCTATCTTCCTTAAAGGCATAATCAAGGAGAACCCCGTTCTGGTGCTTCTCCTCGGCACCTGCCCGACCCTCGCGACCACCTCCAGCGTGGTCTCCGCATTTGCCATGGGCATTGCCGCCATGGCGGTGCTCTTCTGCTCCAACATAGTGATTTCCGCTCTGCGCAAGGTGATTCCGGACAAAGTCCGCATCCCCTGCTACATAGTGGTCATCGCGGGCTTTGTCAGCGTCGTGCAGATGCTCATGCAGGCATATCTGCCCGACCTTTACGACATGCTCGGCGTTTACCTCGCGCTCATAGTCGTAAACTGCATCATTCTCGGCAGGGCCGAAATGTTCGCCCGCAAAAACAACGTCTTTGATTCCGCTCTCGACGGCCTCGGCATGGGCATCGGCTTCACCCTTGCCCTGGTGCTCATGGCCTCCATGCGCGAAATCCTCGGCGCAGGCACCTGGGCCGGCATGGAGATCCCGGTGCTCAAGGATTATCATTTCTCCCTTATGACCGCGGCTCCCGGCGGCTTCCTCGCCTTCGGTCTTCTTATTGCTCTTGTCAATAAGCTCACCAAGGGCAAAGCCCCCGCGAAGAAGAGCTTCTCCTGCGAAGGCTGCCCCAACGCCTCCGCCTGCGGCAAGCTCAGCTGTGAAAATGAGGTAAAGGAGGAAGAAACCAATGCTTAAAGAACTGATTATAATTCTCATGTCCTCCGTGCTGGTAAACAACTACGTGCTCAGCAAATTCCTCGGAATCTGCCCCTTCCTTGGCGTTTCCAAAAAGACCGACCAGGCCACCGGCATGGGCGTCGCTGTAATTTTTGTAATGCTCGTAGCCACCGCGGCCACCTGGCCCATCCAGACCTTCCTGCTTGAGCCCAACGGCCTCGGCTATCTCCAGACCATAGTGTTCATTCTCGTCATTGCCGCCCTCGTGCAGTTCGTTGAAATCGCTCTCAAGAAATATATTCCGGGCCTTTACAAATCCCTCGGCGTATATCTTCCCCTTATCACCACCAACTGCGCCGTGCTCGGCGTGACCATAAACAACATCACCGACGGATACTCCTTCGTTGAGTCCATGGTCAGCTCCCTCGGCTGCGGCCTCGGCTTCCTGCTCGCCATGGTGCTCTTTGCCGGCGTAAGAGGCCGCCTGGAGGAATCCGACGCTCCCGAATGCTTCAAGGGTATTCCGATAACCCTTATCGCCGCTTCCATCGTCTCCGTTGCTTTCTACGGCTTCGGCGGCGTTGTGGAAGGGCTGTTCGCCTGAGGAGGTGCAAAAGCTATGATGGATGTTATTGTTAACGCCGCCCTTCTTGTGGCCGGCATCGGCCTTGTGGCCTCCCTCCTTCTGGTTTTCGCCTCCGTCGTCATGGGCACAAAGACCAACGAGAAGGAAGCCGCCGTCCGCGACTGCCTTCCCGGCGCAAACTGCGGCGCCTGCGGCTTTTCCGGCTGCGACTCCTACGCCAAGGCTGTGGCTGAAAACGGCGCAGCCCCTAACCTCTGCCGCCCCGGCGGCGCCGAGGTTGCGAAGCAGGTAGCCGCCATTCTCGGCGTTGAGGCCGGTGAGGTCGCTCCCACCGTCGCCTTCGTTCACTGCGGCGGCGACTGCTTCCACAACGGCGAAAAAGCCGAATACCGCGGCATCAGCTCCTGCGCTGCCGCAAAAATGCTCTATGGCGGCAAGGGCGCCTGCAGCGCCGGCTGCCTCGGCTGCGGCGACTGCGCAAAGGTCTGCCCCGCGGACGCTATCTGCGTTGAAAACGGCCTTGCCCACGTCGACCCCAGAAAGTGCATTGGCTGCGGCCTCTGCGCCAAGGAGTGCCCCAACCGCCTCATCTCCCTTGTCCCCAAAACCGAACAGGCGGTCATCACCTGCTCCAACAACGAAAAGGGCGCGGTGGTCCGCAAGGAGTGCAAAAACGGCTGCATCGGCTGCATGAAGTGCCAGAGAAACTGCCCGGCTGAGGCCATTTCCGTCGTGAATAATCTCGCGGTTATTGACTACGATAAATGTACCGGCTGCGGAGTCTGTGTCGAGGGCTGCCCCGTGGGCTGTCTCGAGCTTCACAAAGTCTGAGCAAATATCTTAAAACAAAGGAAAGCGGCACGCCGCCCTGGCGGCGTGCCGCTTGCAGATTTTCCATGAAGTTTTTCAAAGATAAAAAAATACGGAACGATATAATTCTCATTGCCGCCGTTCTGCTTCTGGCCTGCGGCCTGTGGCTCGCCACCGAGCTTTCCAAGGAAGAGGGAGCCTATGCCGTAGTGGTGGTGAACGGCGTCGAAACGGCGCGCTACCCCCTTGACAGGGACGCTGAGATCCGCCTTGAAACCGAAAACGGCGGGTACAATATACTCGTCATAAAGGACGGCGAAGCCGACGTCATCGAGGCCTCCTGCCCGGACAAAATCTGCGTCAACCAGCACGCCATTGACCAGACGGGCGAGACTATCACCTGCCTTCCGAACAAAACCGTTATAAAAATAGTCGGTGCCGGCGAAGCCGAAATCGACTTTGTGTCGTGATAAATTATGAAGATTAAAAGAGTCGCTTTTCTGGGCCTGACCGTTGCTCTGGCCATGATAATGTCCTATATCGAGAGCCTGTTTCCCCTGAACTTTGCCGTTCCGGGCATAAAAATGGGCCTTGCGAACATCGTAATAATTTTCGTGCTCTACCGAATGAGCTTCAGGGACGCCTGCATAGTCTCCCTCGTAAGGGTGTTTCTGGTGTCCCTCCTTTTCGGGAACGTCATGGCAATGGCGTACAGCCTTTCCGGGGCGGTCCTTTCGCTCCTTGTCATGTTCCTGCTCAAAAAGACGGACAAATTCTCCGTTGTGGGCGTGAGCATCACCGGTGCCGTGATGCACAACGTGGGGCAGATACTTATGGCTGTGATAATTATGGGAACCGAACAGATAGCCTACTATCTGCCGGCGCTGGCGGTTTCCGGAACGGTCTCCGGAATACTTATAGGCGTTGTCGCTTCCCTTGTAATAAAACGCATCAAAAATATCTGAAAAAAACAAAAGGTGCCGCGCTATGCGCGGCGCCTTTTTTCATATTTATTATATGGCGAGGGCCTCCGCCGCTATATCCCGGACTACGTCCCCGGCGTGCAGCACCGAGACTTTCCGTTCCGTCAGCAGCAGAGCAAGCCTTTCCGCAAAGCCCCTGTCGTAGGACACCCCTTCCATTTCAAAGGTCTCCCCGGTCAAAGGGTCCCTCCCCTTTATTCCGTAGACCGGGGCTTCGCCGAAATACCTGCTGAGTACAGTTTTTTCTGTGACCTCATAGGCTGCGTTCACTGTGCCCGGCTCCAATTTAACTCCCCCATTTATTTATTATTGTATATATACTATATTATCTCCCGCGGTGGTTTACATTTTATAACAGTTCCCGAAATTATTCAATGCCTCCTCTCCCGCCAAAGTACACAAATATGCCTCCCTAAATCTGGCACAAATTTACATTGATTTTTGGGTTTTTGAAAAATTTTCAGTTGTAAGATATAATAAAATTTAAAAAAGTCTTAAATTTTTTTTGCGAAAAACGCCGTTTTTTTGTATTTTTGGGCATCATTACTTGACACGGCCCAAAGCCTGTGATAGCTTAATATTATGCAAAGTTAGCCTATTCTAACTTTCGGAGGTACATAATGACGCTTGATAAACTTGAAATCGGGCAAAGCGCAATTATTACAAAAGTCGGCGGGGAGGGCGCGCTGCGCCTGCGCCTCCTCGACATGGGAATCATCCCGAAAACGGAGGTTTCCATATACAAAGTGGCACCCCTCGGGGACCCCATAGAGATACATCTCCGGGGGTACTCCCTCACCATCAGAAAGGACGACGCCGAAAAAATCGAAGTCTCCCCGAAAGAGGGTGCTCTGAGGTGATTTTCGCTCTTGCCGGAAACCAGAACTGCGGCAAAACAACGCTTTTCAACTGCCTCACGGGCTCAAACCAGCACGTGGGGAACTTCCCCGGGGTCACCGTGGACCAGAAAATGGGCGCCGTCAGAGGCGCCAGGGACTGCACCGTGGTGGACCTTCCCGGGGTATACTCCATAAGGCCGTACAGCAGCGAGGAAATCGTGACCCGGGATTTCATCCTGAGCGGCCACCCGGACGGAATCATTAACATAGTGGACGCCACGAACATAGAGCGGAACCTCTATCTCACGCTCCAGCTTCTGGAGCTCAAAATTCCCACGGTCATCGCCCTCAACATGATGGACGAGGTGCGCGAGAACGGCGGCTCCATAAATATTCAGGAGTTTTCCCGGCGCATGGGCGTCCCGGTGGTGCCCATAAGCGCCGCCAAAAACGAGGGCATATCCGAGCTTGTGGACAAGGCGGTGGAGGCCGCCCGGGGCAAGGTGCTGCCTTCGGTCATAGATTTCTGTGACGAGGGGCCGGTGCACCGCTGCATACACTCCCTCTCCCACGTGGTGGAGGACCACGCCGACAAGAGCGGAATTCCCGCCCGCTTCGCGGCTGTGAAGCTCATTGAGAACGATGAGGAGGTCATCTCCGCCCTGGGCCTCGACAAAAACGAGCTGGAGCTCGCTGAGCACGACATAATCCAGATGGAAAAAGAGGCGGGCCTCGACCGCAACGCGGCCATGGCCACCATGAGATACGATTTCATCGAAAAGGTCTGCCGCGCGACGGTCAAAAAGCCCCACGAGAGCAAGGAGCGCCTGCGCAGCCTCGAGATAGACAAAATCGTCACGAACAAATATCTCGCCCTGCCGGTGTTTTTCGGCATCATGTTCCTGATTTTCTGGCTGACCTTCGGGGTTATAGGGAGCTTCCTTTCGGACCTCATGGCCCTTTGCATCGACTGGGTGACCTCCCTTGCGGATTCCGCCCTCGTGGCCTACGGCATCAACCCGGTGGTGCGCAGCCTCGTCATTGACGGCGTTTTCGCCGGAGTCGGCAGTGTGCTCAGCTTCCTGCCGCTCATAGTGGTACTCTTTTTCTTCCTGTCCATTCTGGAGGACACGGGCTACATGGCGAGGGTGGCCTTCGTCATGGATAAGCTGCTGAGAAAAATCGGCCTCTCCGGGCGCAGCTTCGTGCCCATGCTCATAGGCTTCGGCTGCTCGGTACCCGCCATTATGGCGACCCGCACCCTCTCCTCCGAGCGCGACAGGCGCATGACCATACTGCTGACTCCTTTTATGAGCTGCAGCGCCAAAATACCGATTTACGCGGTGTTTTCCGCGGCGTTTTTCCCCGAGCACGCCGCCCTTGTGATGATTTCCCTCTACGCCGGGGGCATTGTGCTGGCGGTGCTCCTCGCGCTGGTGCTCAAAAATACGGCTTTCCGGGGAAAGCCCGTCCCCTTCGTCATGGAGCTTCCCAACTACCGCTTCCCGACGGCAAAAAGCGTCGGGCTGCTGCTCTGGGAAAAGACGAAGGACTTCCTGACCAGGGCTTTCACCGTCATTTTCCTCGCAACGGTCATCATCTGGTTCTTCCAGAGCTTTGACACAAGGCTCAACGTGGTGGCGGACAGCTCCGACAGCATTCTCGCCGCCATAGGCAGGATCATAGCTCCCGTATTCGCCCCGCTGGGCTTCGGCGACTGGCGCATAGCCACCTCCCTCATCAGCGGCTTCACCGCCAAGGAGGCGGTGGTGAGCACCCTCGGCGTGCTCACCGGCACGAGCACCGCTGAGCTCGGCGCCGTGCTCAGCTCCATGTTCTCTCCCGCTTCGGCGGTCAGCTTCCTGGTGTTCACCCTGCTCTATACCCCCTGCGTTGCCGCTGTGGCCACTATCAGGAAGGAGCTTGGCTCCGGACTTGCCACCGTCGGCATTGTGATTTTCCAGTGCGCTGTGGCCTGGGTCTGCGGCGCTGTTGTCTATCAGATAGCGCAAATATTTATATGAGGTGATTTTATGCAGCTTTCGGATTATCTGATTCTGGCGGGCGTCGCGCTGCTCATAATAGCGGCGCTTAGGGCCTGCTTCAAGCGCCGTAAAAAGGGCGGCTGCAGCTGTGGCTGTGGCTGCGGCTGCTGCTCCGGCTGCGAAAGCAAGGATAAAAAATAAAGCAAAGGAGCCGCCCCATAGGGGTGGCTCCCTTTCAGTTTTGCGAAAAACACGGAAGCGGCGCGGCCTTTCGGGCCGCGCCGCTTCCGCGCTTGGACAAGTCAAAAAATTCATATATACAAAGAGAAGGAGAAATCAGTACGCTACGCCTTCGGCAATCATCGCGTCGGCGACCTTCTTGAATCCGGCGATGTTCGCGCCGGCCTCGAGGTCGCAGCCGAAGCCGTATTCTTCCGCTGCGGCCACGCAGCTCTTATAGATATTTTTCATTATATCGTCAAGGCGTTTGTCAACTTCCTCAAAGCTCCAGCTGAGGCGCGCGCTGTTCTGGCACATTTCGAGGCCGGAGGTGGCTACGCCGCCCGCGTTGGAGGCTTTGCCCGGGGCATAGAGGACGCCTGCTTTCTTGTAAACCGCAATGGCCTCGGGGGTGTTGGGCATATTGGCGCCCTCGGCGACGGCAATGGCGCCGCCGGCGACAATGGCCTTTGCGGCTTCCTCGTCGATCTCGTTCTGGGTCGCACAGGGGAGGACGATCTCCGCCGGAACGTCAAACCACATATTTCTGCAGCCCTCCACGTATTTCGCGGTGGGGACCTCTTTCACATATTCGGAAATGGGAGCCCTGCGCTCATAGAGCTTTTCGAGCACTCTGTAATCCATGCCGTTTTCGTCCGTGACGTAGCCCTTGCTGTTGCTCATGGCGACTACCCTGCCTCCGAGCTCAGCGGCCTTTTTACAGGCATAGATGGCGACGTTGCCCGCGCCGGAGACGAGCACGCGCTTACCCTCGAAGCTCTCGCCCCTGGAGGCGAGCATCTCCCTCGTGAAATAGCAAAGGCCGAAGCCCGTGGCCTCAGTCCTTACGAGGCTGCCGCCGAAGGAGAGGCCCTTGCCGGTGAGGGTGCCCGTGAACTCGTTGCGAAGGCGCTTATACTGACCGAAAAGATAGCCCACTTCCCTGCCGCCAACGCCGATATCTCCGGCAGGGACGTCCGTATCGGCACCGATGTGGCGCTGAAGCTCGGTCATAAAGCTCTGGCAGAAACGCATTATCTCCATGTCGGACTTGCCCCGGGGGTCAAAGTCGCTGCCGCCCTTGGCGCCGCCCATGGGAAGCCCTGTGAGGCTGTTTTTGAAGGTCTGCTCGAAGCCGAGGAATTTAATTATGGACGCGTTGACCGACGGGTGGAGGCGTATGCCGCCCTTGTACGGGCCGATGGCGGAGTTGAACTGGACGCGGTAGCCCCGGTTCACCCGGACCCTGCCCTCGTCGTCCACCCAGGCGACTCTGAACTGGATGAAGCGCTCCGGCTCGGTTATGCGCTCCATAATGCCCCATCTCTCATACTCCGGGTTGCTCTCAATGACGGGCTCAAGGGAGGTGAAAACCTCCTTCACAGCCTGAAGGAACTCCTTTTCCCCGGCGTTTCTTTTTTCAACGCTCTCATATACTCTTTCGAGATATTCGCTTTTGAATGCCATAAAAAATCCCCCAATAAATTGCAGTTTGAATTTTGAAACAGGCGTTTTTTCAAATACCGCAGTTTATTATATGCCATTCCGCCCAAAAATGCAAGTTTTCTGATGAAAAAATTCAAAATTTTCTTCCTGCATTTTGGACTTCATCCGACATAATTTTATTCATTATCCTATAAAACTCCTTTGACATAACGGCCCTTATAGGTTATAATATGAATTTGTGAGCGGAAAGGACGGCAGCGGGCGCAGCTCCGAAAGGACGCGCGCGAGGAAAGTCCGGGCTCCAAGGGCAAGGATAACTGCTAACGGCAGCCGGGGGCGACCCCAGGGAGAGTGCAACAGAGATATACCGCCGCGTTTTCGCGGTAAGGGTGGAAAGGCGAGGTAAGAGCTCACCGCGCCCTATGGCAACATAGGGGGCCTGTAAACCCTATCCGGAGCAACACCGTACAGGAGAGAAGGAGCCGGCCCGGCTCCCTCCGCAGAGGTGGCATTTTAAGCCGCACGGGCGACCGGCGGCGAAGATAGATTGCCGTCATTACAGAACCCGGCTTATTTTCCGGTCACAATAAAGAGGGGCTTCCCAAACGGGAAGCCCCTGTTTATTTTTTTCAAAAACTATTGACAAAAGAGCGAAACTGTATTATTGTATTAGTGTAGTGATACAATAATACAAAGGCGGTGATTTTACGGGCTGGAATTTTGAAAACGGAAAACCGATACATCTTCAGCTCATTGACGAAATCGTACACAGGATAATCGCCGGAAAGTATGAACCCGGCGGGCGTCTGCCCTCGGTGCGGGAGCTTGCGGAGGAAGCCGCAGTGAGCCCCAACACCATGCAGAGGGCTCTCGCCACCCTTGAAGCCGGCGGGCTCATCTATTCCGAGCGCACCAGCGGAAGATTCGTGACGAGCGACCTTTCGCTCATTGAGACCGAAAGGAAAGCGCTCGCAAAATCGAGCGTATCCGAGTTTTTCTCCGTCATGGAGGAGCTCGGATTTTCCCGCGGGGAGGCCATCTCCCTGGCGGAGGAAATGAAAGAGGTGAAATAATTTGGAGCAAAACCCTGTTCTTCTCGAAACGCGCGGGCTGACGAAAAATTTCGGCAGCAAAGCTGCCCTCAAAGAGCTGAACCTTTCCATTTACCGGGGAAAGATAATCGGCCTTCTGGGGCCGAACGGCAGCGGCAAAACCACGCTTATTAAACTCATTGCCGGGCTTATCCAGCCAAACAGCGGCGAAATACGCATAAACGGCAAGCCCATAGGCATTGAGAGCAAAAACGCCGTGGCCTACCTTCCGGACAAGAGCTATCTCAACGACTGGATGAAGGTCTCCGACCTTGTGACCATGTTCGGGGAGTTCTATTCCAATTTTGACAAGGAGCTGGCCCACAGGCTCATACATGACCTCAACATCGACGAGCGCGCGCGGCTGCGCACCCTCTCCAAGGGCAACCAGGAGAAAATCCAGCTCATTCTCGTCATGGCCCGCAAGGCGGACCTCTACGTGCTCGACGAGCCCATAGGCGGCGTGGACCCCGCCGCCAGAGAGTATATTATCAACACTATCATCGGCAACTACAACGAAAACGCGACGGTCATCATCTCGACCCACCTCATAATGGAGATCGAGAACATACTTGACGAGGCCATTTTCCTCAGGAACGGCGAAATTGCGATTTTCGACAACTGCGACCACATCCGCCAGGAGAGCGGAAAATCCCTCGACGGGGTATTCAGGGAGGTGTTCAGATGCTGAGCAAACTTTTGAAATACGAATACAGGGCCACGGCCATCTACTTCCTGCCCATTTATGTGATGCTCGTGCTCGTTTCCGCCTTTTCCTACGCCGTAAGGCTCATTTCAAAAGGCATAGCCGAGACCAAGGGTGCTCAGAGCCCCGGCCTTGAAAAGCTATTCGATACGGCTATGACCTCCCTCGGCTCTATTTACGTGCTCCTTGCCATGGCTCTGGCCATAACTACCTTCATAGTCATAATTATGAGATTTTACAAAAACCTCCTCGGGAACGAGGGCTACCTCATGTTCACCCTGCCGGTGAGCGTGGAGGAAAATATTCTGGCAAAGCTCATTCCGGCTGTCACCTGGTTCCTCGGCAGCTGCCTGCTCGGAATCCTCACCATAGCGCCCACCTTCTGGGACGGCTACGCTGATTTTTACAACTTTTTCTTCAACGGAATGGAATTAAAGGATTTCATAGTTGCTCTGTTCATAATTGTATTTGCCGTGGCGTGCCTTGGCTTTGGATTCTTGTTCTACTACCTCTGTATGTGCATAGGTCAGCTTTTCAACTCCCACAAATTCATTGCCTCCGCCGCCGTCTATATCGGCATCCAGGGCGCGCTCCAGGTGCTCACCGTCATCGGCATCGTGCTATTTGTGAACTTCTTCTACAGCGACATTACTTTCTTCCAGAATGTAGCGCTGTTTATAGACGGTCTGGACTATCACACGTTCCTCATGCTTTTCTTCGGCGTACTCGACGCGTTTGTGTTCCTCTGCGCCGCCGGCCTTTTCTGGCTGGACTGCAGGATACTCAAAAAGAAGCTGAATCTGACGTAATATCGCTCCGGCAGCCGGACGTAAAAAATGCCCTCCGTATAAACGGAGGGCATTTTTACTATTTGTATTACTTATGAAGGACGAGGTTCTTCGCAGTTCTGAACTGGTCGCCGACTATTCCGAGCGGATAGGTGTTCAGGGTGGTGTTCGTTCTCCCGGTCTTTTCGTTATATTTCTTCGTATATACCGCGCCGTAGAGAATGGCCCTTGCGCTCCAGCCGTCCTCTCTTTTCTCGACGCTGTACGGGAACAGGAAAAAGAGCGCCGTCAGCAGCTTCAAAACGAGCTTCGCCGCAAGGGCAAAAATCGAAATTTTTACCGCCAGGGAGGTGCCTTTCCTATGGAAGCGGCGCTTCCCCACGAGCATTTTTCCGAGGTTTTTCGCAAGTTTTTTCATCTGCTGTATCCCCTTTCGTTCAGAACTCCCCCGGGTGGTTTTTGCGCCACTGGAGGTAGCTTTCAAGAATTATCACGGCGGCAACGGCGTCTATGACGGCCTTGCGCTTTTTGCCCCTCGTGTCCGTCTCGTTGAGGTAGCCGGCGGCGGAAACGGTGGTCTGGCGCTCATCCCACATTCTGACGGGCACCGTCACCTTTTCGCCGAGCCTCGCCGCAAATTCACGGCAAAGCTCAGCCCGGGGTCCCTCTGAGCCGTTCATGTTGAGGGGCAGGCCCACGATTATGGCCTCCGCCTTATTCTCAATGGCGGCGGCGGCGGTTTTCTCCACGGCGAAGTCGAAACGCTTTTCGTGGACGACGCCTATGGGCGAAGCGAGAAACTCGGTCTTATCGCACATGGCAAGGCCGGTCCTCGCGTCGCCGAAATCTACGGACATTATCTTCATTATTATTCCTTATTTGGTGCCGAAAATGCGGTCGCCCGCGTCGCCGAGGCCGGGAACGATATAATTTATCTCGTTGAGGTGGTCATCAAGGGCAGCGCAGTAAATCTGTACGTCCGGGTGGGCGACGTTGAGCCTTTCAAGGCCCTCCGGAGCGGCAATGATGCAGAGGAAGCTGATGTCCTTCACTCCGCGTTTTTTGATCTGGCCGATGGCGTCGATGGCGGAGCCGCCGGTGGCAAGCATCGGGTCAACTACAAAGACCTTGCAGTCGGCAATATCCGCCGGGAGCTTGCAGTAATACTCGATGGGCTGGGCGGTTTCTTCGTCGCGGTAAAGGCCGATGTGGCCGACCCTTGCCTGGGGAATGAGATTCTGGAGGCCGTCAACCATGCCGAGGCCCGCTCTGAGGATCGGGACTATTACGGGAGCCTTGCCCTTGAGCTGTTTTGCGGTGCAGGGACCCATGGGGGTCACAATGTCGACGGGCTCAAGCTCAAGGTCCCGGGTGGCTTCATAGCAGAGAAGGTTGCCTATCTCGCTGATGAGCTCGCGGAAATCCTTGGTGCCGGTTTCGGTCCTTCTGAGAATGGACAGTTTGTGCTGAACGAGCGGATGGTCAAGAATGAAAGGCTTTTTCATAATATGTGGTTCCCCCTTAAAAAATATGTTATAAAAATTATCGAAATCAAATTTCGCAATATAGGGCATTATTTATCTTCCAGCTCCATCATCATGGCGACTCGTCTCTCGTGGCGGCCGCCCTCGAACTCGGTGGTGAGGAAGATGTCCGCAAGCTGAAGGGCGACGCCCGGGCCTATGGTCCTGGCGCCCATGCAGAGGACGTTTGCGTCATTGTGCTTTCTGGTGAACTCGGCGGAGAAATGGTCCGAGCAGTGGGCGGCGCGGATGCCCTTGCATTTATTTGCGCACATGCTCATGCCGATGCCGGTGCCGCAGATGAGTATCCCCTTGTCGCACTCGCCGGACTGGATAGCCCGGCAGACCTTCTCGGCGTATACCGGATAGTCGCAGGAGGCGGTGCTGTCCGTGCCGAAGTCCTTAAATTCAATTCCCTTTTCCTCAAGGTGTTTTTTCAGCTCCTCTTTAAGGAGGTAGCCGCCGTGGTCTGAGCCGATAGCTATCATAGTTTTCCCTCTTTCTGAAGTTTTTCCCTCTCCGCCTGGGCCAGCCGCAGGTAATTCGGCATCAGCCCCGCCGCAGAGGTTATTTCATTTTTTTCATAAAGCCTCTCCGCCGCGATGCAGGTGCCGAAGGCATGTCCCAGAAGGATCTGGGGCGGAGCCGTTTTCACAAACTCCCCGCCGAATTTCTTCATGCAGAGGTTCGCGCCGTCCCCCACCAGGAGCACCCTTTCGCCCGTTTCGGAGCAGATTTTCTTTATATCCTCAAAAAGCTCGTCCGTGGAAACGGCCCTGTCCCCGCATCTGCGCAGGACCCTCTCCCCGTCACTTTCAAAAAAGGCCGTATATACCTGATTGCACCGGGCGTCCATGGCGGAGCAGATGACGCCCCTAGCGCTCTGGACGTTATAGGCCAGGGCTTCCAGCGTCGAAACGGAGGCACAGGGCTTATCAAGGCTCATGCCCAGGGCCTTCACCGCCGCTATGCCTATGCGAAGGCCGGTGAAGGAGCCGGGACCGCAGTTCACGGCGAAAAGGTCCACGTCCGCCGGGGTTATTCTCGCGGCATCGAGGACGGCCTTCGCCATGGGGAGCACCGTTTCGCTGTGGGTGAAGCCGCTGTCGAGATAGAACTCGGAAACGAGGCGCCCGTCCTCCGTCAGGGCGACGGAGGCGGCCTTCGCCGAAGTGTCAAAGCCGAGTATTCTCATCAGGCTCCCTCCCTCTCTATCGTGATCTCGCGCCCGGAGTCCCCGAGGCGCTTTATATCAATTTTTATCATTCCCTCCGGCAGGAAATCCATGACGTTCTCGCTCCACTCGATGACGAGCACGCCTCCGCCTTCGAGGTAGTCGAAAAATCCGGTGGAATAGAGGTCGTCAAAGGAATTTATGCGGTACATATCGAAGTGGTATATGGGAAATTTCGCCCGGTAGCAGTGCACGAGGGCAAAGGTCGGACTGGAAACGTCGTCCCGGCAGTCGAGGGCTTCGCACATATATCTTGTGAATGTGGTCTTTCCCGCGCCGAGTCCGCCGGAAAAGGCCACCACGTCCCCGGGTATGAGAGTTTTGGCAAATTCCCTCGCCACGGCGGCAGTCTCCGCCTCGGACTCAGTTATATACGTCACTTTGGCACCGCCTCCCAACCGCAATTTTCTAATTTATTATCATACTATATTTTTGGCGATTTAGCAACACCGAAAATTTCCAAAATTTTTTATCTCAAAAAAACGGCTTACCTATGCGCTTTTTGACACATAAAAATTACAGCAAACCTAAATTTACACCAATTTTACACCAATCAATGCAAAGAGCGTTGCTTTAAATTTTATACGCCAAAAAAATGTAAAAAAAGGCGGAACGATTTTATTTCGTTCCGCCTAAATTTTATTCCGCCAAACAAACCTCTGGGGTCTCTGCCGACCCAGACTGGTTAATCTGTACAATAGGAGTACTCTCACTGAGCTGCTGCTCAGTTTTTAAACGTTTAACCACTGCTTCAATTTGCGTGTTGATCCAATTGTCAAAGTCTCCATAAAGCTGAGTAATTAGCTCCTTTTGAGAATCGTTTACCATAAGAAGTATATTCGCCTTAGATTTTTGGAAAGCCGTAACCCAAGCTTCCTGATCGAAAATGCCGTTTGCCTTCGCTGTGTCTACAAAAGTCTGATTCGTAGCTTCCACACAATCCGTAATAGTTTTTTCTATCATATCAATATATTGATTGACATAGCTTATATTGGATTCATTTGCCTTGGTTTTAAGAAAGGCAGAAGCTTTTTTTAAAACCATAATAACAAAACATCCTACTGCCATAATGCAATAAGGTGCTACAGCCTCTGCTAATTCTTTTATTATACTTAAAATTTCTTCACTCACAATAATCTTCCTTTCATTCCTTAAGTATCCTAATAAATTCTATTGGGTCAACGTCCTTGCTTTTAAGCCATTCTACGGCAGCATGTACGCGCGAATCAGAAATAAAATTAAGCACATTTTCGTGTTTACGTTTCCAAAGGACTACAGTTGTTACTGCGCCCGCATCCACAAATACAGCTGGGATTAAATAAAGCAATGGCGATAAATCGTAGGTGATGGCACACATAATCATAGTAAACACAGAAGTAAGCCCTGCAAGAGCCTGTGCCCAAATCATGACAATCATTGAGCGTGATACTGGAGTGGTTTTTAGCTTGAGACTTTCGAGAATATCTTTCAAATCCTCACCTTAATTCTTTACATCATAAAAAATAGAAGCTACGGCTTCTGAGCGGTCGAGAAATTCATCTATTGTCAGCACCGGTGCAACAATTCTTTTTACTCCTTTAGTTGTTTTCCAACGTGCTCCAGCTTTTGCTTCTGCGTTATGGAATCTGTACATTGGCTCGCCGTCAATACTGTGTCCTATAAATTCATAAGCCGCATAATGGGCAGATAAATTTTTGCGGGTATAGTAAATTATTCCTCTGTTAGAATTACATCCATCAAATTTATTTTTTGAACAATACATCTTTACATTATGTCCCAAAGACTCAAGATAACGTTTTACAAAAAATATTTCTGTCCCAAGATTACCTGCAAAAAGCACGCCTTGTTCCATATCGCAAATTACTCTACATTTGCTGAGCACAATGTTCATAGATTTGAGCACATTCCAAACAGCTATCCATCCACATCCTGCATAATCAGAAGTTTGAGCACCGTATCTGATATTACTAAGTAAATTTTGCTCTTCAATAAAGCCATCTTCAGAGTAAGGTGATTTCCCGTTTTGTTCAACTTGCTCAAAAGCGTTTTTATTGTGCTCAAAGTTATCCTCTGAAGAAAATTTAAAACGTATCATTTGTATCATTCCTCTAAAAGAGCAGAGTGTCTTGCTTCAATACACCAAGTAGTTTCTACTTCTTTATAAATTTTGTCTATGAATGAGTTGCCTCCAAGAGCCTTATAGGCTTTATACATTCGTGTCATATCCTCAAAATCATACTCCTCAATAATTTTCTTTTCACAATTTGCATAATAAATCATGAGGATTTCATGCCTTAACAAACATTTAATGCCTTCCCTTTCAGCGTCATTCACTTGAATCTTTGAGAAAATTTTATTTCTGAGTGGTTTTATAAATAAAGCTGCAAACGTGCACAAAGAAATACCGGCAGCCGCAAGGGAACCAGCCTGCCGGATGAATTCCAATATTTCCATAGTGTTCTCCTTAAATTGTCATTCTCTCCTTTGATTAACGACCGTTCGACATTTCTAAGCACTAATAGTAGGCATAGAAAGAATTTTTGATTTGTCGTATTGCTGTTCGTATTTACCGGGCGTAATCAACTGTCCCTTGCCGAGATGCAATAGGTAACAAGGCTCAACAGTGGAATCTACTGTTCCCCGCATTAAAATCTTATGACCCGATGCTGACATAGGCATACAGGCAAATGGATGTGCTGTGTCCGTATCAAATTGTATATGTAAATGAGGGCCATCGACATATGCTCCAGTGGCCCCATAATTTCCTATAAGAGTTTTTGTTGTTATGGCGTCGCCAACTTTAACTTTAGGCTGTTCTTTTAAGTGCATCAGCGTACAAACTACGTTGCAAGAAGACTTTTTATTATGGTTCCAAACATTATCATATTGTATAATTACTACATATCCGCATCCCGAACCTGCGCCTGTTTGATTTGTGCTGATACCATCCCATCCTGCAGCTATAACTTTGCCATCACCCATACCGTAAATTGCAGTGTTACCACTTACGCTGGTAATGTCAATGCCATAATGATGTAGTTTAAAAATAGAATAGTAGTAAGCGTTTTTATAGCCGCAAGTTAGTTTTGCGTCTGTTATCGGAAGTATTAGCTTTTGTATTGGTTTTTCCACGGCCTTAGGGGACTCCCCCTCGGCAAACCGAGGGGAGTCCTGGGCTGTAGTGGCATAGGGTGCAAGAGAATGTACTTTGGCTGTCTGCTTTTTGCCAACAACAAGAATCGTCAGCGGGTTAAGTATGGTCGAATCTTTGGCTCCCTTGCGTATAAGCAATTTGCTTGATGCTTCTGCGACCTGCGGGGTGTAATACGGATATTTGGTGTCGCTGTCAATTTCAAAATGAATGTGGTTCCAATATTTATGAGAACCGCTTTCTGTACCAATGACATCATAAGCATTGACCTTTTGGCCTTTCTTGACTTTAATGCTATACAAATGATAGTATCTGACAATATAAGATTTCTTTGTTTTGGTTGTCGGATTATAAACATTGTCATACTGGATTACTACTACTCCGCCAATGCTGTTACTGTTCTTTTCTGTTGCAAGAACCGTACCCGCTCCCGAGGCCAAAACGTCGAAATCTTTTCCCCATCTATCATCAAAATCAATGCCGTAATGCGGATACTTTTTGTCTTTTTGGTATAGTGCATTTTTATAACCAGCAGATATAGTGCATTCTGTCATGGGATAAAACAGTAATTGTGCTCCCGCCGGTGCAACTACTTCTGTCATTTTTTTCACCACCTTTTTAAAAAATAAAAAAGCTCTCGGTTTATTTAACCGAGAGTTTACTTACTTCCACACACTGTTTAGCTTTGCTTTAATTGCAGAAGCTATCTGCCAAGCGCCATTTTTCTTACAGCAAACTTTTTTTGCTGGTTGCCAAATTGAATTTGTCTTATAATACACCGTTAACGGAGGTGTTATCTCGACTACGGTTATCTGAATATATCCGTCGCCAGAGCGTGAACCATTAGTGGCGCTTGTACTACTAAATACGCTAGAAATATATCCCGATCCGCCGGCTCCTGAAGTAATAGCCATTCGGGCGGATGCAATTTTACAAATGTTTCCGCCGCCGCCGCCATAGTAGCCACCGCCACCACCGCCTCCGGAGCCACTGGTGTTGCCTTCGCTGCTATCACCGCCGGAGCCACTTGAACCCGATCCTGCCACATAACTATCAGAGCTGGATAAATTATGTACCGAACCCGCGCCGCCTGTTGTTTGTGTGCCTCCATACGCTACGTCAAGACTGGTGCTTGCATCGCCGACGTAATCAATATTTCCGCTTCCTCCAGTCGTTCCGCCGCCTGTGCCTCCGCTCGCAGCTAATGCACCAGAGGCAGAACTATAATAGTAAGCACCGCCGCCGCCACCGCCGGCAACCATTATTCTGGAAGCTAATGTGGTACTGTTAAGACGTATATCTGTTCCACCACCGCCTCCTCCACCTAAATACGAAATGCAAGAGCCGCCGCCATTCCATCCGCCAGTTCCAGCCTGCGTTGTCTGAGAGCCTTGATTTCCTTGACCTCCAACATACAAATAAACCTTTGAATCGGAATCCAACTGGATGGTTCCTTTCGAATAACCGCCTTTTCCGCCTGCGCCTGACGTGCTATACGCGGCTCCTCCCTGTGCTCCATAACATTCAAATATATATATACCTTTAGGTAACGATAAAGTCTTATAGCTACCACTATATGCACAAGTTACAATATCTCCTGCTTGGAGTGTACTTGGCGTAGTAGATGTCAATTCATATGTCGCCATTATTATTCACCTCTAAGAAAGCACAATCCATATATCTCCATCTTTTCCATCAGAGCTTGTCGGTTCAGATGTAGATGCAAAAATAGCTGGCATATTTGCCACAGTATTATCCACATAAACCTTGTTCGCAGCGTCTGTGTCATTGATGGGATTAGCAATGTTCTGTAATCCAACCGTATGAAATCCGTTGTATTCGTCATCAAAATATGCGCAAACTGAATTGTCATCAGCATCGAGTACGGCCTTTAAAGACATTGCTGTATACTCATCCCCAGCACTATCCGTAGCTCCAAACGTTATAGCAGAAACGTTCTTAACGCCGTACCCATAGTCCAAATCAATATCACTATTATTTAATACGTAAAGTGTGTTTGCCTTTGTTTCAGTAAGCGCTCCGACGTCCTCTGCAGTGTGAGTGTGTTCTTCCGTCGCCGCTCCAATACTTGCTGGAGTTATCGGATCTACGCCACCACTGCCATGCGTTGCAGCATGTGCTGTTGGCGTGAATGATTCCGGCACCCCAGTTAACTCGCTATAATTACCGCTTGTAGCCACAGCCGCCAGCCCCGTAATGGTAGATGCGTCCTGCGTGTGGGCCGAAGGCGTCATTGTTGAAGGAAAGTCTGTTATGTCCGAAACTGTATGGCTATGAATCATTGCAGCAAAAACAGAATTGAAAGCAGTTTTAATTGCCGCTATGATAGTAGAAAACTTTATATTCTTGAGAGTTTGGCTATCCGCAGAATCCTGCATCAAAACAGCGTCGTCCCCTGTTATGGCGTCTTTCGTATTTGTTGCTGCAATTACTGCCGCAGTGTTATCTGCTTGCTCAGTGATTCCCAGCATAGCTCTAACTTGCTCCGTGGTAAGGTCTTGGGGCGCGGACAGAGATGCAGAATTATTTCCTTTAAGACTGTTCGCCGCCATTTGGGCTTGTTTCGCATTCGTAACGGATGCATCTGTTAAATCTTCAGTGTCAATAATGGATTTCCATGCTAAAGTTCCAAAACTGGCAAACCATTTCATCAGTTTGCCAATCATGGTTTTAAAAGACTCCCCAGATGCAAGATTTTCTATTTGTTCTGCCTCGCTGGCTGTGACTGTCATGCTTCCAGCTTCGCCTTCATTCAAAACGCACCCAACAAGAACATAATAAGTACCATCAAAATATGCCAGATATTCTTTGTTTGCCGTTAAGTCAGAATCAAGAATATCAATAAAATTTCCATTGTAGTCATGTCTTTTAACATAATTTGGGCCTAAACTGTTGATGTTTATCTGCAGTGCGCTGTTTTTTGGAACACCCGAGATAGAAAATATCAGTATCATTCCAGACTCTTGAGATGCGATTCCATCAATATCACCGCTATAAACACCATCAGCATTTGTAAGCACAACTGTTTTTACGCTGCTACTATTATCTTGCAGTTTTGCAACCGCACTCATAACTTCAGCTATATCACTGTCTATTTTAACAATCGCGCTATTCGCGCCAGTGCCTGCAATATCAGTTCGCCACTGTATAAATGACACCGAGTTATCACTTGAACCATAAACAGGATATCCCCTATTCAGAGTTAAAGAACTCATTCTTGTCCTCCTATTCTTTGATTTTCTCCATCACATCAAGCGTAAGCACATCCAGACTGCTTAGCACCTGTCTATTCTCTGTAACTGCTATATCTCCTTCAGGATCAACATAATCCCATTCTTTGAGCTTATAAAATCTATCTGTGTAAAGCGTCCCCAGCGAATGAGCAATTTTGACAGCCGAGCTATAAGTATCTCCACCCTTCAAAAATAGATGTGGAACAACAAGTTCCGTGCTCACTTTTATTGCTGATTCTAAATTACCAGCTCCCATAAGCATACGAGCTATTAACGTCTGCGATGTTTTTGTCTCTGAGCTCATTGGGCACCGTAAAATCATTCTGATTACAGAAGCATCCATAGCCAGTTTAACCTGAGAAGATATTTGCATAATCGTTCTAAGAAGCACATAAGGAGTACCTAATGCAGCCGCTTGCTTGACTTTAACCGACATTGATAGAGGCCATGAAATAGACACGGAGAACCCCGCCACTGCCGCAGTAAAAATAGTCCTGTTGGTAACGTTTTCTCCATCTGTTTGTACTTTAACGTTGAATTGGTGTCTCATTTAATACACCCCTTTTAATTCACAACGCTCAGTGTAAGGTCTCCCGTGTCAGTATTTCCGTTAAAATATAAAGTCGCCTGTGCAGGAACCTCTTTGCTTACAGGGATGTAATAGAGCGCTTCGGTTCCGCTCTGGGTTGCAGCAAAGAAAACTGTTTTAATAGTTCCCCAAGAAGCTGTCGCTTCAGGCCATGTAATTTGTATCTGATTCTTAACTACACCATCCGTATTGCTATCTGCTACGCTAAAGCTTGTTTTATTGTTGTCCACCTTAACTCTGGCGTATCCATTGCCAACCACTTCGCCGGTAATGGTACCTGTGTCGGTTAAAGATGCTGTGCTGAGGCCTATATAAAAGCTCGCGGGCGATATAGTCCCAAGTGCGCTTTGGTCGTTGCCATATAAAAAGTTTGCAAGTCTCACACGCTGAGGTTTTGTAATCATAAAATACTCAACTCCTTATAAAACAAAAGAGAGCTTAATGACTAAGCTCTCTCATTTAAAATAATCATGCGTTTAGCACCGCGTTTTCTTCATAAGCTCGCGGTATAACGTTCACCGTACCCTGCCCTGGCCTGAATACCTTGCCTGTGCTGTCAACCAGGATAGGCTGTTGCACGTAAAAGCCGCTAAGCTCTGCTGTGATTTTTGAATCCAAAACAACTTTAAATGCTGATTCTACCCCGTCTACAGCAACCCTAAAACCGTTTACTACTACCGCTGGAGTATCATTATACCCCCACCGGAATAATGCCATTTTGAGTTCTGTAGCTGCTCTAAGGTCGACAGGTTTCCCTGTTTCAGCATCGACGATATTATATTCAAATTCCTGATAATCACCTGCAATAAATGAGACCGGGTCAAGTTCTGTTTTCCAAGCTATATTCATTTTTCATCACTTTCTCCCTCGTCAGAAGAATCGTCGATTGATTCATCGGCCCTTTGGCTAAGAACAGCCAGATAATCGAAAATATTTTTCATCGTCCCAATATCTTGAGACCCTTGGATATGTATAGAATTAAGCGCAACAACAATAGGTTGCAAATCTTTACTTGTTATCATTTTATTTTCCTTTTTATGTTACATATAAAACTTTTGCGCCAGACGGAACACTGCCTGCAGTGCCTGCCACCATAACTGTTTTCCATGCACTACTCCTATATATTTGAAGCGCTCCTGTTACTCTGGCATATCCACCAATAGTGACGTTTCCACTCAAGGTAGAAGCGCCATCAACCTGTAGAGTTCCATAGCTTCTAAGATTAGAATTCGCATACACTCCATTGGCAACCAATGACACACTTGCTGTCAAACTACCATTAACATTAACATTATAATATGACCCTTCATATGTTGGTTCGCCCTGCAACCATTTAATATAGGCACTATTCGCTATAAGCGTATTGACTCTGGCTTCCGTAGCATAAATAGAATCAAATTGATTTCTAAACGTAGAACCGGAACTTGCTATATTTGATACATTTAGGCTTCCGGAAGTTATTGTGCCTGATGCAATCGCCGCGTCGGTTACTGCACCGGAACTTATTTTCCCTGAGGTTACAGCACCGGAACCCAGTTCGGCTGACGTAATTGTACCGCTGGAAATAGCACCACCGTCAAGATATCCACCAACAGTGCCATACTGAATGTTGCTTGCATAAATCTTTCCGTTAAAGGTAGTGGAACTTGTCCCGACTGTCATCATTCCTATGGTAGCGGTGCCATCCGCGTTGAGTTTAATATTGCCATCAGGACTCGAAATGGAATTAGAAGTAATGTTAAAGCCGCCGATACTGCCCTCTGTTGCGGTGACTCCGCCCGCCAACACGAGATTTCCTGCGCTATCAGCATACAATTGATTCGTATAGCTGTTTCCGGACTTCTTCTGAATTAGGATACCATCATCTGGATTAAGCATGATTCTATTAGTCGAAGTTTCAACGATAAGTCCATTACCGTCCATTTTCATCGTATTATTCTCATTGGCAATTGTCAGCTCTGAACCGAATATCATTTTGCCTATGAGCACTTCACCATTGATACCGTATTTATAGCTATTACCTATAGGAATAAGTCCAACCGCCGTTTTAACTGTATTAAAGTTATCGTCGCTGAACGCAAGAGTGTCGGCTGTAAGCCAAATACCTCGTCCCGTTGGGGTTCCATCAGATTTTACGCTATGACCTCTAAGGCCCGTATGGTCAATGAGGAACGTATAATCTTCAGAACTATTCACGAGCTTATTTTTTGTTGCATCAAGGCTCCCATTAGCAAAATCAACAAGCTCATTGCGATGAGTTTCCCAAGTCTTAAGAGCGCTATAATCAAAACTAATATTGCCCGTAGCTGATACACTGTCTCCAACCAGTTCAGAGTAAGTCCAAAGAGCATCATTAAGCCGATACCTATTGCTGAACTCCATACTGAAGTCTGTCGGGTCATCAAAATTGATGTGAAGTTTGATGAGCACCGGCTCTATCCATTCGTCTGGAGCAATCTCGAGATTAAACTTAACTCCAAGAAGTTGGTCTATAGCGCCCGGCTTATCCGGGTCATAAATCTTGTTGATGTATGTAGCCAACTTTTCTACAAAGAGAAAATTAACTGCGTCGGCAGTAATCCGATACGTTGGATGGGAGACCTGCTTAATCAGGCTTTCACATTGTTGATATAATTGTTCCATCATTTCCTGTTGTTCCACAATGGACATAATATCCGTGATAATAAAATTATCGTCCTGATGAGTGCTCTCAAATTTAAAATGCTCAAGCTCCAGTAAATCTTCTTCAGTGAAAATTCCGGTCGTCGTATCAAATTTCAGTGAGTCATTGATTTTCTTTTGCTCAGCAGCAATAGCATTCTTCTCAGCCTCTATGGTTTCTATCTCTGCCGAATATTTAGCCACTAATATGTTGACTGCGTTGAGTTTTGAAAGCGTAGTCTGGTATTCACCTGTATCAGCAAGCCCTCCGGCAATCTGAGCTGACTGAACTCCTTCCACAGCAGCTTTCTCACTTTCGGCATCTCGGAGATTGGCCTGTGCTGTAATTAGCCTGCCGTTTACTTCTTTAAGCTCCGTGAGAAGTTTGGAATAGTTTTCTCTTTGGACTTCATAGAGAGTTTCCCACTTTTCCAATGCGCCTTTCAAAGAATCAGACATCATATGCTTAAAATGGCTAAAATCATACAAATAAACTGAACCTAACGGATTGACTGAAGCAATATTTACTCCGTCTCCTCCGTAACAAGACATTACATTTGTCAGTTCATCAGAAACTTCTTCGATTTTTTCCGACTTAAGAAAGTTTCCGTAGCCAATAAAAACATCGCTGTTTTTAGTAGCTTCATCGATAGAATAAGCATTGATTACTCTGTTGACATTATCAAACCTAAAAATGCATTCATAGGTTTGCGAAACGCTGTTCATCATAAAATCATAGAGTGTGCTATCAGGAATATCGAAAGTGCGATATTTACTCATCAGCTCGGTGCTTACATATCCTATTTTCCAAGTCGGAATGTATTTGACTATTTTCCCAAGCAAAGTTTCTTCGGGATTTAATAGATCATAAAATTTATAAGTTCCGTTAAGAAGGTTTATTTTCCTATGGCACATCTGCACCTCAGATGTAGAAGCTGTAATATCGAGGTATCGTTCTGCACCAGTTTCATGCTCTTCACATGAAGTGATTATAAATTCTCCAACGCCCTCCACCTTTATGAGCATCCATGAACTTATATCGTTGTAAAGATGTGATATTGCTCCTTCTGCTCCATAGTACGAATATTGGAAATTGATAGTCGCATAACTCGTGAGCACTGGGTCATATGTAAGCCCTTTGTAGCTTCCCAATTGACCCAGCTCCTTGCCCTGTGGATAAGCCAATGTAAGCACCGGTCTTTCCGCCATCCCAAACTTATCAAAATCCACAAGCATGCTCATCCGCCTACCTTTCGTGCATTTCGATAGGTCATTTTAAGATAAGCAAATTCACCAGTGAGTTTCAAAGAGTTTATACCTGGCACCAACCTCAGAAATTTTTTATTGAAATTTTCACTTCGGAGTAATCCTGTGCTGCTCTCAATGGTTTGATTTCTACAGTCAATGATGATAGTTTCGTCCGTGCTCAAATTCTCAAGGAGAAATTCACGATTGTTATCGGATTCGTTTATAATTGAGCACCGCCCCTTACCATAAAATCTATCACGCATTTTAAATTCGATTACCGGATATGTATAATCCGTATCATCACTGTCATTATAATGACGCCAAGTATACGATATGGCTTCCGTCATTTCTTCTATCGTCGGACTAACTGAATAATCTTTTACATTTTGCCAAGCCCAAGGCGCATCGCATTTAACTTTACAACTGATTCCATGGCAGTAGTTTCCTATATAAGTGTAAACCGGATCAACGAGATGGCAATTAAAATAAATATCTTGCAAATCTCTCTGTACAATTTGAAGTTTGCAATAATCCATTCGCCCAAAAAGCCATTGACTGATTTTTGACCTCAATATTCCTGAAATCTCATCTTCGCTTACAAACTCAATATCAAATTCAAGCCCCTCGTTTTGAGCAACTCCCTGATGATATGCAGTAGGGTTGCGGTAAACTCTATCTTCGAAAATTTCTATTCCACATCCCCCAGACGCTTCTGTCGTTAAATTACCGTTAATACTCATAATTTTAAGCCCGTAGTTTTCAGAGTATTTATCATCAAAAATAAAATCCAAGCCGCCAAAACTCAATGGTATTCACCTCCTTCATAAAATAAAGCCCGTGCTTATCGCACGGGCTTCTCGACTGTTATACTTAGTCCCACTCTGTATGCTCATCACATACCCTGAGCTGTTCTAAAAAGTCAATAAAATTAAGAGTGCAGATTTTACTGGTAAAGAAATGTCTATCGGTAAATGCTTCTGCCATAGTTTCATTGTATGTTTCCAGCAAAAGTTCTTTATCGATTTCTTCGAGCTTGCCGAAATAATAATGATAAAAATATACTGCTCCAAATAAGCTGTCTGCCGTAAATTCAGGCCTTAGATCAATAGTCGAAACATGACTGATATATATAAAGCAAAGCACATCATAACCTTTTTTATCAATCTGCTCGTCGCTAACCCCAAATTTTTTAGCATGCTCAAAAGCATATATAGCGTTTTTTGCAAGTCCTAAATTGGTTTGCTTAAAACTATATTCATAATTATTGGCTCTCGTGATAGAGTTTTTATTTGTTTGCGTTTGCACAATGCCGATATCATCAGTCTCAAATATTATTTCCTCAGCACTATCCCGCTCACAAATAAGCCTGCAAAGCATGTTGATTCCAATATCTTCGTTTGTGGAAGGACAGTCCTCATTGAATCTAATTTGATATTTGTCGAGAAATGCTCGCTTATAAATTTTCCC
>JBJEQR010000029.1:0-44446 GCA_051881855.1 Oscillospiraceae bacterium
GGAAACATCATCTGGTTTAAATATGACGACTTCGACGGCGACGGAAGCTCCGAGGCCTTTGCCTTTGTGGGCAAGGCCGGCGCTCAGTATCTTGAGGGCGTGCTCTGGTTCGTCAGCGAGAGCTATGCCATAGAGCTCAAGGAGAGCGGCAAATGGGAGTCCCCGGAGATAATAAATGCCGACGGGACAAACTTCCTGTTTGTGGAGAACTACGACGACGGCCTCACATACGTTTTCGGCGTTGAGAACAGCAAGGTCTATGAGACGGCGGTTTCCGGCACCTTCTCCCACCTGACGTATACCGGAGGGAAGGATTTCACCGCGGAGTTCACTTCCTACGACTACTACGAGGACGAGGAGGCCGCGGCCGGGGAGGAGCCCTCCACAAAGACCTACTGGTTCTATCTCGACGGCGGAGAGTTCTATGAATACGGCGCGGACGATTCCCTTAGGAGAGCCGACCTTCGCGCATATCCCACCGGCTCCGAGGTCATTGACGAAATTTACAACAACGGCCTCACTGAGGGGCTTATAGCGAAATATTATTCCAACGCCGACGAGGAAACCCTCGACTATATCGCCGACGAGGCGGGTTATTTTCACAGCATAATGCTTCGTGAAAACGGGATAATTAACCTCAATTTCTACGGCGCGTATGACGACTGCTTCTATATAACCTTCAAAATCGACGGAAACGACGTTTATATCATCGACGAGGGCAGGGGCTTCTATCTTCCTGCGGCGGTGGAGTCCATAGCCACCTACCCGGTGAGGGAGACTGAATGACCTGTGAAAAATTTTCCTCCATGAACGAGGAGGATATAAAAGCCCTGCTGAAAAGCCGCATGAATCCCCACCGCTATGAGCACTCCCTGAACGTTGCGGAAAGGGCCGTGTTCCTCGCCGGAAAATACGGCGCAGACGCGGAAAAGGCCCGTTTTGCGGGCCTCGTGCACGATATCTGCAAGGGCATACCAGAAGCGGAGCAGCTTTCAATAATCGAGGGAGCGGGGATGACCCTTGATGAAGATACGAGGCGCTCTCCGGCACTCTGGCACTCCATAGCCGGGGCGGTATATATACAGAGGGAGCTTTCCGTGACCGACGCGGACATTATAAACGCCGTCAGGTACCACACCTCCGGCAGGGCGGGCATGAGCATGCTCGAAAAAGTCATATATATGGCGGACCTTACGAGCGCTGAGAGAAATTATCCGGACGCAGATTATACCAGAAGGCTCACTGATTACAGCCTCGACCAGGGGATAGCCTACGGCGTGCGCTGGATAGTGGGGGATCTCAAAAAACGGGGCCTCCCAGCCGGAAAAGATACGGAAGCGCTCTTTGACGAGTATAAAAACATTGAAATTACATATAAAGAATAAAAAACGACATCGAAAGGAGAAAAATCAATGGAATCATATGAACTTGCAGTGAAAATAGCGAAGCTTCTTGACAAGAAAAAAGCCTCCGACATACGCGTGCTCAAAATCCGGGACGTGAGCACCCTCGGCGATTACTTTGTAATCGCCTCCGCCAGCAACAAAAGCCACGTCCAGTCCCTTTCCGACGAAATCGACTTTGAGCTTGGCCACAACTACGGCGTGAAACCCAGAAGGGTCGAGGGCTATTCCTCCGCAAACTGGGTGCTGATGGATTACAGCGACGTCATTGTCCATATTTTCTATGAGGAGACCCGCGAGTTTTACTCCCTCGAGCGTCTTTGGAGCGACGCAAAAATTGAGGAAATTGATTACAGCGAAGAGGAAAAATGAAAAAGCGCCGCAAAGCGGCGCTTTTTTATCCGGCGGCAAGGGGCTTTGGCCCGCCGCCGGTTAAATATTTCCTTAAATCCCTTGACAATATCCCCCCAAAGTTGCTATTATAAATCTGTTATATATTTAAAACGCATCGACGGAGAAAAGTAACCCTCCACCGCCTTTTGAAGAGAGAGCCGCGCCTTTTCGGTGAAACCGCGGCAGGGCGAAAGGGCGAACTCGCTCCCGAGCGGCCGCAGGAAACCGCGAATTTTTCGCGGGAGTAGAAGCGGACGGCGCGCCGCCGTTATCCGGCTCAATGAGCTTTGGGCGCTTTGCGCCAACGAGAGTGGTACCGCGAGAATTTGTTTCCCGTCTTTCGATTTTTTTCGGAGGACGGGTTTTATTTTTGCAAAAGCCGCAGAAAGGAGCTTTGCCATGGAAATAACCTACCGAAAGGCTATGCCTTCGGACGCCGCCGCGCTGCTCGAATATTTAAAACAGATCGGCGGCGAGAGCGACAACCTCACCTTCGGGGTGGAGGGAGTGCCCTTTTCCGTCGAGCAGGAGGAAAATTTCATTAAAAAGCTTTCCGAGAGCGAAACGGACATTATGTTACTGGCCCTCGATGGTGAGCGGATAGTCGGTAACGGCGCCCTTAACGCCGTCGGCCGGAACCGTTTCGCCCACAGGAGAGAGCTTTCGGTGGCGGTAATCAGGGATTACTGGGGCAAGGGCGTCGGAAGCGGAATCATGGAGCGACTTATTGAGCACGCCAAAAATTCCGGCGCGACCGTCGTTGAGCTCCAGGTTCTCTCCGACAACGAGCGGGCGAAAGCCCTTTACCGAAAGTTCGGCTTTGAGTATTTCGGCACCTTTAAAAAATTCTCCCGCATAGGGGAGAGATACGCCGACGCCGACTATATGAACCTTTATCTTTAAAGGCGCGGCGCAAAAATCAGTCAAAAAACAATTTCAGATAAAATTGGAGGAAAAACAAAAATGAAAGGCTACGATTTCCAAGGAATCGAAAAGAAGTGGCAGAAAATCTGGGATGAACAGAAACCCTTTGCCGCCACGGACGACTACACCAAACCCAAGTATTACGCCCTCGTTGAGTTCCCCTATCCCTCCGGCCAGGGACTTCACGTCGGCCACCCCCGTTCCTATACCGCCCTTGACATTGTGGCGAGGAAAAAGAGAATGCAGGGCTACAACGTCCTTTACCCCATGGGCTGGGACGCCTTCGGCCTTCCCACTGAGAACTTCGCCATAAAGAATCATATCCACCCGGAAATAGTGACGAAGAAAAACGTCGAGCATTTCAAAGCCCAGCTCAAATCCCTCGGCCTCTCCTTTGACTGGGACAGGGAAATCAATACCACCGATCCCAATTACTACAAATGGACCCAGTGGATTTTCCTCCAGCTTTATAAACACGGCCTTGCCTACAAAAAAGAGGCCAACGTAAACTGGTGCACCGGCTGTAAAGTCGTCCTCGCCAACGAGGAGGTCGTGAACGGCGTCTGCGAGCGCTGCGGCAGCGAAGTTGTCCACAAGGTGAAATCCCAGTGGATGCTCAAAATCACCGAGTACGCTCAGCGCCTTATTGACGACCTTGCGGACGTGGACTACATTGAGCGTGTAAAGACCTCCCAGATAAACTGGATAGGCCGCTCCACCGGTGCTGAGGTGGATTTCGGCACTACCGCCGGGGATAAGCTCACCGTCTATACCACCCGCTGCGACACCCTCTTCGGCGCCACCTATATGGTAATGAGCCCCGAGCACGCATACATTGAAAAATGGGCGGACAAAATCGAAAATATGGACGAAGTCCGCGCCTATCAGGAGGCTGCGGCGAAAAAATCCGACTTTGAGCGCACCGAGCTTGCTAAAGAAAAAACCGGCGTCGAGCTCAGGGGCGTCCGCGGCATAAATCCAGTGAACGGCAGGGAGATACCCATTTATATCTCCGACTATGTCCTCACCAGCTACGGCACCGGCGCCATTATGGCAGTTCCGGCGCACGACACCCGTGACTGGGAGTTCGCCAAGAAATTCGGCCTCCCGATTATTGAAGTTGTCAAGGGCGGCAATGTGGAGGAGGCGGCATATACCGACTGTGCCACCGGAATAATGGTGAACTCCGGCTTTGAGGACGGCATGACCGTCGATGAGGCAAAAAAAGCCATGATAGCCCACCTTGAAAAAGAGGGTATCGGCCGCGCGAAGGTAAACTATAAGCTCCGTGACTGGGTTTTCAGCCGACAGAGATACTGGGGCGAGCCCATTCCTATGGTCTACTGTGAAAAATGCGGCTGGCAGCCCATTCCGGAGGACCAGCTCCCGCTTCTCCTTCCAGAGGTGGAATCCTATGAGCCCACGGATACCGGCGACAGCCCCCTCTCCAAAATGACCGACTGGGTCAACACCACCTGCCCCTGCTGCGGCGGACCCGCGAAGCGCGAGACGGATACCATGCCCCAGTGGGCAGGCTCCTCCTGGTACTTCCTCCGCTACTGTGACCCGCACTGCGAGACCGGCGTAGCCTCCAAAGAGGCGCTTGACTACTGGATGCCCGTTGACTGGTACAACGGCGGCATGGAGCACACCACCCTCCACCTCCTTTACAGCCGTTTCTGGCATAAATTCCTCTATGACATCGGCGTAGTTGGCACGAAAGAGCCTTACGGCAAGCGCACCAGCCACGGCATGATACTCGGAGAGAACAACGAAAAAATGTCCAAGAGCCGCGGCAACGTGGTCAACCCGGACGACGTTATCCGCGATTATGGCGCGGACACCCTCCGCCTTTACGAGATGTTCATAGGCGACTTCGAGAAGGCCGCCCCCTGGAACACCAACTCTATCAAAGGCTGCAAACGCTTCCTCGACAGAGTCTGGGCTCTTCAGGACGTCGTGAGCGGCGAGGGCATACGCCCCGAGCTGGAGGCCGGTTTCCACAAGTGCATCAAGAAAGTGGGCGAGGACGCGGACAACCTCAAGGCAAACACAGCCATCGCCGCGATGATGACCCTTCTTAACGACATCACCGCCACCGGCAGCATCACCAAGGACGAATATGAGCTCTTTATAACTCTGCTCAACCCCTTCGCTCCCCATATCACCGAGGAAATCTGGCAGATACTCGGCCACGATGAGCTTCTCTGCAAGCAGAGCTGGCCCCAGTACGACGAGAGCAAATGCGTTGAAGCCACCGTCGAGATGGTCGTGCAGATCTGCGGTAAGATAAAGGCGAGAATGAACGTCGCCGCCGACGCCGACAAGGATACCTGCATTGCCGCCGCGAAAGAGGCAGCCGCCGCCGAGCTCGAGGGCAAGACCATTCTTAAGGAGATCTGCGTCCCCGGAAAGCTTGTAAACTTCGTAGCGAAATAATAAATATTTGAACGGGCGCGCCGCAGTGCGCGCCCGTTTATGAATAGAAAGGAAAAAATATGAACCAGGATATGCTTTGGCAATACGCAAGACTTGTGGTGGAGGTGGGCGTAAACCTCCAGAAGGGGCAGACCCTTGTGATAAACTGCCCGGTGGACAGGGCAGATTTCGGGCGGCTCCTGACCACCGCAGCCTATGACCGGGGCGCAAAGGACGTCATCATTAACTGGCGGGACGACTACTGCACAAGGGAGCATTGGCTCCGGGCGAATGACAGTCTTTTTGACGGTGTGTACCCTTGGCAGGCGGATATGCTCAACACCCTTGCAAAGGAGGGGGCGGCGTATATCTCCGTCTCCGGCTCCGACCCGGAGAACCTTCGGGGCGTTGACCCGGAGCGCCAGCGCCGCTACGACGTCGGAGCAAACCGGGATATGAGGGATTTTTACGCCCTCGAAATGAGCAACGGCTTCCCATGGTGCGTAGCGTCCGTGCCCGTCGCCGCCTGGGCTAAAAAGGTCTTTCCCGGCGTTTCCGAGGACGAAGCCATGGAGATGCTCTGGAACAAAATTTTTGAGATGGTACATATCACTGAGGACGGCGACGCCGTGGAGGAGTGGAGAAAGCACTGCGAAAATCTTGAGCGCAGGAGCGCGAAGCTAAATTCCTTCGACCTCAAAGAAGTGCATTACAAAAACTCCATCGGCACCGACCTCACCGTGGAGCTTCCGGAAAATAATCGCTGGCTCGCCGGCGGCGACGTTTCCAAGGCGGGCTTCAAGTTCGTCGCCAATATGCCGACGGAGGAGGTATTTTCCGCACCTAAGCGCGACGGCGTGAACGGCGTTCTCTATGCCTCGAAGCCGCTTGTTCTGAGCGGAAATATCGTCGAGGGGCTTCGCTTTGAGTTCAAGGACGGACGGATAGTTGACGTCCACGCGGACACCAACGAGGAAGTTCTCCGCAAGGCGGTGGACACCGACGAGGGCAGCCATTACCTCGGCGAAATCGCACTTGTCCCCTATGACTCCCCAATTTCAAACAGCGGTATTATTTTCTATAACACCCTTTTTGACGAGAACGCCTCCTGCCACTTTGCCTTCGGCGAAGCCTATCCCTCCTGCGTCGCGGGCGGCGAGGAGATGAGCGAGGAGGAGCTCCTTAGCCGCGGCATAAACGCCAAGAGCGGCACCCACGTCGACTTCATGGTCGGCACCGCCGACCTTTCCATCACCGGTACCACCCGCGCCGGTGAAAAAGTCGTGATTTTTGAAAACGGCAACTTTGTATTTTGATTTAATCAGACGAAAGCCCCGTGCTCAAATTTGAGCATGGGGCTTTCTGCTTATTTACGCGATAGTTCCAGCTTTTTCTGATAGTGCTCAAGCGAAGTTTTGAAATCTCCGTCAATGTAAAAGACCGTCTCTTCGTCATAAAGAACGTCTATGTAGAGTGAGACTGGGAAAATCGAGTTGCCGGTGTTTCCGGCGGTGGCGATAGCTTCGCCCTTGGCGACAAAGTCGCCGGGGCTCACCAAAAACTCGTCACAATGACCGTAGACAGATATATAGCCGTTTTCGTGGTCTATTATAACTGTGTTTCCGTAGCCCCCGATCAAGTCGCAAAGGAGAACCGTTCCGGAATCCATGGCGTAAACATTTTCACCGAGAAGCGCGGGAATTTCGACGGCTGATTGGGGCATCCATATAAGACCTCCACAGTCGGACAGCGGTGCTTCCCAGTTGGAGTCAAAAACGTCAGAAAAACTCCAAGTACGGTGCCAATCGGGATAGGCGCTGACTGTGCTTGTATTTGCTTTAATTTTTGTGGGTGCAGAAAAGGTGGGTTCAATATTTTTCGAAATCACCTGCACTTCGTAAAAGTCAGCAAAAATACGGAGAGAAAAACGTTCATCTATCCCAGAACAGGATTCGCTTGTGGAGATAATTATTTCGCTGCCGTTTTGCTCTACATTAAATCCGTGGGAGCGAAGAACGTCGCCATAGACAAAATCTATAAAGATTCTTTCCGAATGGATACATTCGATACTTGCTTCAGCGCTGTCGGAAAAATCAAAACCGCGGATTACAATTGTTTTCACCTTTTCGTTGCTAGTTGGGGTAAAAGACGAGGTGACATACTTGTTCCCAGCGGAGTATCCGAGATAACCATCGGGGTAGTCCGAAAGCGTTTGCCCGAGGTTTGTTGCCGCAGAAGCGGGCTTTGTGCCGAAGACGTATATCAGCGCGGCGACGGCAAGAAGCATCGCACAGGTGGCAAAGGGTCGGCGGCGACGGTTTTTGATTTTCATAATAGAAATCACTCTTTCTTTTAGAGACGAGGCGTTAAAATAGCTGAGCGAAGCGGAAAAGCTCTCCTTTTCCGCAAAATCGAGAATCACCCCAGCATATTCGTAGGCTTTCTCTTTCCCAATAAGGGCGAGCACTCTCTCGTCGCAGTATCTTTCCAGATCCCTGTCGAGATAGCGCACCGCCGCCCAAACCAGTGGGTTGAACCAGTTAACAGAAAGAGCCGCCAGGGCGGCAGCTTTGAGCGCCGCGTCACGGTCGCGTGTGTGGATATACTCGTGCAAAAGGACAAAAGGAAGCTGGCGTTCGGAAACGCTCTCCGGAACGACTATTGTAGGGCGGAAAATTCCAAAGCTCAGCGGGGAGACAATGCTTTTGCTTTTGAGAAAACGGATTTTTCCGCTTGAAGAGCCGCAAATTTCAAAAAAGCTTTCTGGGAGAGAGCCAAAGGGAAAGCAGGCGCTTTTGATCCTTTTTACAGCGTAAAAATGCCGTAACGCGAAAAATCCCCCGATAAAAATCCCGCCGAAAAGCCAAAGGGCGAAAGCCGCCTCTTTAAAGCTGAAAGAAAAATTTCGCTCTTTTTCGCCGAAGCCCTCCGCCGGGTCCTTTTCCGTATTGATGCTTTCGGGCGGGGCAGGCATTGCCGCGGCTTCGGGAACGGAGGCGCTCACAATTTGAACCGCGCCGCTTTCGAAGCTCGGATATATGCTCACAGGCGAAGAAATTTCAATCGGAAGCAAAAGCCTTATTACGATAAGCGCCCAAAGCAGGACGTAGATTTTTGAAAGGATCTTGTTTTTGAAGAGCTTTCTTAAAATGAGGACGGCGATTACTGCGGCGCCTGCGCCGAGGTTCGCGTACAAAAGTCCGCTCATTTTTTGTCCTCCGTGTTTTCCACCAGCGCCCTAAGGCTTTTAAGCTGCTCGGAGCTTATTTTCCCGCTCCCGATGAGGGCGGAAACGAGAAGGTCCGGGGAACCGCCGAAAAGCCGGTCAATGAGCTCGAAAGTTTCGCTCTCCTGTACTTCGCTTTTCGAAATGCCCGCTTTACAGATAAAGCCCGGCTCGGAGCGAAGAACGGCGCCCTTTTCAACACATTTTTTTATTACGGTGTAGGTGGTGGTCTTGCTCCAGTTGGCGGATTCGGAAAGGGCGGCGGCTATCTCCTTTGCGGACATTTCGCCCCTTTCCCAAAGAAGCTCCATTACCCGGATCTCGGACGGAAAAAGTTTCTCAGCCATTGTTTCACCTCTTGTTCTATTGCAGTAGAATTCTACAGCTATATTCTATCGCAATAGAACAGATTTGTCAAGAAAAACAGCAAGTTTCGTCGCATTTACCAAACCTATATATGAAATATCGGCAGTATGACGGAATTTCGGCGCGGCGCCGGGGGCGGAAAATAAAATTTATTGTCCCTATTTGTGGTTAGTTAATATAAATTTAATAAATTTAGTAGGATTTTTGGACTTGACACTTCACTCCACGCAGTATATAATTAGTGTTGTTACATTTATGTACAAAGAACAGAAGTTCTTTAGCTCCAGCCCACTGGCGAAGGAGGGAAAACAGATTATGGCAGAAATCCATGTCAAAGAAAATGAATCTCTTGACAGCGCTCTCAGACGTTTCAAACGCTCCTGCGCACGCTCCGGCGTTCTTGCAGAGGTAAGAAAACATGAGTGCTATGAGAAGCCTTCGGTAAGACGCAAAAAGAAATCCGAGGCTGCTCGCAAGAGAAAGTATTGATAATTAAAAACGGATGGCGGATGGCTTTATTTAAAGCTATCCGCTTTCTTCTTAGCGCAGTTTGCAAAAGGGAAGGAGGACACGGTCCCGTTGTCGATTTTTAAACCGCGCTACCGCTTCGTAAATATCCTCGAGATAACGCCGGAGAATATAAAAAATTCCGGAGCGAAGGCCGTCCTTGTGGACGCGGACAACACTCTCTCGCTCCACGGCTCCCAGGAGCCCTATCCGGGAGTTCCGGAATGGATAAGAAAAACAGTGGGAAGCGGTATTCCGGTCATAATAATCTCCAATAATAACAGGGGGCGTATAGCTCCTTTTGCTGAGCGCCTCGGCGTGCCGTACATAGAGAAGAGCGCAAAGCCCCTTCCGAACGGCTTTTTGCGCGCCTGCAAAAGGCTCGGGATAAAGCCGAAGGAGGCCGCCGTCATAGGCGACCAGATTTTTACTGACGTGGTCGGAGGAAACCTCATCGGCGCGGTTGTATTTCTCACAGCGCCCCTCGGGCCGGATACGGACAAATTTATAAAGGCAAAACGCCGCCTTGAAAAATTCGTAAGATAAACTTTTTTCAGAAAGGGAGTTTTTAAAATGGATAGAATCAAAAGACTTGCTCATGACCTGCCGGAGGATATGGACGCCGCTCTTATCACCTCCGAAGTGAACCGCCGCTATTATACCGGCTTTGTCTCCAGCGCAGGAGCGCTTCTCGTAACCAGAGAAAAGGCTGTCCTCCTGCTCGACAGCCGCTACGTTGAAGCCGGCGGCAAAAAGGTCACCGACGCCGAAGTGGTGCTCATGACCGATATGGCAAAGCAGCTCAATGAGCTTTTTGAGGAGTACAAGGTAAAAACTGTCGGAATTGAGTCCGGCTACATGACCGTTGAGAGCCTTTACAGCCTTCGCAAGGTGCTCAATGCACAGATGCTTGACGATCCCCGCCTCAACAGCATTATACTTAAACACCGCTGCGTAAAATCCGCTGAGGAAATGGAAGAGATCCGTGCGGCCCAGGCTATCACAGACAAGACTTTCATTCACATGCTTGACCTCATCAAACCCGGCGTCAGCGAAAAGGACCTTCAGCTTGAGCTTGACTACTATATGCTCCGCAACGGCGCCACCGGCCTTGCCTTTGAGACTATTCTCGCCGCCGGTGCAAACGGCTCCATGCCCCACGCAGTGCCCAGCGACAACGTAATAAAAGAGGGTGACTTCGTCACCATGGACTTCGGCGCAGCCCACAACGGCTACTGCTCCGATATGACCAGAACCGTCGCCGTCGGCAAAATTTCTGAGGAGCAGGAAAAGGTATATAACCTCGTGCTCAGTGCCCAGCTCGCCGCTATCGACGCTGTCCGCGCAGGCGTTCCCTGCAACTCCATCGACAAGGTCGCAAGAGATATGATTTACGGCGCTGGCTACGAGGGAAGATTCGGTCACGGCCTCGGCCACAGCCTCGGCCTTGAGATACATGAAAACCCCCGTTTCTCCATGCTCTGTTCCGATATAACCGAAGTCGGAACCGTTATGAGCGTTGAGCCCGGAATTTACCTTGACGGACGCTTCGGCGTAAGAATCGAGGACATCGTAATGATAACCGAGGACGGCTGTGACGTCATCACCAAGAGCGAAAAGAAGCTCATCACCCTTTAATAACGGGCCCCGCTTTGAGCACCGCCTTTCCGGCGGTGCTCAAAATATGTATATATAACATTATATAAAATATAAAGCGCATACAGCGTGAAAAAGCTGGAACAAAGATTTTAAAGGAAGTTTATCAAATGAGACTTTTAATCGCAATTTTAGTGTGCAGGGTCCTCTATTTTGTCGGGCGCCTGGTGCACAAGGGCACAGCAAAGCCCGGCGACATAGCGAGGGTATTCTGCCCCAAGGTGATCAGCCGCCTGAAATTCGACGGAAAGGTTATCTGTGTGACCGGAACGAACGGAAAGACCACCACCTCCAATATGATAACCCATATTCTTCGGGAGAACGGCTTCACTGTTATCAATAACAGCTTCGGCTCCAATATGCTCGGAGGCATCACCACCGCTCTCCTCTGCAACTGCACCCTCGGGGGCAGGGTAAAGGCGGACTATTCCGTCATAGAGGTGGACGAGCGCTGGCTGCGCTTCCTTGTGAAAGAGATGAAGGTGGACTATCTCCTCATCACCAACCTTCTCCGGGACCAGATAGTGCGCAACTGCTGTCCGGAAATCGTGCTGAACAAAATCAAAATGGGCGTGACTGATGATATGACCCTTATTCTCAACGCCAACGACCCCGTCTCTCAGCAGGTAAGCTGGGGCAGGGAGAACCCTGTGGTATGGTTTGCGCTGGGTGAAAACGACCGTTCCACCAAGGAGTGCCGTTCCGGCACAAATGACGCGAGGGTATGCCCCAAGTGTCTCCACCCCCTCTCCTATAATTTCTATCATTATAACCATATAGGCGATTTTTACTGTGAAAACTGCGGTTTCAAATGCCCGGAGGCCGACTATATAGGCACTGACCTTGACTTTGAAAACGCGGCCATGAAAATCAACGGCAATCCGGTGAAGCTGACGTTTGACGCCACCTATTTCATGTTCAACACTGTGGCGGCCGTGGCCGTTTGCTGCGCCGCCGGCGGCATTTCCGCTGAAAAGGCCATTTCCGCCGCGGAGAGCTTTGATATAGGCGTGACCAAACGCTACGAGGAGTGGGATGTCCTCGGAAGGAAAGCGGAGCTTATCCTTACAAAGCAGAATCCAGCCTCCGTTGACCAGAGTGTGGACTTCATTTCCGGCAAGCCCGGCCCGAAAACCGCCCTTATCATCTCCAACAACATGTTCCATACCGAGCGCAAGGACGTGCTTTTCATGTACGACGTGGCCTATGAAAACCTCAGGAACGTGGATTACATTGTGCTTGTGGGCAAGCGGCGCTATGATATGGCCGTAAGGCTCAAGCTCGGAGAAATAGATATGTCCAAAGTCCAGATATGCGACAGCGCCGAGGACCTCAGGGCCTGCCTTGAAAAGACGGAGGGCAATATCTACGTTATGACCTCATCGGTATTCTCCAACGAGGACAAAATTCTGGAGGAGCTGAAGAAATTATGAGAACGATCAAAATCCTTGACCTCTACGGAGAGGCCCTCGACCTCAACGGCGACGGCAAGAACATAACCGCCCTTGAACGCCACCTTGATGAAATGGGCTACGCCCACGAGAGGACCTGCCTCGGCGTGGACGACGAAATAGACCTGAGCGGATACGACATTGTTTTTATGACCCACGGCAAGCCGCACATTGTTTCCGCCCTGAGCGGGCATTTTGTGAAATACAGGGAGCATATAATAAGCCAAATCGAAAAGGGTAAGCCTTTCGTGGTGACCGGCAGCGCCAATATGCTACTCGGAAAAAGCTTCACGATGCTCGACGGGAAAACCTATGAGGGCATAGGCTTCCTTGACTGCACCTGCGAGGAGTTTGACAGCCTGTACGTCAGCGACGCGCTGCTCGTGCCGGACTTTGCCCCGGAGGAAAAAGTTTTCGGAACCTATTACCGCTGCGAAAGCGTAAAATATAACACGCCGAATGAAAACCGCCTTTTCAGGGTGGAAAAAGCGGAGCAGGGCACCGGCAGCATCGGTACCAGCGAAGGAACCTATTACAAAAACCTTTTTGCGACCTGGTGTCTGGGTCCGGTTTTTGTAAGAAATCCGTTTTTAATGAAAAAAATCCTCAAAACGGTGTTGGGGGAGGATTACCGCGAAACGGACTTCTCTCTGGAGGAAAAAGCACAGGCAAAACTCATAAAAGAGCTTGCAAAATGACGGAAGATTTATACAAAAAACAGGGATACATTGTCTTTTTAACCAAAGGCAATGTATCTTTTTTGTGCGATATTTCAGATTTTTGCAAGTTTTTAAAAATAAACTTGCAAAACTGCTTTTTCGTGGTAAAACGGCAAATTGATAGGGCAAAGAAAGAATAAATATGCAAAAATACGATTTTTTAAAAATTTTTCCAGAAGGATTTTAACAAAAGCAGAAATGGAAAAACAGAGCCGAAAAACAGCGTAAAAAAGACGTTTTTTGAAACAGCCTAAAAATTTACAAATCACCCGATATGAAAATGTTTCACAAGACAAAAACAAGTGTTTTTTCGAAGAAAACAAAAAATTTGAAAAAATCTTAAATTTTTTTGTTTTTTTACTTGACAACCGCTCTGAATGGGTATAAAATAACGTTCATAACAATGAAGCCGAGATTTTAAATAAATTCATCGGCGACATAAATTTGAAACAATGAGGTGAATTTTATGAAACTGAACAAATTGCTTGCTCTGCTTCTTGCACTTGTGATGGTATTCAGCTTTGCGGCATGCAGTGGAGATAAAGAACCCGCTTCTTCCGGAAGCGAAGGCAGTTCTGCTCCCAGCGGCGGCGAATCCCAGAGCTCCGAAGGCAGGGTCATCAACGTGCACATCACGGCTGCCCTTGAGTCCATCGACCCGGCATACACTTCCGCCGGCGACGACTTTGAGGTCATCGGCCAGATGGTAGAGGGACTCTTCATCTGCGATGCCTCCGGTGCGGCTGTTCCCGGAATGGCTGAAAGCTATGAAATTTCCGAGGACGGCATGACCTGGACTTTCCATCTCCGTGAAGCCTACTGGTCCAACGGCGACAAAGTAACAGCTGACGACTTCGTTTACGCTTGGCAGAGATGCTTCACCATTCCTGCGCAGTACATCTCCCTTTTCGAGACCGCAGGCATTAAGAACGCATCCAAGATCATCGCCGGTGAGCTTCCTGTGGAAGAGCTTGGCGTAAAAGCTGTTGACGAATCCACTCTCGTTGTTGAATTCGACGTTCCCTGCGCATTCTTCGACACTCTTATGTTCTTCCCGGTATTCTATCCTGTAAACCGTGCGTTTGCTGAACAGTGCGGCGACCTCTACGGCTCCGCTCCCGAGTATTACCTCTCTAACGGCCCCTTCGAGCTCGTTTCCTATTCTCCTGCCGCAACTTCCTTCTCCATGAAGAAAAATGAAAATTATTATGCGGCCGATGAAGTTGAGCTTGCCGGCATCAACTATAAGGTAATTCTTGACTCTCAGCAGGCATATATGGCATATCAGAACGACGAGCTTGACGTCTGCATCCTTTCCTCTGAACTTGCTGAACTCCTTATTGACAATCCGGAATTCGTATCCGTCAAATCCGGCTACCTCTGGTATATGTCTCCTAACGTCAGCGCAGGCGGCGCTATGGGCAACGTAAACGTACGCAAAGCAATCGGCATGGCGTTTGATAAGAACGCTATCTGCAACAACATTCTCAAGAACGGCTCCGTTCCCGCAGACTTCTGCGTACCTTATGACCTCGCTACCGGCCCCGACGGCAAGGACTACCGTGAATCCTCCGGTATTACTTTCTGCGAATATAACGTAGAGGAAGCTCAGAAATACTGGGCAGAAGGCCTCAAAGAACTTGGCGTTGACTCTGTTGAACTCACCCTTATCTTCGACGATGACGGCGCGACCAAAGAGGTTGCAGAATTCATTAAAGCCGAAGTTGAGAAGAACCTTCCCGGCCTGACCCTCAATCTCCAGTCCTATCCGAAGAAAGAGCGTTCCGACCTTATGAAAGCACACGATTATGACATCGGCCTTTGCAGATGGGGACCTGACTACGCTGACCCGCTTACCTATTTCGATCTCTGGACCGACGGTTACACCCATAACTATGGCGCATGGCACTCTGACGAGTACATGGAGATCCTCGATAATATTAAATCCATTGAATACGCTGTGGATCCCGAAGCACGTTGGGAGCTCTTCAAACAGGCTGAACAGATCATTGCTGACGAAGCAGTTATCCTCCCTGTTTACCAGAACTGCAACGCAGAACTTGTTAAATCCGACATCTCCGGAATTGAGTTCCACTCTGTTGGCCTCAACCGTGTATTCAGAAACGTAAAAGTAGGCTGATTTTTCAGCCGGTGATAACAACCGTTTCAGCTGATTATTAAGGTATTACAGTGGCCCACTTAAAGCGGGTCACTGTATGCTTTTATTTATAGGAGGGGATATCCTCAGTGAAAAAATACATACTAAAGCGAATTTTATACTCGATAGTTGCGGTTTTGGTGCTGCTTCTGCTGCTTTTCTCCATGCTTGAGCTGATGCCTGGCTCGCCTTTCAACGACGATAAACTGTCTCAGGACCAGATAGATGCTCTCTATGAGAAATACGGCTTGGATCAGCCCATCTATATAAGGTATATCAAATATGTGCTCAACATTCTGAAGGGCGATTTCGGAGTATCGTACAGCATTGCTTCAAATGTTCCGATTACGCAGCTTCTCAAGACGAGGCTTCCAACATCTATAAGGCTTGGCGGACAGGCTGTCCTGATAGGTGCAAGCATCGGGTTGCTGTTGGGGCTTCTCGCAGCTTTGAAGCACAATACGATTTTTGATACCATAGCTACAATAATATCGGTTCTCGGCGTGAGCCTCCCGTCCTACGTTTTCGCGTTGGCACTTTCATATACTTTTGGCTTCCGGCTGTCCTGGTTCCCGCTGCTTTATACTGCGGAGACCCCGTTCATTTCATCTGTTCTCCCGACCGTAGCTCTTTCCATGTTCTCCATGGCAAACATCGCCAGGTTTACGAGAACGGAGATGCTCGAGGTGCTGCACAGCGACTATATGCTCCTTGCGGAGAGCAAGGGCATCAGCGGTGCGCCGCTTATAATCCGCCATGCCCTGCGCAATGCTTTGATCCCGATTATTACAGTTCTCGGTCCGCTGATTGTCAACACCATGACGGGCTCCCTTGTTATTGAGAAGATTTTCGCAATTCCCGGTATAGGCGAGCTGATGGTGCGCTCGATACAGCAGAACGATTACAACGTAACTATTGCGCTGTCGTTTATATATAGTATTATGTATATAGGCATAATGCTGGCGGTGGATATACTTTACGGAATTATCGACCCGAGAATTCGTCTGTCAAAGGAGGATAGTCATGAAAGCTGAAAATTTTGATTATTCCTCTTTGCCGCAGGATGCGTTTGAGCTCCAGCACAACGACGTTCATGCCCATGTGGACAAAAACTTTGCCTCCCAGAACTACTGGAAGGACGCTCTTACACGTTTTGTAAGGAATAAGGGTGCCATTGTCGGACTGATACTGATAGTTATTATAATTTTCTTTGCAGTTTTCGGCCCAAGTATGACCCCGTATACATATAAGAGCCAGATAATCGAGCAGCAGAACCTTGCGCCGCGTATCAAAGGCCTTGAATGGCTGGGCTTTGACGGCAGCGAGACCATGATTCTCGGCGAGATAAAGCTCGAGAAAAACGGCTATGAAGGAAAATTTGACGACGTTTATTACTGGTTTGGTTCCGATAACCTCGGACGTGATATTTTTACCCGTGTATGGGAAGGCACCAGAATAAGCCTTTATATCGCGGTTGTGGCTGTGGCCGTGGACATTGTTTTCGGTCTAACCTACGGCCTTGTTTCCGGCTATTTCGGCGGTAAAGTCGATGCGTTCATGCAGCGCTGCGCTGAGATACTCAACAGTATCCCGAACCTTGTAATTGTAACGCTGATGATACTCGTCATGAGCCCGGGTCTCGGAGCGATAATCATTGCGCTGATGATAACGGGATGGATACCCATGAGCCGTATCGCACGTGCTCAGGTGCTCAAGCTCAAGGAACAGGAATTTGTCCTCGCTTCCAAAACTCTCGGCGCAAGCCCTCTGCGCATAATTTTCAAGGAAATTATGCCGAACATCATAGGTCAGATCATAACCCAGACCATGTTCTCCATTCCTCATGCAATTTTCACTGAGGCATTTCTTGCGTTCGTTGGTCTTGGTATTCCAGCGCCTACGGCTTCCCTCGGAACACTCATTTCCGACGCCTACAATTATTTCACTACGCACCCATATATGATTATTTCACCGCTTTTGGTTCTTGCTCTGCTCATGCTCAGCTTCAACCTTGTGGCGGACGGTCTGCGTGACGCTCTTGACCCGAAACAGAAAGATATGTAAAAGGAGGATAGATTTTTATGAGCGAAAAAAGCGATTTCATTCTTAAAGTTGAAGATCTGTCCGTAACCTTTTCAACTACTGCCGGCGAGGTACACGCGCTCAGAAACGTAAATTTCGCCGTAAGGCGTGGCGAGACAGTTGCCGTCGTCGGTGAGTCCGGCTCAGGCAAATCCGTAACCGTAAAAACCGCCATAGGTATTCTCGATACCAACGGACGAGTGGACGGCGGTCATGCCTGGTTCACCTATAAAAACGACAACGGCGAGGAGGAGACTGTTGACCTTCTTACCCTCTCCAAAAAGCAGATGCGCCGCACCATAAACGGCAAGCGTATCGCCATGGTGTTCCAGGACCCTATGACTTCCCTCAACCCCACCATGACCATAGGCGACCAGATCATGGAGGGCATGATATGGCATTTCAAAACTCCGAAGGAGGAGGCAAAAAAGCGCGCCATAGAGCTGCTTGAAATGGTCGGCATCACCAATGCCGAAAAGCGCTTTAAAAACTATCCCCACCAGCTCTCCGGCGGTATGCGCCAGCGTGTCGTCATAGCTATTGCCCTTTCCTGCAACCCTGACCTGCTCATCTGCGACGAGCCCACCACCGCTCTGGACGTTACTATCCAGGCGAAGATACTTGAGCTCATCAAGGAAGTGCAGAATAAGCTTGGCATTTCCGTAATTTACATCACCCACGACCTTGGCGTCGTTGCGAAGGTTGCGGACTTTGTAAATATCATGTATGCCGGCAAAATCGTCGAAAAAGGAACTGTGGATGAGATCTATTATGATCCCCGCCACCCCTATACCTGGGGACTTCTTTCCGCCCTGCCGGACCTCGACACCGCGGATGAGAGGCTCTACACCATTCCCGGAAGCCCGCCCAACCTTCTCCACGAGGTCAAAGGCGACGCTTTCGCACCCAGAAATGAATTTGCGCTTAAAATTGACAGCATAGCTGAGCCGCCCATGTTCAAAATTACGGACACTCACTATGCCGCGACCTGGCTCCTCGACGACAACGCGCCGAAGGTTGAAATGCCCAAGGAGCTGCGCGCGAGAATTGACAGAATGCTGAAGGAGGCGAAATAAATGGAAGAAAGAGTTCCGCTTCTTAAAGTAGAGCACCTTAAACAGTATTTCCCCATCAGCAAGAAATTCACAGTAAAAGCCGTGGACGACGTCTCTTTTGAGATTTATCCCGGCGAGACCTATGGCCTTGTGGGCGAGTCCGGTTCCGGAAAAACCACCATCGGGCGCTCCATTATCCGCCTTTATGACCCCACCGGCGGAAAAATTATTTTCGACGGCGTGGATATAACCGGAAAAATGAGCGCTGCGGAAAACCACAAGCTCCGCACAGAGATGCAGATGATATTCCAGGACCCTATGGCCTGCCTCAACCCGAGGAAAAAGGTCGGCGATATCATCGGTCAGGGCCTTGACATCAACCATCTTTATAAGACCAAAGAGGAACGCGACGAGAAAATAGCGAGAATACTTGAAAAAGTCGGCCTTGCTCCGGAGCATGCGGAGAGATTTCCGCATCAGTTCTCCGGCGGTCAGCGCCAGCGTGTCGGCATCGCAAGGGCCCTCATTATGAACCCTAAGCTCATCATTGCCGACGAGTGTATTTCCGCCCTTGACGTTTCCATCCAGGCGCAGGTTGTAAACCTGATGAAGGATATTCAGCAGGAGACCGGCTCCTCCTATCTCTTCATCGCCCACGACCTTTCCATGGTCAAATATATTTCCGACCGCATAGGCGTACTTCACCTCGGCCACCTTGTGGAGACGGGTACCACGGATGAGATTTTCAAAAATCCTATCCACCCCTATACCCAGAGCCTTCTCTCCGCGATTCCTCATCCGAACCCTGCGGTGGAGAAAAAACGCGTTTCCATGGCCTATGATTACTTCACCAGCGGCATAGATTACCTGAAAGGCGAGCTTCGCACGGTCGAAGGCACCCATAAAGTCCTTGCCACTGAGGAAGAGTTTGAAAAATGGATCAGTGCCGAAAAGCATTACAGATAATCAAATTCACCTTTTGCAAAAATCCCGTGCTCAATTTGAGCACGGGATTTTCATATTTAAATAATTATTCCGCATATTGACAGGCGCGTTCTTTTGTGTTAATATAAATATGATATCAAAAAGATATATAATATTATCAAAATTCAAGCTGTGAAAGGAATGACATAAATGAATGAAAATCTTGAAAGAGAGTATAACGTGGAGTTGAAACCGAAAAGCGGAATGGCGATGCTCATACTGCTCATTTTTGCTGAGCTTGCCGCTATCGGAGGATTTGTGCTTTCAGCGGTATTTATTGAAAGGCATTTTGCGCTTTGCATTGTGCCGATAATCGCCTGCGGCATACTGGGAGTACTCGTTATCCCAATACTCATGTGCGGCCTTCGCTCCCTCCGCCCCAATGAAGCCTATGTGCTCACCCTTTTCGGTGACTACTACGGCACCCTCTACGGCCCGGGATTTTTCTACATCAATCCTTTTGCCACCGCTATAAATCCCGCTGCTGAAAAAGTGCTTGAAAGAGCGGCAGTGGCCGCAGCTACTGAGGCTGCTTCCAAAGGCACCACCGCGACGGTGAACGTCAGCTCCAGCAAGCGCATTTCCCTCAAGGAGATAACCCTTAACAATGACAAGCAGAAAATAAACGACCAGCTCGGCAACCCGGTAATGATAGGCACCGTTGTAATCTGGCGCGTGGTGGACCCGGCCAAGGCAGTTTTTAACGTGGACAATTATGTGGATTTCCTCTCCACCCAGTGCGACGCCGCGCTTCGCAACATAGTACGCGAATATCCCTATGACGAATCCGAGGAGGGGGACGAAAAATCCCTCCGCGGCTCCAGCCTTGAGGTTGCTCAGCGCCTCAAAGATGAGATCCAGTGCCGCGTCAGCGTCGCCGGAATAGAAATTGTCGAGGCGAGGATCACTCACCTTGCCTACGCCACTGAAATTGCCGCTGCAATGCTTCAGCGCCAGCAGGCCTCCGCAATTATCGCCGCCCGTAAGCTCATTGTGGACGGCGCGGTGGGAATGGTCGAAATGGCCCTTGAGCGCCTTGAAGAAAACAAAGTGGTGGAGCTCGATGACGAGCGCAAGGCACAGATGGTCTCCAATCTGCTGGTGGTCCTCTGCGGCAACGACAGCACCCAGCCCGTCATAAACACCGGTTCCATTTATTGATGTGAAAACAGTTTAGGTATTGTTTGGAAAGGGGGCGGCGCAGTTGCCGGAAAAGGACAAAAAACAGCTTTTGCTTCGGCTTTCGCCGTCGCTTTGGGAGGAAATCTCCCGCTGGGCGGAGGACGACTTCCGTTCCGTGAACGGGCAGATAGAGTATATCCTGACTGAAGCTGTCCGCCAGCGCAGAAAATCAAAAAAGAATAATGATGAAAAATAAAAAAGCGCCCCGAAGGGGCGCTTTTTTGCTTTCTTGAAGTGAAAAGGGGAAAAATCAAGTTGCAGTCCACCCGGCTGCGTAGCGGAGTCTGCGCCGAAACAGTCCAGGCCTATATGTAATAGTAAAATCTGGAGGGCGAAGCTCCCCGGATTTTTAAAGAAGAACGTAGGTGTCGAAAGAGGAATCGTCCTGATTTTTAAAAAGTGAGCGAAGCCCCATCGCCAAAGGGTCGCAGTCGTCGCTCTCGAAAACGAGGGTTTCGTATTTTTCGAAAAGCGCCCCGACGAGTTTAAAGGCAAAATCCCGGAAGGAACCTATATCAGCGGAGCCGAGATAGGCGATTTCGTTTTCTTCGACGAAGGCGAAATTTAAAATTTTTCCCTCAACTGCATCGAAAACCACGGTTTTCGGGAGCATTTTCTGAAATTCTCCGAGGGAAGAGGTAAGAGGGTTTATTTTCCGGTGGGTGGCTTTGTGGTAGTCGTATAAAAGCTCGCAGCAGGAGAGGTACTCCGCCGAGCCGGCGGCGGCTTCAAAAAGCCCGCCGCCGGGCGCCGCTCCGCCGATGAAATCGGCGGCAGAGACTTCGGATTCAAAACAGCGCCTTTTGAGTTCAAAGCCTCCGGCCTTGAGAAAATCTGTAAGCACGGCGTTTTCGGATTCTGTCATGACCTGGAGAGGGTGTCCCGTGAGGCGTTTGAGCACGGAGAAAAGCTCCGTGCTCAGGCTCGGGTCATACTGAGCCAAACTCAGCCGAAGATAGCAGTTCCCGGCATAGAAAGGGCTCGTGTAAACCTCGATTTTCCCAAGGAGGATCTCGGAGGAAAACACTCTATATTCATTTTCATTTTCATTTTCTTTGGTTACGGTGATGGGCATGGTGCCGCCTCCGGAAATCAGTTTAAACTGCGGTTAAAGCAATTTCATTATATAATTTTCCGAAGGCGCTGTAAAGAAAAATCCGCTTCAAAGCCATGCTCTGGAAAAATTCGCGCCGGTGTGATATAGTAGAGCAAGTAAAACTGTGAAGCCAAAAACCGAAAGGGGAATTTTTATGGATATAAGGCTGGCTTCCGCCAAGGACCTGCCCAGACTGAAGGAAATGTACGGGGAGATAGTTGCGGATATGAATGAGCACGGATTAAATATATGGGACGAAGTTTACCCCTCTGAATTCCTCGGTGAAGACATTGAAAAAGAGCGGCTCTATCTTCTGACGGAGGGGGAGGAGACCGTCGCCGCTTTCGCCCTTTGCGGTGAAAGCGGCGGGGAAGACGCCGTAGCCTGGGAAGATGGCGGCGCAAGCGCCCTCTATCTTTACCGTCTTGGGGTGAGCCCGAGTTTCCTCCGCCAGGGAATCGGGAGCGCCGCCCTTGAAAGGGCTGTACGGATTGCGGGAGAAAAGGGCGCAAAATATCTTCGTCTTTTTGTAGTTGACAGCAACGTGCCCGCCGTGAACCTCTACCTCAAAAACGGCTTTCGCCGGGTGGAGGGAGTTTATGAAGACAAAATCGTCCCGGGATTTACCCTTCGGGAACACGGTTTTGAAATAAAAACGGGCATCTGACACCTCTTAGCAGAGAAAATCAAGAAGACCCCGGCGAAAACTGATAGAATAGACCCATACGGAAGGAGGCTGTGAAATGGACTGGATCACGGGAATACAGCGGGCCCTCGACTACGTCGAGGAGCACCTTACTGAGGAAATTGACTATGAAGCGGCGGCGAAGGAGGCCTGTTCGTCGGCGTTTCATTTTCAGAGGATGTTCAGTATGCTCTGCGGCTACACGCTTGGGGACTATGTCCGCATGCGCCGCCTGACTCTGGCGGCAAATGACCTGATAGCCACGGATGATAAGGTCATAGACGTTGCCTATAAATACGGCTATGATACCCCGGAGAGCTTTTCCCGCGCGTTTACGAGGTTCCACGGCGTCACGCCCACGGAGGCGAGGCGCGGAAAAAGCGTGAAGTCCTTTTCAAGGCTGTCCGTAAAACTTATTTTATCAGGAGGCAGCACAATGGATTACAGAATTGTGAAGAAAGACGCTTTTAAAATTGTCTGCAGAAGGAAAAAGGTCACAAAGCCCCAGGGCGACACCGCCACGGCTGACATCTCCGCCTTTTGGGGAGAATGCTCCGCCGACGGGACCATTCCCGCCCTTTGCAGCTATATGCCTGAAAAACCCACCCTCAATGGGCTCCTCGGAATCTGTTTTTCCGGCGATATGGACGAGTCGGGCTTCCCTTACGGAATCGGAGCGGAGTACAACGGAAGCCCTGTGGCTGACGAAAGGTTTGAGGTAATTGAGATTCCAGCCCACACCTATGCCGTCTTTGAGTGCAGGGGAAGGATGCCCGAGTCGTTTAAGAACACCTACACAAAGATTTGCACCGAGTTCTTCCCCCAGAGCGGCTATGAGTACGGCTGCGGCGTGGAGCTTGAGGTTTACCCCTCCGATGACGTGAGCGACCCGAATTACTACTGCGAGATTTGGATCGCCGTAAACGAGAAAAAATAATTAACAAAAATCCTCCGTACGGTCAAAGCCGTGCGGAGGTTTTTTTGTTTAATGATTTAATTTTGCCGGCGGCAAAAGTTTTTAAAACTGTCCCCCGAAAAATTTTCAGAAACCAGACACACGGGGAGCTGTCAATCCTGAAAACGACTTGTAAAAGCTTTTGCTACTGCTATGTGTGTCTTGATTTCCTTCATTGAGGGGACTTTCAGATTCATGTTTTCTTTCTGAATCAGCTCTCCTGTTTTTTTTCATAATTTCTTCCGGCGAGGAACAGGCAATCGCATCAAGAGATGTGAAGCCCGATTTGTAGTAGAGAGTTGCCCGCGTACTTTTTACGCCCGGAAGATGATAGAGCTGCTTAAAAGCTTCCGCTTCTTCTGTTGTCTTACTAACAATATCGATTTCTCTAAGTTTCTTTGGATTCACATCATACATCATCAGAAATCGTTTGAATAAGTTAGCCATTTCAATGGTAGGTAGACCCGCATATAGCAATGTTTCATCAGACAATTCAAGACAGTCCGATTTGAATTTACATCCCATTGCTTTGAAAGCTTCTGTCAGTATATTTTTATATGGAATTAAAGGATAGTACCTTGTCAAAATACAATCTTTATTAAGCAATATTACGATAGATTCGATATAATAATCCGTATTTATCACAGCGGTTATACTTCTCTCCGCAAATATTGATTTATCTGTCTTTCACTGAATCAAGTATATCGCAAAAGCGCGGAAAACTCCACCGCCGGCGCAGGGGGGAACGCCCGGTGCTCAAAAATATATTTTGAGCACGCCTTAGGCAAAAAATTATTCGGCGAGGGCTCCGGTTTGCTCTGCTTTGAGTTTAAGGGAAATTTCCTTCGCGGTGCCCCGGGAAAGCTCCGGGCGGTAGCTGCCCTCGAGCTCGTCCCGCACCTCGGGCATATCCACCCAGAAGCGCTTTGGCATATGGGCCATTCGGCAGGCGGGATTGTAGCGGCTGGCGATGGAAATATGGCTGTAATAGGATTTCCAGAGCTCCCGGTAAAAGGCGTCATCCGTTTCGTTTGGCATAGTCAGCTCCTCGATTGGAACAATAGCGGTGTTTTTCCCGGAATGGACGAGGGCGGCGCCGTTGGTTTCATCGTAAATCATAAAGGTCTCGTTCCAGAGCCGGGCGCAGAAATACCCTTTCAGGAGAGGAAGCACGAAGTGCTTCGGGTGAATGGTCGCAACAAGGGCGCCGTTTGCATCCGAAAAGCGGGTGAAACCCATCAGAAGGCGCTGTTCGTTGCTCACCGCCGCCGCCATTCGGTAAAGCGGGTTCACGTCCTTGTCCGCGAGCATGCCGACTGCGCGCGGCCCCTCGTGAAAACATTTCCAGAGAAAGCGGAGAATGGCAAGCTCCTTGCCTCCCTCGCCATAGAGAAAACCGCGCTTCACAAGGTCAAGGGCCCGTTCGCCGAGCTTTTCACGGGTGGCGCGCTCGACACGCCTCGCGTGCTCAAAATCCGTCTCAACGGTGCGGATTTTGAGCAGCGCAGGCTCCTGCTCACCGAAAATATATACGTCCGACGGAAGCTCCTTGAGCACGAAGCTCTCAAACACCATGGAGAGCATGCCGTCGAAGCTACCGTCATAGGAAAAAATCAAAATTCCCCCGTTAGACATTCTCTTACATCCTCCCCAGTCAATGCGGGCTCAAACAGCGAAAGCTGCTCAGCGCCATAGTCCTCAAATCCGCCCATTTTGTTGGGCGAAAGAATGGAATATATGATAGCTTCCGGCGTGTCCGGAATTTTCTGCATGGTTTTGCCGCCGCAGGTTATGAAAAAACGCGCCCTTTTGAGGACTATGCCGAGCCTTTTAAGTGCGTCAAAATCAAGATTCCGAGCCCGTCTCGCCTTGATTATGCGCTTTGCGCCGGTGACGCCGATTCCCGGCACCCGAAGAAGCATTTCGTAGTCCGCGGTGTTGACCTCCACCGGGAAATCGTCAAGGTGGCTGAGCGCCCAGCTGCACTTCGGGTCCACCTCCGGGTGGAGCATCGGGTGGGCCGGGTCGATAATTTCTTTCGCCTCAAAGCCGTAGAACCGCAGGAGCCAGTCCGCCTGATAGAGCCGGTGCTCGCGCAAAAGCGGCGGGCGGGTGTCGAGGGAGGGCAGGAGGCTGTCCTCCTGCACCGGGATATAGGCGGAGTAGTAGACCCGCTTCAGCCCGTATTTTTTATAGAGCCCCTCAGTGAGGTGGAGGATATGGTAGTCCGTCTCGGGGGAGGCGCCCACTATCATCTGGGTGCTCTGTCCCGCAGGGACAAACTGGGGCGTGTGGCGGTATTTCATAAGGTCCTCCCGGTTTTCCATAATACCGGTTTTAATGAGCCCCATGGGCTCAAGGACGCTGTGCTTCGTCTTGTCGGGGGCGAGGGCGGTGAGGGACTGTTCCGACGGGAGCTCGATGTTTACGCTCATTCTGTCCGCAAGGAGCCCGAGCCTGTGGGTCAAAGCCGGGTCCGCCCCGGGAATGGCCTTGGCGTGAATGTAGCCGTGGAAGCCGTACTCCTCCCGGAGGATCCGTAGGGCCTCGATCATTCTCTCGGTGGTCCAGTCCGGCGAGCCGACCACGGCGCTGGAGAGGAAAAGCCCCTCGATGTAGTTGCGGCGGTAGAACTCGATGGTCAGGTCTGCAAGCTCCCTCGGAGTAAAGGTCACCCGGGGAAAGTCGTTGGTGCGGCGGTTGACGCAGTATTTGCAGTCATAGACGCAGGCGTTGGACATGAGCACCTTTAAAAGGCTGATGCAGCGTCCGTCCGCCGCAAAGGAGTGGCAGCACCCGGCGGGGAGAGCGGCGCCCACGCCGCTGCCGGTTCCGCCGCTCCTTCCGGAGCCGGAGGAGGAGCAGGAGGCATCGTATTTCGCCGCCTCCGCAAGGATAGCCAGCTTTTCAAACATATCCATTTTTGCTCCTTCTTTCCGGGTAAAGTTTTTTGGGTTAGATCTTGGCTATGGGATGCCTTATAACTGTTTTCCGCTTTTCAACCGGGGTTTTCCGGGGGTCGGAAAGATAGATTTCATGGTGGAGGCGGCTTTCGGAAAAGTCGTTTCGGTAGCCCTTTTCGGCGATGAAGGCGTCCATCATAGCGACGGAGGCGGGTTCGTCGTCAAAGGAGCCGGTATGCATCATCTGTACGCAGAGCCCTTCGTCAATTGTGAGAAATTCAGCCCTGGAGCAGTCGAGCTTTTTCTTTCTGGAGGCTTCGCCCGCCGCCCAGTCAAAGTCTGCCTTTTTCACAAAATCCGGCAGGCGGATTACGGAGATCCAGCAAAAGCTGTCCTTGCTTTCGTAATCGACGCCGCTTACGTTTTCCTGCCACCAGAAGCCCTCCAGCGGCGGGACCACGTATTCATAAAAGTCGTCGATTTTGTGCCCGGTCTTGTAGCTCATTTTGAGCGTGTAGGCTATGGCGTAAAGGACGGAGACAGCCTTTTGGTAAGCGCCGCCCTCCTCGTTGGGGTTGCCCTTTCCTCTGACGGCGACGTAGTTTGCCGCCGGAACGGAAACCACCTCCGGCTTTGCCTTCGGCATATAGAATTCCTTATATTCTTTCTTGAAATCGAAAGCCAAAACAAGCGCCCCTTTCAATAATCGAACAAATGTTCTGTTTGACAGTTACATCATACTATGCGAATGGACAGTTGTCAAGGGAAAAATCGGGCAGAAACGATTTAATGAAAATAAACCGCCCGGAGGATATTGATTATTCCGGCCTTTCTGATATAATATAACTGTAAAAATATGCGCAGGATTTGGAGTGCGTTTGAAGGAGGCTTCGCAGCATAAAAAACGGAGGCTTATTTCACCGCACTCTTTTTTTACTGCCGAAAGGGGAGTTATGAATTGGTCTATGACGTTGCTGTGATCGGCGCGGGAATTATAGGCTGCGGTATAGCGAGGGAGCTTTCCCGCTATAACTGCAGGGCTGTGCTGATCGAAAAGGAAAACGATGTCGCCATGGGCACGACCCGTGCCAACAGCGCGATTATCCACGCGGGCTATGACCCCGAACCCGGCACTCTCATGGCAAAATACAATGTTCCGGGAAACAGAATGGCAGAGGAAATCTGCCGGGAGCTGGACGTACCCTTCCGCCGCTGCGGTTCCTTTGTCCTCGCCTTTGACGAGAACGATATGAAAACCGTAAGGCGCCTTTATGAAAAGGGCGTTGAAAACGGCGTTCCGGACATGAAAGTACTTAACGGCGACGAGGTCCGCGCTATGGAGCCCAACGTCTCCGCCGAGTGCGTCGGCGCTCTCTATGCGCCCAGCGCAGGAATCGTCAACCCCTGGGAAATGGCCCTCGCCATGGGCGAGCAGGCCGTGGACAACGGAGTTGACCTCGAGCTCTGCTACGAGGTCACCGGCATAAGAAAAGAAAACGGCAATTTCATAATCAGCGGCAAGGGCAAAGAGGATATTGAAGCAAAATTTGTCGTAAACGCCGCGGGCGTTTACAGCGATACCGTTGCCAACATGGTCGGCGACCGCAGCTTCACTATCGACGCCTCCCGGGGCCAGTACTACCTCCTCGACAAATCCCAGGGAAAGCTCTTTGACCACGTAATGTTCCAGTGCCCCGGTCCCCTTGGAAAGGGCGTCCTTGTGGCTCCCACCGTCCACGGCAACCTCATAGTGGGTCCGGACGCCAACCCCGGCAGTGAAAAGAGCGACGTGAGCACCGACAGAGACGGCCTCAGCCACGTTATGACCGCCAGCAGAAAGACCACCTCCGCCGTCAATTTTAAAGAGTGCATAAGAAACTTCGCCGGACTTCGCAGCGAGCCCAGCACCAGGGATTTCATTGTGGGCTTCTCCGAAGCGGACGACCATTTCATGAACGTCGCGGGAATCAAATCCCCGGGCCTTTCCGCCGCCCCGGCTATCGCCGCGGACGTTGCGGATATGCTTCTCAAAGCGGGCGTGCCCTCTGAGAAGAAAGCCGAATTCAAGGGCGGGCATAAACACCTTCGCTTCAAAGAGCTTTCCGACGAGGAAAAGGCCGCCGCCATAAAAGAAAATCCCGCCTACGGCAGAGTTATCTGCCGCTGCGAGACCATAACCGAGGGCGAAATCGTTGACGCTCTCCACGGCACTATTGTGCCCCGCACCCTTGACGGCATCAAGCGCCGCTGCAATGCGGGCATGGGCCGGTGCCAGAGCGGCTTCTGCGGGCCGAGAGTCCTTGAGATAATAGCCCGGGAGCTCAATATGGACCCGGTTGACGTGCTCCTCGACAAAGAGGGCTCCTATATACTCACCGGAAAGACCCAGAAAGGAGAGTGCCGCTGATGTACTATGATTTAGTTGTAATGGGCGGAGGCCCTGCCGGCCTTGCCGCCGCGGAGGAAGCAAAGAGAAACGGCGCAGGCTCCGTGCTCATCATTGAGCGTGACAAGGAGCTGGGCGGAATCCTCAACCAGTGCATACATTCCGGTTTCGGCCTTCACGTTTTCAAAGAGCAGCTCTCCGGCCCGGAATATGCCCAGAGGTTTATTGACCGTCTCGAGGGCACCGGCATAGAGGTAAAAACCGACACAATGGTCCTCGCCGTCACGCCTGAAAAATCCATTTACGCCATCAGCGAAGCTGAGGGCTACATGAAGATTGACGCCGGCGCCATAATCCTCGCCATGGGCTGCCGCGAAAGGACCCGCGGCGCTATCGCTATCCCCGGAGAGCGCCCCTCCGGAATTTTCACCGCCGGCACCGCCCAGAGATACATAAATATTGAAGGCTATATGGTGGGCAAAAAGGTGCTCATCCTCGGCTCCGGCGATATCGGCCTCATTATGGCAAGAAGAATGACCCTTGAGGGCGCCGAAGTCAAAGCCGTCGTGGAGCTTATGCCCTATTCCAACGGCCTTAAACGCAACATCGCCCAGTGCCTTGACGACTACGGCATTCCGCTTTACCTTAGCCACACCGTCACCGACATCAAGGGCGAAAACGGACGCCTTTCCAAGGTCATCGTCAGCGAAGTGAACGGCTACGACCCCATTCCCGGAACGGAAATCGAGTTCGACGTCGACACGCTTCTTCTCTCCGTAGGCCTTGTGCCCGAAAACGAGCTGACCCGTTCCGCCGGAATCGAAATTGATAAGCGCACCAACGGCGCCGTCGTAAACGAGGACATGATGACCTCCATTGAGGGCATCTTCGCCTGCGGCAACGTGCTCCACGTCCACGACCTTGTGGACTTCGTGACCCATGAGTCCGAAAGAGCGGGCAAAGCTGCCGCGGAGTACCTCAAGGCAAAGAAAGCCGGAGAAAAAGAGGAAGCCGAAAAGCCCATCAACCTCATTAACGGCGACTTCGTCGGCTACACTGTGCCCCAGAAGGTCACCGTCTCCAAGGTGGATAAATTCATTGAAGTGCTCTTCCGAGTCAGAGCCGTGCTCAAAAACGCGAACGTCGTTGTGAAGTGCGGAGACACCGTGCTCATGAGCAAAAACCATGAGCAGATGCTCCCAGCCGAGATGGAAAAACTCATCATTCCGAAGAAAATGCTCGAAATGTCCGGTGGAAAAGATATTGAAATCTGTGTCGTAAAGGAGGGCGAATGATATGCTTAAAACCATAACCTGCATCTGCTGCCCAAAGGGCTGCCTCGTCACTCTTGATACTGAAAACCCGGAGGGCACCATAAAGGGCTTTTCCTGCCCCCAGGGAAGGGAATACGCACTCAGGGAGCTCACCTGCCCCATGAGGACCATTTCCACCACCGTTGAGATCAAGGGCGGGCTTCACCCGCGTATCCCTGTAAAGACCAACGGGGATATTCCCAAGGAGAAGATTTTCGAGGTCATGGAAGAGATAAACAAGATCTCCGTGACCTCCCCGGTAAAATGCGGGGACGTGCTCATAGAGAACGTCCTCGGCACCGGCATAAATGTCGTCGCCTGCCGCGATATGTAATAAAACAGCAAAAAGCCCGGATATTCCTATCCGGGCTTTTTTGTTGCAATATTTAAGTTAGATGTTATACTTATAACATAAATCTTAAGGAAATCTTAAAGAATTTACCGCTTTATTCTTAAGGGTTTTATTGGTAAACTATGCTTAGAGGTGAAAGATATGTATAATGTGCTGATTTGCGACGACGACAGGGATATTCGTAATGCCCTGAAAATCTATCTTTCCGGCGAGGGCTATAAAATCCTTGAGGCGGAAAACGGCGCAGCCGCCCTTGAAGTATTGGCAAAAAATGAGGTGCATCTCATTTTGATGGACATTATGATGCCGAAAATGGACGGCGTTTCCGCCACGGCAAAGCTCCGGGAAACGAGCAACGCGCCCGTCATCCTCCTGACCGCAAAAAGCGAGGACAATGACAAAATCCTTGGCCTGACGGCCGGGGCGGACGATTATATAACAAAGCCTTTCAACCCTCTGGAGGTCATAGCGAGGGTGAAAGCCCAGCTTCGCCGCTATGCCTACCTCGGCGGCATGGAGCATAAGCCCGAGGCCGTGGCTATCGGAGGCATAGAGCTGGACGACAACGGAAAGGCCGTCACCTTAAACGGCGACCCGGTCTCGCTGACTCCCACGGAGTACGAGATACTGAAGCTCTTTCTTCAAAACCCGGGGAAGGTCTTTTCCTCAAAGGAAATCTATACCGCCGTCTGGAACAGCGACCCGCTGGGCGCCGAGGGCACCATTGCGGTACATATCCGCCACCTGCGTGAGAAGCTCGAAATCGACCCGGCAAATCCGCGCTATCTTAAAGTTGTCTGGGGCAAGGGATACAAGTTGGAGGACAAACAATGAAGAAGTTTATTGGGAGCATTTGGGCAAAAACGGCGGCTTACCTTATGGTCTGCATCTGCACCACGGTTTTTGTGGGTTGCGTCGGCATTGTGGTTTACTGCGCCGACGGGGGAGTTTTTAACGAAACCGGCGTCCCTTTCCGCTCCAGCAGCGCCTGCTACAATTTCGTCGAGGATAAGCTCAGTACCGTCAAGGATTTCGTCTATTGGAATGATATTAAAGGGCTTATTGGCAATGAGCTGTTTTACGACGACAGCAGCTTTTCCTATAAAATTGTTGACGGGGAGGGAAAAACCGTCGTCAGCACCGTCGGGAGCGATTCCCTCCGGGTTGTGGAGGATTACCGGATACGGGAAGTGGATTCCTCCGGCAACACCGTGGCGGAATATACCGCCGCAGGCTATCTAAACCTTCCGATAATGCCCGGAGATTCGGTCTATCCTTACTATCTTATGTACACTTACAGCGGAAACGCCATCCTCCTCGGGGCGGCGTGCGCCTTTCTGAGCGTTGTCTGCTTCATATTTCTCATGGTGTCCGCGGGCAAAAACAGCGCGGGAGAGACCGTCCTCGTGGGGCTCAACCGTATTCCCTGGGATTTATTTGTCATTGTGCTGGTTATTCCGCTTTTGATGTTCATCAGCGAGGTGGAATACCTTTTCAGATACGGAAGGGCGAGCTTTGAATACACCGCCGTGATGAGCCTTCTTTGCGTTCTCGGGATTATAGCGTTCGGAACAGCTCTTTGCATGAGCATGGCCGCCCGCCTCAAAGTCAGGGGCTGGTGGAAAAACAGCATTATTTATAAGATCCTTGCCGCAGTGTGGCATTTTATAAAATGGCTTGTATTGTCCATTCCCCAGACCTGGCTGATAATACTCATTTACTGCGCATTTATTTTGATGAATTTTATTCTTGCAATCTGGATCCCCACGGGCGGCGGGCCGTTCATGCTGCTGATACTTATGTTCTTTGACGCCATGGGCCTTGCAGTCACTATATGGTTCGCCCTCCAGCTCAAAAGCCTCAAAAAGGCAGGGGAGGCCATTGCCCGGGGCGACTTTGACTACAAGGTGAGCACCATTGAGCTTTGGCCCGGGCTAAGAGAGCACGGTGCGAACCTCAACAGCGCCGCGGCCGGCATGTCAAAGGCTTTGGAAGCCAGAATGAAGAGCGAGCGCTTCAAGACCGAGCTTATCACCAACGTCAGCCACGACCTCAAAACCCCGCTGACCTCCATTGTCTCCTATGTGGACCTTCTCAAAAAGGAGGACATTCAGAACGAAACCGCAAGGGGCTACATAGAGGTGCTGGACCGCCAGAGCGCCAAACTTAAAAAGCTGACGGAGGACCTTGTGGAGGCGTCCAAAGCCTCCAGCGGTGCCATAGCCGTAAGCAGGGAAAAGGTCAATATCGGGGAGCTCGTGAATCAGTCCGTGGGCGAGTTTACTGAGCGGCTGGAGGCCGCCGACATAACCCCTGTGGTGAATATTCCGGAGGATGAAGTGCCGGTATATACCGACGGAAGGCTTTTGTGGCGCGTTTTCGACAATCTTATCCAGAACATAATCAAATATGCCCAGCCGGGCACCAGGGCCTATTTCGACCTTACAGCGGCGAATGACAGGGCTGTGATAGTGATGAAAAATATCTCCCGGGAGCCGCTCAACATGTCGGCGGACGCCCTTATGGAGCGCTTTGTCCGGGGGGATTCCTCCCGCGGGGAGACCGAGGGCAATGGCCTCGGCCTGTCCATAGCAAAGTCCCTGACGGAGCTTTGCGGCGGGACCTTTGAGCTTCTGCTCGACGGGGATTTATATAAAGCCGTGGTTTCGTTCCCGGTGATGAAACAGCAGTAAAATAATAAAAAGCGGCCCGCTCTTGTGAGCGGGCCGCTTTTTATTCCGCGCCGAGCACGTCCCAGGGAGAGATTATCCCCAGGAGCTTTCCGTTTTTCCTGCCTCCTTCGGTCACAAAGACCATTGAAAGGCGCTTGCCCTTGGCATAGGAGCTTTCAAAGAGCTCCTTCAGTTCGTCAACGTACATTTCGCCGCTGACGGAGCTGTAAATCTCCGTGCTGTGGGAGTCAAAGGATATGTATTTTTCAATGTCAGAAAATTTTGTTTCGCTGTCCATAACCAGGCCTTTCCTGTCCGCCATGAGTCTCAGGAAAGAGACAGCCGTGAACATTCCCGCCACGGCGCCCTGGTCATTTAGTATCGGCACGTGATTATGGTCAATGTTTCTCATCTGCGGGATAGTATCCCGCACGGGGTCCGAAAGCTCCCGGCAGAAAACGTTCTTTTTCTGCACCATGATCTCCCGGCATTTCCGGCGGTTTTTGAGGGAATCGACGGTTTTCTGGAGAAAAGAGATCATCTCGTCCGTGGGCTCCACGGGGTATTCGCCCTCTATTTTCGGCTTGTGCTGGAGGAGATTCCGAACCTCCTGGCAGTACTTGATTTCCTCCCGGAAGGGCGCATATTCTTCCCGTTTGGAGAGAAAATTTGTGACAGAGTCCCAGTCGTTGAGCCCGAACATATCCCTGACCACCGCTTCAAGTTCCTTGAACTTCTGTATATAAATATCGGCGTTTGTCAAAATACCGCCCCCTTACTGAATTATATTATAGTTTGTTTTACAAAATAAAACAATAGCAAAAGCCACTCCGTGGCATGAAAAAATGTAGAATAATTTATTAAATTTGTATGAAAAATTATATAAATATCTTGACGAGTTTTCAATATGGATATATAATAATGTCAGAAAGAAAAAATGGGGTGATTACCTTTGAAAAAGACACTTTACAGCCTGATGCTCAGCGACGACGTGATCCGGGAAGTGGACATACTTGCCCACAAAAACGGCACCAACCGCTCAAATCTTATAAACCAGATACTTGCGGAATATCTCGGAATGACTACGCCGGAGCGCAGGATAAACGACATTTTCCAGGCTATTGAGGAGGCGGTGACGCCCTACGGCGAGCTTGTGCCTTTCTTCGCGCCGAATAATCTCACCATGTCCCTTAAAAGCAGCCTCGAATACAAATACCGCCCGACGGTCAAATATGAGGTGGAGCTTTACAAAAATGGCGGGGATTCCATCGGTGAGCTGGCGGTGATTTTCCGCACCCAGTCCGCGTCCCTCATTTCAGCCATGACAGAATTTTTCCGCCTTTGGAGCTACGTTGAAAGCCGCGTGCTGCCGAGGTACGGCGCGGAGGGCGTTTCCTGTGCCCTCTATGAAAACAAGTTTGTGAGGAGCATAGCAGTTCCCAAGAACCGCGACTGCACGGCAAACGAGCTTGCCGCCGCCATTTCGGGCTACATCAAACTTTTCGACGAGCTTATGAAGGGCTACGTCAGCGGAAAATATTCCGCCTCCCAGGTGGCGGAAAAATATGAGGCTTACGCCTCGAAGCAGGACATACTCATTTAATATAAACCCACAGAGAAACAGGTGATTTTATGAATTCCCAGAACTTCACTCAAAAGACCCTTGAGGCCATACAGACCGCCCAGAATATCGCGGCGGAAAACGAAAACCAGGCCATAACCCCGGAGCACCTGCTCTATGCGCTCCTTGACCAGGACGGCGGGCTTATTCCCTCCCTCTTTGGAAAAATGGGAGCGGACTGCAACAAAATCCTTGGCGAACTGGACAGCTATATTTCCACCCTGCCGAAGGTGCGCGGCGGCGAAATGTACCTTGCAAATGAGACGAACCGCATTCTCGGCGCGGCGGAAAAGGCCGCCAAGAGCATGGGCGACGAATATATCTCCGTTGAGCACCTGATGCTCGGAATTTTCGCCGACCAGACTCCAACGATCCGCAAAATTTTCAATGAGCACGGCGTCACAAAAAACGCCTTTTCGGAAAAGCTCGCCGCAGTTAAAACAAAGCCCGTCACCAGCGACAACCCGGAGGACACCTATGACGCCCTCTCGAAATACGGCACTGACCTTGTGAAACGCGCCCGTGAAAACGAGCTTGACCCGGTCATCGGGCGCGACACGGAGATAAGAAACGTTATACGGATTCTCTCCCGTAAGACCAAGAACAACCCGGTGCTCATCGGCGAACCCGGCGTCGGCAAGACTGCCATTGCCGAGGGCCTTGCCCAGAGGATAGTCCGTGGGGACGTGCCCGAAGGGCTCAAGGACAAGACCATTTTCAGCCTTGACATGGGCGCCCTCATTGCCGGCGCAAAATACAGAGGCGACTTTGAGGAGAGGCTCAAGGCCGTCCTCGAGGAAATCAAAAATTCCGACGGCAAAATACTCCTCTTTATTGACGAGCTCCACACCATAGTGGGCGCCGGAAAGACCGAGGGCAGCATGGACGCGGGAAACCTCCTGAAGCCCATGCTCGCAAGGGGAGAGCTCCACTGCATCGGCGCAACGACCCTTGACGAATACAGGAAATATATTGAGAAGGATGCCGCACTTGAGCGCCGTTTTCAGCCCGTAACTGTCGACGAGCCGACGGTGGAGGACACCATTTCCATTCTCCGTGGACTTAAAGAGCGCTACGAGGTTTACCACGGCGTAAGGATCCACGACAATGCTCTTGTGGCCGCGGCCACCCTTTCGGACAGATATATCAGCGACCGTTTTCTCCCCGATAAGGCCATAGACCTTGTGGACGAGGCCTGCGCCCTCATAAGGACGGAAATAGACTCCATGCCTGCGGAAATGGACGACGTAAGGCGCAAAATCATGCAGCTGGAAATCGAGGAGATGGCCCTCAAAAAGGAGACTGACCGTCTTTCCGCGGAGCGACTTGAAAAGCTGACGGAGGAGCTCGCGAACTTAAAGGACAAATTCAACGAGATGAAATCCCGTTGGGAGACCGATAAGCAGAGCGTTGACGAGGTGAAACGCCTCAAATCCGAAATCGAGCGTATGCACGCCGAAATCGAAAACGCCCAGCTCAGCTACGAGTACGAGAAAGCCGCAAGGCTCAAATATTCCGACCTTCCCGCTTTGGAAAAACGCCTTGAGGAGGCGGAAAAGCAGAGCGAACAGAGAAAAGAGAACACAATGGTCCACGACACCGTCACCGAGGAGGAGATAGCCTCCATAGTGGCAAAATGGACCGGAATCCCCGTGTCGAAGCTGATGGAGGGCGAGCGGGAAAAGCTCCTCCACCTCGATGAAATGATACACAAACGCGTAGTCGGGCAGGACGAGGCGGTGCAGAAGGTGACGGAGGCAATCCTCCGCTCGAGAGCGGGAATCTCCGACCCGAACAGGCCCATAGGCAGCTTCCTGTTCCTCGGCCCCACGGGCGTCGGGAAGACGGAGCTTGCCAAATCCCTTGCGGACTGCCTCTTTGACGACGAGCACAATATGGTGCGAATCGATATGACCGAGTACATGGAGAAATACTCCGTATCGAGGCTCATCGGAGCGCCTCCCGGCTACGTCGGCTACGACGAGGGCGGCCAGCTCACCGAAGCCGTCCGGAGAAAACCCTATTCCGTGGTGCTTTTCGACGAGGTCGAAAAGGCACACCCGGACGTTTTCAACATCCTTCTCCAGATTCTTGACGACGGACGCATCACCGACAGCCAGGGCAGAACGGTGGACTTCAAGAACACAATTATCATTCTGACCTCCAACCTCGGCAGCAGGGCGCTCCTTGACGGAATCACCGATTCGGGCGAAATCTCCGACGAGGCGAAGGCGGAGGTAATGGCGGAGCTTCGCCAGAGCTTCCGTCCGGAGTTCCTCAACCGCCTTGACGAGATAACCTTCTTCAAACCTCTCACCAAGGACAATCTCAGCGGCATTATCGACATAATGCTCGGGTCCCTGAGAAAACGTCTCGAGGAAAAGACTCTCGGCCTCGAGGTTACCGAAAAGGCCAAGGAGCTCATCATCGAGCGCGGCTATGACCCCGTTTACGGCGCAAGACCCCTCAGAAGATATATCCAGACGAGCCTTGAGACCCTTATTGCCCGGAAGATTCTTTCCGGCGACTTCCCGGCGGATTCCACCATCACCGTGGACGCCGAAAACGGCGAGCTGATATGCAGATAAAAAATCCCGTGCTCAAAAATGAGCACGGGATTTTCAGCCTTTGTTATATCTAAATTAAAGTTCAATTTTATGTTTTTTGAGCGTTTTTGCAAGGAAAACGCCGAGAATGCCGCAGCAGACAAATTCGCCGATTCCGACGGTGAGAGCAAAAAAGGGAAGGCTCCCCTCCGCGCCGTAGGCATAGCGGAGGACCAGCGGCACAATTACCATGTTGGCCACAATGGGCGGAACAGGGGCAAGATAGACGCTTTTATTGCGAAGGGCATAGGTTCCCAAAGCACCGATAAGGGTGGCGACGCTTCCGAAGACAACGTCCCAGATAACTCCTCCTGCAAGGATGTTGGAAATAAGGCAGCCGATGAAAAGGCCGGGGATCGCCGCCGGGGTGAAAATCGGAAGTACGGTGAACATTTCAGAAAGGCGGAACTGGATGACGCCGCTGGAAATTCCGAGCAGGGTGGAAACCTCGGTCAGCACAACGTAAATTGCCGCAATAGCGGCGCTTTTGGTCAGGAAGGTAATGCTCCCTTTTTTGTTATTCATTTTTCAAATCTCCTCTGGTTTTGTTTTAAGTGAGGAAGGCTTCAAACTCACTGGTCGCAATTATACCACCGAAAAATTAACAAATCAAGTGTTGTACGGCATAATTTAAAATAGTATAATAGCTGTACATAAGGGGGAAGAAAAATGTCATTTTATGAAATATTGTGGTATTTCTTTATATATGCTTTTCTGGGCTGGTGCACGGAGGTGGCCTTTTTTGCCGTAAAAACGGGCAAATTCGTCAACCGGGGATTTCTCAACGGCCCTGTGTGCCCGATTTACGGCTTCGGCCTTGTCATAGTGATTCTGTTGTTGACGCCGCTTTCAAAAAGCCTGCTGCTTCTTTTCGCCGGTTCCATGGTGCTCACGAGCACGCTGGAGTTTATGACGGGCTGGGCCCTTGAAAAGATATTCCATACCCGCTGGTGGGATTACAGCAACCAGCGCTTCAACCTCAAGGGCTATATCTGCCTGGAGTTTTCGCTGATTTGGGGCTTCGCGGCCACCTTCGTAATGAAAATAGTGCAGCCCATAATCTCCACCGTAGTCGGGAAGATACCCACCCCGGTGGGAGTGGCTTTCCTCTGCGCATTTTCGTTAATCATAGTTTTCGACCTTGTGGCAACGGTGCTTTCGATAAACAATATGCAGAAGAATCTGAAGCTCATTTCCGCCATGGCGGAGGAGGTGCGCAGCTTCTCCGACAAGATAGGCGAGGGAATTTCGGATAAGACCCTCGTTGTGAAAGAGGGCGCGGAGGACGTACTGGACAGATATTCTGACCTTGCCGCCATGCGCAAGGAGCACAAGGCCGAGGAACAGGCCCTCTCCGAAAAGCACCGCGCGGAGGAGCAGGCGCTGCTGGAACTGATACTTTCAAAAGAGAAGGAGCGCATTTCCGAAAATATGGAGGCAAAATCCGAGGAGCAGCACATGAAGCTCGAGTCGCTCAAAGCAGGGCTCAGCGACAAGCTGGCGGCGGCGAAACGCCGCTATGGCCGCGTCCTCAAAGCCTTCCCGGATCTAAAGAGCCGCGATTATCAGGATATAATCGAAAAGCTGAAGAAAAAATAAAAGTGGCGCCCTTTCGGGGCGCTGCTTTTGCGTTTTAGAATATGAACTGCACCAGAAGCATATAGCAGACGGTGCCGCCCCCTATGCTGAGAAGCGAGCTGCGCTTCCAGACATGTAGAAGCACAACCACGAGGCAGGACAGAAGCTCAGGAGCGCCAAAGGGCGCAGAAACGAGGGAGATGCCTTTCAGGCAGTAGACCACGAGCATGCCTATAATGGCATAGGGCAATACTTCACCGAGCCAGGTGACAAATTCGGGGGTTTTGCGCCTTTTGCGGAAAATGAGAAAGGGCAGAAAGCGCAGCAAAGCGGTGACAGCAGATATTACCGCAATGAGAAGGACGGAGTGAACGTCAGGCATCGGCTCCCTCCTTCCTGAATCTGCGCAGAAGCGTCAGGGAGAGGGTTATGAGCACCATGGAGGGGATGAGGAAGCTCCCGCTGCCGAAAATCACAAGGCAGAGCACGGAGGAGACGACCCCTGTTATGGCATAGATATGGTCCTTTGTGCTGAGCCACTGTTCAACGAACACCGTGACAAAAAGCGCGGTCAGCGCAAAGTCAATTCCCTCAAAGCTGATTTTGAGCACGGAGCCGAGCACCGAACCGAGCACGGAGCCGGCGATCCAGTATATCTGGTCGAAGAGGGACACGAGAAAATAATAATCGTGCTTGTTTATGCCCTCGGGCAGGCTTTTGCCGCAGACGAGGGAATAGGTCTCGTCCGTGAGCGCGAAAATCAGATAGGGGCGCTTTTTGCCCGCGTCCCGGTACTGCTCTATCATGGATATGCCGTAAAAGGCATGGCGGGCGTTTACGAGAAGGGTCGTGACGGCGGCGCTGATAAGCGAAGCGCCGCCAGATAAAAGGTCAATGGCCACATACTGCATTGACCCAGCATAGATAAAAACGCTCATGGCTATGGCCCATAAAACGCCGTAGCCCTTTGATTTGAGGATTATTCCGAATCCGGCTCCCAGGACGACGTACCCGGCTAAAATCGGAACGCTGTCAAGGAAAGCCGTTTTTAAAAGCTGTTTTTTGCTGTTTTGTTCTTCCAAATCAGTTTCACCGCGATAGTACAAGATTAAACCACGACGTCGTATTCTCCGCAGGAGTTGCCGTCGTAGTAGTCCCGGAGCTTATACGGGCTGAAAATGCCCCTGTCGGTGACAACGCCGGTTATGAGCTTCGGGGGGGTTTTGTCAAAAGCGGGATAAAAGCCGTGAACGCCCTCTTTGGCTGTGGGCTTTCCGAGAGCTTCGAGCACCATCTGAGCGTCCCGCTCCTCGATTTTGACGTCGGCGGCGCGCTCATGGCATTTGTCCGGCGCACCGGTGACGTAGAAAGGAATACCCCAGTATTTTGCCGCGAGGGCGATCTGGAGGGTGCCCACCTTGTTGACCACCCAGCCGTCCATGGTGATGGCGTCGGCGGCGCAGGTAAAGAGGTCGACTTTCTTTTCGTGCATGGCCCAGGCGGGCATGTTGTCGGTGATGACGGTGACGTCAAAGCCCATATCGGAAAGCACGCTGGCAGTGAGGCGCGCCCCCTGGAAATAGGGCCTTGTCTCCGGGCAGATAAATTTTATCTTTTTGCCCCGGGCTTTACACTCCTTGCACATGAAGCCGAGAATGGTTTCCGCAAAGCACTGGGTCATAACGGTGCCCTCATCCGGGAATTTGTCCACGAGGTATTTGGCGATTTTCTCGATTTTGCGGTAGCGGGCGTCGGTGATGGCTATGACGTGGTTGAAAACGGCCTCCACCGCGTTTTTCTCTCCGGCGGAAAGGGCCTTTTCTGCGGCAGTAAGGCAGCCCTCGGTTATCATCACCATGCGCTTTGCGGTGGTGGGGCGGGCGTTGGATATCGTGTCGGAGGCGGAGCGCAGGTAGTCCATCTGCGCTTCGGGTGAAAAGCCTTCCGCCTCATGGGCCGCAAGGACCATGCCCATGCCGGCGGCAAGGTAGGGGCCGGCGCTCTGTGTTACCATGTCCTTTATCGCCCCGGCTACCTCACCGGAGGTGCGGCAGGTGACAAAGCTCACCGGGTGGGGGTAGCACCGCCGGTCAAGGATGCGTACCTCCCCGTTTTCGTACCACGCGACGTTTTCATATTTAAGAAGGAACGCAAGCCCTTCGTCAGCTCTCGCCATTTTAAATATCCCCTTTCGGAAATGATTAAATCTAATTATACTCCTTTTCTTTTTTTGTGACAATACAAAAATCGCGGAGATAAGCCAAGGATTTGCGCATCAGCTCCTCTTTTGCGGTACATAAATCAGCGGTTTTGGAAGAAAATAGAGTTAAAAGCGGCAGGCTGTTCAAAAAAAGTTTAAAAACTTTCTGCAATAAATTTTGCCCGGAAAGACACTAATATATAGTCCGTCCGTGATTTTGCTGTTGCGGACGGGCAGAACAAATGGTATAATCAATACTTATCATGGGCAAAAATGCCCGCAAAAGAAAGGAAATTCTGAACATGAAAAAAATTCTTGCAGTAATTCTTGCTGTAGCAATGCTTGCCTTCGGCCTTGCGGCCTGCGGCGGGAACAAAGAGCCCGCTGAGGATCAGAGCACCGCTCCCACCGGAACTCCTGAAGAAATAATTGAAGCTGTTTACGCTGAAAAATCCGTGGGCCTCAACCTTATGACCCTTGCCGTTGACCTCGGTGACGAGTACGCCGTGAAATATAACCTCGGCCTCGACGATGCCTCCAAGGTTAAGGAAGCCGCAGTTTCCGAACCTATGATGGGTTCCCAGGCGTATTCCCTCGCAGTTGTGAGAGTGAACGACGCTGCTGACGCTGAAGAGGTTGCCAACGCAATGCTCAACGGCATCGACCAGAGAAAATGGATCTGCGTTGAAGCGGATACCCTCAAAGTCATGACAAAGGGCGACCTCGTGCTCCTTTTCATGGTGGACAGCGGTTTTGCCGAGACTGTCACCGTGGATGAAATGGAAGCCGCTTTCACCACCGTCTGCGGCGGAAGCCTCGACCTCGTTCTCGACAAATAAGGACATATTTGAAATGAAAACGGGCGGCTTTACTGCCGCCCGTTTTAAGTCGAAAAGATATCCTGTTAAACTTTAAAATCCCGCGCTCTGTGGGGGAAGGAGAAAAATGCTCTTTTCAAGCGTACCGTTTCTTTTTTACTTTCTTCCGGCAGTGATGCTCTGTTACTTTATCGCGCCGAAAAAGCTCAAAAACGCAGTGCTTCTGGTTTTCAGCCTCCTGTTTTATGCATGGGGCGAGCCGCGCTATGTGATTTTGATGGCTTTTTCAATTTTAATGGGCTATGTTTTCGGCCTGCTCATAGAAAAATACCGGGGCAGGAGGGCCGCAAAGCTCCTTTTGGCGGCCTCTGTCACGGTGAGCATCGGGCTTTTGGGCTATTTCAAATATGCGGATTTTTTCATAAGCAATTTTAACGCCGCAACGGGGCTTTCGCTCCCGCTCCTTAGAATCGCTCTGCCCATAGGCATCAGCTTCTACACCTTCCAGATACTCAGCTATACCATTGACGTCTATCGCGGCAGCGCCGAGGCGAGGAGAAATATAGTCGACTTCGGCGCGTATGTGGCCCTCTTTCCCCAGCTCATAGCCGGCCCCATCGTTCGCTATACGGACATTGATGCGGAGCTGACAGAGAGAAAGCACAGCTTTGAACTGGCGGCAGAGGGCGTGGAGCGCTTTGTTGTGGGCCTTGGGAAAAAAGTGCTTATTTCAAACGCTTTCGGCGAGCTTTGCTCCGTTTTCCGGGCCTCCGGCGAGAAATCCGTACTTTTCTACTGGGTCTATGCCGCGGCCTTTACGCTCCAGATTTATTTTGATTTCTCCGGCTATTCAGACATGGCCATAGGCCTTGGACGCATTTTTGGTTTCCATTTTCCGGAGAACTTTGATTACCCGTATATATCAAAAAGCATCACCGAATTCTGGCGGAGGTGGCATATGTCCCTGGGCTCCTGGTTCCGGGACTACGTATATATCCCCCTGGGCGGCAACCGCGTTTCAAAGGGACGCTGGTTTTTCAATATTTTTGCCGTATGGATGCTGACGGGCTTCTGGCACGGGGCGGACTGGCAGTTCATAGCCTGGGGCCTTATGTACGCCGTGCTGCTCATTATAGAAAAGCTGTTCCTGAAAAATGCGCTGGAGCGCCTGCCGGCCATTCTAGGGCATTTTTACGTAATGTTCTTTGTGATAACAGGTTTTGTGCTCTTTAACGCGGAGAGCATCGGCGCCGCCGCTTCGGACCTCGGTGCCATGTTCGGCGCAGGGAACCTGCCCTTTGTCACCGGGGAGACGCTATACTACCTTCGAAGCTATGCCGTGATTTTCGCCGTCGGCATTCTCGGCGCTACGCCGCTTTTCAAAATCATTTCCGAAAAGCTGCAAAAGGGCAGGGCGGAAAAGGCTTTTGCGCTGCTGCGCCCGGTGCTGCTTTGCGGCGTCATAATACTTGTTACGGCATACCTTGTGGACGGTTCCTTCAACCCGTTCCTGTATTTCAGATTTTAAAGGAGGGGGAAGCTTTGAATAAGAAAGCGTACAGCATCTATACCGTTGTGGCCGCGGCGGCGCTGATATTTGTTCTGTCGGCGGCCTGCCTCCTCTCGCCGGAGAAGGATTTTTCCGAAAGCGAGCGGAGAACCCTTGCGAAATTTCCGGAATTTTCGGCGGAAACGCTCCTCAGCGGAAAATTTATGGAGGGTTTTGAGGACTATTCCCTCGACCAATTCCCCCTCCGTGACAGCTTCAGGAGGATAAAAGCCTTTGCCCAGTATAATCTCTTTAATTTTAAGGATAACAACGGCATATATGTAGCAGACGGATACGCAGCGAAGCTTGTATATCCGCTAAACGAAACTTCAGTCCTTGACGCCGCGGCGAAATTCGGTGAGTTATATGACTCATATTTTGCTAACAGCAGGAACAAAATCGTCGTTTCGATAGTTCCGGACAAGGGATATTTCCTCAGCGAAGCCAACGGCTACCCGTCAATGGACTATGAACGGCTTGAAAAGCTCCTGACGGAGAATATGCCCTATGCTGAGTACTGCAAAATCACCGATACCCTTTCGATAAATGATTATTACCGCACCGATACCCACTGGCGCCAGGAAAAGCTCCTGCCCACGGCGAAAAAAATAGCCGCCGCTTTGGGTATCGAGCTCAGCGGGCACTATGCTGAAAATGAGGCGGGAATTGATTTTTACGGAGTTTATTACGGCCAGTCGGCCCTGCCGCTTTCGCCGGACAAAATAAACTACGTCACAGGTGATGCCATTTCCGGCGCGGTGGTATATAACGCTGAAACGGGCCTCAAAGGCGGGGTTTACGATTTCGGCAAGCTCCAGAGTAAGGACCCGTATGAGTTTTTCCTCTCCGGAGCCGCCGCGGTGCTGACAATAGAGAACCCAGCGGCGGAGGAGGAAAAGGAGCTGGTCATTTTCCGGGACTCCTTTGGCTCCGCCATAGTGCCCTATCTTATAGAAGGCTACTCAAAAATTACCCTTGTGGATACCCGCTATATTGCCCCTTCTCTTTTGGGGGACTATGTGGATTTTTCAAACTGTGATGTGCTTTTCCTTTACAGCACTCTCGTGCTCAACGAGAGCAACGTGCTCAAATAAAAAAAAACGGCGGAGCAAAAGCTCCGCCGTTCTTTATTGTAGCTTTAGCGTAAATAAACCACCGACTGAGTCGGTGGAATAAAAGATCTTCAAG
>JBJEQR010000030.1:0-9501 GCA_051881855.1 Oscillospiraceae bacterium
CCAGTCAGCAATGCGCTTCCGCGACGGAATCACGGCGTGTTTCCGTCCAAATCTGAGGAAGTGAGTCATGCGTAAATTTCGCATTGCGGGCTTTATTAAAGTTATATGGTTCCCACCAGCGGGGTGGGATTGTTAAGAGCGTAGCCTACGAAGCGCGCCCAGTGGGCGAAAAAGCGAGTAGGGTACGACGCAGCCGTCGGCTGGACGCGAGCGAACAGTGAAGCGGACAGACGCTGACGGCAAGAAAAAGCGCAGCGCCTCTCCCTTAACGCCCGGGGAGCATCCAAAGGAGGGGAGCGGCGAGCACCCCTCCTTTGAGGAAAAGCCCTGCGGCCCCGAGGGCCACAATTATATTCAATGTCAAGCGGAACGCCGTGGACGGCGTTCCCTACAATAGGAAGGCGCGATGCGGGCAGACGAAAGTGATACCCGGCCAATGGAGGGTGCAATATGGCCGGTCAATACCCGCCCCTATGGTTTGCGCAAAGCGCGCCAAGGCGACAAGGCGTAAATATTCTCGGAACACCCAGCCCGGTGTTCCCTACCGCAGCGGGTTGCGATGCGTGCGCCCCGCCCGGCGTTCCCTACAATTTGCAACGTATTACATGTTGGCAGCAGGAGCAGGCCTCACCCTACAATAGCATAGTGCAATGCGGGCAATGTGGCCGGCGGATGCCCGCCGCTGATTTCCCTGTCATAAAAAGGCCCCAAATGTAAACAAAAAGCACCGAATCTTGACATAAAAACTGCCAGATGGTACAATAATCAAGTTAGACCAAAATATCATAAAAGGAATGAAACTGAAATGATTTACGTCATCTACCTTGCGGTGGCCGCTCTCGTGACGGTGCTCTCCGTGAAGGCGTCCGAGTATGTGGACATGCTCGACAAAACTACCAAGCTCTCCGGCGCGTTCCTCGGCGGGATACTGCTCTCCGCCGTGACCTCCCTCCCGGAGCTTTTTACGAGTATTTCCTCCACACTGATGCTCGACCAGCCGGGACTTTGCATCGGCAATATCCTCGGAAGCAACCTTTTCAACTACGCCATGCTCAGCGTGTTTCTGCTGACGGCGGTGGCGGCATTTTCCAAATGCCGCCTCGCGAAAATCCACACCATAGTGGCCCTTTCCGTCGTCGCCATGGGCGGGCTGATTCTGCTCAATAAATACAACATTCTCGGCTTTGACATCGGCAGTGTGAGCGTGACCTCCGTGCTCATAATCCTCCTTTACGTGCTCACCGTCTGGGTCATGTACCGTTTCGGCGGCACCTCCGCCGAGAGCGAGGACAGCTCCTCCGTCACCCTGACCAAAAAGCAGATCATGTTCCGCTTCACTGCGGTCAGCGTGGGCATAGTCGTTTTCAGCATACTTCTCACCTATATCACCGACGAGCTCAGCGAGAGGCTGAACCTCGGCAAAACCATTGCCGGGGCCATTTTCCTCGGAGTAGCCACCTCTCTGCCGGAAACTGCCTCCACCTGGAACCTCTTTAAGATCAAAAACTACGACATTGCCGTGGGCAACATCGTCGGAAGCTGTCTTTTCAACTTCACCATCCTCTCGGTGGCGGATTTCTTCTACAGCGGCGGCGGAATTTACGCCATAAATGACGCCTCCACCATGAATCTTATGATTTTCGCGTCCATTGCGTCGGTGCTCGCACTGGTGCTCTTTAAATTCAAAAACAAGTTCACCGGCGTCATCTTCCCCGTCGGCATTATAGCCTGCTATATCGCTTTTCTGGCGTTGTAAAAACTGAAAATAAAAAGACCGGCCTTGGCCGGTCTTTTTATTTTTTGTTATTTTACCAGAAGGTCCGCAGTTTTGGCCCGGACCAGGGGAAGCAGGTCCCCCGGAGCCACCTCCACCTGGCGGCCGATTTTGCCGGCGCTGACGGTGACGGTGCTCAGGCTGAGCACGGACTCGTCAAAAACGGTGGGGAACAGCTTTTTCATGCCTATGGGCGAGCACCCGCCCCGGACGTACCCCGTCAGGGGCAGAAGCTCCGGGACCTTGAGCATTTCAACGCTCTTTTCACCCACGGCTTTGGCGGCCTTTTTGAGGTCCAGCTGGCCGCCCCCGGGCAGCACAAAGACGTAATAGCCGCCCTTGGAACCCCTGGTCACGAGGGTCTTGAAAACCTCCTCCAGGGGCTTGCCTATGAGCCCTGCGACGGTCTCCGCGTCCACGGCGACGCCCTCCTCGTGGGGGTAGCCGTGGGGAACGTAGGGTATTTTCTTCTGGTCAAGCACCCGCATGACGTTGGTCTTTTCTTCAGTGTTTTTCATTGGCTCAAACCTCCGTCATGTCAAAGAGCTCACCCACGAAGGTGGAGTAGCCATCATTTGCGGCGGTCTCCACGTCATCCATGGAGCGGACAGTCCAGGCGGCAAGGCGGGTGCCGTAGATTTTGTTCATGGAAAGGCCGAGGCTGCTGTCGTCAAAGCGGAAGGATATGAAGTCCGGCTTCGCGAGGAAATTGAACATCAGGTTCGCAAGGGCAAGGGCCACAACGGGTCCGCCCCCTTTGAGGTGCTTCGCCCCGGCGGAAAGCTGGCCACGGATGAGCTCCGGGTGGTTTTCCCGGAACCATCTGAGCACGAAGGGATTGAAGCTGACTATGACGACCTGGCCCTCATAGTCCCTGATGAGCTCATAGACCCTTTCGAGAAATTCCGGCTCCACCTCGGCGCCCTCCGTCTTGACCTCGCAGTAGACGGGCACCCCGGCGCAGACCTTGAGCACCTCGAAAAACAGAGGAATTTTCTCCTCGGTACCCAGGAGCCGGTATTCAGAAAGCTCCTCAAAGCTCAGGTCCCGGACCCGGTGGTCCCCGCCGCACATGCGGCTTATATTGCTGTCGTGGAAAACGACGATTTTTCCGTCCCGGGTGGGCCTGACGTCCAGCTCCACCGCGAGGCCCTGCTCGGCGCTCCTTCGGAAGGCCGGGAGGCTGTTTTCGGGAATTTCTTCGTTGTCAAAGCTGCCCCGGTGGCAGTAGACCACCGGCAGGTCGAACATCCTGAATTTGTTCGGCGTTGTGAGATACACAAAGGCGCAGGCCAGCGCAAGAAAAACGATAATTGCGATCATGAGGACCGCGGTGGCGGTGTTCGGCATCAGTCGTCACCTGCCCCGAGAGCCTCGAGCTTGTCCGCGGGCTTTTCCGGCTTGCTGTCGCCGTGCTTCACGTTGAGAAGCATCAGGAAGGAGACAGCCATGGCGCAGAGAGCGTAGGGGAAAAGTATGGCGTAGTTTTCAAGCTGCTCAATGAAATATCCGGCAACGATGGGGGTGACTATCTGGGCCGCCATGGAGGCGGTGTAGTAGTAGCCGGTGTATTTTCCTATGTCGCTGCCCTTGCTCATCTCCCAGATTATCGGGAAGGTGTTGACTATGACGCAGGCGTAGCCGAAGCCGATGAGCACGAAGAAGGGGATCATATAGAGCCCGGCGCTCTTAACAAAGGACATGATGAGGAAGCAGAAGGCCATTACTGAAAGCCCTATCATAATGGCCTTTTTCCGGCCGAATTTGGTGGCAATGGCGCCGGAGGGAATGTAGCAGAGGACGGAGGCCACGGTGGCCACCATAAGGTAGCCAGCAAAGTCGCCGCCCCTGGTGCCGAGGTAGTTGGTCATGTAGAGGCTGAAGAAGGTGCCAACGGCGTTATAGCCCACGAAGAAGAACCCGACGCAGAGAAGCATGAAAATGAGGCTTTTGAGAATATCCTTGGGCATTTTCTTGCCCTTGGAGAGCTCCTCGTTCAGCTCCTCCTCGGTGCTCTCATAGCCGCCGGTCTCCTCCATCTCCCGGACGAGCCTGTTTTCCCGGACGGTGAGCACGAGCACCACCACGGCGCCCACCATTATGGCGGCCACAATGGCGAAAATCGGGAAGAAGTTGGGCTTGCCCTCCTTCGGCACAAGGAACTGTATGAGGGCGAGGGAGATGACGCTGCCCACGGCGCCCATGAGGTTTATGACGGCGTTGCCCTTGCTGCGGAGCTTTTTGGGCGTCACGTCCGGCATCAGGGAGACCGCAGGGGAGCGGTAGGTCGCCATGGAAAAGAGCACAAGCCCGAGGCAGAGGGCGAAGCCCAGAAGGTTCACCTTGTTGTCAAAATAGGGCAGGAAGAGCATGGATACCACTGCCACAGCGGTGCCGCAGACTATGTAGGGCGTGCGCTTGCCAAGGCGGGTGTGGGTCCTGTCGGAGAGGTGCCCGAAAAGCGGGAGCATCACCAGGGCGAGCATGTTGTCAATGGCCATGACCTTGCCGGTGGCGGCCTCGCCTATCTGGAAGGTGTTTTTGAGTATCAGCGGGATGATGCTGTCGTAAACCTGCCAGAAGGTGCAGATGGAGAGAAACGCAAGGCCAACGATAAAGGTGCGTTTATAGTTCAGTTTCATTGCAAAGTTCTCCTTCTTCAAAAAATGGGGGCGCTCAGTCCACGTCCTCAAAGACCTCCTCCGGAGGGTTGTCGAGCACCTCCGGGTGGCGGAATATCCAGTCGAGGTATTTGAGCGCGCTGGCATAGTAATGTCCGTCGGCTATGCGCTCGTCGGTGACGACGGTGTAGTCAATGTATTTGTGCTTTTCGACGCTGCCGTCCTTCTGCACCTCGAGAGCGGTGCGCTTCGCGCCGAAGGAGAAGAAAATGGGGCAGGTGCCGAAATTGTAAAGGTGGTGGTAAATGGGCGGGATTCCGAGGGAGCCGAGGTTCGTGATGAACACGCTGCAGTGGAAGGGAGAGGCCTTATGTATCACCTTGGGCATTATGCCGAAATAATCGAGGAAGGTCAGAAGGGAGACGAACCAGCGCAGAATGAGGGTGGGCATATAGTTGATGACCTTGGCGACGTTGTCGAAAAGGTTTACATCGCCGTCCTGCTTCGCCACGGCGATGAGCTCCTCGAGCTTGCGGTATACGTCGTCGGCGGTGTCCGTCCGCTCAAAGACCGGCTTCACGGCGGACTCCTGGGCGTTGAGGTCCATCTGCTTTTTGACCATCATGCTGAGGGTGATCTCATCATGCTGATAGATCCTCTGCCCGGCGACGAAGCGGTTAAGCCCAGGGCGCTGGGAGACGGTTCTGATGTACGCGGCGATTATCACGTGGATAAAGCCGAAGCCCGCGAGGCCGTCCTCCTTGCGTTTTTTGCGGATGTAGTTGTCGACCCGCCCCATTTCGACGGATCCGGAGAAAAGGTTGGAAGCATCGTTCCTTGTCCTCATGATAAATGGAACGATATAAGTCATCGGCGACAAAGTGCGGACGCGCCGTCCGTCGTAGCGGTCGCCAAAGCGTTTTTTCCGTTTTTCCATTTCAAAGTCCTTTCCGCGGCCCTTGGCCGCAATTCTTTTAATATCGGCCCCGTAAAGGCCTAATATTATGTACATTATACCAGATAAAAAAACATAAATCCACAATTTTGAATAAACTTAAAACAAACTTAAAATAAATTTTGAAATGACACCGTATAATGCCCTGAAATTTAAGGACAAATTTGCCCGCCCGGCCCGCCGGGGACGGAAACGAAGCGGGCGGGCCGGAGTTTCTTAAAAAGGGGGGCGCGCTCCTCCCGGGCGGGAGGGAGAAAAAGGACCGGCCCTTTGAAATATTGGCCCCGGCCGTGCAGGCAGGGGCCAAAATCCCGCAAAAATCCCGGAAATATAGTTGTAAACAGACATAAAACATGGTAAAATATCCATGTATGTTTTAAATCCCTTTCGAGGAGGAAATATAGACAATGGATTACCAGAAACTTGCGGAGCTTCTGTTCCCGGAGGTCACCGAGACCCCGGAAGAGGTGGAGGCCCGCTATCCTAAACGCGATCTGCCCGAAGGGGCGAAGGTCACCCGCATCGCCCCGAGCCCCACGGGCTTCATGCACCTCGGGAACCTCTTCGGCGCCATCACCGACGAGCGCCTTGCCCACCAGAGCGGCGGCGTTTTTTATCTTAGAATTGAGGATACCGACGCGAAACGCGCCGTGGAGGGCGGAGTGGAAACCATAATCTCCGTCTTTAAAAAATTCGGTCTCAACTTCGACGAGGGCGCTCTCATTGACGGCGAAAAGGGCGATTACGGCCCCTACCGCCAGCGACAGCGCGCCCCCATTTACCACGTTTTTGCGAAGAAGCTCGTCTCCGAGGGCAAGGCTTACCCCTGCTTCTGCACCGAGGAGGAGCTGGCGGACATGCGCCAAAGGCAGGAGGCCGAGGGCGCCAACCCCGGCTACTACGGCAAGTGGGCCGCCCACAGGGACATGCCCCTTGAGGACGTGGAGAAGGCCCTTGCGGAGGGTAAAAGCTGGGTCCTTCGCTTCAGAAGCGAGGGCGACCCGGAGAAGTACCTCCACCTCAACGACCTCGTAAAGGGCAAAATCGACATGCCCGAAAACGACCAGGACATAGTCCTTCTCAAATCCGACGGAATCCCCACCTACCACTTCGCCCATGTGGTGGACGACCACCTCATGAGAACCACCCACGTCGTCCGCGGCGAGGAGTGGCTGGCCACCTGGCCCGTCCACGTGCAGCTTTTCGCCGCTCTGGGCTGGAAGCTTCCGAAATACGTCCACACCGCCCAGCTTATGAAAATGGACGGCGGCAGCAAGCGCAAGCTCTCGAAGCGCAAGGACCCGGAGCTGGCCCTCGATTATTACTTTGCCGAGGGGTACCCCGTGCCTTCCGTCATCGAGTACCTGCTGACGCTTCTCAACTCCAACTTTGAGGAGTGGCGCCTCGCAAACCCGAAGGAGCCCTACGAGAACTTCAAGTTCACCACCAACAAGATGAGCGTTTCCGGCTCCCTTTTCGATCTGGACAAGCTCCGTGACGTCTCCCGCAACGTCGTAGCCATGCTCACCACCGAGCAGGTCTGGGGCTACCTCACCGACTGGGCGGAGAAATACGACCCGGATTTCCATGCCCTTCTCACCCGTGACCCGGACTACTCAAAGGCCATTATCTCCATAGGCAGGGGCGTTCCGAAGCCCAGAAAGGACATTGCCGTCTGGAGCGAGATGAAGGACTATATGGCATTCTTCTATGACGAGCTCTTCGTGCCCGGAAACGAGTACCCCGCCAATATGAGCACCGAGGACGTCGGAGCCGTGCTCGAAAAATATCCCGCCGTTTATGATGAGCACGACGACCAGACCGAGTGGTTCAATAAAATTAAGGAGCTTTCCGTTTCCCTCGGCTACGCCGCTTCGCCCAAGGAGTATAAGCAAAGCCCCGACAGCTTCAAGGGCCACGTGGGCGACGTTTCCGCCGTCATCAGAATGGCCGTCACCGGCAGGGTGAACAGCCCGGATATGTATACCGTCATGAGCATCCTCGGCAGGGACGAGGTGCTCAACAGAATAGAAAAGGCAAAAGAGAGACTTTGATTTCGGGGCGACCCGCAAAAAGAACGAAAGGATACAGAATATGCCCGAAGAAGTATCTAATTTTATACATGACATAATCGACAAGGACCTGGCGGAGGGGGTCAACACCGAGGTTCACACCCGTTTCCCGCCGGAGCCCAACGGCTACCTCCACATCGGCTCCGCCAAGGCCATATGGATAAACGCCTCCACCGCAGAGAAATATCACGGCAAATTCAACCTCCGCTACGACGACACAAACCCGGCGAGAGAGGACGACGAGTACGTCCAGAGCATTCTTGAGGACATTCGCTGGCTGGGCTACGAGCCCAACGGCGGCATTTTCTACGGCTCGGACTACTTTGACAAGTGCTACGAGTTCGCGGAGAAGCTCATAATGGACGGCAAGGCCTACGTTGATGACCTCACCCGTGAGGAGATGCAGGAGTACCGCGGAAACGACGCCGGGAAGCCCAGCCGCCCCAGCCCATACCGGGACAGGACCCCCGAGGAGAACCTCGATCTGTTCCGCAGAATGAAGGCCGGGGAGTTCCCGGACGGGTCAAAGACCCTCCGGGCCAAAATCGACCTTGCGAGCCCCAATATGAATATGCGCGACCCTGCCATTTACCGCATTAAGCGCGCCACCCACCACCGCCAGGGGGACAAATGGTGCATTTATCCCCTCTACGACTACGCCCACCCCATTCAGGACGCCCTGGAGGGCATAACCTACTCCTGCTGCTCCATCGAGTTCGAGAACCACCGCCCGCTTTACGACTGGGTGGTGGAGAACGTGGGCTTCAAAAGCCACCGCCCACACCAGTACGAGTTTGCCCGCCTCAACGTCACCTATACCGTCATGAGCAAGCGCTACCTGCGCGAGCTGGTGGAGACCGGCATAGTTGACGGCTGGGACGACCCCAGAATGCCCACCCTCTCCGGCATGCGCCGCAGGGGCTACACCCCCTCCTCCATAATCGAGTTTGTAAAGACCGCCGGCGTCTCCAAGGCCTACTCCATCGTTGACGTGGAGCTTCTTGAGCACTGCATCCGGGACGAGCTCAACAGCACCGCCCAGAGGAGAATGGCGGTGCTCGACCCCGTTAAGGTCGTGGTCACCAACTACCCGGAGGACAGGACCGAGTATTTCGAGGTTCCTAATAACGTCAACGACCCGGAGGCGGGAAGCCGCAAGGTCGAGTTCAGCCGGGAGCTTTACATCGAGCGGGAGGACTTCAGCGCCGTTCCGCCGCCAAAATTCTTCCGCCTCAAACCCGAAGGCGAAGTCCGCCTCATGGGCGCCTATATCGTGAAATGCGAGGGCTATGACGTGGACGGGGACGGTAACGTCACCGAGATCCGCGTTTCCGCGGACCTTGAGACCGGAAACGCCATGCCAGCGGACGGCAGAAAGATAAAGGGCACCATTCACTGGGTCAGCGCCAAAAGCGCCGTTTCCGCCGATGTCCGCATGTACGGCAGGCTCTTTACCGAGGCGAACATGGTCACCCTCCCGGAGGGCAAGACCTACGGCGACTACCTCAACAGGGACTCCGTCAAGGAGTACAAAAACGCGAAGCTTGAAGCCGCTCTTGCCGACGCTGGGGAGAACGAGCGCTTCCAGTTCGTCCGCACCGGCTATTTTATCCGGGACAGCAAGATCCCGGGCGCCTGGAACAACATTGTAAACCTCAAGGACAGCTGGGCAAAAGCGCAGAAATGAAAATAAGCAAAAGGAAAAGCGCCGCTTCAAGCGGCGCTTTTTTGCGCTTCATTTGCGTTTCAATGGGATACTGCGGGAGCGCCTTCATGTATAGCATTTTGCTGCGGTCAGGAACGCTGTCCACGACGTTCCGAAAATATTTACACCTTGCCGCCTTGCACGCTTTACGCAAACCGTAGGGGCGGATATTATCCGCCCGCCTGAGAGCCTTCCTATTTGGGGAAGGCGGCGCCGTCAGACGGCGGATGAGGAAGCCTTCCCCTTTGGGGAAGGTGGCTTTGCCGGAAGGCAAAGACGGATGAGGAAAAAACCGCAGGGAACGCCGTCCCCGGCGTTACGTTTATGAAATTGTTCAAAATAAAAGAAAAAAATTATGAGAAATTTTTATTTTC
>JBJEQR010000031.1:0-36597 GCA_051881855.1 Oscillospiraceae bacterium
GCGGCTGGGAGCCTGAGGACCCCAAGAATCCGCCCAAGTTCTGCCCTGAGTGCGGTGACCCCTTCGGCGACGAGGACCAGGTGTAAGCGCAGGATTTGGAAAGCGGTGCAGCCTTTTCTGAAAAGAATTGGCGGAAACGCAGAAGAACCATCGGAAAATATTGATTTTATTAAAAAGGAGGCAGCTTGAGATGGCGCTGTTTGATAAACTGAAAAACCAGACTGTTTCAGCCGCTGTTAATGCGGTGAAAAAAACAGCCGAAAAAATGGGAAACAAAACTGAAAAAATAGTATTTAACGCCTTGCCGGAGAATCTTGAGCAGTTTAAGGCTCTGCCGCAGGCGGCGCTTTCCAATCCTTTTGATACTGCAGCAATGACCGTTCTGGCCCTTTGTTTTTATCCCGAGAACAAGGAGCTGTCTTTTGAGATGCTGAACTATCTCAGAGGGCCCAGAGCTTTGAACGGAATGGAAAAACAGTTTATTGCCGACCGTTTCCGCGATAAGGATTATGTGCCCCGTTCATATTTTGAAGGGGCAAAACCGGAAAACGACTATCTTCCCAACGAGCCATATACAGTTTCGGTAAGCGAAGACTCAAATTCGTATGCGGAAGACGGCTATGCCAATCTGTTTATTCCGTCCGGCGGAGCGGACAGCCCGAGACCGGTGAAGCTGAGACTTGCAAAAGACGGAAAATGGTACCTCTGGGAGCAGTATCTGCTCACCGGTATCCGTCAGCCTGAAAGTTGCAATCCATGGGCTTGAGACGGTATAATAAATTTTATCAGACAAAACATCATTGAAAGGAGATAAGTTTATGGGACTCTTCGGCAAAATATTTGAAAAAAAAGTATGCTCCATATGCGGAGGAGAGATAGGGCTCCTTGGCAACCGCAAACTGGAGGACGGCAATATGTGCAAGGAATGTGCGAAAAAGCTCTCGCCCTGGTTCAGCGACCGCCGCAGCAGCACAGTGGAACAGATACAGGAACAGCTTGCCTACCGTGAGGAAAACAAGCAGGCTGTTGCGGCTTTTCATACTACACGTACTCTCGGCGTCGGCACCAAAGTGCTGCTTGATGAGGACGCAGGAAAGTTCATGGTAACAAGTGCCAGGAACCTTCAGGAAGCAAACCCGGATGTGCTTGACTATTCTCAGGTGACAGGATGCAGAGTCGATGTCGATGAGGATAAGGATGAGATCAAGCGTGAGGGTCCTGACGGCAATGAAATAAGCTACGTTCCTCCCCGTTATGTATACAGATACGACTTTTATGTGACAATCAACGTAAACACGCCGTACTTTGATGAGATACGTTTTCAGATCAACAGAAATACTATTGAAATAGAGCCTCCGTTAGGCGGCGGAGCTCCTCGCCGCAGTATGGCACCGGCGGCGGGCGGGGCCGCAATCAACGGAGTGTTTGCAGCGGCAGGAGCCTCTCCCCGTGCCGGTGTGGGAGGAGGAAACCTTCGCTTCAACCCGAGGGATAATGTCGAGTACCGCGAATGTGAAGAAATAGGCAAGGAAATAACGGAGGCGCTTACCAATGTCCGCAAACAGGTGAGAAGCGACATTGAAGCTGCCGCCGCACCGAAAACTGCGGTTAACTGCCCGTATTGCGGAGCAACTACTATTCCGGATGCAAACGGCTGCTGTGAATTTTGCGGTGGTGCTATAAACGGATAATAAAGTATTCTGAATCAGTTTGCAACAGCAGGATGTGACGCCGCAGCTTAAAACGCTGCGGCGCCGTTTACATAGTTTTCTGCTGGAATGTTGAAAAGAGGGATAATGTGAAAAATCTAAAAAAACTGACGCTGCTTCATTCCAACGACCTTCATGGAGATTTTTTGGCTAAGGAAGTGGACCAGAGCCTGCTCGGCGGCGTGTCGATGCTCTCAGGGTATATTCAGAAAGTGCGCATGGAGGAAGAAAACGTTGTATATACGGTCTCCGGTGATATGCTTCAGGGCTCGGTAATAGACAGCGAGTATAAGGGGCTTTCTACCATAGAAATAATGAACATGTTGTCGCCGGATGTGGCGACTTTGGGAAACCATGAGGTGGACTATGGAATAGGACATCTTCTTTTTATTGAAAAATGTGCCCGTTTTCCTATAATAAACGCCAATCTTTACCTTACAACAAACCATGTGCGCCTTTTCAAAAGCCATGTAATACTCAATGTGGGCGGAATGCGTATACTTTTCATAGGGATTCTTACCGAAGATGTGCTTGCCCAGGCCCGGAAAGAACGCCTTGTGGGTTCTTTTGTGGACGTTGAGGAAGCCGCGCAGGAGGTAGGAAAAATCTGCAACAGTTATCAGACGGAGGACATTGACTTTACCGTGCTGCTGACTCATATAGGTTTTGAGGAGGATAAACGCCTTGCAAAGCTCCTTGATCCCCGCTGGGGCGTGGATCTTATAGTTGGCGGACACAGCCATACCATGCTCAATGAGCCCTGTGTCGTAGCCGGCATTCCCATTGTTCAGGCGGCCAGCGGCACTGAGCAGATAGGTCGGTTCGATATCATGGTGGATACGGACCGCAACGCCATTGACAGCTATACCTGGCAGCTTGTTCCGATTGATGAGGAGCACTGCCCGAGGGATATACCGCTCGAACAGATTATCACCAAATATAAAAGCGTTACCGACCAGAAATATAACCGTTACATAACGCGTCTTGCCAAGGAATATACCCATCCCAGGAGGGACAGGGAGACTGAGCTCGGACGGATGTTTGCGGACGCCATGATGGAGAGCCTTGGCCTTGATGTTATGCTTATGGCTTCAGGAAGCCTGAGAAGAGAGGAAATGGGACCTATTGTGGAGTATCAGGATCTGGTGCAGATGTATCCTTACGGGGACGAGGTTTACCGTATAACTGTTACCGGAAAACAGCTTAAGCATATGATACACCATATTTTCCGTCCCGAGGTTTTCGATGGAGTACATACGGAATTTTATCAGTTCTCAAAAGGAATCCGCGTGGTATGTGACTTGCGGGAAAAACGCGTCCGGGAGATATCATATAAAGGCGAAGAAATCGATGACAATGCTCTTTTCCGTGTGGGACTGCAGAATTACCACTATGAAAACATGGAGCAGTTCCTTGGAATAACCAGGGAAGAAGCTGAAGAAATTGAGCCGAGCAAGGTTCTTGCCACAAATTCGCTTGATGTTTTGGATGAGTATTTCAGCGAAAGGGAAATGGTAGTAGCTCCCGAAGACAGACGCTGGATAACAGTGGAATAATGCAAAAATCGCCGTGCAGCTGATGCTGCCCGGCGTTTTTTTACAGGCGGAAATTATTATAATTTTTAAATTTATATCTCAGCCGGCTGAGAAGCGGCTCCTTTTCGCTTTTCGGAGGCACCAGCGAAAGAAGAAACAGGGCCGCCATGCAAAGAAGGCTCACCACTGCCGGAGCGGAAGCGGAGAGGACCGCGTCAATGTGGCTGCCTTTGACTGCAAAGCTCGCCACCGTCTCGCCAGAAAGGGCGAGAAAAACCTGCAGGATCGCGGCGGTTATGCCGGCGTGGGCGAAGCGGGAAAAGATGAAGGGTGTCAGCGGTATACCGCTGCCGTCCGTCACCGCCGCCACCTGGAGTATCACCGATATTCCGGAGAAGGAGGCGAGGGCTCCGGCAATGACGACTGCGGAAAATCCGCTGATTTTTCCACAGGCCATGCAGCCGGAGGTCACCTCGAAAATTCCGCTGAGCACGGCTTTTGCGGCGGCGCTTTCGCCGAAAAATTTAAAAATTGCGCTCCCCTCGAGAAGCTCAAATACTCCGCAGGCAATGATGATAAAAGCACACATGCGAAAGCAGCTTTCCGCCGCTGATATTACTGAGTCAACGACGCAGACGGCGTTGCCCGGTCTTTGGAGTTTGAGCACGGAGCTTTCCTCCGCTTTTTTTGAAAAAGCGGCGGAAATGAGCGCCATGAGCACAGCGGAGATCGCCTGTGCTCCAAAGAGCATGACCCCGATTTTTATATCCCCGAAAACAGCCGTGCCCACCGCCCCAATTAGAAATGGCGGCCCCGCGTTTACGCAGTAGCAGAGCATTCTCCCGGCGGTGCTCCTGTTCAGCTTGCCCTCGGCCACGAGGTCGCTCATGCACTTTGCCGCCGCCGGGTACCCGCCTATGGCCGCCGCCAGCAGCACCCCGCCGCAGCAGGCCGGAATTTTGAGCAGCTTTGTTACCGGGCGGAGGATAAGCTCCAAAAAATCCGCCGCGGAGCTTTTGCAGATGAAAACGGAGAGCGCCATGAAAGGGAAAAGGGCCGGTATCACGGCGTAGGAACACATGGAAAGCCCCCGCCGTATCCCCTCGCTGAGCTCCGCACTCTGGAAAAGGAGAACGATACCGGCGCCGAGGGCGGAAATGGCGGTGAAAAAACTTTTTCTGTTCAAAATAATCCTACCTTTCAGCAAGAACGGATTGCAAACCGCTTGATAGCGAAAACCCGTTATGATACAATAAATATATGAAAAAACTTTTTCTCATAGAAAGGGGATCTCCGCTTTTGAAAAAGATACTTGCATTGCTTTTGGCGCTCACCCTTGCCCTAGCCGGCTGTTCCGCCGGTGAGAAAATAACGGCGGACTACGATTTTTCAGAAATTATTGACGAAACCATGAAAGCCACCCTGGAGGCCGCACCGGAGCCGGAGCACAATCACGTGTACGGAGAATGGTGCATAGTAAACGGCGTGCGTTCCGGGCTGGAGATTCCCGAAAGCTGGTATGACACCTATTATGAGAACCTCTGCGCCACCATGACGGAAGCGGAGGGGAACCTCAGCAGCACGAAAAATACCACTTATTCAAGGGTGGTCATTGCCCTCACCGCTATCGGAAAAGATGTAACGAACGTCGCCGGGTATGATCTCCTTGATAACTATATGGAAATGGAAACCGTAATGAAACAGGGCATTTCCGGCGCCATATTCGCCCTCATCGCCCTGGACTGCGGAAATTACAGCCTGCCCGAGGGCTCCGACGACACGAGGGAGGCGCTTATAAACGCTCTCCTTGACGCCGAGTTTGAAAACGGGGGCTGGGCAATTATCGGAACTGACCCGGACGTGGACATCACCGCCCAGGTGCTCCAGGCCCTTGCTCCGTATACCGCCGATGAAAAAGTAAATGCGGCGGTGGAAAGGGGCGTAGCCGTGCTCGCCGGGCTCCAGAATGAGGACGGAGGCTTCAGCGGCTGGGGCGGGGTCAATTCCCAGAGCAACGCCCAGGTGATAATCGCCCTCACTTCCCTTGGGATAGACATTCGCACCGACGCCCGCTTCATTAAGGGGGAAAACTGGCTCGGCTCCTACATTATGAAATATTACCTCGGGAACGGGCAGTTTGAGCACATTCTGGGAAACGGATATGACGCCATGGCCACCGACCAGTGCCTCCAGGCACTTATGTGCATTGACCGCTTCGACAAGGGCGAAACAAGGTTCTACGATTTTTCTGACCTGAGATAAAAAAGGAAACAAAAAAGCGAAGGCTTCGGCCTTCGCTTTTTTATGCTCATTTTACCTTATTCTCTTTTTTGTCCCTTTTGGGATTTTTCGGGCGCTTTTTGCGCACTGTGTAGCCCATCTGGCCGAGCTTTTTGCCCTGTGCGAAATATTCGCCGTGGGAATAGAACATGATTCCCGCCTTGCGGAGGTTGAGCCGGCCCTTCTCGTCGATGTACTTGTCGTCCACGTCAACGGCGACTATTTCGGCGATGAACATGTCGTGACTTCCGAGGCGTTTTATTTCCTTGACTTTGCACTCAAGGGAAATCGGGCTCTCCCCGAGAATGGGTGCGCTGACTGCGGAAGCCGCGACGGGAGTCAGCTTCATCTCTGCGAATTTGTCCGTATCCCTGCCGGAGCGCACGCCGCAGAAATCCGCGGCTCTTGCAAGGTCGGCGGTGGAAACGTTGATGCAGAATTCCTTGTTTTTCTCAATGATATGGTGGCTCCATCTCTCGGGGCGGATGGAGACATAGGTCATGGCGGGGGTGGAGTTGATGATTCCGGTCCAGGCAACCGTGAGCACGTTGGGTTCCTCCATGGTGCCGCAGGTCACAAGCGCCGCCGGAGTAGGGGAGAGAAGCGTACCGGGCTTCCAAACTTGTTTAGCCATATTTTCCTCCAAAGCTTAATATTGTTAAATTTTATGACGGCTTATTATAGCATTATTCCGCTGCCTCCGTCAACCGGAGCGCGGCGGCTTTTTGCCCGTATTATTTCAAATTATGTGGAAAAACTGTTACGGGTGATAAAATGAACGGATTTAAACGTGACGGTGCCGTTTTCCTGACCGGCGCCGCGGGATATACTCTGCTCGAAATTTTGTGGCGCGGCCACAGCCACTGGAGCATGGCCGCCGCGGGCGGGCTTTCCCTCATGGTTTTGATGAAAACTTTCAAAAAACTTTCCGCAGCGCCGATTTATTTCAAATCCATAGTCGGCGGCGGGATCATAACAGCCATTGAGTTTGCCTTCGGTGTAGTATTCAACCTTATTCTTGGAATGGGAGTATGGGATTATTCCGCGGTAAAGGGCAATATCCTCGGCCAAATCTGCCCTGTTTACAGTATTTTGTGGTGCCTCATCTGCGTCCCGGTGTCCTATGCGGAAAAACTCATTTCCTCCGGGAAAATAAAATTTCCCAAACGCACTCTGCCGGAATAATCGGCAGCCCCGTGACAAAAATAATAGCGAGGTGAACGTAAATGGTCAAGGATAATAAAGGACCTTCTTCCGAATTCAAAACGGCGCTTGCGCAGGACCCGGAAGCAATGCGCTACTTCGCGTCTCTTTCTCCGATGCAGCAGGAACGTGTTTTGACGCAGATACACACCATAGGCACGAAGCAGGAAATGCGCCATTTTGTTGCGTCAATGCGGAATGCGGACTCCGGAAGGATAGAAACCTTCTGATCTCTGCACGAAAGTGTCCAATCGGCGAAGCGGAACGGTGCTTTGCCGAAGGTACATATCACCACCCGGCCCTGCTTTGAATAAAATGGTGTATACAAGGAGGGAGGAGATACATAATGCCATCGCAAGGTAAAACACCCTGTTTTTTTCTCGGGGCAAACACCCCGAAAGGATATTATTCAAAATTTGACCAGCTTTTTAACTATGACCCGAAGGGCAAATGCTTTCTGATAAAGGGCGGACCTGGAACGGGCAAGGCCACTCTCATGAAAAAGGTTGCCGAGGCGCTCAAAGAAAAGGGACTGGAGCCGGAGCTCATTTACTGCACGGCGGATACGGATTCCCTGGACGCGGTCATAACTCCGGACGGCAGCTTTGCCATTCTCGATGCAACGCTTCCCCATGCTGTGGAGCCGAAATATGCCGGGGCTTATGAGACCACCGTGTCCCTCTGCGAATGCTGGGACGAGGCGGTGCTCAAAAAGAATTCCGAAAAAATAATGGAGCTCTTTGATAAAAACCGGGAGCTGCACGAAAGGGCACGGCGCTATATCGCCGCGGCAGCCAGCCTTTTTGACGAAGCGGCCCGCCTTTCTCTCGATACTATTTCCCAGGAAAAGGTCGCCAAAACCGCCCTGCGCGTCTGTGCGAGGGAATTTAAAAAGCGCCGCCGCCGTCCCGGCACCGAAAAAATACGCTTTTTAAGCGGCGTGACCGACAAAGGGATTTTCACCTTTGACGAAACTGCGGAGGCCCTCTGTGACAGGATATACGTGCTCGAGGACGACTGCGGAGCCGCCTCGAGAATATTCATGAGCACCGTGAGGCGCACGGCGCTGGATTTCGGCCTTGACATAATCACCTGCCGGTGCTCAATTTTCCCGACGGAAAAAATTGAGCACGTGTTCATTCCCGAGCTTCGTCTCGGCTTTATGACCTCGAATAAACGCCATCCTGTGGCGGCGCCGCCCTACCGGGTGATACACGCAAAGCGCTTCGTGGATGAAAAGAAGCTCGCTAAATATAAAATAAGGATGCGTTTCACTCTGAGGGCGGCGACAGAGCTTCTCAATGAGGCGGTCCGCTACATGAAAGAGGCGAAAACGGTGCACGATGAGCTTGAAAGTCTGTATATTCCTGCTATGGATTTCTCGCTGGTGGAAAAAAAGCTCCAAAGCGTTCTTTCAGCAATAGAATAGAAAAAAGCGCCCCGCTTCTGCGGGGCGCCCGGTTTTATTTGTCGGCCTTTCCTGCGACGCGGAAAGCGTCTTCGGACCGTCCGAGCACTATGACGTGGTCGGAACGCCGGAACTCATAGTCGACAGGGGGCATGGGGCGGAGGTTGTCTTTGAATTTGATGGCGATTATATTTATGTGGTATCTCTGGCGGATGTTGAGCTCTGCAATGGTCTTGCCGGCCCATTCGGGCAGAATCGGTATTTCATAGATGGAATAGTCGCTGGTCAGCTCTATGTAATCGAAAATGTTGTCGGAGTTGTAGCGTATTGCCACGTTGTCCGCAATCTCCCTTTCAGGATAGACGATCTCATCAGCGCCGATTTTGCGCAGAAGGTCCGCTTGAATGTCCTGCTTTGCCTTTGCCACTATGTGCCGTGCGCCGAATTTCCGGACAAGGGAGGTGGTGACGAGGGAGGACTGGAAGTCGTCGCAGATGGTCACGAAGCAGACGTCAAACTGGTTTACTCCGAGGGAGCGTATGACGCCCTCGTCCGTGCAGTCGCCGATCTGAGCATCGGTAAATATATTTGAGAACTTCTCCACGAGCTCCTCGTTTTTATCAATGACCATGACCTCGTTTCCGAGCTCCTGGAGCCTGTTGGCGAGGTGTCTTCCGAATCTTCCGAGACCAAGAACAAGAATGGATTTCATAATGTAAACTCTCCTTATCCTATAAGAATTTTTTCAGCCGGGCGTTCAATGGCCACAGGCTTCCGCTGCTCCGCCACAACGAGCACGAAGGAAAGCCCGCCTATGCGGCCGAAGAACATGAGCAGAATGAAAATTATTTTTGAAGCGGCGGAAAGCCCCTGGGAAAGCCCGCAGGAGAGGCCCACCGTTCCGATGGCGGAAACCACCTCAAAGAATATTGATTCAAGAGGGTACGGCTCAATCACAGCTATGACCGCTACGGAAAGCAGCAGCATGGAGATGTAAATGGTAACTATGGAGCAGGCCTCGCGAATAACTTTTCCGTCTATGCGCCGCTTGAAAACAGTGACGTCCTTGACGTTCCTTGCTGAGGAAAGGGCGCTGAGGATCACAACGAGGAAAGTGGTGGTCTTGATGCCGCCTGCGGTGGAGCCCGGGCTGCCGCCGATGAACATAAGTATCATTGTCATCAGCCTGCCCGCCTGGCTGAGTCCGTTCTGGTCAAGGGTGTTGAAGCCAGCGGTCCTCGGCGAAACGGAGAGGAACAGAGACGTAAGTATTCGTTCGCCGGCATCCATATCCGCCATAAGCCCGTTTCTCTCGGAAATCAGAAAATAGAAAAAGCCGGAAACTATCAGCACGCCGGAGGTGCAGAGTACGAGCTTGCTGTGAAGCTCGTAATGCTGAAAGTCGAGTTTGTGCTTTCGCACGTCGTTCCAGACAAAAAAGCCAATGCCGCCGATGATTATCAGAGCTATAAGCGTCAGGCAGACAAGCCAGTCGTCGGAATAGTCCACAAAGGAGCTGTATAGGGCATTTTTGCCCATGAGGTCAAAGCCTGCGTTGCAGAAGGCTGAGACCGAATGAAAAATCGCGTTATAGATTCCCTCCCAAAAGGGCATTTCCCGGCAGAAACGGATGGCAAGAACGGCGGCGCCTATCCCCTCAAACAGAAAGGTCCCCTTGAGTATCCTTCCGATAAGCACCACAATGCCCTGGTAGCGCATGCTGCCCGAAGTCTGCACCAGCAGCTTTCTCTCGTGGAGGGAGATTTTCCGCTTCGCAAATATCGAAAACATGGTGATCACCGCCATGAAGCCGAGGCCGCCTATCTGTATTAGCAGAAGTATCACGGTCTGCCCGAACAGCGACCAGTGGGTGTATGTGTCATAAACCACAAGTCCGGTAACGCAGGTGGCGCTGGTGGCGGTGAAAAGCGCGTTCAGCGGGTTTGTCCACTCCCCGCTTCTTGAGGAAATGGGGAGGCAGAGCAAAAGGGTCCCTGCAAAAATTATAAGTAAAAACCCGAAAGCAATGAACTGGGTGTACGAAAGATTCCGGGCGGAGAATTTTTTCATTTGTCTGTTTCCTTTAACGCATTGTAATACATATATTTTATCACTATTCATTGTCAATGTCACTAATGAAAATGTAAATTATATAGCAGAATTTTACAAAGTTATTATGCAAAAAGGACACTGCAAAAAAATCGGACTGCCTTCCCGAAAAGGCCTCGCATATCTTCAAACTTAAAGCCAATATTAAAATATGTAAAATATTTGGTATGATAGAGGTATGAAATGTTTAAGTTTTCCGGCTTTTCACAGAAGGCGAACACTGCAATAAATTCCGCTATGTGCGAAGCGTCCGCGCTGGGCCACTGCTTCATCGGCAGCGAGCATCTTTTATGGGGAATCCTGAGGGAGGGCTCCTGCTATGAGTTTGACTCAATGGCAGGCTGCGGCATTGACTGCGAGAAAATAACGGGCAAGCTGCTCGAGTCCATAGGCAGAGGGATAAAGACCAATCTTTCCCCGGCGGATTTCAGCCCCATTTGCCGGAGGATCCTGGAGGAAGCCCTGAGCGAATCCCGGGCGATGGGCACGGCAGCGGATATAGGCGAGATACTTGCGGCGATACTCAGGGAGAAGGACAGCACCGCGGCGAAATATCTTGTGCTCTCCGGCTGCGATACGGAGTCGCTTTACCGCGAAATCATGGTGAGTAGCCGGAATTACACTCCTGAGCTCATTCAGCGCGACAAGCAGAAGCAGGCCAAAACCCCGAGCCTTGATAAATACAGCAGGGACCTCACAAAGCTCGCGGGGGAAAACGCCCTGGACCCTGTCATCGGCCGGGAAAAGGAGCTTTCCCGGGTGATACAGATACTTGCCCGCCGCACGAAAAACAATCCCTGCCTGATAGGCGACGCCGGAGTGGGAAAAACCGCCATAGTGGAGGGCGTAGCCCAGAAAATCGTCTCCGGCGACGTTCCGGACGCTTTGCGTATGCACCGCCTTTGTTCTTTGGACCTTTCCGCAATGGTCGCCGGGGCAAAGTACCGCGGCGATTTTGAGGAGCGCATAAAGACCATCATAGATGAGGTGACAAAGGCCGGAAATATTATTCTTTTCATAGATGAGGTGCATACGATAATAGGTACCGGCTCCGCGGAGGGGGCTGTGGACGCTTCAAATATTCTCAAGCCCCAGCTTGCCAGAGGGGAGCTTCAGCTCATCGGTGCCACAACGACGGAGGAGTACCGCCGCTTTATTGAAAAGGACGCGGCCCTTGAGCGCCGTTTCCAGAGCGTTATGGTGGAGGAGCCTGACATTCCCTCCGCAATAAAAATTCTGGACGGACTTAAAGAAAGATACGAGGATTATCACAAGGTGAAAATATCCGAAGGCGCCGTGAACGCCGCAGTAAGGCTTTCCGTAAGGTATCTGCCAGAGCGCCGCCTGCCGGATAAGGCCATAGACCTCATCGACGAGGCGTGCTCAAAAAACGCCATAGGAAACGGCAGATGCGGCGCGTTCATCAAATCTGAGCACCTTGTCACCGAGGAGGATATAGCCTCCGTGCTCGCGCTCTATACCGGCATCAGCGCGGGAAGGCTTGCGCAGGATGAGGGCCACCGCCTGCTGACGCTTGAGGAGGAGCTCCATAAAAGGGTGGTCGGCCAGGAGCGGGCGGTGAGCGCGGTGGCAAAGGCAATACGGCGAAACCGCGCGGGCCTTCGGGACCCGAAGCGCCCCATAGGGATTTTCCTTTTCACCGGCCCTGCGGGCGTCGGAAAGACGGAGCTTTCAAAAGCTCTTGCGGAGGCACTTTTCGGTGATGAAAAAGCGCTTCTCCGCTTCGATATGTCGGAATATTCCGACAAAGCCTCCGCCACTAAGCTCATAGGTTCTCCTCCCGGCTATATCGGCTACGACGACGGCGGAAAGCTGACGGAGGGCGTGCGCCGAAGGCCCTATTCCGTGGTACTTTTCGATGAAATCGAAAAGGCGGACCCCAGCATATACGACCTTTTCCTCCAGCTTATGGATGACGGCGTCCTGACGGATTCCCGGGGCAGAAAGGTGAATTTTACAAATACGGTGATAATAATGACTTCAAATATAGGCGCTGAGCTTATCTGCGGCGGGGGAAGCCTCGGCTTTGCTTTCGTCTCGGGCGCAAAGCCGGAGGACGGCAGGGCCGTTTTCTGCGAAATGAAGCGCTTTTTCCGCCCGGAGTTTATCAACCGGATAGATGAAACGGTGGTATTTGAAAAGCTCGACGCTGCCGCCGCCGAAAAAATAGCCGGAAAATATTATAAAAACCTCGAAGAACGCCTCTCCGCCGCCGGGATAGAGGCGCAGTTCCCACAGGAAGCCATAGAGCTTGCGGCTAAAAACGGTTTTGCCCCGGACCAGGGTGCCCGCCCGCTTCAGCGGTATATCCGGGAGAAGGCGGAGGACCCTATTTCGGAGATGCTGCTTTCCGGCGAAATCTGCCCGGGAGACAGGCTCCTCTGCACCGCCGATGAGAGCGGCGGACTCGTTTTCAGATGTGAAAAAAGAAATATGGCAGTAATTTAAATTTATTCACTTGACATTTTCTCAAAAATAGGACATAATATTTGACATAACGCAGATATAGTTTATCGGTAGAACTGTGGCTTCCCAAGCCGCTGAGGCGGGTTCGACTCCCGTTATCTGCTCCAAAAGAAAAGCCGCATGAAAATGCGGCTTTTTGTTTTATATGCCCGCTTCCGCCGTTTCCCCGGCCAAAGCCGCGGCGCTGTGCACGGCTTTTCTGCGGCGGACTTTTTTGAGCTTGTAAAGCTCCTCTGCGGCGAGCCTTGTTTTTGCGACCACGTCTCCGCTGTTTTGCGGGAAGCAGTAGTAAAGCTTATCCCTGTCGCCGATGCAGACAACGTCCCCGATTTCATACCAGTAATAATCGGAATAAAGGCTGTAGGAGGCAAGGGGCTTTTGGCTGTATTCGAGCTTTCCGTCGCAGCCTGTGAGGAAAAAGCCCTCGGAATTGTGCCGCAGCCTTCCCTCTCCCACCATATATATGGCTTTGTAGTCCACCATGACGCCGATTTTGACCGGCACATCAAGGCGGTAGCTTCCCTCAAGAAGCTCGTTTCTGACGCACTCCCGCTCCCACTTGTACCAGTCGGGCACGTGCTCAAATTCCGTCGCGCCCTCGAGGGCGCGGAGCTCGCCGAGGGAGGTCAGCTCGTATTGTTTTCCGCAGCTGTGGCATGTGAGGAGGGTGCCCTTGCCCTCCATCTGCCCCTCAATGCCGCAGTGGGCGCATTTATACAGTATCCTGTTGAGCCCATCCGCCCGGAAGGGCTCGTTTATTTCTATTTTGTTTTCATACTGCCATTTCCAGTTGTCGAAGCTGAAAGCCTCGTCCAGAAGTTCGTCAAGCTCGTCAACGGATTTTTCCCGTACCTCCTCGCGGGTGAAAAGGCAGGTGACGTCCGCGCTGATTTTCACCTTCCTGTTCTGAAGCCCGTTATAAAGAGGGTCCCGGGCGAAAGCCCCGTGGGTGATAATTGAAACCACCGGGACGTCCAGCTTTTTCATGAGGAGCCCCAGATGCCGGGGAAGGGGAGTGGCGCAGCCGTCGAAGGAATAGCTTGCCTCCGGGTACATGAGCACGCTGGTTTTCTCCTTCTCAATGGCGCAGCGCATGTCGCCTATGAGCGAAGGGTCGCCCACGAATTTTTTGGTGGGTATGCAGCCTATGTGACGCATTAGCCAGTCCTTGCCCACGAAGCCGTCGGAGGTGCAGACGATGCAGAAGGGCTTCGGGTAGAGCACCTTTGAAGCGATTTTGAGGTCAATGAAGCTGGAATGGTTCATCAGAATCAGAAACGGCCCCTCTCCGGCCTCGTCCATTCTGTGCAGTTTATATGTAAATCCGGTTTTGGCAAGGTCGCTTTGGGAGAGCAGGCGTATGAGCGTCCTGAAAAGAAGGTTCGGGCGCAGAGGGTCAAGGTGCTTCGGCTTCGGAATAGCCATAACCTCTTCATAGGGCAGGTGCTTCACTTTTATTTTCATGGCAGGTACCTCCGAATTGTTTTATCGATATTATACTCCATATTTGTCGTTTTCACAACAAATACGGACAAAAAAGACAGAAATCCTGCTTGAACAGGTGTTTTTGCAGTGGTATAATATATTAAAAACGGGAGCTGAAATCATTCTGAAAAGGGGAGAAAGCTTTGAAAAAAATTACTCTTGGTTCCACCGGAATAACCGTTCCGCAAAACGCCTTCGGCGCCCTGCCCGTGCAGCGCGACAATATGGAGACAGCCGTAAAGATACTCCGGGCGGCCTATGACGGCGGAATGAGATTTTTTGACACCGCCAGGGCATATACCGACAGCGAGGAGAAAATCGGAAACGCCCTTTCGGACGTCCGCGAAAACATATATATCGCCACGAAGACCGGCGCGAAAACTCCCGAGCAGTTCTGGAAGGACCTCGAGACTTCCCTTTCGCTTCTCAAAACCGACCATGTGGACGTTTACCAGTTCCACCAGGCGACCCAGTGCTACCGCCCGGGCGACGGCACCGGAATGTACGAGTGCATGCTCAAAGCGAAAGAGGAGGGCAAAATACGTCATATAGGCATCACCGCCCACGATATCCGCGTGGCGGAGGAGAGCATTGAATCCGGCCTTTATGAGACCCTTCAGTTCCCGTTCAGCTACCTTTCCGGCGAGCGTGAGCTCGCCCTTGTGCAGGGCTGCCGGGAGCACAATATGGGCTTCATCGCCATGAAAGCCCTTGCGGGCGGCCTTATTATGAATTCAGCCGCCGCCTTTGCCTTTATCTCACAGTTTGACAACGTGCTCCCCATCTGGGGGATTCAGCGGGAGAATGAGCTCCATGAGTTTCTGAGCTACATGGACGTGCCTCCCTCCATGACGGAGGAAATAAAGGCGGTCATTGCCGCCGACAGGGAGGAGCTTGCCGGGGACTTCTGCCGCGGCTGCGGCTACTGCATGCCCTGCCCTGCGGGAATAAAGATAAACGACTGCGCGAGAATGTCCCTCATGGTCCGCCGCGCCCAGAGCAGAAACTGGCTGGGGCCGGATATGCAGGCCGAGATGAAAAAGATTGAGGGCTGCCTCCACTGCGGAAACTGCAAAAAGAAATGCCCCTACGGCCTTGACGCCGCAGAGCTTTTAAAGAAAAACTACGAGGATTACAAAAAAATCCTCTCCGGCGAAATTAAAATCTGAATACAAGGACTCCATGTTTTTGTTTGGCCTTATAAGTGCGGCACTGCAGGAAAATGCGGACGGTTTAAAAACCGTCCGCATTTTTCATGTTAAAAAGTATTTTTTTCGGCTTTACACAAATTTTACATTACTGCGATATTGAATCTTACCTCGCAGCAGTATTATTTATTTGCAATTGAAAAACGAAAAAACAGAAATTGCAAAAGGAGATAATACTGAAATGAAAAGCATTAAAAAAATAATTGCGGTTGTGCTTGCTCTTGCCCTCGCGCTGACCGTTATGGCAGGCTGCTCCAAGGACAAGCCCGTAGAAAACAACAGCCAGAATGAAGTACAGACCAGCCAGAGCGGCGGCCAGGCCGGCGAAGAAGATAAAAACGCTTTTGATTATTCCAAAGAAATCGGCGTAGTTTCCCGTGAGGACGGCTCCGGTACCCGCGGCGCTTTCATTGAGCTCTTCGGCATCGAACAGAAAAACGAGGCCGGTGAAAAGGTTGACTACACCACCCAGAGAGCAGTCGTCACCGACTCCACCTCCGTTATGATGACCACCATCGCCGGAGACCTTTACGCCATCGGCTACATCTCCCTCGGCTCCCTCAACGACACAGTAAAGGCCCTCAACATTGACGGCGCGGCAGCAAGCGTTGAAAACATCAACAACGGCAGCTACCTCATTTCCCGTCCGTTCAATATCGCCACCAGAGACGGCCTCAGCGAAGCCGCACAGGATTTCATTGACTTCATTATGAGCGCTGACGGTCAGAAAGTCATTGAGGACAACAAATATATCGCCGTTTCCGATGCTCCCGCATACACCGGCTCCGTGGATTCCGGCAAGGTCGTTGTCTCCGGCTCCAGCTCCGTAACCCCTGTAATGGAGAAACTCAAAGAAGCCTACATAGCAATCAACCCCGGCGTTACCGTCGAGATTCAGCAGAGCGACTCCTCCACCGGCATCACCGACGCCATTGACGGAATTTCCGACATCGGCATGGCCTCCCGCGCGCTCAAGGATTCTGAGCTTGAGCAGGGCGTAAGCTCCACCACCATCGCAATGGACGGCATCGCGGTAATCGTAAATAACGACAACCCCCTTGATAACCTCACCAGCGAACAGGTCAAGAACATCTTCATGGGAGAAGTGACTGTTTGGTCCGAAGTCGAGGGCTGATAATTCAAAAACCAATAACGGGAGCTTCCGCGAAAGCGGCGGCTCCCTATTTTCGGAAAGAAAGCTATGAAGAATTTTAAAGAAAAAGCAATGCAGGTCGTATTTCTGCTTTCAGCCTGCGTTTCAATAGCCGCCGTCGTGCTCATCTGCCTGTTTCTGTTCGTAAAGGGCCTGCCGGCCATAGCGGAAATAGGCGTATTTGACTTTTTGCTGGGCACGGAATGGCGCCCGTCAAACAATATTTTCGGAATTTTGCCCATGATCATAGGCAGCATATATGTGACCGCGGGCGCCCTGCTGATAGGTGTCCCCATAGGGATACTTACAGCTGTTTTCATGGCGAGATTCTGTCCGAAACCCCTCTATAAAATAATGAAACCGGCAATTAACCTTATGGCCGGTATCCCCTCGGTTGTCTACGGCTTTTTCGGCCTCGTGGTGCTCGTGCCCTTCGTGCGCGACAATATCGGCGGGCGCGGTATGAGCATGCTCACGGCCTCCATACTCCTCGGCCTTATGATACTGCCCACCATTATAAGCGTGGCGGAATCGTCGATACGCGCCGTGCCCCAGAGCTACTACGAGGGCGGTCTTGCCCTCGGTGCTTCCCATGAACGCAGCGTTTTCAGCGCTGTGGTTCCGGCGGCAAAGAGCGGTATATTTGCGGGTGTCGTGCTCGGCGTTGGTCGTGCCATAGGCGAAACCATGGCAGTAAAAATGGTCGCCGGCAACCAGACCCTGATACCGGAAAAACTCACGGACGGCGTGCGTACCCTCACAGCGAACATAGTTATGGAAATGGGCTACGCGACCGACCTGCACCGTGAGGCGCTTATTGCCACGGCAGTTGTGCTTTTCATTTTCATTCTCATCATAAACCTCTCTTTTTCACTGCTGAAAAGGGGGACTAAATAATGAAATTTTTCGATAAAAAATATCTGCGCCAGAAATTCAGGGAATATAAGCGCGACCCTTTTTCCTTTGTCCTGTTCGCGGCGGTGTGCCTTGCGGCTCTCGCCACGATGCTGGCGCTCCTGTTTGTAATAGTTTACATACTTATTAAAGGAATTCCCCACCTCACGCCGGAGCTTTTCTCCTGGAAATACAATTCCGACAACGTTTCTCTTACGCCTGCTCTTATAAATACGCTGCTGATAGCCGCGCTGTCGCTGCTGTTTGCGGTTCCCGTTGGAATCGGTGCGGCGGTATATCTTACCGAATATGCAAAGCGGGGAAACAAACTTGTGGGAATCGTTCGGATTACAGCAGAAACGCTTTCGGGTATTCCTTCGATAGTCTATGGCCTGTTCGGCTCTCTGTTTTTCGTCAAGTACCTGGGCTTCGGTCTTTCACTTCTTTCCGGTGCCCTGACCTTGGCAATAATGATCTTGCCGCTTATCATGCGAACAACAGAGGAAGCACTCCTGGCCGTTCCGGACAGCTATCGGGAGGGAAGCTTCGGCCTTGGAGCAGGACGGCTTAGAACCGTGTTCAAGATCGTCCTGCCCTCCGCCGTTCCCGGTATTCTTTCCGGCGTCATACTCGGAATAGGAAGGATAGTCGGCGAGTCCGCCGCGCTGATTTTCACCGCGGGCACCGTCGCGGAGGTCGTAAACAGCGTTTTCGACTCCGCAAGGACCCTTTCCGTTCATATGTATGCCATTTCCGGCGAAGGACTTCACATAGATCAGACCTATGCCACTGCTGTGGTGCTCCTCGTGGTTACTATAATCATAAATGCGCTTTCTGAATTTGTGGCAAAAAAGCTTGGAGGTAGCGAAGAGCAAAATGAATAAGATCACCATAGAAAATCTGGACCTGTTTTACGGCGATTTTCAGGCGCTAAAAAATATAAATCTGGAAATTGCCGAAAATGAAATAACCGCACTCATAGGTCCCTCCGGCTGCGGAAAATCGACCCTGCTCAAAACCCTGAACAGGATGAACGACCTCGTGGAGGGCTGCCGAATAACCGGAAGCGTGAAGCTCGACGGGGAGGACATTTACAGCAACATGGACGTAAACCTCCTGCGCAAAAGGGTGGGCATGGTGTTCCAGAAGCCAAACCCTTTCCCCATGAGCATTTATGACAATATTGCCTTCGGCCCGAGGACCCACGGCGTCCGCTCCAAAGCCAAGCTCGACGATATAGTTGAGCGCTCCCTCCGGGACGCCGCAATCTGGGACGAGGTGAAGGACAGGCTCAAAAGCCCCGCCCTCGGCATGTCCGGCGGACAGCAGCAGAGGCTCTGCATCGCCCGCGCCCTCGCGGTGGAGCCAGAGGTACTGCTTATGGACGAGCCCACCAGCGCTCTTGACCCCATTTCCACCGCAAAAATAGAAGACCTTGCGACAGAGCTCAAAAAGCGGTATACTATTGTTATCGTGACCCACAATATGCAGCAGGCTCTTCGTATATCCGACAAAACGGCGTTTTTCCTCCTGGGTGAAATGGTGGAGTTTGAAGAAACGGAAAAACTCTTCTCCGTTCCGAAGGACAAACGCACGGAAGACTACATTACGGGGAGGTTCGGCTGATATGCGCTCAAAACTTGACGAGCAGCTTGAGCTGCTCAATAAGGAACTTATTATGATAGGTTCTCTCTGCGAAAATGCCATTTCACTTTCTGTAAAGGCCCTTTTCGACGGCGATGAAAAGGCCGCCGGGAAGGTGCCCGAGCTTTCGTCCCAGGTGGACAGGAAGGAAAGAGAAATAGAGGGAATGTGCATAAGGCTCCTGCTTCAGCAGCAGCCCGTGGCAAAGGACCTGAGCTCTGTTTCCGCCGCACTCAAAATGGTCACGGATATGAAACGAATAGGGGACCAGTCCGCGGATATAGCGGAGATAATAACCGAGTCGAACATTTCGGCCCCAGGTGATACGCTGTATATACATGATATGGCAGCGGCTGTTATCAAAATGGTCACCGACAGCATTGACGCCTTTGTGAAAAAGGATATTGTCATAGCAAATTCCGTCATAGCGTATGACGACATGGTGGACAGGTGCTTCAACCAGATCAAGGAAAACCTCATCGCCCACCTGAGCCGCGGAGAAAGCAACGGAGAATACGCTCTTGACCTGCTTATGATTGCAAAATATCTTGAACGCATAGGCGACCATGCCGTAAATATTGCAAGATGGGTTTCTTTCTCCATAACAGGAAATATAGAAAGCGTGTGATCCGATGATTTTTTGTGTTGAAGACGACAGCAGTATACGTGATTTGGTGATATATACCCTGAATGCGTCCGGGTTTAAGGCTGAGGGCTTTGCCGACGGCGGCGCCCTTTTTGAGGCGCTCAAAACCCAGAAGCCCCAGCTTATAATGCTCGACATTATGCTTCCGGGCGAAGACGGTATATCAATTCTCAAAAAACTCCGTTCCAAGTCAGCCACAGCCGACATTCCGGTAATAATGGCCACCGCAAAGACCACAGAGTACGACAGGGTGCTCGGGCTCGATTCCGGCGCGGACGACTATCTTTCAAAGCCCTTCGGAATGATGGAAATGGTCTCCCGCATAAAGGCTGTGCTGCGCCGCACGGCGCCCCAGAACGAGCCCAGGACCCTTTCCCTCGGGGAGATTTCGGTGAACCTTGCCGAGCACACCGTTGAGTGCGCCGGCGAGAGGGTGCAGCTCACCCTCAAGGAATTTGATATGCTGTGTCTTTTCATGGAAAACCCCGGAAGGGTCTATACGCGCGACCAACTTCTGGCGAAAATATGGGAGTCCGACTATACCGGCGAGACCAGAACGGTGGACGTCCACATCGGCACCCTCCGCACGAAGCTCGGAAAATGCGGGGAATATATTGAAACGGTCCGGGGTGTTGGATATAAAATGGAGAACAAACTATGACTAAACGAATTTTTCGCTCAATATTTATCGTTGTGCTTTCGGTGCTCATGGTTTCCCTCGTGCTCATAATATGGCTCCTGTTCAACAGCTTTTCCGCTGACCAGATGGAGCAGCTAAGAATGCAGACAGACCTTGCCGCTCAGGGCGTTGAGACCGAAGGACAGATGTATTTTTCGGGCTTTGAGCCGAAAAATTACAGGATCACTTGGGTTTCGCCGGAGGGCGAGGTACTTTTTGACAGCGACTTTGACGCCGCCGAAATGGAAAACCACCTGGAACGCGAGGAGATACAGGAAGCCATCGCCTCCGGAGCGGGGGAGAGCACCCGCTATTCGGACACACTCACTGAGCGTCAGCTCTATTTCGCAAAGCGCCTTGGCGACGGAACAGTGCTCCGGCTTTCCATTGCCCAAAGCACGGTGCTTTCCCTTGTGTATGAAATGGCGCAGCCAATAATCATTATTTTCGTGGCCGCCGCTTTGCTTTCGTTGCTTCTGGCCCGCTATCTCTCCAAAAAAATAGTGGAGCCAATGAATAACCTCAACCTCGACGACCCGCTTTCCAACGAGGAATACGATGAGCTTTCTCCGCTGCTCAGAAGGATAGACAGCCAGCAGAAGCAGCTCAGGGAGCAGGCTGAAAAGCTCCAACAAAAACGAGTCGAGCTTGAAACTGTCACCGGAAATATGAATGAGGGCCTTCTGCTCATAAGCGCCAGAGGCACCCTCCTGAGCATAAACCGCGCCGCTGCAAAGCTGTTTGATGCGGATGATTCTTCCGTCGGCTCCGATATTCTCACCCTCAACAGAAGCCTTGAAATGCAGGCCCTCCTCGGAGAGGTCCTTTCAGGGAGACATTCGGAGAAAACTGTGGAGCTGAAAGGCGGAAAGTATCAGCTGAACGCCAGCCCCGTTCTCTCGGATGAGGGCGTTTCAGGCGCCGCAATACTGGCGTTTGACGTGACGGAAAAGGAAAAATCCGAACAGATACGCCGGGAGTTCACGGCAAACGTCTCCCACGAGCTCAAAACGCCGCTCCATTCCATTTCCGGCTATGCGGAGCTTATACAGAACGGCCTTGTGAAGCAGGAGGATATAGTGCCCTTTGCGGGTAAGATTTACGCCGAAGCACAGCGCATGATTTGCCTTGTGGAGGACATAATCAAGCTCTCCCGCCTCGACGAGGGCGCTGAAGGAATGCAAACCGAAGACGTGAACTTGTACTCTGCCGCTGAAAAAACGCTCCACAGCCTCGCACAGGCGGCGGAGAAAGCCGAAATCGACATTGAGCTTTCGGGAGACAGCGTCACCGTCATCGGAATCCCCCAGCTTATAGACAGCATGATTTATAACATCTGCGACAATGCCATAAAATATAACCGCAAAAACGGAAATGTCAATATTTCGGTCGTTGACGAGGGCGAAACGGCCCTGCTCAGGGTGAGCGATACCGGAATCGGAATTCCGCCTGAGCATAAGGACAGAATCTTTGAGAGGTTTTACCGTGTTGATAAGAGCCACTCAAAAGACGTAGGCGGCACCGGCCTCGGCCTTTCAATAGTAAAACACGCGGCGAAGGTACTCGGCGCAGAAATTTCCCTCGAAAGCGCCGCCGGGAAAGGCACCACCGTAGAAGTGAGATTCAGAAAATAAATAATAAACAGGAAAACAGGTGCTCCTTTTAAGGAGCGCCTGTTTTTTGCGGGTTTATCCTTTGAATTTCATTAAATAGCAGGCGGGCCGCAAAGCTGTGTGCCGTAGCATGGGACAAGACACGATGCTCAGACGGGAAGATCCGGTCTATAAACAAAAAAAGCACCCTTGCGGGTGCTTTTTTGTTTGAAACTCTTATCCTGTAAAGGACAGAGCGGATATTTGCTGGTATCAGCGGCCGAACTGGCAGTCGTTGTTGCCGGAGTCGGTGATCCACATCTCGAGCATGTTGATCGGGTCGTTGAAGTCAGCGAGCCAGCCCTCACGAGCGAAGTCGAAGTTACCGGCTTTTCTTTCCTCAAGGAATACGTTCCAGTCAAGGGTGTTGATGGTCATTTCGATGCCGAGAGCAGCGAAATCCTGCTGCATGGATTCAGCAACAGCAACGTGGCCGGAAGTGTTGTTGGTGAGGTAGGTGAGGGAGATAGGAGTCTCGTCAGAAAGGGTGCCGTCCTCGTCGAATTTATAGCCTGCGGCTTTGAGGAGGGTACGTGCTTCTTCAAGGGTGGCTTCGTAATCGTTGTTGATTGCGTAAGGATCATAGTAACCCTGCTCAACGACTTCGGTCTTGAATACGCCGCCGTTGCCGTCAGCCATGCCGTAAGGAATGAATGCGTTAGCGGGTTTCTGACCGGTCTGGCCGATGTTCTCGCAGATGTACTCACGGTCAACAAGGATGGAGATAGCTTTTCTCATGCAGGCTGCTTCTTCAGGGGTCTTGCCGTCGAAGAGGGAGCTCTTGCAGTTGAATGCAGCATAGTAAGTACCGAGGTTGTCAACAATGTGGAATTCGGGATTGTCAAGAAGAGAAGCGATCTCGTCGGTAGGAACGGTATCGGCAAAATCGATGTCGCCTGCGTTATATGCGGCATAGATAGCGGTATCGTCGTCGGAGAGCATGAACTCAAGGTTCTCAACTTCTACGTTGTCAGCATCCCAGAAGTAGGGGTTCTTGGTGTAGGTCATGGAGACGTCGTGGTTCCAGCTGGTGCAGACATAAGCGCCGTTGGAAACGAAGCCGGCTTCCTGAGCCCATTTGCCGGGAGCGGCAGGGTCAGCGTTAGCTTCGACGGATGCTCTGTGTACAGGGAAGAAGGTAGGGAATGCCATGAGGTCTTCGATGTATGCGCAGGGAGCAGAGAGAACAAACTCAAGAGTTACGTCGTCAAGAGCGGTTACAGCGAGGTCGTTGGGATAGCCCTCGAAGCCGGAGAACATGTAGCCGTAGTCAGCAGCAGTCTCTTCGCCTGCGGCACGTTTCCAGGAGTACTCGAAATCAGCAGCAGTGAGCGGATCGCCGTTGGACCATTTGAGGTCGGATTTAAGGGTTACGGTGTAGGTGAGGCCGTCCTCGGAAACGGTGTAGCCTTCAGCGCATGCGGGAGAGGTTACGCCCTCTGCATTGTAGGTGTAGAGACCGGAGAAGGAGTTTGCAGCGAGGCAAGCGCCGTCAACGGTGCTGTTGAGAGCGGGGTCGAGATATGCAGGCTCAGAAGCAAGGTTGAGACGGAGAGTGTCGGAGCCGTTGCCGAGAGAAGCATACATGAAGAATTTGGTGCCGAAGAGGTTTGCGAAAATGCCTTCTACATAATCTTTCTGGAGATAGATGTCGTTGTAGTAATAGAAGGGGATTACGCAGTAGTTGGACATAAGGATGTCCTCAGCCTGGTGCATGAGCTCGGTACGTTTCTCATAGTCGGTGCAGGCTTTGATTTCGGCGATGAGTTCGTCATACTGTGCCCATTCAGTGACAGGATCAATGAATGCGTCGCTTACAAGGTCAGCAGCATTGGGAACTTCGTCAACTACGGTTTCGCTGCCATCATTGCCATCGACTACTTCATCGTCGTTACCGCCGCCGCAAGCAGCAAAGGAAAGGCAAAGAATTGCAGCAAGAAGAAGTGCAAGAAGTCTTTTCATGTTTATTTCCTCCATATTTAAAATTGTGCCATACTACACAAGTATGTCCTGTTTTGGTTTCTGCTTTCCACAGGAAAGCAGAACGAAAAGAGGTACCTCTTTTCAAAAAAAGTTTATTTGCTTATTTGTTCCAGCACGCGGCTGCGTGGCCGCCGCCTCTGTCGGTGAGAGGGGGCATTTCCTGAGCGCAGCGCTCCGTGGCGTAACGGCAGCGGGTGCGGAACGGGCAGCCTGTGGGCATGTTAAGCGGGCTCGGAACGTCGCCCTCAAGAACTATACGCTGTCTCTCTCTGGCCATTTTGGGGTCGGGGACCGGAACAGCGGAGAGAAGGGACTCAGTATAGGGATGTATCGGGTGCTCCATAAGCTCGTCTGCATCGGCGGTTTCCACAATATGTCCGAGATACATGACCGCTATCCTCTTTGAGATGTGCTGAACGACCAGCAGGTCATGGGCAATAAAGAGGTAAGCCACTCCGAGCTTGCTTTGCAGGTCCTCAAACATATTGATGACCTGCGCCTGAATAGAAACGTCCAACGCGGAAACGGGCTCATCGCATACAATGAACTTGGGATTCACCGCAAGAGCCCTTGCGATGCCGATACGCTGTCTCTGTCCGCCGGAAAATTCGTGGGCGTAGCGGGTAGCGTGCTCAGCGTTGAGCCCCACGTATTCCATGAGCTCTAGGATCTTTTCCCTGCGCTCTTTTCTGTTGGAATAGAGGTGGTAAACGTCGAGAGGCTCGCCTATAATGTCCTCAGCGGTGGAACGGGGGTCGAGGGAGGAGTAGGGGTCCTGAAAAACCATCTGCATCTCCTTGCGCAGGGAGCTTATGTTTTTAGCGGTAACCTCTTCTCCGTCAAATTTTACCGTGCCGCCGGTGGGCTCATAGAGCCTCAGAATGGAGCGACCAACGGTGGTCTTGCCGCAGCCGGATTCGCCCACGAGACCGAGGGTTTCGCCGGGGCGGATGCAGAAGGATACGTCGTCCACTGCTTTAAGCGGAACCGTCTTGGAAAAACCGGTGCGTACGGGGAAGTACTGTTTGAGGTGTTCGACCTCCAGCAAATATTCGCTCATGCTTCTCCTCCTTCCTCTTTTTCGGGCAGTTCGGTGTAGCCCACGTTGTCACGGGTGTTTATCCAACAGGACGCCTTGTGGTTTTCATTGATGAAGCGCTCCTCAGGTACCTGCTCAAGGCAAATTTTCATTGCGGAGTCGCAGCGTGCGCAGAAAGCGCAACCCTTAGGCATATTGAGCATGTTGATAGGCGTACCTGAGATAGGAACAAGGCGCTCCTTCATGTTGTTGATGTTCGGAATACTGCGAAGGAGACCCTTCGTATATTCATGGCGGGGATTATAGAAAATTTCATCCGCGGTTCCGCGCTCGCAGAAGCGGCCGCCGTACATCACTACGATTTCGTCACAGAGCTCAGCAATGACGCCGAGGTCGTGTGTCACCATTATAATTGCCATTCCAAGTTTTTTCTGAAGGTCCTGCATCAGCTCAAGTATCTGAGCCTGAATGGTGACGTCAAGAGCGGTGGTGGGCTCATCGGCAATGAGTATATCGGGCTCACAGGCCAGAGCCATAGCGATCATGACACGCTGGCGCATGCCGCCGGAAAGCTCAAAAGGATACTGTTTAAGACGTTTTTCCGGTTCGTTGATGCCAACAAGCTGAAGCATCTCAATGGCTCTCGCCTTGGCTTCTTCCTTGCTCTTTTTGGAGTGGATATTGATAGCCTCAATGAGCTGGTTTCCTATGGTGAATACCGGGTTGAGGGAGGTCATGGGGTCCTGGAAAATGATAGAGCAGCATTTTCCGCGGAAATTGCGCATTTTGGATTCATCCCATTTGGAAATGTCCTCGCCCTTGTAGTAAATTTCGCCCTCAACAATTTTGCCGGTGTCGGCAAGTATCTGCATAATGGAGTAGGCAGTTACGGATTTGCCCGAGCCGGACTCGCCGACTATGCCGAGGACTTTTCCGGCGTCGAGATTGAAGGAAACGCCGTTCACAGCCTGTACCTCACCGTTGTCGGTGAAAAAAGATGTGTGAAGATTTTTTACGCTTAAAAGATGTTCATATTCCTGCATTCCAATCACCTCTTCAGTTTCGGGTCGAATGCGTCGCGGAGACCATCGCCAAGCAAGTTAAGGGACAGTACCACCAGACAGATCATAAGAGCCGGGAATACCAGTTTATAAGGATAGGACTGGAGTCCTTCACGGGCCGCGTTTGCCAGTGAGCCAAGGGAGGGCATCGGGGCGCGGACGCCGAGTCCGATGAAGGAAAGGTAGCTCTCGGTAAAAATTGCCGACGGGATCTGCAGAGCGGTGGATACGATAATAACAGACAGACAGTTGGGAAGGATGTGCTTGCGTATAATTCTGCTGGATTTTGCGCCCACGACCTTCGCCGCAAGTATGTAATCGTTTTCTTTAATGGAAAGAATCTGTCCGCGAATAAGACGGGCCATGCCCACCCAATAGAGAAGTCCGAATACGATGAAAAGCGAGATCATGTTGGTGCCGAGTTTTGCCAGCATTGAGCCGGATTTAAAGACAAGCACCTCGTTCAGAACGACGGAGAGGAGTATTACCATCAGCATGTCCGGCAGGGAGTAGATTACATCTACAATGCGCATCATTATAAGGTCAACCTTGCCGCCGATATAGCCGGATATGCTGCCGTAGATGACGCCTATGATAAGCACTATGATGCTTGCGAAGAATCCTACGCAGAGGGAAACGCGTGTGCCATAGATGACACGGATGAAATAATCGCGGCACTGTTCGTCAGTTCCGAAAATGTGGGGAAATCTTTCGCCGCCGTTTGCTATGTATTCCTGCTCCATTTCGCTGTATTCAAAGGGAGCGAGGTTTTTTGCGCCCTTGTCGCGCTTTCCGTTGACGGAAAGTATCTCGGCGTAGCCATAGGGAACGACCATAGGGGCAACAATAATTACAACAACTATGATTGTCAGAAGGACTATGCTGAGCACCGCAAGGGGATTTCTAAAGAGCTTTCTCATGCCGTCGCGGAAGAAAGTGGTGCTCTTGCTCATGACGTCCTGCTGACGCTTTTCTTCCTCGGTGGCGGGTTCAAATTTGCTCAGATCTATCTGAGCGCTGAGAATGTTTTTCTTCGGGAGGTTATTTTCGTTTTCCATTTTAATCTCCCTTCGTTAATCATACTGAATGCGGGGATCCACTACTTTGTAGAGAATATCGCATATGAGGTTTGCTATTACCATAAGAGCGGCAAGGAAAATCGTGGTTGCCATGATAAGGGTGTAGTCACGGTTATTTATAGCGCTGACAAACTTGCTACCAAGTCCGCCTACGGTGAAAATGGTTTCAACCACCATGGAGCCGGTAATTATGTAAGCAATCTGCGGTCCTGCATAGGTTATGACAGGTATGAGCGAATTGCGCAGAGCGTGTTTGAAAATGACCTTCCATTTGCTGACGCCCTTTGCCTTGGCGGTGCGGATATAGTCCTGCCCCAGGGCATCGAGCATGCTCGTCTTTGCAAGACGGGTGGTGTAAGCCATCGGGTAGGCTGCAAGGGCGATTACCGGGAGCAGATAGTTCTGGGAGTTTGCGTTCCATACCTGGAACCATTCAAGCTGGATACAGAAAACAAGGAGCAGGAGCGTAGCGAGAACGAAGCTCGGAACGGCTGTAAACAAAGTCGAGAAGAAAATGATGATTCTGTCCGGCACCTTGTTCCTCATCAGTGCGGCAATACAGCCAAAAACAGTGCCGCATATGAGAGCCACGGCCATAGCCATAAGTCCGAGTTTGGCCGAAACAGGGAAAGACTCGCCTATAATTGCGGAAATTTCACGTCCGTTCTTGAGTGAGACGCCGAAGTCGCCGTGCAGTATTACCTGTTTAAGATAATTTACAAACTGTTCTCCCACAGGTTTATCAAGTCCGTAACGGGCCTCCAGCGCGGCAACAGTCGCTTCACTGAGAGCTTTTTCGGAGTTAAAAGGACCGCCTGGGACAGCATGCATAGTAAAAAATGTGATTGCACATATTACAAAAATAGTAACTATGGCAAGTAGAATACGTTTAATAATGTATTTTGTCACATTTTTCACCCCTTTCCTCAATAACTTATTTAAAGCAGTAGTGCATTAAAATATTATTTATAATATCACTCTATAACCTTAAAGTCAATTGTAAATGCCAAAAAAATTTGAATAAATTTACATCAGATTTGATAGTTGAAATGACGGGGCGAAAACAGCAGAAAAATGGGTTTTAAAAATGCATTTTTATATGTAATAAATAATTTTATGCAGCGCTATGCATTTTATTATGCGCGCTGCATTTTATTATGCGCGCTGCGTATTTTTCTGAGGATTTAAAGAAATATTCATATATTTAGAGTAAAATTATATATCATATTTGAAAGGAACGGAAATCAGCGTGGAGAATATATGTAACTATATTGATATGTCAGGGCATCAGCGTGATTTTGCTCTGGCTTCGCTGAAATCAATAGGATTTTTTCCCGCTTATGGAAACGAAAAAACGATGAAGAGGGTAATGGATAAATCTGTTGAGCGGAAGCTTCCGCAGTTTTATTTTGTTTTCAGAGATTCTGCTCTCATCGGCTATATGTTTTTGATAGGCGATGAAAAAAGGTTCCGGGCTTTCCCGTGGTTCGCTGTGGACAATATGGACGAACTGCAGCTAAGACTGGCTGAGCCGCTGACGGAGATCGCGGTCCAGGCATGGAACGACGCAGGGAAAATCCTTATAGCCGAAAATTTTAAACTGCGCCTAAAAGACTATAAAAAGGGTATAGGCCGGAGAAGTGAGGAAGAATCCCGATAAAATGCTACGACGGACAAAAAATCCTCCGGGCAGCATGAGCCGTCCGGAGGATAATTTCTTTATTCCAAAATTTCTTCAATGATATATTTCGGCCTGTGCTTTGCCTCAACGTACGTTTTTCCGACGTATTCACCGACAGTACCCACAGCCAGAAGATTTATTCCGCAGCAGAGGAAGAGGGAGGCGATGATCCAGCCCGTTCCGCCCACGGAAATTCCGAAAATCAGAAGGATAAGGAACACAAGCATGGCGAAAAGCGCCGCGGCCGAGACGAAAGCCCCGCCGAAAACTATCATGTCAATGGGCTTCGTGCTGAAGGAGGTTATGCCGTTCCAGGCAAGGTCCAGCATTTTTCGGACCGTATATTTGCTTTCTCCGGCGAGACGAGGGCGGCGTTCGTAGTACACAATGTCGCTTTTAAAGCCCAGCATGGGCACCATGCCCCGGAGAAAGAGATTCACTTCGTCAAACTGCTCGAGAGCCTCTATGGCCCTCCTGCTCATAAGGCGGAAATCCGCGTGATTGAAAATAATGCTTGCGCCGAAAAACTGCATAACGCGGTAATATCCCTCGGCGGTGAAGCGCTTCATGAATCTGTCGCTGTCCCGCTTGTCGCGCACGCCGTAAACAATGTCGCAGCCCTCGTTAAATTTCAGCACCATTTTGTCAATGGCATCAACGTCATCCTGAAGATCCGCGTCGATGGAAACTGCGGCGTCGCAGCGCTCCGCCGCGGTAATGAGCCCTGCCAGCAGGGCGTTCTGATGTCCGCGGTTGCGGCTCAGCTTGACGCCGCAGAACATGGGATCGCTTTGATGAAAGGCGGAGATCATCTCCCAGGTCCCGTCCCGGGAGCCGTCGTCCACAAAGAGGATCCTGCTTTCGCCGGAGATCAGCCCCGCTTCAATGAGCGCCCGGTATTTGTTGGAGAGCACCTTCGCAGTTTGAGGCAGGACCTCCTCCTCATTGTAGCAGGGGATAACAGTGTAGAGTATCATTTTGTCACCTTATTTCAGCTTTTTTTGAAATTCTCTTGTTTTGTCTGCGGAGCCGGTAAAGCCTGCGCAATTTTTCAAAACCGCGGCAGCATCCGCTGAAAAATATGTAAAGCTAATGTTAATTCCGCCCGGCTATTTGCGCGCAAACGTCCCGTGCCCGGCAGTTTTTATGACGGAGTATTCACCCGCCGTTTTTTATAAGCGCCAGCTCCCCGGCTGTGATTTCCCGGCATTTGCCCGGGGGAAGCTCCTTTGGCAGGTAAAATCCGCCGATGGAGAGCCGGTGGAGCTTTGTCACCTTTGCGCCGAAGCAGCCGAACATTCTTTTTATCTGGTGGTAGCGCCCCTCGGAGAGGGTGACCATGGCCGTATTTTCTCCGGTTATTTCAAGTTTTGCGGGCTTGCAGACTCCGTCGCTCAGCTCCACTCCGTTTTCAAAACCCCGCTTCATGTCCTCCGTCACTGGGTTATCGATCGTCACGGCGTAGGATTTTGAAACGTGCTTTCGCGGTGCGAGTATGTCGTGGGCAAATTCGCCGTCGTCGGTTATGATCATAAGCCCGGTGGTGTCTTTGTCGAGCCGTCCGGCGGGGAAGAGCCCCTTTCGGGAAAGTTCGGGCGGCACAAGCTCGAGGACGGTTTTCTGCTGCGGGTCCTCCGTCGCCGAAACGTAGCCCTCTGGTTTGTTAAGTACAATATATAAGTGCTTTTTTTCGCTTATTTTCTTCCCGCCGAGAAGAATTTCGTCATTTTCCGACACTTTATATTCGGAGGACCTGACCGTCTCTCCGTTTACGGAGACGCTGCCGCCGGAGATAAGGGCCTTGGCTTCCTTTCTGGAAAGAGCGGTCCTTGCTGAAATTACCTTGTCGAGCCTTTCCAAAGCAAAAGCCCTCCTTTCGCCGGCACTTGATTTTGCGCCGCAAAAAATATAAAATATAAAAAGAAATTACAAAAAAAGAGGCGGAATCTTGAAAAAATTTTTTGAACTGCTGAAAAAAGGCGATTTTAAAGCCATTTTCCTTGAAAGCACCGAGGACACCTTCCTCCAGTTCTTTCGCTATATTTTCGTGGGCGGCGCGTCCTTCGTGGCGGATTACGCAGCCCTGTACGTCATAACGGAGCTCGGGGTTTATTACCTTATATCGGGTATCATTTCATTTATTGTCGGGCTCTGCGTGAACTTTGCCCTCTCAAAATGGCTGGTTTTCAGCAAAAAGACCGAGGGCAGCGAGAGGATAAAGGAATTTATTGTTTTTGCCGTCATAACAGTCATTGGCCTTGGCATAACGGAGCTGCTCATGTGGCTGTTTACGGAAAAGCTCCTCTGGCACTACATGATTTCAAAAGCCGTTGCCGCGGTAATAGTCCTTTTCTGGAACTTCTTTATGAAAAAAATTCTGCTTTACAGGACAGAGAAAAACTGATTTTCAAAAGGCAGGGGGCAGCGTTCTCCTGCTTTTTCTTTATCTCAGAATAAGGCTCACCACAAAGGTAACGCACCCTATTCCAAAGAAAACGCCGAAACAGGCGATGACGCTTTTGACAAAATTTTTGGTGCCGATAAGGTTCCGGTCAATGAAAAAATAGGGGTAGGGCGTATCCTTGCCGTAGATATTGATTTTGAGCATGGCCCTGATGAGAATATAGATGAAATAAACCGTCGGAATAATGAGCCAGAGCACCGTGCTCAAAAACGGAATATCCTTGTTTGCAAAAAGGAGCCAGTACAGTACGGAGCCCAGGGGCACGATATAGTGGACGCAGATATTGTTCGGCGTCAGCTTTCCGGCCTCCTTCTCCGCGTCGGTAAGGGCTTCTTTCTTGATTTGTATCGCAGGGAAAAGGATGTAGTGATACACGAGGAACGTCACAAGTATCATGTTCATCACACAGAACTGCAGTATCCCGTTCTGGGTAAACGCATAAAATGCGCTATCAGGAAAAAGCGATGAAATGAGCACCGATGTCTGAAATATGAGCACCACAATGTTGCTCATGTTAGTGTAATACGCAATGAGGTTGTGCCAGTGCTTCGGGTCCTTCATGCACCCGCCGAGGAACAGGCCGTAAAAAGCCGCCCCCGTAATTATAAGGCCCAGAAGAGCCCTGAAAAATATCATCCGCGCTTTGCCTTCTTTGCTCTGTTATTCGCTTTTTTATTCTTTCCCGAATTTTTCGGAAAATAACGTCCGTTTTTCTCGGCGATATTTTTCATTCTGAAATCCTCACGCACGAGGCAGTTTTCCCCGCTTCCTATGAGGTCGTCCCGGTGCGCCTTGTGCAGGGCTTTGCGGACCGTGTCCGCGTTTTCCGGAACGTAGTACTGCAAAAGCGCCCGCTGCATGGCCTTCTCCTCCTGCGAGACGGGAACATAGACCTCTTTCATGGTGTAGGGGTCAAGCCCCGTATAGAACATGCAGGTGGAAACGGTGCCGGGAGTGGGGTAAAAATCCTGTACCTGTTCCGGGCGGATGCCGTTTTTCTTTAAAAACTGCGCCACCGCAACCGCGTCTTTGATGGTGCTCCCCGGGTGGGAGGACATTAGGTAGGGAACCAGGTACTGTTCCTTTTTGGCTGAGCGGGTCAGCTCCATGAACCGGTTCTGAAATTTCACGTAGGCGACTATATGGGGCTTGCCCATATAGTCGAGCACCGGCGTGCTGCAGTGCTCGGGCGCCACCTTGAGGTGGCCGCTGACATGGTATTTTACAAGGTCTTTGAAAAAGGAGTCGTCCTTGTCCGCCAGCACATAGTCGTAGCGTATTCCCGAGCGGATAAATACCGCCTTCACTTTGGGAAGGCTGCGAAGCTCCCGAAGTATCTCAAGATACTCGCTGTGGTCAGCTATCAGGTTGGGGCAGGGGGTGGGAGCAAGGCATTTTTTCCCGGGGCAGAGCCCGTATTTCAGCTGTTTTTCGCAGGCGGGCCTGCGGAAATCCGCAGAGGGGCCTCCCACGTCGTGGATATAGCCTTTAAACCTTGGGTCGTTTATGAGAATATTGGCCTCGCGCAGTATGGATTCCTTGCTACGGGAGGTGACGAATCTGCCCTGGTGGAACGCCAGCGCACAGAAATTGCACCCGCCGAAGCAGCCGCGGTTGTGCGTAATGGAGAACAGCACCTCATCAATGGCGGGAACGCCGCCCTGTTTCTCATACATGGGGTGGTAGTTACGCATATACGGCAGGTCAAAAACCTCGTCCAACTCCTCCCTCGAGAGGGGGACTGCCGGAGGATTCTGCACAAGCATTATTTTTCCGTGGCGCTGTATGACCTTTTTGCCGCGGATGTGGTCCTGCTCGTCCTGCTGTTTGCGGGTGGCCACGGCATATTCTTTCTTGCTTTCACAGACTTTTTCAAAGCTCGGGCACTCCACCGCAGGTCCGGGCTCGTATTCGTTCACCGGCACGAGATAGCAGGTGCCTCTGATGTCCCGCAGTGCGGAAACGGGTTCCCCATTGTTGAGCCTTTCGGCAATTTCAAGGGTCTGGCGCTCACCCATGCCAAAGGAGAGAAGGTCGGCGCCGGAGTCCACGAGCACGGAGGGCATGACCCTGTCCGTCCAGTAGTCATAGTGGGCGAAACGCCGGAGAGAGGACTCGATGCCGCCGATAATAACAGGGACGTCAGGATATATGGATTTTATTTTTTTGCTGTAAACGGTCACAGCCCTGTCCGGCCGGAGGCCGGCCTTTTTGCCCGGAGAATAGGCATCGTCATGGCGTTTTCTCTTTGCGGCGGTATAGTGCGCCACCATGGAGTCAAGGTTCCCGGCGGAAACCAGAAAGCCAAGGCGCGGCTTCCCGAAGCGGGTGAAATCATAGCTGTTTTTCCAGTCCGGCTGCGCCAGCACCGCCACGTGGTAGCCCCTGCTTTCCAGCAGTCGGGTCAGAATTGCCGGGCCAAAGCTCGGGTGGTCGACGTAGGCGTCCCCGGTGACAAATACGAAATCCGCTTCGTCCCAGCCCAGCTTTTTCATTTCATCTTTTGTAACAGGCAAAAAGGGCATAATGACCTCCAGAAAAATATACTGCTTAGATTTTATCACAAAAACAGCCGCATTAAAAGACATTTTATTTAATTATCAAAAATTGGGCGCCTTAAGGCGCCCAATAACGGTGCTTCACACGAAAACTCCCCTCATGCCGCTGCCGAGGGATACTTTTATCCTGGGCCCGAGGCCCGCCGCAAAGCGGCAAAGGTAGTCCCGGGCACCGTCGTTTTCGAGATTGAGGGAATAGGAAACTCTCTCTGCGCCGGAAACGAGAAGGGCGGAAAGCTCCCCGTCGGAAGCAGCGGAGAAAATTCCGGTCAGCTGTTCCCGCTCCGCGGGCTCTATCCGAAGCCCGAAAATATCCTTTTCAAGGACGGCCAGCCCCACGGCATTCTGCAGCGGAGTTTCACAGAGATTTATGAGCAGTTCGGAATAAAACGGGCTGACGCGTATCAGAAGCCTGCGCACGTTTGCCGCATCAAAGCGGCTGAGAATATAGTTTTCGAGCATGAGCCGCCGGAGGTACTCACAAACGTATTCCATTCCGAGCACGCTCTCCGGTATGGCGTTCATCAGCGGATAGGTGATGCTGCACGGTACCTCCGACGGAAATGTGTCAATGTTATAGTGGTAAAACCCCTCTCCGATACTTTTGAGAGTCTCGTTTATGGAGACGCTCGGTATTTTGGGCACGGAGAGGCAGGCACTTTTCCAAAGCTCCCTTGCTTCGTCACAGCATTTGAGCACGCATTTCTTTCCGTGCTCATACGCCTCAAAAATATCCTCGTCAAGCAGATCCCGGCTTGTCTCGCCGTTAAACTTCAGGTGCTCGCTGAGCACGAAGCAGGCGGAAGCGAGCAGCCTTTGGGCGTCCTGGGAGGAGACGGAGCTGCTCTGCCCGAGAGTGTATTCTTCGGACGTCTTTTTCAGCAGCTCCCAGAGCTTTTCATGGAGAAGCAGGGTCTCCTCCGGCGTCAGGCCGCCAGAAACACTTAAAAATTCAGTCAAGATATTCGCCCCGCTTTCCTCTGAGCTTCATGCAGAACCGCTCCAGCGAGGTGCCCACAAGGTAATCTATTTCTCCATGGGCCTCCCCATCAAAGGCTTTGCGCATAAACGCAATGAGCTCCCTGTCCGAAACGAGCCCGTCACATTCCCCGCGGAAATAATAGAAAGCGTCCTGGAGCTCCTCAAGAAGTTCCCGGTAGTTTTCGGCGGTGACGTATTTTGAGCTGTGGAATGCCTGCACCAGCTCCTTCAGCACTCCGCCGCCGAACTCGACCCGCCCCGTGCGCTCGAGGGCCTTGAACCTTGCGTCCATAAGCTGAGCCATGTCCTTCTCAGTGAGCGACAGGCCGGATTTCTTTGAAATTTCGTTGCAGGCGAGAAGCTCCTTTTCAGTTTCGCCCTCCTGCTGGGCCATGGGTATAAGAGAAAAATCTTCCATTTCAATCACCTCCGGAAACCTAAGTTTACGGCATAATACGGCGAAGAACAAGTCTTGATTTTTACGCCGTTTTGTGGTATTATATTTACAGACAGAGAGGGAATTTTTTTATAAAAAATTCCCTCTCTGTTTTTTGCCGATTTAACAGAATGTTAATTGACACTTTTCTGAAAAACTAATAATATATATCTGTTGGAAGCCATAAAAGAAAAGAGGTCTGATTTATGAAGAAATTTTTTGCGGCTGCCGCCTTTGCGGCTCTGCCGTTTATGCTTTCCGTTAACGCCTTTGCCGGAGCGCCCTCGCTTTTCGGGGACGGCGGCGAAATCGTAAATACCGGCGGGGAATATATGCCCGTAGTCTACATTGCCATAGGCGCCCTTGCCCTTGCCGTTCTGGCGGGCATTGCGCTTTTTATCGGCGGAAAGAAAAAGAGATAAAAAAGAAGGTCCGTCGGAAGGCGGACTTTTTTGATAAAACGGAGGACAGCATGGTAAGAAAAGCGGAAGAAAAGGACATAAAAGCTCTGGCGGAGCTTGCTTCAGTGCCGGAGGTCTGGAGCGACAGCCCGGAAAAACTTGAAAAGGACTTTGAGGAGCTTTTGCGCTCGGAAAAGGACCTCGTCGCCGTCAGTGAGGAGAATGGTGAGGTAATGGCTTTTGCAAACGTCCGTATCCGCAGCGACTACGTCGCCGGGGCGAGCGCCCTTCCCGCCGCATACCTCGAGGGGATATGCGTAAAAGAGGGGCACCGTGGGCGCGGCGAAGCGAAAAAACTCCTTGCCTACTGTGAAAACTGGGCAAGGGAACAGGGCTGCAGCGATTTTGGCAGCGACTGCCTTATTGACAATGAAGCGAGCCGCGCTTTTCACCTTTCGGTGGGTTTTCACGAGGTGGAACGGGTGATTTGTTTCGCAAAAAAGCTCGGTGAGCGGGAATAACCTGCCCTTGCATATAATATCCGGGGAGATGATATTATGTGCCCGAAAGAAACCGTAGCCGCGATAACTGCTCTTGCAGCCGTGCTCGTTGAAAAGCTGACGCCGGAGGAGGGCGCTTTCCTTGCCGCCCTTTTCACCCAGCTTGGAGACACAATGGAATCTCTCCTTGCGGGGAACGAGCTTTGCTGCAAAAACTGCAAAAAAGATAGGTAGAAATTTGTCAAAAATGAAAAAATTTATATTTTTTACATGAAACTATTGCAAGATAATTCCAAAAGTGGTATACTTTTTAATAACCTCT